>NZ_CP137080.1:2094597-2792796 GCF_036324365.1 Microbacterium limosum
CGTCACCGAGGGAGCGGGGTCCACGACTCCGCCCGCAGTCGGCGCAAGCGCGACCGCGACAGCGACGAGACCCGCCGCGAGCCCGGCCGCCCCACCCCACATGAGCGCGGGGCGGCGGCGCCGGCGTAGGGCACGGTGCTGCGACCGCGTGGTCGGGGGCGCGGGTTCGGAGACCGAGATGCCCGCGCGAACGAGCAGCGCCTTGATCGGCTCCGTCGCGGGAGGAGCGGGCGCCGGGGGCACCGCGACGATCGCGGTCTCGGCCGCCGTGGGTTCCTCCGCGTGGACCCGCGCCGGCACGTCGCCGGCGTAGAAGGCGAGGGCTGCGGCATCCATCGTCACGACCGACTCCACGACCGCCGTCGCGCTCGGCCGGGCGAACGGGTCCATCGCGGTCATCGCCGCAAGCAACTCCCGCCACGGCTCCGGCAGCCAGCCGGGGATCCTCGGAGACTGCGACAGGCGCACGACGATCGACTCCACGCCTGTCGAGTGCGGGAAGGCACGCACGCCGGTGAGGGTCTCGAGCAGCACGAGCCCGAGCGCATAGATGTCGGCGGCGGGCCCGGCGGGCGCACCGCGCACCTGCTCCGGGGCGAGGTAGGCAGCCGTGCCCAGGACGGTGCCCGGCGCCGTGAGGCGCGTGCCGTCGGTGAGGTAGGCGATGCCGAAGTCGGCGAGCTTGGCGCGGAAGGGCGCCCCCGACGCTCCCGGCGGAGCGAGCAGGATGTTGGAGGGTTTCACGTCGCGGTGCACGATGCCTGCGGCGTGCACGGTCGCGAGCGCGTCGGCGAGGTCGCGGGCGAGCGCCGCCACGGCGGCAGCCGGAAGCGGTCCCGCGTCGGCCCGCTCGCGCAGGGACGGGCCCTCGACGAGCTCCATCACGAGGTAGCCCATCTTGCCCGGGGCGATATGCGCGTCGTAGAGGGTCACGAGGGACGGGTGGGCGAGCGAGGCCAGCAGCGTGGACTCCATCCGCAGCCGCCCCGAGTCGAGCCCGGGATCCGAGCTCTCGCGCATGATCTTCAGGGCGACGACGCGGCCGAGCACGATGTCCTCGGCGCGGTGCACCCGGGCCATGCCCCCCTCGCCGAGGCATTCGCCCAGCAGGTACCGGCCATCGAGCAGCTCTTGCGTGCCTGCGTCGGCGCGCGACGGGTCGCTCACGTACATTCCCTTCCGCGACCCGCCCTCCACGCGTCGCGCACGTCGGAAACGTTAGAGGCACGTGAGGGCTCCCCGTGCGGGGTTGACACGAGGCCCGCGACGTGATGGCGACACGGGTAGCCCACCGGGGCGGCGATTTCAACCCCCCTATCCGGCAGAACGTCCCGCGTCACAGTGGATGCAGGCACGACAAAGGGGGCGCATGACACTCGAGATGGCGGTTGGGACGCGGGGCGTGCGGGCTCCGTGGCGACGCGGCGGAGCCGGAGATGCGCCCGATCTGACGGTGATTCCGGAGGCGCCCGAGCAGGTCCTCTGGCCGTGGGAGCGGATCGGTGTGGACCGGTACCGCGTGACCGACGGAGCGGCGACCCGCGGTTTCGTCGACGTCGTCGGGCCGGTCTTCGTCGGACTCGCCGGCGAGCGGTACGACCGCGCGGTCGAGATCGCGCAGACGCTCTCTCTCGAGTCCGCCGCCGAGGCGATTCTTCGCGCTTCCGGAGCCGCGAAGGCCTGATCGGGGCTCGGCACGCGAGCGACGAGCCTGTCAAGGCCTCACGGCCTGGCGCATCGTCGCCCTAATGTGGCCGACGCACGCACGCCGCACGGAAGGATGAGGGGCCCGATGACCGATCGCACCGACAGGATCTCGCTGGCCGGATCGGTGTCGCTCGGCACCGGCGTGATGATCGGCGCAGGCATCTTCGCGCTCGTCGGACAGGTGGCGGGCTTCGCGGGCGACTGGTTCCCGCTCGCGTTCCTGCTGGGCGGTGCCGTCGCGGGCGTCAGCGCATATTCGTACATCCGATACTCGAGCGTCAACCCGTCCTCGGGCGGCATCGCGATGCTGCTGAAGGATGCCTACGGTCCGGGCGTCGTCGCGGGGTCGTTCTCCCTCTTTATGTACGTGTCGATGGTCGTGGCCGAGAGCCTGCTCGCCCGCACGTTCGGCACCTACCTGCTGCGACCGTTCGGGCTGCAGGATTCCGCGGTGCTCGTCCCCGTGCTCGGCGTGATCGTGATCGCGGCCGCCGCCGTGATCAACCTCGTCGGCAACCGCCTCGTCGAGGCATCCGCCACCACCACCGCGGTGGCCAAGATCGTGGGCATCGCGGTGCTGGCGATCGCGGGCATCGTCGGCACGGCCGTCGCCGGCGACGGACTCTTCGCACACAGCTCGGGCGAGAGTCCCGACGTGCTGGGGCTGCTCGCCGGCACGACGCTGTGCGTACTGGCCTACAAGGGCTTCACGACGATCACCAACCAGGGCGACGACATCCGCGACGCGGAGAAGAACATCGCGCGGTCGATCATGATCTCGCTGGCGATCTGCGGCGCGCTCTACCTGCTCATCACCCTGTCGGTGGAGGCGAGCATCGGCGCGGAGGGCGCTGTCGAGGCCCGCGACTACGCCCTCGCGCAGGCCGCCGAGCCGCTTTTCGGGGCGTGGGGCGTGGGCATCACGGTCGCGATCGCCGTGGTCGCCACGGTGTCGGGGCTGCTGGCGAGCCTGTACTCGGTCTCGCGTCTGTACGCGATGCTGCAGGACATGCGCCAGGCGCCGGCACTGCCCGAGCGGGTGCCGCACCAGCCGCTGCTCATCACCGCGGCACTCGCGATCCTCGCGACGGCCTTCCTCGACCTGTCGCAGATCGCGTCGATGGGAGCGTTCCTCTACCTCACGATGGACATCGCCGTGCAGTGGGGCGTCATGCGCCACCTGCGCGAGAAGATCCACGCCGTGCGGTGGATGCCGGTGCTCGCGATCGTGCTCGACCTCGCGATCCTCATCCCCTTCACGATCATGAAGGTGCAGGAGGACCTGCTCACGGTGATCGTCGCCGCGGCGGTTGCGGCGGCGATCTTCGTCGGCCAGGTCATCACGGTGCGCGCGAGGAGCGCGCAGCGGGGCTGACGTCGGCGATCTCGGTGCCGACGGGACCCGAGACCCGGCGGGTGGTGATCCGGGCCCGATTTCTCATCTTCTTCTCATCTTCAGACCCCTGATCGGCGCGGATTCCGGGGCTTGGATGTCGGTGGCCCCGGGCATGATTGCCCCATGACCGATACCGCGCTCAACGCCCGGCTCCGGGCCGACGCGCGGGTCGATGCGCTGCTGCCGCGGCTCGTCGAGGTGCGGGCGCAGAAGGCGCGGCTCGAAGCGGAGGAGGCGCGCCTTCTGGCCGAGGCCCGCGGCATAGCGGAGGACTGGACCACCGAAGCGGGCGGGGCGCGCACCGGGTCGGATGCCGAGCTGCCGTACCGCTCGATCGCGGCCGAGATCGGGGCGGCGTGGCGGGTCAGTGACCGCACGGTGCAGCGACAGATGCAGGATGCCGCGACGCTCGTCCACGACTACGTCGCCACCACGGCCGCTCTCGAGGCGGGGCAGATCTCCATCGCCCACGCCCGAGCCCTCGTGTCGGCCGGCGCCGTCATCGAGCACGCCCAGCTGCGGGCCGAGTACGAAGACACCGTCCTCCCGCTCGCGTTCACCGAGGCGGCCTCGCGCTTCGCCCCGCTCGCCAAGCGCCGCGCGGAGTGGTTCGCCGACACCACCTTCGAAGAGCGCCACCACCGTGCGCTCGACGACCGCGCGGTCTGGGTCACCGACCTCGACGACGGAATGGCAGAGCTGCGGGCGCTGCTGCCAGCGGTCGTCGCCCACGGCATCCACGACCGCCTGTCGCAGATGGCCCGCAGCGTGGTCGATGCGCGCAGGCATGCCGTCGCCGGCGAGGGCGACGCCTCCCACCCTCGCGTCGCTCACGACTCGGATGCCGAGGCCTCCGATGACGAGCGCACCACCGACCAGGTGCGCGCCGACGTCTTCGCCGACCTCCTGCTGGCGGGAGAGCCGACGGCGCATACCGTTCCGGGCGGCCTCGGGGCGATCCGGGCGAACGTCCAGGTCACCGTTCCGGTCATGAGCCTCATCGAGAAGCGCGTGACCGACCCCTACGAAAGCCCCTTCCTCGTGGGCCACTCCCCCGTCGATACCCGCACCGCGCTCTCGCTCACGGCGGCGGCGCCCGGATGGGATCGCATCCTCACTCACCCGATCTCGGGGCAGGTGCTCGCGGTCGACCGCTATCGCCCGAGCGAGCACATGCGCCGACACCTCACCGTCCGGGATCAGCACTGCCGCTTCCCCGGGTGTCGCCTGCCCGCCAAGCGATGCGACGCCGACCATACGATCGACCACGCCCACGGCGGCGCGACGAGTGCCGAGAATCTCGCCCTGTTCTGCCGACGACATCACGTGCTCAAGCACCAGACCGCCTGGAGGGTGACTCAGCGGGGCGGCGGCGACCTCGAATGGACCAGCCCCACCGGACGCAGCTACATAGACACCCCCGTCAGTCGCGTCGAGTTCGCCCCCGACCCCGAGTGCGAGATCGAACCCGATCCCGTGCCGTTCTGATCCCGACTCGGGGCACAAGCGACGACCACGAAGCAGGACCGCGAGTCGGCGGGCCGACCCCTCGGGTAGATTGCGTGCGAGCGCCCGGGCCCCGACACGACGGAAAGGTCGCGCATGACCGACACCACCTGCCACGTCTCGATATCGCTCGACGGGTTCATCGCCGGGCCCGACCAGAGCCGAGAGCACCCGCTCGGTGTCGGCGGGCTCGAGCTTCATCGCTGGCACCTGGGTGACGAACGCGCCACCGAGGCCGACGCGACCGCGAGCGACTGGCTGGGGCGCCCGCGCGGCGCGTACATCATGGGCCGCAACATGTTCGGGCCCATCCGCGGCGAGTGGGACGAGGACTGGCGGGGATGGTGGGGCGCCGAGCCGCCGTATCACGCGCCCGTCTTCGTGCTCACGCATCACGCCCACGAGCCGATCGAGATGGCCGGCGGCACGACCTTCCACTTCGTCACGGAGGGGTTCGACGCCGCGTATGCCCGGGCTCTCGAGGTGGCGGGGGACGCGGGCATCCACATCGCGGGCGGCGCCTCGACGGTCCGCCAGGCGCTCGCCGCCGGTGTCGTCGACGAACTCACGCTCGACATCGCTCCCGTGCTGCTCGGAGCGGGCGAGAGGATCTTCGACGGGATCGGGTCGTTCGGCTTCGAACCGGTCGAGGCGCTGAACTCCCCGCTGGCGACGCACGTCCGCTACCGCCGCACGGCGCGACACGTGCCCGCACCGGGAGAGCCGAGCGTTCCCGAGATCGAAGTCGACGAGACGGTGCCGCCGCGTCCGGAGGAGGAGGTGGCCGACGTGCTCCGCGCAGACCCGGATGTCGAGGACCACGGCCGCGCGCGGTGAACTCCGGCGCGAGTCGCGTCAGGCGCGCTGCCGGATGACGCGAGCCGTCGCAACCGGGTCGGGCCGGTGCATGACCGACTCGGGCACGATCACGAGCGCGGCGGCATGCATCTCCTCGGCGAGCCGATCGGCCGCGGCGACCAGAAGCGGGAACGTCTGCTCCCCGCGCAGGATCGTGACGGACCGCGACACCGACACCATCCCGCCCGGCGGCGTCGAGAGCTGCGCACTCAGCCGTGCGTCGTAGACGGTCGACTGCGCGACCGCCACGAGGCCGGAGAACGCATCGCTCTGCCGGATCGCGTCGACCATCTCGCGCGGCAGCTCCACGGCCTCGAGCTGAAAGGTGACGACGGCGTCTGCGCTCCTGCCCTCGTCTACGAGGCGCTGCAACCGATCGGCGAGCCCGGGGTCGGGTTCGCCGACGCCGAAGTGGAACGGCGGCTCGGACAGGAAGAGCGCCGGATCGGCGCGCCTCGGGATGCAGCATAGAGCGCGAGGATGGCGCCCGACGAGTGCCCGAGGACGATCGCGTCGCCGCCGATGACGAAGGCGGATCTGCGCCAAGGCGCGGGGTCCGACGCGCTGAATTCCTTGCCCGGCGATCGATTCGACATCCATCGAGAAGGGACGCGGGTAGAGCGAGAGCGCTCACTCAGGAGAGCCGCCCCCCGGCGAGGAACGTCGGCCTGTCCAATCGGGCGCGATTCGCGGCGGGCCGGCGGTTAGCATTGCGGGGTGACTGCCCCGCAACCGACCGAAGACGTGTCCATCGGTGGCGACAGCATCCGCCTCGGCCAGTTCATGAAGTTTGCGGGGCTGCTCGACTCCGGCGGAGACGTGAAAGAGGCGATCATCGACGGCTACGTGCTCGTCAACGGCGAGGTCGACCGCCGCCGTGGCCGGCAGCTGCAGCTCGGCGACGTGGTCACTTTCGAGGGGCGCAGCGTCCGCGTCCGCCCGTGAGGCCGGCCCGGGCTACTGCAGCGGGTACGACCGACGCCGGCGCTCCTCGTCGGCCTTCAGGATGCCGTTCTTCACGGCCGTGCGGATGATCAGGTAGAACACCCACAGCGTGAGCGCCAGCATCCCGAGGTACAGCACGATCGCGGTGAGGAATCCGACGATTCCGATGCCCGCGGCCCACCCTGTGTAGTCGTTCTCCATGCGTCTGCCCTCTCTCGATCGGTGCGTCGAGGCTATCGAGCATCACGCCGCAGCTCGCCGTCGGCGCACCGGTGGGAGGTGACCAGGGCGGCAGACCCTGTTGCGCAGTCCCCGGCGGGCGCTACTCGCAGGCGAGGCCGTCCCCGTCGCCATCGCCGTTGTTGCCCGTGCCGTACGCGAACCATTCGTAGATCGCGGCCTGGGAGGGGTCGTCGCGGTCGAACGGGCCGGTCGGATGCCCGGCCTCGTTGCGCGAGAGCTTCGTGCACGACGAGTACGCCTGCCACCAGCTGACACCGAGCGACGGAGCGGGAGCCGCCCCACCCTGACAGGCGGCCGTGACCACGTTGCGGTCCGCATCCAGCACGGCGGTCTGAGCCGCGCGATACTCGGCCTCGAGCGGATGCGCGGGGTAGCCGTCGCTCGAGTCGTATCGCGCCACCGCGTTGCCTGCGTCGATCTGCACGCGGCCGAGATCCGTGCCGTCCGCGGTCGCGACGCTGCGCAGCATCCGACCGTAGTCGTCACGGTCGTTCTGTGCGGCGGGCAACGAGAGCACCAGCGGATCGCCGACGGAGACGAGACGGCCGAGCGCGGCGGATGCCTCGTCGTAGCCGCATTCACCGCGTTCAGGAGTGTCGATGCCGATGATGCGCACTGTTCCCGCGCTGGTTTCGATCGTGTCACCGTCGATGACCGCGGCGAACGTCACGGTGTCGGTGGCTACGGGTGACGGGGGAGATGACGAGGACGGGGCGGGAGCGGGAGCTGGGGTGCAGGCGGTGAGCATTAGCACGAGGGTCGCCGCGCTACCGATGGATGAGGAACCTACGAGCCGCCGAACCGTCACGCTTCACTCTCTCAAGCGCCAGCAGCAAGCATCAAATGGGCAGCTCCGGCGCCTTTACCGTCACGGTGCCGGCCGACGGTGCAGACATGGAGATCGCGTACGCCTACGGGTTGATCCCGTGACCGGCAAGAGTCCCCAGGCACGGGTTGAGGTCGAATCTCGGCCCGTTCCAGAACGAGTACTGATGCCGGGGCCTGTTGCTCAGCAGAACGCGCGCACCGGGATGCCGTCTTGCTTGGTCTGCTCCACGGCCGCGAATGCCGCAGTGGACCCCCTTCGGTTCTCTCGGTCGACAGTCCTGGAAGTGGTTTTACCGATCCAGCTGAAGCCTCGATCGCCGGCCGTGCATGACGACCGCCTCATCGACGACGCGCGCGGTCGCTTGTTCGGTGCCGCCCGGGCGACTCCCGCGTCACGGAACACACGCGACAGCGACGCCGTTGATGGTGCCGGCAACCCCATCGCGGTCATCTTCGCATGCACGCTGATCGGCCCGTGATCCAGCCCTGACTGCTCCAGCGACGCACGCACCTGCAGCGCCTGAGTCTTGATGTCGTCGCCCAGCTGCGTCGGTGAGGTGTGCGGCCTGCGTGACTTCGGCTCGAGCAGCGCGGCGGGCCCTTCAGCGGTCGCACGCGAGCGCAAGAGGTAGAACGTCTTCCGCGAGATGCCGTGTTCGGCGCAGAACGTCGTCACCGCCCCGCGCGGCGCGTCGTCGGGCCACTGCGAGATCGCGAGACGGACACGGGGATCAACAGGCTCGTTTCTGCTCACACCTACATGAGAGCGGCGGAAGTGCCATCACGAGCGACCCCGGAACCGTCACCGAAGTCCTGATGCAGAACCGTCACCGATGTCCTGCGAGATGACACGAAATTTCTGACACGAAATTTCAGAATGCGGGCAAAAAGCGGCCAAAAACGCATTCTGAGTGGTCTGACCACAGAAGAAATACCTGGTCAGAGGCAAAAAGAGACTGTGCCCCTGGAGGGACTCGAACCCCCAACCGTTTGCTTAGGACGCAACTGCTCTTCCATTGAGCTACAGAGGCTGGCCCGTCCAGTCTAACGGCGCCCCACGAAACCCCCGAGCAAGCCCGAGCCGGGCTCGAGCAAGCGCTCGAGCACCTCCAGCCTCAGGCGGCGAGCTCGAGATAGGGCTCCCACACCGGGTCCGAACGCTCCGAACCCCGCACCGTCCACTGCGCCCCGTGGGGCGCGCGCGGCGTCAAGCGCAGCTCCCAGCGCATCTCGGCTGGCGTCCGATCGCCCTTCACGTTGTTGCACCGAAGACACGCGGCCACGAGGTTCTCCCACGAGTCCGCTCCCCCGCGCGAGCGCGGCAGCACGTGGTCGATCGTCGTCGCACTCTTGCCGCAGTACCCGCACCGATGCCCGTCCCGACGCAGCACCCCCCGCCTGGTGACGGGTACGCGACGCGCCTGCGGCACGCGCACGTAGCGGGTCAGCACGATCACGGCGGGCCGATCGAACGTGGTCTGGATGCCGCAGACCGGATCATCCTCCACGCGTTCGATGACGGTCGCCTTCGCATTCATCACGAGCACGAGGGCTCGCTTGAACGACACGATCGCGAGGGGCTCATAGCCTGCGTTCAGCACCAGAGTGCGCATCCGGGTTCCTTTCGAATGGCCGTGACGGCTTCAGCGGTATTCGAATCACTGACGCGGAACCTCACGAAAGGGGTGCGCGAGCACAAAAAAGGACGCCGTCTTTACAGACAGCGCCCTGGAACCACGGCTATGCCGCGGCAAAAGTGCACACGATGCCGAAGGACGTAACGACCTTGCGCATTCCTGGTTCGAATGCGAGGTATTCGGTCCATCGGCTCCCTCCTCCGCTCGATCACGCGTCGCGGTAAGGGTACCTCACCCGGATGCGCACCCGGCCGACGCGCCGGTGAACGATCGGCACCGCTGCGCGACGCGGGCGAATGACGGATGCCGCGGCATCCGGCTCGCCCACAGAGGCAGCGGCTCAGCCGGCGTTGGCGACGAGCCAGCCCTCGGCATCCACTCGCGTGCCATCGACGTGGATCATGAGGTGCAGGTGCGTGCCGAAAGCACGACCCGTGTCGCTGACCTGACCGATCATCTGCCCGGCGCTCACGGTCTGACCCGCGCTCACCGTGCGGCTGCCGCCGAGCATGTGAGCGTAGACGCTCTGCACGGCGTGACCGTTGATGTTGTGCATGATCGTGACGGTCACACCCAGCGCCCCGCCGCCGTCGGTCGACGTCGTGACGACGCCGTCCGCGACGGAGTAGATGGGGGTGCCGCGCTCGACCATGTAGTCGGTGCCGCGGTGACCGGCGTAGGGGGCGCCGAAGTTGTTGAAGTACGGCAGCGGACGACGCACGATGCCAGAGCCCGGGGCCACGAGCGGCACCCCGGCGGGAACCGCGTAGGACCCGCCACCCGAGGATGCAGCCTGCGTTCGCGCCGCGGCGGCTGCGGCGGCCGCAGCGGCGGCGGCCTCTTCGGCCTTCTTCTTCGCGATCTCGTCGGGCGTCGTGGCCGCGTAAGAGCTGCGGGAGAGGTCGGAGCCCTGAACTTCGGAGGCCACGACGAGCGTCTGCGCGCCGTCGGCGGCGAGCTGCTCCATCGTGGTGGTGGCCTCTTCGGGCGAGAAGGCCGCATAGGCGGGGAGGGCGACAGTGGCCACGAGACCCGTGACGGCCGCGATCGTCAGCACGCTGCGCAGCGGACCGCGACGCTTCGACTCGATGCGCGCCACCGACGACGAGGCGACGACGGCCTTGCTCGCTCGCTGCGGGCGGGACGCCCAGGCTCGCTTGGTGGCCTGCCACCGAGAGGACCGCCGACCGAGGTCGGATCCGGCCGTGTCGGGAGCGCTCGCGGGCGTGTTGTCGTTATCAGCCAAGCTGGTCCTCCGGCCCCGGCACCCGATTTCGGGTGGGTGCGGTTCGTCGGCGCGTTCAGGCGTGGCGCGACCGCTCGGAGTGACGAACCTGTGGGGCGTACCGGGCGGTGTTCGTGCGACGGGCTTCTCGCCGCGCGACTCCCCGAGATTACCCGACGATAACGATTCTGTCACGTCGGGCGGTCCGGACTGTGGATGCCGCGGCCCCGCGCAGCGGGAACAGAAGGGTCGCGATCAGACGCTCGCGTCGACGAGGAAGATGTGCGCGGCGACCTCGACGGGGAGCTCGAGGCCCTCCTCAGCGCCGTCCATCTCGACCAGCACGTACCCCTCGTTGAAGCGATAGCTACCCCGCGCACCCGGGACGACGCCGGCACCGCGCAGCTGCTCCAGCAGCTCGGGATCGACCTGCGCGGGCTCTGCGAGACGGCGCACAGTTCCCTCGATCGGGCCACCCTTCTCGTTGAGCAGCCGCACGAGCCCCACGACCCCCTGCGAGAAAGTGAGCGCAGGAACGTCGCCCAGCTGGTCGAGCCCCGGGATCGGGTTGCCGTAGGGCGACTCGGTGGGGTGCCCCAGCAGCTCGACGAGACGGCGCTCCACCTGCTCGCTCATGACGTGCTCCCAGCGACAGGCCTCCTCGTGCACGTAGGCCCAGTCGAGGCCGATGACGTCGGAGAGCAGGCGCTCGGCGAGGCGGTGCTTGCGCATGACGTCGACCGCCTTCTGGCGCCCCGCGTCGGTCAGCTCGAGCCTGCGATCCTCGGAGACCACGACGAGGCCGTCGCGCTCCATCCGGCCGACCGTCTGCGACACGGTGGGGCCCGAGTGCCCCAGTCGCTCGGAGATGCGCGCGCGCAGCGGCACGATGTTCTCTTCCTCGAGCTCGAGGATCGTGCGCAGATACATCTCGGTGGTGTCGATCAGATCGGTCATGACCGGGTTTCCTCGCTTCAGGCCTACGAAGGCAAGCCTAATCCAGGCACCCGACGCCCGGAGGGTCGCACGGATGCCCGCCCCTAGAATCGGAGCCATGCCCCATGTGACGCTGCCCTCCGAACTCCTGCCCGTCGACGGTCGCTTCGGCTGCGGACCGTCGAAGGTGCGCGCCGCGCAGCTCGAGGCGCTGGCCACGACGGGCGCCTCGCTGCTCGGCACCTCGCACCGCCAGGCCCCCGTGAAGAACCTCGTGCGCGACGTGCGGGGTCTGCTCGCCGACCTCTTCCGCATCCCCGAGGGCTACGAGATCGTGCTCGGCAACGGCGGATCCACCGCGTTCTGGGATGCCGCGGCGTTCGGCCTCATCGAGCGCCGCTCGCAGAACCTCGTCTTCGGCGAGTTCGGCGGAAAGTTCGCCGCCGCCGCCAAGGCCCCGTGGCTCGAAGCGCCCGACGTGCGCAAGGCCGACCCCGGCACGCGCGCGATCGCGGAAGCGGTCGAGGGCGTCGACGTCTACGCGTGGCCCCACAACGAGACCTCCACGGGCGTCTCCGCCCCCGTGCAGCGCGTGCGCGGCGACGAGGGCGCCCTCACCGTCATCGACGCCACGAGCGCCGCCGGCGGCATCTTCTTCGACGTCGCCGAGGCCGACGTCTACTACTTCGCCCCGCAGAAGAACCTCGGCTCCGACGGCGGCCTGTGGTTCGCCGCCGTCTCGCCCGCCGCGATCGAGCGCATCGAGCGCATCGCCGCCTCGGGCCGCTACATCCCCGAGTTCCTCAGCCTCAAGAACGCGCTCGAGAACTCCCGCCTCGAGCAGACGCTCAACACCCCCGCGCTGACCACGCTGTTCCTGCTGCGCGACCAGCTCTCGTGGATCACCGACAACGGCGGCCTCACGTGGGCCGCGGCTCGCACGGCCGAATCCTCCACCGCGCTCTACGAGTGGGCCGAGGCGTCCGCCGTCGCGACGCCGTTCGTCGCCGATCCGGCCGATCGCTCCCCCGTCGTCGTCACGATCGACTTCGACGAGTCGGTGGATGCCGCGGCACTCGCCGCGTCGCTGCGGTCGAACGGCATCGTCGACACCGAGCCTTACCGCAAGCTCGGGCGCAACCAGCTGCGCGTCGCGACGTTCGTCTCGATCGAGCCGTCCGACGTGCGCCAGCTGATCGCGTCGATCGACTACACGCTCGAGCGGCTTTGAGCCAGGCCGACGGGGGCCCGCTCAGTTGTCGGAGTCGCTGAGCTCGCCCTCGCCGAGGTCGTCCTCGCTCGAGACGAACTCGTCGGAGTCGGAGTCGGAGTCGGAGACATCCGAGTCGTCTGAGTCATCGTCGTCATCCGAGTCGTCGTCGATGTCATCCTCGTCACCCGAGTCGTCTTCGTCGTCCGAATCGTCGTCATCGAAGTCGTCCTCGTCATCCGAGTCGTCATCGATGTCATCATCCGAGTCCTCGTCGTCCGAGTCGAGCTCGTCGATGTCGACCCCGTCGACGTCTCCGGCGTGCAGGATGCGCGAGCCGTCGGTGTCGAAATCTGCCGCGTCGAGGTCGTCGGTGTCGTCGTCGAGGTCGTCGGCGTCGTCCCCGTCATCCGGATCCTCGTCGTCCGAGTCGTCCTCGTCGGACTGCTGCGCGAGCTCGGCCTGGGCGCGCTGCTGCGCCTGGTACTCCGCCAGACGCTCGGCCCACGGCACCCACTCGGGCGCCACGAGCGCGCCGTTGCCGGGCAGCAGCTCGGCCTCCAGCACGGTCGGCTCCTCGCCTTCGATGCGCGCGACCGAAACGGTCCAGAACCAGCCCGGGTATCCGCCCAGCCGGTTGTTGAACAGCAGCGACACGACGCCGCCCTGCTCCACGCGGTACCCCGCGGCGTCGCCGATCGTGCGCTCGGGGGTGATCTCGGCCAGCGCCGCACGGGCGAGGTCGCGCGCCTGGATCAGACGCTCATCGGGCACGGCCGCCTCCGGCGCCGACGCCTCGGGCTCGGGTGCCCCGGGCGCGAACGAGGGGCCGGCCTCCGTCTCGGGGGCCGACGCGGACTCGACCGTGGCGTCGTCAGGCATCGAGTTCATCAGCGACCCGGCGCAGCACGGCCGCGACCTTCTTCGCATGACCCCCGCTCGGGTAACGCCCCCGGCGCAGGTCGCCGCCGATGCCGTCGAGCAGAGCCACGAGGTCCTCGACGATCACGGCCATGTCGTCGGCGGGCTTGCGCTTGGCCTTCGACAGGCTCGGCGGGGCCTCGAGCACGCGCACCGACAGCGCCTGCAGCCCGCGCTTGCCGTCGGCGACACCGAACTCCACACGCGAGCCCGGCTTGGGTGCCGACGCGCCCTGCGGCAGAGCCGTGGCGTGCAGGAAGACGTCCTGGCCGTCATCCGTCGTGATGAAGCCGAACCCCTTCTCCTCGTCGTAGAACCTGACCTTGCCGGTGGGCATCATGACCTCGCTGTAGGAAGCGCCCTGCGGGCGCGGGAAATCGCGGAGCGGATCGCCCCGACACATCAGACTACGGCACCGGCGCGCACTAGGCTGAGACGGATGAGCCCGACCACACCCGACCCGATGCCGGCCCCCGGCCGCCTCGAGCGCGTCCTCGCGTTCATGTCGCTCGGCATCGCCCTGCTCGCCATCGGCTGCTTCTTCGCGATCATGATCGGCACCGCCACCGGGATGACGCAGGCCGACTTCGGCAGCGGCATCTGGCCCATGGTCGCCGTCCTGCCGATGATCGGGCTGCCGCTGGCCTTCGTGCTCATCATCGCGCTGCTGATCATCACGTGGGTCAAGCGCGGCCGGGCCAACAGGGCGTAAGGCCCGGCCGACATGGCGGAGGGCACACGGGATCTCGCGGTACGGCTGGCCGCCCTCTCCGACGCGGAGCTGGCGGACTTCCTGCGCGAGCGCCGCGCCCCCGCACTGCCGGCCTGGCGTGACTTCTTCGACGCCGCCGAAGCCCTCACCGATCCCGCGTCGCTGCGTCGCGCCCTCGCCACGCTGCCCGCCGCCGACCTCGCCGAGCTGACGGACGCCGCCCGGGAGGGCCGCGAGAGCGGCAGCGCCCACACGCGACGCCTCATGCTGACGGATGCCGAGGGCGTCCCCCTCCCGCAGGTCGCGGCCCTGCTGGCCGAGTTCGGCGGCTCCCCCATCGACGTGGGTCGCCCCGCGCCCGATGCCGACGCCACCGCCGAGGGGCACGCCGCCGAGCGCGCCTTCACGAGCGTCGCCGCACTCGGCGACATCCTCATCCAGGCGATCCGCACGCCGCTCTCGCGTGTGGGCTCCGGGGCCCTGGGCGCCGCCGACCGCCGCCGCCTCGCCGAGGACCTCCCCCATCCCGACGACGTCGACCCCCTCATTTCGCTCGCCGAGCGCGCCGGCCTGCTCGCCGCCGACACCCGCTCGTTCATGCCCACCGCCGCCGCGGACGACTGGCTCGCGGCATCCACCCCCGACCGGTGGACGTCCGCCGCCCGCGCCTGGTGGATCGCCGTGCCGGCGCCCCTCACGGCGTCCGCCCGCCTCACCGACCCTGCCGGGTGGCCTGCGGCGTTCCCGGCCGACCCCGCCTGGCCCGACCGGGGCGCCGCGTTCCGCCGCGAGGCCGAGGCGTGGGGCATCGTGACTCCCACGGGCGCCGCCCCCTCGTGGACGCGCCTCATCGGCGCCGACCCCGCCGCCGCGGCGCGGGAGCTCGCAACACTCATGCCGCGCGAGGTCGACCGCATCTACCTGCAGAACGACCTCACCGCGATCTCGCCCGGTCCTCTCGCCCCGGGGCTCGACGTGAGACTGCGCCGCATCGCCGTGCGCGAATCGCACGCCCAGGCATCCTCCTACCGCTTCACGGCCGAGACCGTCGCAGGGGCGCTCACGGAGGGCGAGAACGCCGAGACGATCCTCGCCTTCCTCGCCGAGCTCTCGCTCACGGGTGTGCCCCAGCCGCTCGACTACCTCGTGCGCACGACGGCGGAGCGCCACGGCACCGTGCGGGTCGGCGACGACCCCGATGCCCCGGCCGATGCGACGCGCACGCGCGTGTGGAGCTCGTCGCCCGAGGCGCTCGAGCCGATCGCCGTCGATCAGTCGCTGCGGCCCCTCGGGCTCGTGCGCACCGCCGACGGCAGCGCCCTCACCTCGCGGGTCGCGCGCGACACGGTGCTGTGGGCCCTCATCGACGCCCGGTACCCCGCGATCGCGGTCGACGCCGACGGGACGATGCTGCGATTGCGCCGGCACCGGGTCGCCGTCTCGCCCCCCGCGACCGACGACGGCGAGACGTACGGTCCTATAATCCGCCTGCTGCGTGGGGCCGACGAGGCCGACGCGGACGCCGCGTGGCTCGACCGCGAGCTCGAGGCCGCGGTGCGCGAGCGCAGCCTCGTCGAGATCGACGTCGAGCTGCCGGGCGGCGTCGCGCGCACGTTCGTGCTCGAGGCGTCCGGCATGGGCGGCGGCCGGATGCGCGGCCGCGAGCGCGGCACCGACGTGGAGCGCACCCTCCCGGTCTCGAGCATCCGCAGCATCCGTCGCCTGTGAGCCGCCGCGCCCGCCGCGGCATCCCGCCGGTAGACTGAGCAGTTATGTCTGACGGTCCCCTCATCGTCCAGAGCGATCGCACGGTGCTGCTCGAGGTGGCGCACCCGGATGCCGAGACCGCCCGCCACGAGCTGGCCGTCTTCGCCGAGCTCGAGCGCGCCCCCGAGCACATCCACACCTACCGTGTGACGCGGCTGGGCCTGTGGAACGCGCGTGCGGCGGGACACCAGGCCGACGACATGCTCGAGACCCTCGAGCGCTGGTCGCGGTTCCCCGTGCCGCCCTCGGTGTCGATCGACATCCGCGAGACGGTGGGCCGCTACGGCCGCCTGCTCATCGAGCGCGACGACGAGGGCACCCTCGTGCTGCGCTCCACCGACCAGGCGGTGCTCGCCGAGGTCGCCAAGAACAAGCGCATCCAGCCGCTGCTGACCGGCCACCCCACCCCCGATTCGTACACGGTGGATGCGTGGGCCCGCGGCCACATCAAGCAGGAGCTGCTGAAGATCGGGTGGCCCGCCGAAGACCTCGCCGGCTACAGCCCCGGCACCCCCCACGAGATCGAGCTCGCGGAGGACGGCTGGCACCTGCGCCCTTACCAGCGCAAGGCCGTCGACAGCTTCGCCGACGGCGGCTCGGGCGTCGTGGTGCTGCCCTGCGGCGCCGGGAAGACCCTTGTGGGCGCGGCGGCGATGGCCGACACCAAGACGACGACGCTCATCCTCGTCACCAACACCGTCTCGGCGCGCCAGTGGCGCGACGAGCTGCTGCGACGCACGTCGCTCACGCCCGAGGAGATCGGCGAGTACTCGGGGCAGGTGAAGGAGGTCAAGCCGGTCACGATCGCGACGTACCAGATCCTCACCGCCAAGCGGAAGGGCGAGTACGCGCACCTCGCGCTGCTCGACGCGCTCGACTGGGGCCTCATCGTCTACGACGAGGTGCACCTGCTCCCCGCCCCCGTCTTCAAGCTCACCGCGGAACTGCAGGCGCGCCGGCGCCTGGGCCTGACGGCCACGCTCGTGCGCGAGGACGGCCGCGAGGGCGACGTCTTCAGCCTCATCGGCCCCAAGCGGTTCGACGCCCCGTGGAAGGAGATCGAGGCCCAGGGCTTCATCTCCCCCGCCGCCTGCTACGAGGTGCGCATCGACCTGCCCGCCTCCGACCGCCTCGAGTACGCCGCGGCGGCGGATGACGAGCGGTATCGCCTCGCCGCGACGGCGCACGCGAAGATCGGGGTCGTCCGCAGCCTCGTCGAGCGGCACGAGGGCGAACGCATCCTGATCATCGGCCAGTACCTCGACCAGATCGACATCCTGGCCGACGCGCTCGGGGCCCCGAAGATCACGGGCGCGACGCCCGTCGACGAGCGCGAGGAGCTGTTCCAGGCGTTCCGCGAGGGCTCGCTCACGGTGCTCGTGGTGTCGAAGGTCGCGAACTTCTCGGTGGACCTGCCCGAGGCATCCGTCGCCATCCAGGTGTCGGGCTCGTTCGGGTCGCGCCAGGAGGAGGCCCAGCGTCTCGGCCGCCTACTGCGTCCGAAGACCAACGGGCACACGGCGAGCTTCTACACGCTCATCGCGCGTGACACCGTCGACCAGGACTTCGCGCAGAACCGCCAGCGCTTCCTCGCCGAGCAGGGATACGCCTACACGATCCTCGACGCCGACCAGCTCGCCGCCTGACTCATCCCGTCCGGGCGAAGAACCGGAGGATCAGTTCCTGCACGGCGCGCGGGTTGTCGTCGGTGGCGAAGTGCGCGGCGTCCGGAATGGATGCGAACTCCACGTCGTCCGCGAAGCGCTTCACATCGCCGACATGCGCGCGCACATAGGCCTCCGTCAGCGGCACATCCTTCGCGCCGAAGGCGTAGAGGGTCGGCGCCCGCAGCCGCCGCCGGCGGTATGCGCCGGTGACGAGAGCCGGCATCTCGCCGCCGCTCTCACCCTCGTGGGCGAGCAGGGAGTCCGCGCCCTCACCCACGCGCGCGTGGACGCCGCGGCCGGGTTGCCGAGGGGATCGACGTCGAACTGGTTCCGCACCCGCGACGCCCTCGTCGCGGGTGTGGTCGTCCACCTCGCCGAGAGCGAGCGCGCCGAGATCGCCACCGCGGGACCCCCCACGATCGACACTCCCGACCAGCTGACCGACGCGTTCAGCGGCCTGATCGCGATGCAGACCGGACCCCTCGCGGCACGCACCCGCGCTCGGTACGCCCTGTTCCTCGAGGGCGCCCACGACCGGGTCATGCTCGAACCGCTGCTCGCCCAGCGCGCCGCATACGTCGAGTGGACGGCATCCCTGCTCGCGCACGTGGGCGCAGCCCACCCCGCCGAGGCGGTTCGCACGCTCATGGCCGCGTCCGAAGGCTTGATCCTGCATCGCCTCAGCGTCGATCCCGACGCCGAGATCCGTCCCGTCATCGACCGCGTGGTCCGCGCGTGCCTCGCCTGACCGCCCTCCGGCTCCGGCTCCGGCTCCGGCTCCGGCTCCGGCGAACGGTCGCGACACGCCGCGCCCGCCACTTCACCCGCGGCGCGTCGCGACCGTTCACGGCGCGGCGCGGGAGCGCCGGGGCGTAGCGCATCCGCTCGGTCGCGCGCAATCGCACCGCAATCCTGCGCGCACAGAGGATCCGTCACGATAATGGGGGGATGAGCGCACCCCGCATCCTTGTCGTCGACGACGAGCCGAACATCCGCGACCTGCTGGTCACGAGCCTGCGATTCGCCGGATTCCAGGTCAAGGCCGTCAGCAACGGCGCCCAGACAATCTCGGCCGTGCTCGAGGAGGAACCCGACCTCATCGTGCTCGACGTCATGCTCCCCGACATGAACGGCTTCAGCGTCACGAAGCGTCTGCGCAGCGCCGGCTACACCGCACCGATCCTCTTCCTCACCGCGAAGGACGAGACCGAGGACAAGATCGAGGGTCTCAACGCCGGCGGCGACGACTACGTCACCAAGCCCTTCAGCCTCGACGAGATCGTCGCGCGCATCCAGGCCATCCTGCGCCGCACGATGCAGGCCGACGAGGACGCCGTCATCCGCACCGGCGAGCTGACGATGGATCAGGACACGCACGACGTGAAGGTCGGCGACGCCACGATCGACCTCAGCCCCACGGAGTTCAAGCTGCTCCGCTACCTCATGCTCAACCCCAACCGGGTGCTCAGCAAGGCGCAGATCCTCGACCACGTCTGGGAATACGACTTCAACGGCGACGCGGGCATCGTCGAGAGCTACATCTCCTACCTGCGCCGCAAGATCGACCCGCACTCCTCCGAGCCGCTCATCCAGACCAAGCGGGGCTTCGGCTACATGCTGAAGTCCGGCAAGACCGCGTAGGACGCCCCCGCTGGACCGCCAGGCGAAGACCGATGCCCTCACCCTGTGGTGGCGCGGTATCAGCCTGCGCGCGAAGGTCACGGGCGTCACGGTCGCCATCCTCGTCGTCGGGCTCTTCGCATCGGGCATCGCGACCCTCGGGTTCGTCCGCAACGCCCTCGTCCTCGCGCAGGACGAGCAGCTCGTCGCACGCGCGCAGTCCGACCTCGCCGCGGGCCTGCTCGAGGTGACGGCCGACGAGGAGGGGATCGTCGAGATCCGGCTCACGGAGGAGGCCGCCGCCGTCGACTACTACGTCGCCGTGTACGACCCGGCGGGCCAGTCCAAGGGCAGCGTCCCCGCGCAGGGCGGGCCCGTGTGGCCCGAGGAGTACCCGCTCGAGCGCACGATCACGGAGGGCACGACGCCCTTCACGCTCACGTCGGAGGACGGCGCGGTCTACCACGCCAGCGCCGGCACGCTCGACCTCGAACGCGCGCTCGACATCCAGCTGGGCGGTCAGCTCTACACGCAGGTCGTCGCGCTGCCCCTCGCGCCCATCGACCGCACGATCGCCGTGTTCTTCGGCGTCTTCACGGTGCTCGGCGTCATCACGGTCGTCGCGGGTGCGCTGCTCACGCGCTTCCTCGTCACCCAGACCTTCCGCCCGCTCGTGCAGGTCGAGCGCGCCGCGACCTCCATCTCGGCCGGCGACTTCTCGCAGCGCCTGTCCCCCGGTGATCCCCGCACCGAGGTGGGCAAGCTCACGGGCGCCCTCAACACCATGCTCGACCGCGTGGATGCCTCGCTGTCGCAGCGCGACGCCACCGTGCGCCAGATGCGGCGCTTCATCGGCGACGCGAGCCACGAGCTGCGCACACCCCTCGTGACGGTGCGCGGCTACGCCGAGCTGTACCGGATGGGCGCGATCCGCGGCGACGACGACACCTCGCAGGCGATGCAGCGCATCGAGAAGGAGGCCATCCGCATGGGCGGCATGGTCGAGGACCTGCTCGCCCTCGCCCGTCTCGACGAACGCCGCGAGATCGCGATCGAGCCGGTCGATCTCCGACCGATCGCGCGGGATGCCGCCATGGACGTGCGCGCCGCGGCTCCGCAGCGCACGATCACCGTCACCGACCTGACGGCCGCTCCCCCCATGCCGCCGCCCCTCGCATCCGCCCAGCTCGAGGCGCCCACGACCGACACGACACCGCAGCCCAAGCGGCGCGGCGTGGCAGGCCGTGGTGCCAACGGAGGCGGCGCCCGCCGTTCGCTGCTGCGCCGCACCGCCAAGCCCATGCCAGCCCCGCGCGCCGCCGACTCCGACGACGCCACCCTCCCCGCCCCGCTGTCGTTCGACGTGCCGCTCGTGGGTCCCGCCATCAGCCACCCGCCCGTCGTGCTCGGCGAGGAGAACCGCATCCGCCAGGTCGTCGCGAACCTGCTCGGCAACGCACGGCGCTTCACGCCCGAAGACTCACCGATCGAGATCACCGTAGGCACCGACTCGTCGCGCCGCTCCGACCGCGCGCCGCTCGGCATGGGCTGGATCGCCGTCTCCGACCACGGCGAGGGAATCCCGCCGCAGATCCGTGAGCACATTTTCGAGCGGTTCTGGCGCGCCGACAGCTCCCGCACCCGCGAGACGGGCGGCACGGGCCTCGGGCTTGCGATCGTCGCCGGCATCGTCGACTCGCTGCACGGCACCGTCGAGGTCGGTGATACCCCCGGCGGGGGCGCGACCTTCACGGTGTACCTGCCGCTCGCCGCCGAAGCGACGCTTTACCTCGACACGCAGCCACTGCCCAAGCTCCGCGACTGACCGCCGCCGAAGCCACCTCTCACTCGACACGCAGCCGCTGCCCACGCTGCGCGAATGACGGCATCCGATCCTCCTCCAACTCGACACGCAGCCGCTCCCCACACTCCGCGAATGACGGCCGCCCAACCCTCCTCCCCAGGGCGGGCACGGGCCCCAGTTGTCCACGGATGCCGCGGGCGGCGCCCCACGGCTGCGGCCGGGCGCATAGCGTGGCGCCGTACCCGCCCACGACCTCCAGGAGCCCGCATGGCCGTCTTCTCCGTCGACTCCGACGCCGTCCTCACCCAGTCCGCCGCGGTCCGCGCGACCGCGGACCGGCTGCACGCCGAGTCGCAGGCGATGCTCGCGCAGCTCACGCAGCTGCAGGCGTCGTGGACGGGGCAGGCCGCGGCATCCTTCCAGAGCGTGCTCGACGAATGGCGCGTGACGCAGCTGCACGTGGAGCAGTCGCTCGCCTCGATCCACGGCGCGCTCGCCCTCGCCGCGCAGCACTACGCCGAGGCCGAGATGACGAGCGCGGCGCTGTTCCGCTGACGACGCAGACCTCCGCGGGGCCGCCTCCCCCACCGCCCTCAGCCGGCGGCTCCGCGGACACGCAGAAGGGCCCCCTCCGCGTGGAGGGGGCCCTTCTTGTGGTGCGTGGGACTCAGAAGTCCATGCCACCCGTCGGGTCGCCGGCGGGAGACGCGGCGGCCTTCTCGGGCTTGTCGGCGACGACGGCCTCGGTCGTGAGGAAGAGGCCCGCGATCGATGCGGCGTTCTGCAGCGCGGAACGGGTCACCTTGGCCGGGTCGATGATTCCCTGCGCGAACAGGTCACCGTACTCGCCGGTCGCGGCGTTCAGGCCGAAGCCGGGCTCCAGCTCCGCGACCTTGTTGGCCACGACGCCCGGCTCGAGACCGGCGTTGAGCGCGATCTGCTTGAGCGGCGCCTCGATCGCGACGCGAACGATGTTCGCACCGGTCGCCTCGTCGCCCGTGAGCTCGAGGCCCTCGAACGCGATCTTGCCGGCCTGGATGAGCGCGACGCCACCACCGGGGACGATGCCCTCCTCGACAGCCGCCTTCGCGTTGCGCACGGCGTCCTCGATGCGGTGCTTGCGCTCCTTGAGCTCGACCTCGGTGGCCGCGCCCGCCTTGATAACGGCAACGCCGCCGGCGAGCTTGGCGAGGCGCTCCTGCAGCTTCTCGCGGTCGTAGTCGCTGTCGGTGTTCTCGATCTCGCGACGGATCTGGGTCACGCGACCCTCGATCTGCGACGAGTCGCCGGCACCCTCGACGATGGTGGTCTCGTCCTTGGTGATGATGACCTTGCGGGCACGGCCGAGCAGGTCGAGGGTGGCGTTCTCGAGCTTGAGGCCGACCTCCTCGGTGATGACCTGGCCACCCGTGAGGATCGCGATGTCCTGCAACTGCGCCTTGCGACGGTCGCCGAAGCCGGGGGCCTTGACGGCGGCCGACTTGAAGATGCCGCGGATCTTGTTCAGCACCAGGGTCGCGAGAGCTTCGCCCTCGACGTCCTCGGCGATGATGAGGAGCTCCTTGCCCTCCTGGATCACCTTGTCGACGATCGGGAGAAGATCCTTGATGTTCGAGATCTTCTGGTTCGCGATGAGGATGTAGGGCTCCTCGAAGACCGCTTCCTGACGCTCGGGGTCGGTGACGAAGTAGGGGTTGATGTAGCCCTTGTCGAACCGCATGCCCTCGGTCAGCTCGAGCTCGGTGCCGAACGTGTTCGACTCCTCGACCGTGACGACGCCTTCCTTGCCGACCTTGTCGATCGCCTCGGCGATGAGCTCGCCGATCGTCGGGTCAGCGGCCGAGATCGAGGCGGTCGCCGCGATCTGCTCCTTGGACTCGACCTCCTTGGCGCCCTCGAGCAGCTGGTCGGTGATGGCCTTGACGGCCTTCTCGATGCCGCGCTTGAGCGAGATGGGGTCGGCGCCGGCCGCGACGTTGCGCAGGCCTTCGCGCACGAGAGCCTGGGCGAGAACGGTGGCGGTGGTGGTGCCGTCACCCGCGACGTCGTCGGTCTTCTTGGCGACCTCCTTGACCAGCTCGGCGCCGATCTTCTCGTAGGGGTCGTCGAGCTCGATCTCCTTGGCGATCGACACGCCGTCGTTCGTGATGGTGGGGGCGCCCCACTTCTTCTCGAGCACGACGTTGCGACCGCGCGGGCCGAGCGTCACCTTGACGGCGTCGGCGAGGATGTTCAGGCCGCGCTCGAGGCCGCGACGGGCCTCTTCGTCGAAAGCGATGATCTTTGCCATGTGTGTGTCGTCCCTCCCGGACGTAGGTTTGGGTTTAGCACTCCGACAATGGGAGTGCTAATCACATTCTGGCACTCGCCCCGGGAGAGTGCAAGCCGCATGACGGCGGGCGACCGGATGCCGCGCCGCTCAGCGCACCGACACCGAACCGCCCGACCCGGTCGGCACGAGCTCGACCCACGTCGCACCGGGCGCGAGGTGGATGGCGACGCCGTGGGCGTTGGTCAGCTGGATGGGCGCCTCGCGGGAGGGCTTCGTCCACGTCGCCTCCAGCACCTTGCCGCCCGTGGCGATCCACGCGGCGCCCGAGCCGATCATGACGGTGCGCGGGATTTCTCCGTACGCCCAGTCGATGTCGACCGCGACCACGACCACGTTCGTCGCCGACAGCGGCGCGCCGGAGGAGTCGGTGTCGGTGGCCTCGTTCTGGCCGCGCAGGTAGCGACCGCTGCCGGCATCCCACTGCCACTGCCTGCTCTGGCGCGGCGAGAACGACAGGTCGAACCCGGCCGAGGAACGCCCGTAGGCCGCCGCCGACGCGGCGAGGGGCATCGAGGTGAAGGCGAACTGCGGCGCCGGCGCCGGGATCTGCGCATAGGCCTGCACCAGCTCGCGCGCGCTGACGATGACGTTGTGGGGTGCGGCCTTTCCGCTCGTGCGATGCATGAAGCGATCGTCGGCGCCACCGTGGATGGCGTTGTGCACCGAGGTCGCGAGCATCATGTCGACGAACCGCTGCTGCCCGCCCGAGTAGGCGATGACGCCACCGAGCGGCTCGACGATGTCGGGATCCATGGGACGGATGCTGCGGACCGGGCCGATCTCGTCGGGGATGTCGGAGGACCACACCGCAACGTAGCGGGTGAGACCACCCTCGACGAGCTCCTCGAAGACGACGTCGGCGCGCTCCAGCCCCACCTGGGGCCGCGCCGCGGGGTGGTTGTCGATCTTCGCCGAGAGGGCGGGGCCCGCGACGCCGCCCGCGGGCACCGGGGTGCCGCGCAGCGGATGCGGGACCGTCTGCGGCGCCTCAGGCGCCGGCTCGACCGTTGCGGTGGGAGTCGGCGCCGGCGGCACCGTCGTCGCGATGGGAACGGGCGCAGCGTCGGAGGACGCGGCGCATCCGGCGAGCGCCATTGCGGCCATCGCGAGCACGGCGGCCCCGAGGCGGGCGCGGCGGCGCGCGGCGATCGTCATGCGCGACAGACTATGGCCGGTGCAGCGCGCCGCCGTGGCGACACGACGCACGCGGCGAGGGCCGCGGGCGTCGGGTCAGACGACCCGCACCGACTCGGCCTGCGGGCCCTTCTGCCCGGCGCCGACGGTGAACTCCACCTGCTGCCCCTCTTCGAGCACCCGGAATCCGGTCATGTCGATGTTGGAGTAGTGGACGAAGACGTCCTGTCCACCCTCGGCGACGGTGATGAACCCGTACCCCTTCTCGGCGTTGAACCACTTGACGGTGCCCTGGGCCATGCGTGCGCTCCTGTTACTGCGGGGTGAGACACAGCCATGCTAACCACGCGGAACGACGCGGATCCGGCGCTCGGGCAACTGTTGACACAGGGGCCGCGAACTCTTAATCGGACGGAAACACGCCGCTGCCACGGCGCGCGCGGAGGCGCTCTACGGTGCGGTGTCCGAGCCGCCCTCGGTGCCGTCCTGGATCTCGGTGCCGTCCTCGATCTCGGTGCCGTCGTCGCTCTCGGCGGCCGCCGTGCGGTCGGTTCCGACGATCACCGTCAGCTGCGTCGCGGGCGTTCCCGGAAGCGGATACTCGGGGTCGAGCACGACGTCGGCGGCCCCCAGGATGCCGGCGAGACCGCGTGCGGCGGCCTCGGCCTCCGCCGCCGCGTAGTAGACGGTCGTGGTGGGGAACTCCCGGTCCCCGGCGTTGCTCGCGAGCACCCCCGATTCGGGCCAGCCCTGGGCGACGAGCTCATCCTTCACCCGGGTCGCGAGGCCGGCCTCCGGCGTGCCGTTGAGCACGAGCACCGTGTACGAGGTGTCGACGACGGGCGCGACGGTGTCGACCGGCGCCGCGGTCGGCGCGGGCTCGGGGAACAGGACGATGCGCCCCTGCGCGACGAGCGAGGCGAAGATGCCGGCGCCGATCAGGACGACCGTCGCGACGGCCGCCCAGAGGAACAGGCCGGGGCCGCCGAAGCGCGGGTTCTCGGCCCGGTGCGCACCGACGCGTCCGCGGGAGGGCGGGATGTCGTCGAAACGGTCGGCAGGGGACGGGGACACCAGAGCATGCTACCGGGGGGGGCGCCCGCGAGTCCCGTCACGGGCAGGCGGAAGCGGTCAGCGGGTGACGGTCAGCGGGTGACGGCCAACGGGTGACGGTCAGCGGGTGACGGCCCGCTCGCGGGCGGCGCGCTCCGCCGCGCGCCGATCGTGGATGCGGCGGAGCCGGCCGACGAGCAGCGGATCGTGGGCGAGGGCCTCGGCGGTGTCGATCAGGCGTCCGAGCAGCTGGTAGTACCGGGCGGGCGTCAGACCGAGCTGGCTGCGGATCGCCTCCTCCTTCGCGCCCGCGTGGCGGCGCCAGTCGGCCTCGAAGTCGAGGATCGCGCGCTGCTGATCTGTCAGCTCTTCAGCCATGCCTTCACGGTACGCCGGGATCCGCCGTCAGGACGCGCGCCACTCCAGCCACGCCCCGAGCGGGTCGCACTCCGCAACCACCTGCCCGTCGAGCGTCAGGTGGAAGCCCGATGCCGCGGCGCCCGTCGACGCCTGCGGCGCGCCCGACATGCCGGCCGGATGGATCGACACCCAGCGCACGTCCCGCTCGGTCAACGCCCGCCGGAGCCGCTCCCTCCCGGCGCGCGGCACGTGCGGAAGGAGCCCGGGGGTCGTGACGACGATGCTCGCGTCGGGCGCCGCGCGGCGCGCATCGGCGATCGCATCGTCGAGGGTCGCCGGGTCGGCGGCGTCGCCGACGATCATACGCGGCGGGTCGGCAGCCGCGACATCCAGCGCGGCGGCGATGCGCTCGGCGCGCCCGTCCTCCCCCGGCCAGACGAGCGCCTCGAGGAAGGCGCGATCGGCGGCATCCCGCGCGTCGAGAGGCGCGAGGTCCACGCCCACGCGGGTGAGCACGCGCGGCAGCGTGAGCTCCCCGCCGCCCGCACCGCGCATCTCGGACGCGAGCACGACTGCGGCCGACCCTTCGACCGGATCGAGCCGCACGTCGCGCGTGCCCCAGAAGCGGTAGGAGTACCTGTCCGGATACAGGCACAGCCCCGCAGAGGCGCCCAGCTCGACGAGCGCGACCGGCCCCGGCACGAGCGAGAGCGCCGCGACCAGCGGCGCGCAGCGCAGCGGCTCGTTCGTCTGCAACGAGAGGGCGGATGCCTCGGCCACGAGCCGATCGCCATGCTCGCGCAGCCACCGCCGGAGCCCCACCCACGGCCCCACCGGCGCGCCCTGCATGCGCGCGACGGCGAAGACGAGGGGTGGCTGGCGACGGGTGGCCGGTATGCGGGCCAGCAGGGCCGCCGTCTCCGGGTCCTGCGCGATCCCGCGCGCCCAGTCCTCGTACACGTCCGAACGCCCGCGCGCCTCGTCATCGGCGAACCGCGCGTACCGCTCGATGACCGCTGCCGCGTCGTCCATAACGCCATTCAACCGCGGACGCGCCCGCACGCCGCCCAACCGCGGTTGAATAGAGGGGATCTACCCGAGGAGGACCAATGTCGTACAGCGTCGACAAGACCGACGACCAGTGGCGCGAGGAACTGAGCGCCGACCGTTACGCCGTGCTGCGGGAGGCCGCCACCGAGCGCCCCTGGACCGGCGAACTGCTCGACGAGCACCGCGCTGGGCTCTACACGTGCGCCGCGTGCGGCGTCGAGCTCTTCCAGAGCGGAACGAAGTTCGACTCCGGCTGCGGCTGGCCGAGCTTCTACGAGTCGATCCGCCCCGACGCCGTGGAGCTGATCGAGGACACCAGCCACGGCATGGTGCGTACCGAGGTGCGTTGCGCGGCGTGCGGCTCGCACCTGGGGCACGTCTTCCCCGACGGCTTCGGCACCCCCACGGGCGACCGTTACTGCATGAACTCCCTCGCGCTCGGATTCGCCCCCGAGAAGTGAGCGCGCGCGAGGCGGCTCTGAGCCGCCGGTCCTTCTCGAAGGTGACCGACGACGCGCCGGGCCACGACGAGCTGCTCTCGCTCGTCGCCGCGGCCGGGCGCGTTGCCGATCACTCCGGGCTGACCCCGTGGCGGCTGATCGAGCTGCGCGGCGACGACCGCCTCGTGCTGGGACGCGCGATCAACAAGGCGGAGGGCGAGAAGGGGGCCTCGTCCAAGCCCCTCCGCGCTCCCCTGCTGATCGCGGTCGTCGCGAGCATCCGCCCGAAGCACAAGGTGCCCGAATGGGAGCAGGAGGCCGTCGCGTCCGGCGTCGCCCACATGTTGAGCCTTCTGCTCGACGAGGCCGGATGGGGCGTCATCTGGCGCACCGGCGGCTACACCCGGTCCAAGGCCATCAAGAAGGCGCACGGGCTGAAGAAGAACGAGCTGCTTCTCGGGTGGCTGTACGTCGGCGGCAAGCCTCCCCGGTCGAGAGAGGGCCACCCGCGGCGCATCGATCCGGAGCGCTTCCTCTCGCGGATGCCGAGCCGGTAGCACACCGCAACCGCGCCCGAGAGCGCGGGCACGTGACGCGGCGACGTCACAGCCCCGTGCGGGGCGCGCGGCGATCGTCAGCACCCACCCGTCGACGCTTCGTCCTCCTGAGCCGGCTACGGGACTCGAACCCGTAACCCCCTAATTACAAGTTAGGTGCGCTACCAATTGCGCCAAGCCGGCGGGCGCCGCCGTGCGGCATCCTTCGGTCCTCGAGTCTAGGGCGTCCCTCGACCCGGTCCACGAAGTCGCTGCTATTGCGCCGGCGCGGGCGACGGCGTCGTGGTCGCGCCGGGCGTCGGGGTGGGGGTGGGCGTCGAGTAGTAGGCGTCGCTCGCGAGGGTCAGCACGAACTGCGCGAACTCCTTCTGGTTCGACACGTCGCCCGCGTAGGCGCTTCCGTTGACCAGAACCGCGGGTCCCGACAGCGGCGCCTTGGTCTCACCGAGCGGCTTCGCCAGGGCGCGCGCCGTGGCCTGCTGCACCCAGGAGGTGAAGTCGCCGCCCTCGATGCAGCCGCGCACGACCTTCACGTTCTCCGATCCGACTGCCTGCGCGAGGTCCGCCAGCTCGGCGTCGCTGTGGCCGTCCGTATCGATCTCGGGCTGAGCGACGAGAAGCTCGTGGTTGAAGGAGAAGAACGACTCCGGCGAGTAGGTGGCCACGCACGCGGCGGCCGCCGCCGCGCGCAGCGAGTACTTCGTGCCGTTGGACTTCGAGGTCAGCAGTGCCACGGGGTGGTACGAGATCGTCGCGGCACCCTGCGAGACCCACTCCGACAGCTGACGCGCGTTCGCGAGCTGGAAGTCCGCGGATGCCTCGGAAAGGTAGTCCACGTAGATGTCGACGGCGAGCCGCTCCTGCGTCGCCGTGGGCTCCGGGGTCGACTCCGGCGCCGGCGCGGGGCTCTCGACGCCCATCTGCGTCGTCCCCTCGGCGGCGGGCTGCGTTCCGGATCCGCTGAACGAGGCCATCACGCTCGGCGGGATCGTGTCGATAACGATCGCGTCGTCGTTCATCCCGGAGGGGGTGAGGTCCTTGCGCGAGTTGTCGGAGGCCACCGTCCACGCGACGGCGACTCCGCCCGCGACGACGAGGCCGCCCACGAGCGCGGCGGCGATTCCGGTGCGCACGACACGACTGCGGCGCTGCTTCGCCTGAACGGCGACGGCCTTCTCGCGCACCGCCTCACGGCGGTCGCGACGCGCGGGGGGCTGGGGCGTCTGGTCGCTGGACATCGAACCTCTTGACTGGCTGCGGCGCCCGGGCCGGCGGGTCGATTCCCCGGGCGATGGGCCGCACTCGTGGGGCGGCATCCGGGATCGATGCTAACCAGACAGGCTGGGAAAAACCCAGACGAAGAGGCATCCGCGCCCTCTGCGACCCCGGACGCCTGTGACATACTTGCCGGAGGACCCGATGGCGGGTCCGGCTCGGCTGACCCCCGCGCCTCCATTCACAACGGATCGTCCGGCACGTACCTGCCGGTGAAGGAGAAGACGTCCATGTCGTCTGTCACATTCGATAACGCCACGCGCCTGTACCCGGGGGGCACGCGCCCCGCCGTCGACAAGCTCAACCTCGAGATCGCCGATGGCGAATTCCTCGTTCTCGTCGGCCCTTCCGGCTGCGGAAAGTCCACGTCGCTGCGCATGCTCGCCGGCCTCGAAGAGGTCAACTCGGGCCGCATCCTCATCGGCGACCGCGACGTCACGGACGTCCCGCCGAAGGACCGCGACATCGCGATGGTGTTCCAGAACTACGCTCTCTACCCCCACATGACCGTCGCCGAGAACATGGGCTTCGCCCTGAAGATCGCCGGCGTCGGCAAGGAGGAGCGCGCCGCTCGCGTGCTCGAGGCCGCCAAGCTCCTCGACCTCGAGCAGTACCTCACGCGCAAGCCGAAGGCCCTCTCCGGCGGTCAGCGTCAGCGCGTCGCGATGGGCCGCGCGATCGTCCGCCAGCCCCAGGTGTTCCTCATGGACGAGCCGCTCTCGAACCTCGACGCGAAGCTGCGCGTGCAGACGCGCACCCAGATCGCGTCGCTGCAGCGCCGCCTGGGCGTCACCACCGTCTACGTCACGCACGACCAGACCGAGGCCCTCACGATGGGCGACCGCATCGCCGTGCTCAAGGACGGCATCCTGCAGCAGGTCGGCACCCCGCGCGACCTCTACGAGAAGCCGAAGAACGTCTTCGTAGCCGGCTTCATCGGCTCGCCCGCGATGAACCTCTTCTCGGCGCACCTCGCGGAAGGCGGAGTACAGCTCGGTAACTCGGTCGTCCCGATCGAGGCCGACACGCTGGGCAAGGCGCACGGCAGCGACGTCACCGTGGGCGTCCGCCCCGAGGACATCCAGGTCGGTCCGGCAGACGGCGCGGGGCTCAAGGTGGTCGTCGACCTCGTGGAAGAGCTCGGTGCCGACGGTTACCTCTACGGCCACGCCGACATCAACGGCACGCGCACCGACCTCGTGGCGCGAGTCGACGGTCGTAGCCACCCGCACGCGGGCGAGACGGTCACCCTGTCGGCGATCCCCGGTCACGTGCACGTGTTCGACGCCGAGTCGGGCGAGCGCCTCACCGACCGCGCGATCTCCTCGACCTGATCGACACCGCTCCGACGCGACGGCGCGGAATCCCTCGGGGTCCGCGCCGTCGCGCGTTCGGCGGGCCGCGGCATCCGTCCCCCACCACGCGCTCCGCGCCGCTGTGTCACAATCGAGGGCGCCGGACCGGGAGGATCCATGACCGACGCACTGAGCATCACCGCGAGCGCGGTGGACCCCGGGCTGCTGACCCTGCCGTGGTCCACACCCCTCGCGGAGTGGCCCTCGAGCACGATCGTCTCGCTGCCCAAGGGCATCTCCCGCCACCTGGTCCGATTCGCCAACCTCTCGGGGCGGGTCGTGGCCGTCAAGGAGACCACCGCCGAGATGGCCCGGCGCGAGTACGAGATGCTCGGCAATCTGCACCGCCTCGACGTACCCTGCGTCGACCGGGTCGCCGTCATCGCGGGCCGCACGGATGCCGAGGGCAACCCCCTCCCCGCCGCGCTCGTCACGGCGCACCTGAAGTTCTCGTTGCCGTACCGCGCCCTCTTCACGCAGGTGCTGCGCCCCGACACGGCGACGCGCCTCGTCGACGCCCTCGCCGTGCTGCTCGTGCGACTGCACAACGTCGGCTTCTTCTGGGGCGACGTCTCGCTCTCGAACACCCTGTTCCGGCGGGATGCCGGCGCCTTCGCCGCCTATCTCGTCGACGCCGAGACCGGTGAGCTCCACGAGAGCGGCCTGACACGCGGTCAGCGCGAGCACGACCTCGACGTGGCGCGCACGAACATCGCCGGCGAGATCATGGACCTCGCCGCGGGCGGACGCCTCGAGGGCGGCGTCGACGCGCTCGAGATCGCCGACGGCATCGTGTCGTCCTACCGCTCGCTGTGGGCCGCTCTCACCGACCGCGAGACGTTCGCCTCGAGCGATGCGTGGCGCATCACGGAGCGCGTCCAGCGACTGAACGCCCTCGGCTTCGACATCGGCGAGATGTCGATCGAGGCCACGCCGGACGGCAACCGGGTCTCGATCCAGCCGAAGGTCGTCGACGCCGGTCATCACCAGCGCCGCCTCATCCGCCTGACCGGCCTCGACGTCGAGGAGAACCAGGCGCGGCGCCTGCTGAACGACCTGGACGAGTTCCGGGCCCGCGTCTCGCTCCTCGGCGACGACGAGGAGATGGCGGCGCACGAGTGGCTCACGCGCGTCTTCGAGCCGATCGTGAAAGCGATCCCCTACGACCTGCGCGCCAAGCTGGAGCCGGCAGAGGTGTTCCACCAGGTGCTCGAGCACCGCTGGTATCTCTCTCAGGAGCGCGGACAGTCCGTGCCCCTCGCAGAGGCGCTGACGTCCTACATCAAGAACGTGCTGCGCCACCGCCGTGACGAGGCCACCATCATGGGACCCCCCACGGAGACGCTCGCGATCCCCGTCGTCACGGGTGCCACTCCCGTCATCGACGACGACGAGGACGCGAGCCTCGACTGGCGAGACCTCGTCTGACCCGCACGCGCGCGGGTCGGGTGCTCAGTAGCCGACGGCGAAGCGCTCGCGCACGTGCTTCGGGTTCTCGATCTCGTCGAGGATCGCGACGGCGAAGTCGGCGCCGGAGATGAAGGATTCCCCGCTTTTCTCGTCGACGACGAGCACATCGCCGCCGTCGCGGTAGGACCCGGTGCGCTCGCCCGGGTTCCAGGCGCCGAAGCCGCCCGCGGGGTGGATGTAGAACCAGTCGCGGCCCGTGTCATCGGCCTGGAGATCCTCGAGCACGCCGATCGCCTCGAGCGACTCGGGCTTGTACTCCTCGACGAAGCCGGGGGTGTCGACCAGCCGCGGGCCATCGGGAGCCACGAGGCTTCCGCCGGCGCCTCCCACGACGCCGAGGCGGACGTCGGCGGGCAGCTCGCGCACGAGCTCGGCGACGGCGGGACGCACCTTGCCGAGCATGTCGCCGCGGCCGGGCACGGAGACGACCACGACATCCACGCCCTCGAGCTCGGCGATCAGCCCGGGCACGTCGAGGAGCGATCCCTCGACGTACGTGACGTGATCGACCCGGTCGGCGGCCACGGTGCGCGCCACAGAGACGGCGGTGTGGCCGCGCCGGGCGGCCTCCTGAACGATGTGGCTTCCGGCGTAGCCGGTGCCTCCGATGACGGCGATACGGGGCATGTCTTGTCCTTTCGGCAGAGCGCATGTGCGCGGGTCACCATGTTCAAGTCGCGGCGGCCCGACGGCATTCCCGCGATCAGGCGCCGGCGCCGCGCAGGGTCGAGACCTGGTAGAGCGCCACGGATGCCGCGATCCCGGCGTTGAGCGATTCCGTCGCGGCGGAGATCGGGATCGAGACGATCTGATCGCACGTCTCTGTGACCAGGCGCGACAGGCCCTTGCCCTCGGAGCCGACGACGATCACGACGGGGCGATCCGCGAGCGAGAGCGAGGGCAGCGCGACATCTCCCCCGCCGTCCAGGCCCAGCACGAAGACACCCTGCTTCTTCATCTCCTTGAGCGTCGTGGTGAGGTTCGGCGCGAGCGCCACCGGCACGCGCGCCGCGGCACCGGCGCTCGTCTTCCACGCGGCCGCGTTGACGCCCGCCGAGCGCCGCTGAGGCAGCAACACGCCATGACCGCCGAACGCTCCCGTCGAGCGGATGATCGCGCCGAGGTTGCGCGGGTCGGTCACGCCGTCGAGTGCCACCAGCAGCGGCGTCTCGCCGCGGCCGATGATCTGCTCGAGCAGGTCCTGGGGGTGCGCGTACTCGTAGGGCGGAACCTTGACGGCGACGCCCTGGTGCACGCCGTCGAAACCGGCCATGCGGTCGAGCTCGGGGCGCGTGACCTCGAGGACGGGGATGTCGCGGTGCGTCGCGATGGCGAGCATCTCCTTGACGCGGTCATCCATCTCCACGCGCTGGGCGATGTAGAGCGCGGTCGCGGGGATCTTCGCGCGCAGCGCCTCCAGCACCGAGTTGCGCCCCGTGACGACCTCGGTCTCGTCATCCTTCTTCGGCCGCGGCGCGCGCACGCCCGGACGCGCGGCGGGCTTGCCTTTGCCGCCGGCGGCCGCGTACCGCTCGGCGGCCGCCTTCCGCTTGCCCGCGACGTGCCAGCCGCGGTCCTCCGCCTTCGGGGTCGGTCCCTTGCCCTCGAGCGCCTTGCGCCCATGGCCCCCGGTGCCCTTGACGGGGCCCTTCTTCTTGCCCTTGCTCGCGCCGGGGCGTCCTGGCTTAGCCATGATCGATGCTCCAATGGGTCCCGTCGGGACCGTCCTCGAGGGCGATGCCGGCCGCCGCGATCGCGTCGCGGATTCGGTCGGCCGCCGCCCAGTCCTTCGCAGCACGTGCGGTGGCACGCTGCGTGATCAGTTCGCCGACGAGCGCATCCAGCGCGCTCGTCGTACCGTCGTGTCCTGGGGCAGCCGCCTCGCCGGCCCGCGCAAGTCCCAGCACCTCCAGCATCGCCGCGACCGACCGCGCCGCCGCCACGGCCTCGTCGCGGTCGCCGCGATCGAGCGCGGCGTTGCCCTCGCGCACGGTCTCGTGCAGCACGGCGAGCGCCTGCGGCACGCCGAGGTCGTCGTCCATCGCAGCGGCGAAGCCTTCGGGCAGGATGCCGGGGCTCAGCTCGGCCGGGTCGGCGCTGCCGGCCCGCAGCACGCGCTGGCGGAACGTGTCGATGCGGGAGAGGGCCGCCTCGGCCTCATCGAGGGCGCGGTCCGAGACATCGAGGTTCGACCGATAGTGCGCCGCGGCGAGCGCGTACCGCACCGCGAGCGGATCCCTGGCACCCAGCACATCGGCGGCGAGCACGACGTTGCCGATCGACTTGGACATCTTCTGCCCGTCGACGGTCACGAGTCCGTTGTGCACCCAGTACCGGGCGAAGGCGTCCCCGGCGGCCCGCGACTGGGCGAGCTCGTTCTCGTGGTGGGGGAAGCGCAGATCGAGTCCGCCGCCGTGGATGTCGAACTCCGGACCGAGATAGCGGCGCGACATGGCCGAGCACTCGATGTGCCAGCCGGGGCGACCCGGGCCCCACGGCGAGTCCCACGTCGCGGAGGGGTCCTCGTCGGCCTTGGCGCCCTTCCAGAGGGCGAAGTCGCGCGGGTCGCGCTTGCCGCGCGGGTCGGCGTCCTCGCTCGCCTCCATCGCGTCGGGCGACTGACGGGTGAGCGTTCCGTACTCGCGCCACGAGCGCACGTCGAAGTAGACGTCTCCCGATGAGGCGGGGTCGGGGTAGGCGTGACCGGAGTCGATGAGACGCGTGATCAGCTGCTGCATCTGCGGGATCGAAGCCGTCGCGCGGGGCTCGTAGGTGGGGGGCAGGATGCCGATGGCGGAATACGCGGCGGTGAACTCCCGCTCCATGCGGTACGCCAGAGCCCACCACGGTTCGCTCGGCGAGGCGTTCTGCAGCACCTTGTCGTCGATGTCGGTGACATTGCGCACGAAGACCACGCGGCCGAACCGATGTTCCAGCCAGCGCCGCAGGATGTCGAAGCTCAGGGCGCCCCGCAGGTGCCCGATGTGCGGGCCCGACTGCACCGTCGGTCCGCAGACGTACAGCGAGACCGCGTCGGCCGTGAGCGGCACGAACTCGCGCAGGGCCTGCGCCTTGGTGTCGTAGAGCCGCACAGTCACTCCCCCAGCCTACCGGGGCGCCCCCGCGGCCCCGCAGGCCGGCGGGCGGGGAAGGCGCTAGAACTGGAGGGTGATCTCCGCCCTCGCCGTCCTCGCGGCCGCCCTGCTGTTCGGCACCACCGGCACGTCGCAGGCGCTCGGCCCCGAGGGAACGACGCCCCTCTCGGTCGGGGCCATGCGCCTCGTCGTCGGCGGCACGGGGCTGGCTGTCATCGCCTTCGTGCTCGCCCGCCGCGCGCACCGCCGTGGCGCCCTCGCGCCGCGGCCCCGCCTCACCGCCGCGCCGCTGGTCCTTCTCGCACTCACGGGGGTGTGCCTCGCGCTGTACCAGCCGCTGTTCTTCCTGGGCACGGCGCGCAACGGCGTCGCGGTCGGCACGGTCATCGCGCTCGGCTCCGCTCCGATCCTCGCCGGCGTGCTCGAGTGGTCGCTGACGCGCCGGCGCCCGAGCGGCGCCTGGCTGCTCGCCACCGCGCTCGCCACCGCCGGCGTCGCGCTGATCGGCGTGGGCGGCGGGACGGATGCCGCGGGAGCCGGCGGCACCGACCCGCTCGGGTTCCTCGGCTCGGTGGGCGCGGGTGCGACCTTCGCGATCATCGCCAACGCTCAGCGTCGGCTCCTCGACGACGGCTGGGACCCGTTCACGGTGGTGGGTGCCATGGGAGCGGGCTCGGCGGTGCTCTCGGCCGGTGTGCTGCCCTTCGTCGACCTCTCGTGGCTCGCGGAGCCCGCGGGCGTCGTGATGGCCGTATGGCTCGGCCTCGCGACGATCTCCCTCGCCTACGTGCTGTTCACGTGGGGGCTGAACGGGCTGACCGCGGCGACCGCGGCGACGCTGACCCTCGGCGAGCCGCTGACCGCCAGCATCCTGGGCGTCGCGGTGCTCGGCGAGCAGCTGAGCGTGCTCGCCGTCGCGGGGCTCGCCGTGCTCGCGGTCGGCCTCGCGACCCTGGCATGGGGCTCCCGCGCCCCGCGCGACCCGAAGCCCTTCGCCCTGGAGGCCTGACCGCCCCCGCGATCCAGCCCGCGCCGAAACACCGGTTCTGCGGCCAAACACCACACGCCGTGTGGTGTCTCGCCGCACATGTGGTGTCTCGCGGCGGCGGAGATGCCTGCGCGGGGCGCTCAGGCGGGGATCAGCAGCGCGACGGCGAAGGCGGCCACGCCCTCCGTGCGCCCCGTGAAGCCGAGCCCGTCGGTCGTCGTCGCCGACACCGAGACGGGCGCGCCGCCGAGGGCGTCGGAGAGCGTCCGCTCGGCCTCCGCGCGACGGGCGGCGAACCGCGGGCGGCCGGCCTGCACCTGCACGGAGACGTTGCCGACCCGCCACCCGGCCTCGCCCAGGAGTCCGAGCGTGCGTCGAAGGAAGGCGGATGCGTGGGCGCCCGCGAATTCCGGCCGGTCCACGCCGAAGTGGGTGCCGATGTCGCCGAGGCCCGCCGCGGCCAGGAGCGCATCGACGATCGCGTGCGCCACGGCGTCGCCGTCGGAGTGGCCCGAGAGCGCCGGCTCGCCCGGCCAGCGGAGGCCGGCGAGCCACAGCTCCCCCTCGCCCCCGAAGGCGTGCACGTCGGTGCCGATGCCCACCCGGGGCGCCGCCGGGGCGCCGGCCAGCGAGGTGTGCGGATGCGGTTGCACGTAGGCCCCGGCATCCTGGACGAGGGAGCGCGCACGCTCGAGGTCGGCGGGAGTGGTGATCTTGAACGCCGACGCGTGACCCGGCACGGTCGTGATACGGCCGCCGGCCGCGGCCACGAGGGCCGTGTCGTCGGTGAATTCGGCCGCCGCGGCGCGGTACGCGGCATCGAGCACGTCGCGGGGGAAGCCCTGCGGCGTCTGCGCGGCCGCGAGCGGTGCCCGGTCCACCGCCTCCACCACGTCGGAGCCGGCCACGCGCTTGAGCGTGTCGACGACCGGGAGCACGGGAACGACACCCGCCCCCGTCTCGTCCACCGCCGCCACAACCCTCTCGAACACCTCCGGCGGGGTGAGGGCGCGTGCGGCATCGTGCACGAGCACGACTTCGATCCCGGCCCACAACGCGCCGAGGCCCGCCGCGACGGAACCCTGCCGGGTCGCCGCTCCGGCCACGACGTGCACCAGGTCGCGCCGCCGGCCCGAGGGCAGCGGCGCCGCGGCATCCGTCCGATCCGCCACCGCGAGCGCTTCCGTCAGCGCATCCCCCGCCCGCTCTGCGGGCGCGACGACGACGACCTGCGCCACGGGGCCTCGGAAGACCCCTCGGAGGGCGTGGTTCAGGATGCTGTGGTCGTCTATCCCGACGAACGCCTTCGGTGCACCCGCACCGAGGCGCTCCCCCGATCCGGCGGCGACGACGACGATCCCGACGCGGGGGGTCGGCGTGATGCTCACGCCGGGAGCCTAGCTGGCGAGGACCTCGTCGAGGACGACACTCGCGCGCTCCTCGTCGGTCTTCTCGGCGAGGGCGAGCTCGGAGATGAGGATCTGGCGCGCCTTGGCGAGCATCCGCTTCTCACCCGCGGATAGCCCGCGGTCCTGGTCGCGGCGCCACAGGTCGCGAACGACCTCGCTCACCTTGATGACGTCGCCGGAGGCGAGCTTCTCGAGGTTCGCCTTGTACCGGCGGGACCAGTTGGTGGGCTCTTCGGTGAAGGGGGCGCGCAGCACCTCGAACACGCGCTCGAGACCCTCCTTGCCGATCACGTCGCGGACGCCGACCAGATCGACGTTGTCGGCCGGTACCTCGATCGTGAGATCACCCTGCGTGACGCGGAGCTTGAGATAGATCTTCTCTTCGCCCTTGATGACCCGAGTCTTCACTTCGGCGATCGTCGCGGCCCCGTGGTGCGGGTAGACAACCGTTTCGCCAACCTCAAAAAGCATGCAGTTATGTCCTTTCGGCAACCTACAGCCTACCACAGGCGGCATGCGCTAAGGTTCGCCCGGCACCCCCGGCGAGGGGCCTGCAGGACGACCCCATAGAATGCAAGGACCGTCCGCGTACTTCCCTGGAGGACCTGTGAAATCCCGCCGGCTCGCACCTTTCGCCGTTATCGCGGCCGTCCTCATCGGCACGACGGGATGCAACCTCACGGCGCCGCAGGCGACGACGATCCAGTACGCCCCCGCCGAGGGCGTGAACGCCGCCAGCGGCGACGTCCTGGTGCGCAACGCCGTCATCGTCTCCGACGACGGGGTCGACGGCAATTTCCTCGCAGCGTTCGTCAACGAGGGCTCCGAGCCGCAGGTCGTCACGATCGAATACGGCGAGGGAGCGGCGAAGACGACCGAGACCTTCCGCATCGCGGCCCGCAGCGCGGTGAGCCTCGGCGCCGACGTCCCGGCCTCGGCCACCGACGGCGAGAGCGTGCTCGCCGACGCCGAGCCGATCCTCTTCACGGACATCGACACCCTGCCCGGCGCGACCATGCCGGTCTATTTCCAGGCGGGCGACGCCGAGGGCAACCTCGTGCAGGTCCCCGTCCTTAGCAGCGAGCTGGAGTACCTCGCCCCCTTCGCTCCGTAAGGAGCGCCGGGCGACGCCGAGGGCGGACCGGGGTGCTCTCCCGCCCGCGGTCGCCGCGTCAGGCCTCGAAGCGGTACCCGAGGCCCCGCACGGTGACGAGCATCTCGGGTTCGCTCGGAGTCCTCTCGATCCGCGAGCGGATGCGCTTGATGTGCACGTCGAGCGTCTTGGTGTCGCCGAAGTAGTCGCTGCCCCAGACGCGGTCGATCAGCTGACCCCGCGTGAGCACCCGGCCGGCGTTGCGCATGAGCACCTCGAGCAGCTCGAACTCCCTCAGCGGCATGCTGATCTCGGCGCCGTCCACGGCCACGCTGTGCCGGTCGATGTCGAGGGTCACCCGGCCGCCCTCGAGCACGTGGTCGTCCAGGTCGACGTCCGGATCGGCGGTGCGGCGCAGCACGGCCCGCATGCGCGCGAGGAGCTCCCTCGACGAGTAGGGCTTCGTGACGTAGTCGTCGGCGCCGAGCTCGAGCCCCACGACGATGTCCACCTCGGAGTCCTTCGCGGAGACCATGATGATGGGGATGCCGGAGAGCTGACGGATGCGGCGGCATACCTCGGTGCCCGGCATCCCCGGCAGCATCAGATCCAGCAGCACGATGTCCGCGGGGCTCTCCTCGAACGACGCGATCGCGGCCGGGCCGTCCTCGGCGATCTCCACGTCGTACCCCTCGCGCCGCAGCAGGTAGGCGAGCGGTTCGGCGAGGTCGGGTTCGTCTTCGACGAGCAGCACCCGGGTCATGTGTCCATCTCTTCCTGTCGGAGGGGGGTTGCGCGGGAGGGCCCTCGCCGGGCTCCGGAGTCGGCGCTCTTGCGGCGCTTAGAGCCGTGCTTCACCGGCGGCTCGTACCGCGGCAGCCGTATCGTGAAGGTGGACCCGCGGCCGAGCCGCGACCACACCCGCACCTCCCCGCCGTGGCGCTGCACCGCATGCTTGACGATCGCGAGCCCCAGCCCCGTGCCGCCCGTGCGGCGCGAACGCGCGACATCCGCCCGGTAGAACCGCTCGAAGATGCGCTGCTGATCGCTCTCGGCGATGCCGATGCCCTGGTCCGTGACGGCGATCTCGACGACGGGGCCGTCGATGCGCACGCCGACGCCCACGCGCGCGCCGCGCGGGGAGTAAGCGATCGCGTTCGCGATGAGATTGCCGACGGCCTCGATGAGCATCGTCGAGTCTCCGCTGACGACCGCGCCGCGGTCACCGCCGCGCACGACGGTCACGCCCCCGGAGTCGGCCTGCAGGGCGTGCGCCTCGACGGAGGCCACGACGACCTCGTCGACCGATACCTCCCGAGCCTGCGGCACCTCGTCCGCCGACTGCAGCCGTGAAAGGTCCATGATGCGGCTCGTGAGGCGCGTGAGGCGGTCGGCCTCGGCCTGGAGGCGAGCCGCGAAGGCCCGCACCTGCGGCGGGTCGTCGGCGGCCGAGTCGATCGCCTCGGCGAGCAGGCTCACGGCCCCCACCGGCGTCTTCAACTCGTGCGAGGTGTTGGCGACGAAGTCGTGCCGCATCTGCTCGAGACGCTCCTGCTCGGTCACGTCGTCGACCACGATCAGGATGTGGCTCGCGCCGAGACGCGCCGCACGTGCCGAGACGAGGCGCCCCTCGGTGACGAGGGCACCGGGGGCGACGGCACCGCGTCGCATGCGGAACCGCGTGCTCGAGGGCTCCCCCGTCGAGCGGACGCGTCGGGCGAGCTGGCGCAGGCCCTCCACCGTCAGGACATCGCCGGTCGCCATGCCGAAGTCGGGGGCCGCCGGCGAGGCCGCCACGACGGTGAGGGAGGCATCCAGCACGGATGCCGCCCCCTCCATCGCGTCGAGGACCTGCAGCACACCGGCCGGCACCACGGCGCGACCCTCGGCCTCCACGCGGCGCTTGACCCGCAGCGCGGCGCCGATGAGGGCGGCGACCCCGAGACCGACGACGATGCCCGCACACAGCGCCAGCAGCGCCAGCTGCACGGAGTTCATGGGTCCAGCGTAGGCCGAAGGAGGGCCCCCCACCCGCCTTCCACCGCAGAACGTCGCGGGCGGCGACGGTACTATTCACTCTCACGGCACCGTCCGTTAACCTTCGCCGGGGAGGATCGCGGAGGCCGTGCAGCCGACGGATCCGCGAACCGCGAAAGGGCTCATCATCGTGCGCGAAGTCTTCCACCAGTCCCTCGAAGACGTGCAGGGGCGGCTCGTCGAGATCGCCGAGCTCGTCGCCGTCGCCATCGAGAAGGCCACGCAGGCCTTCGGGACGAGCGACGTCTCCCTCGCCGAGGAGGTCATCGAGGCCGACGCGATCATCGACGAGAAGGCCGTCGCGCTCGACGAGCTGGCGATAGAGATCCTCGCCCGCCAGCAGCCGGTCGCCCGCGACCTGCGCATCGTGGTCAGCGCGCTGCGCATGTCGGCCTCGCTCGAGCGCATGGGCGACATCGCCGAGCACATCGCCCAGCTCACCCGCTACCGCTTCCCCGAGCGCGCCATCCCGAAGGGGCTCAAGAGCACCTTCACCGCGATGGGGCAGCTCGACGTCGAGATGGCGAAGAAGCTCACGCAGCTGCTGAGCACGCAGGACGTCACGATCGCAGAAGACCTCCGCAACCTCGACGACAAGCTCGACGAGCTCCACGTCTCCGTCTTCGAGAAGGTGCTCGGCGAGAACTGGCAGGGCGAGGCGATGGCCACGGTCGACGCCACCCTCGCCAGCCGCTACCACGAGCGCTTCGGCGACCACGCCGAGTCGGTCGCGAAGAAGGTCGTCTACCTCGCCACCGGCGACTGGAGCGCCGACCCCGAGCTATAGCCCCGCCCGCATACGACGAACGCCCCGAACCGCAAGGTCGGGGCGTTCGTCGTATGCGTCGAGGCGGGTCGGCTACTTCTTGCCCTGGGAGGCGACGGCGGCGGCACCCGCGGCGGCGGCCTCGGGGTCGAGGTACTCGCCGGGCCCGAGGGGGACGAGGTTCTCGTCGAGGCGGTAGACCAGCGGAATGCCGGTGGGGATGTTCAGCTCGGCGATGTCCTCGTCGCTGATGCCGTCGAGGTGCTTCACGAGCCCGCGCAGCGAGTTGCCGTGCGCGGTCACGAGCACCGTCTTTCCCGCCTTCAGGTCGGGCGCGATGTCGCTGTGCCAGTAGGGCAGCATGCGGTCGATGACGAGCTTGAGGGACTCGGTGCGGGGAACCTCGCCGTCGATGCCGACGTAGCGGGGGTCGTGCACCTGGCTGTACTGGTCGTCGTCGGCCAGCACGGGCGGCGGCACGTCGAACGAGCGGCGCCAGAGCATGAACTGCTCCTGGCCGAACTCGGCGAGGGTCTGCGCCTTGTCCTTGCCCTGCAGGGCGCCATAGTGACGCTCGTTGAGGCGCCATGAGCGCTTGACGGGGATCCACAGGCGATCGGCGGCGTCGAGCGCGATGTTGGCGGTCTGGATCGCACGGCTGAGCACCGACGTGTGCAGCACATCGGGCAGCAGCCCCGCCTCGGCGAGCAGCTCGCCGCCGCGCGCCGCCTCGGCTTTGCCGAGTTCGGTCAGCCGGACATCGACCCAGCCGGTGAAGAGGTTCAGCTCGTTCCACTCGCTCTGGCCGTGGCGGAGCAGGATCAGGGTGTAGGGGGCGCTCATGCCCCCATGCTATCGGCGCCGGATGACGCGGTCCGGGCATCATGGAGGGGTGCGCTCCGCTTCCCCGCCCCGCCGACCCGTCGGACAGGCGACCCGGGGGACGACGAACACCAACCTGCTGCGACGCAACGATCGATACCTCGCCGCGCTCCCCGGGCTGCGCACGACCGCCCGGCCCCTCGTCGTCGACCTGGGCTACGGCGCGAGCGGGGTGACGGTGTTCGAGCTCGCCGAGCGGCTGCGCCGCACGGCCCCCAGAGTCGAGGTCGTCGGCGTCGAGATCGATCCTGAACGGGTCGAGCGCGCGCGAGCGCAGCTGGCGGAGGTCCGCGCCGGCCGCACCGCGTTCACCGCCGACACGAGGGTGGACTTCCGTCGCGGCGGATTCGAGGTTCCCTCGGACGGCGGCAGGCGCCCCGTCCTCGTCCGCGCGATGAACGTGCTGCGCCAGTACGACGAGGCCGCAGTCGCGGATGCGTGGCGGCTCGCGGCGTCGCGGCTCGCGCCCGGCGGTCTCCTCGTGGAGGGCACGTGCGACGAGCAGGGCCGGGTCGGCAGCTGGATCGACGTGGACGAGCACGGCACTCCCCTGCGGCTCACGCTCTCGCTGCGGCTGCAGGGGCTCGAGGACCCCTCGGTCGTCGCCGAGCGCCTGCCGAAGGCGCTCATCCACCGCAACGTGCCGGGCGAGCGCATCCACGCCGTCCTGTCGCGCCTGGACCGCGCCTGGGGCCGTTCCGCGGCGCTGGCGCCCTTCGGCCCCACCCAGCGCTGGCTGCACACCGTGACCGCCCTCGCGGACGAGGGCGTGCCCGTGCTCGGTACACGCGCACGATGGCGCCTGGGCGAGCTGACCCTGCCATGGTCGGCCGTCGCCCCCGGCTGAGCGCGTCTCAGATGCGCGGCACCGCCGCGCGGGCCTCGTCCCGCGGCATCCCCGCCGCCACGAGGAGGTCGACCGCCAGGGGGCGGAGAGCGGCGATGAGGCTGTGATCGCTCACGGCCGCCCCCGGGAGCACCGCCTGCGGGTCCAGCAGCCGGGCCACCGCCAGCAGGGCCTCCCGCGCGGCCGGCTCCATCGAGATGTCCTCGACCGACTGGCCGACCAGCGCGAGGCCCTTCCGCAGCGCCCGCAGCAGATCGGCCGCGGCCGGGCGGGCCTTCCCGTCGTCCTCGACGTAGGCGGCGCGCCGCGCGACGACGCGCAGGTTGCGCGCCGCGAGGTCCATGCCGCCGAGGATGCGCTCCTGACGCGCGAGCTCGGAGCGGCTCGCGCGCAGCCAGGGCGAGATGCGCGCGATCGCGACCGAGGAGTCGAGCAGCTCGCGCCAGCCCCGCACGAGCGGGTCGAGGGCCCGGGCCTTCTCGAGCGCGCGCTCCGCGCGCAGCCTGCTGCCGCGCTCCAGGGCCTGCCCCAGCGTCGCGAGCGTGTCGTCCATCGCGGCGAAGAGGCGCCGCACCTCGCGCAGCGCCTCGGCGCGCGGGTTGCGGGGGATCAGCGCCGTCACCAGGAGCGCGGCGGCACCGCCCAGCAGCCCGTCGGTCAACCGCGACAGCGGTGCCGAGACCCCCGCCGCGGGAAGGATCAGCACGATCGCCGACTGGATGGTCGCGGCGATCGCGAAGCCGGGCTGGGGCGAGAGGAAGCGCGCCACGACGAGCGTCGCGAAGAGCGTCACACCGAGCTGCCACCATCCGTGACCGAGGCCCAGCACGATCAGCTCCGCGATCGCGATGCCGACGATCATGCCCGCGACCGTCTCGAGCACGCGGCGCGGGCGGGCGTCGCGCACGAGGCCCAGGCTCGAGACGGTCACGGTCGCGGCGAGCAGGGGCGCCTGGTGCCCCAGGACGAAGTACGCGAACGCGTAGGCGCCCGTCGCGGCCACGACGATCTGCGTGATGGCGCCGGCCGAGCTGCGCAGGCGTTCGAGGCCGGGGCGGGGCGTGAAGCGATCGCGCAGGCGTGCGGGAACGGCGGCGGTCACCGTCGGCGGTCCGGCGTCGGCCGGCGGTTCGCCGGCGGAGCGGGCGTTCACCCTCGGGCGCGCGAGGACAATCGCGGCAGGCGGGGCACGGATGCCGCGGCACCGGCGTCGCGCGGCACGATCTCCTGCTGCGAGGCGGCGACCGGGCCGTCGTCGGTCAGCACCTGCAGCGACGCGTCGACGGCGAGGGAGCGCTTGACGACGGCGAGCGCGATCGGGCCGTCCTCGTGGTGCAGCGCCGAGGACGTGATCCTGCCGATCTCGGCGCCGTCGGCCGTGACCACGGCGCCCGGCCCGGGCAGGACGGTGTCGCTGCCGTCGAGGTGGAGGAAGACGAGCCGCCGCGGCGGGTGGCCGAGGTTGTGCACCTTCGCCACGGTCTCCTGACCGCGGTAGCAGCCCTTGTTCAGGTGCACGGCGGTGCGCAGCCAGTCGAGCTCGTGGGGTAGGGTGCGCGCGTCGACCTCGTTCGCCCGGCGCGGGCGCCACGCGGCGATGCGCAGCGCCTCGGCGGCGAGCAGCCCGGCGGCGGCGATGCCCGACGCGGCGAGAGCGGCGAGGCCGTCCTCCGTCACGATCGCCTCGTGCCATTCGCGCCCGGCGCCCGGGTGGGGAACCATGACTGCGTACTGGTGCCCGCCGGCGGATACGGCATCCCACGGGTCGCGCCACGTCGCCACGGGCGCACCGTGCTCGAGCACCGCACGGGCCGCCGGCGATTCCGACCGCGCGTACCCGACGACGGCGAGGTCGTCGCGGCGCCCGACGCTCACGCGGGAGCGGAACACCATCCGTCGAAGCCACGCCACGAGCGCATCGGCTCCGTCGGCGTCGACGATCAGCCACGCCCGCTCACCGTCGTCGACGACGGATGCCGCGTGCTCGATGTGGCCGTGGGGGTCGAGGACCAGGAGCTCGGTGCTGCGGCCCGGCTCGAGCGCGCCAAGCGCCTGGGACGTGATGGAGTCGAGCCAGGTCAGCCGGTCCTCCCCCGCGACCTCCACGACGGCACGGTCGGCCGCGTGGACGAGGGCCTCCCCGGCATCCAGCAGCGCCTGCTCGCGCAGCGGCGCGCCGTAGTGAGCGGGGGCAGCCGACCCGTCGGCCATGACGGCCCCGGGCAGCGCGGCGAACGGCGAGCCCATCAGTCGGCCCTCGCGAGGCGCGCGGAGGCGTGGGAGCGCAGCTCCTGGCCGAGGGCCTGGATGTCCCACGCCCAGAGCAGGTGACCGTCCACGAGGCCGTACATGCGCGTGGCGCCCGAGTAGGCACGCGAACCCGAGGGCCGCACGACCGCGTCGGTCGACATCTCGATCCGCGGACCCGCCACCTCGCCGAGGTAGAGCTCGGCGACGCCGTCGGCGTGCACGATCGCCGCCTCGATCTCGAATCCGCCGCGAGGCGTGCGGAGGGCTTCGACGTCGTCGGCCGTCCGCGGTGCGGGCGAGCCCGGAGCGGGGAGGAGGGCAGGCCCGGCGTCGGCCTCCCCCGCGGGGCGGTGCAGTCGCCAGTACCCCGTCTCGGGGACGAGACGCTGAGCCGGATCGGACCCGCCCTCGGCGAGCCATGCCGCCGCCGCGTAGTTCAGGTAGTCGCCGCCGTCGTGGCTGAAGCTCACCCGGTGGACGAACTGACCGGAGTGCGTGCGTCCGGCGGCGTCGTACTCGATCACGCCGGTCCCCTCCCACACGCCGATCAGCCACGACAGCGGCACGAGGTCGGCGGGAAGGTCTGCGGGGAGATCGAACACCGCGTCGCCGATCAGCGCTGGCCGCGGTACAGGTTGAGAATCACCACGCCGGACACGAAGGCGATCGCCAGCGACGCCAGGCCCAGCAGACCCACGAAGAAGAGTTCGAGCGCGACGAGGTCCATGCTTCCCACTTTAGATGATGGCGGCGAGGCCGATGGCCGCCGTGACGATACCGAGGATGAGGAGGGAGCCGAGCGCGCTGGCCGCCACGCGGCGGATGAACCCGGTGGAGCGTCCGTAGACCAGCTGCACGGCGAAGCCCAGGATCAGGGCACCCGCCATCGCGAGCGCGAACCACACCGCCTGCAGGGGCGCCGGCACGAAGACCGCGATGGCGACGCCGGCGATGAGCGCGAGCACCCACACCGTCACGATGCCGTAGACCGTGGGGCGCGGGGCGAGGTCGGGGACGGACATTGCTCCATCATCCCCCACCGCTTCGGGTTCGCGCGAGGCCCGCCGCGACGGGCCGGACGCCCGGTGCCGGGCGCCTCGGCGCGTCGGCGTAAGATGGGGGGCCACGAAGACCCCGTCCCCGGCGGCCCGAGAGGAAACGCGTGGCCCAACTGCTCGTGCTGAGCTCCACACACGGAAGTGGCCCGGCTCTGCCGTCCCTCGAGCTCCTGAGTCACCGCGTGCGTCAGATCCCCGCGGAGCCCGCTCAGCTGGTCAACGCGCCGAGCGCCGACGTCATCTTCGTCGACGCGCGCGACGACCTCGTGGGCGCGAAGTCGCTGTGCAAGATCCTCAACACGACGGGACTGGACGCGCCCCTCATCCTCGTCGTCACCGAGGGCGGCCTGACGGCGGTCAGCACCGACTGGGGCGTCGACGACGTCATCCTCGTCACCGCCGGCCCCGCCGAGGTCGATGCGCGCGTGCGCCTGGCCATGGGGCGCCTCACGCAGGAGCAGACCTCCAGCCGCATCCAGACCTCGGGCATCACGATCGACGAGTCCTCCTACTCCGCCAAGGTGCACGGCAAGCCTCTCGACCTCACCTACAAGGAGTTCCAGCTCCTCCACTTCTTCGCCACCCACCCCTCGCGCGTGTTCACCCGCGAGCAGCTGCTCAGCGAGGTGTGGGGCTACGACTACTTCGGCGGCACCCGCACGGTCGACGTGCACGTGCGGCGCCTGCGCGCCAAGCTCGGCGATCTCGAACAGCTCATCGGCACGGTGCGCAACGTCGGCTACCGCTTCAACGTCTACGACGACGACGCGCTGCCCACCGGCGGACCGTCCGGCCGCAAGGGCTGACCCGGGGCATCTTCGTTCACATCGGAGACACCCGCGCCTGCAATGATGTGGGCATGCTCGAAACCTCGATGGCAGACTCCGGCCTGGGCGATGCCGACGACGACGACTTCGACGAGATCGTCGAGGCGTACGACTCCCAGCTTCCCGAGCATCGCTACCTCGACCGTGAGCTGAGCTGGCTCTCGTTCAACCAGCGCGTGCTCGAGCTCGCCGAGGATCCCACGCTTCCGACACTCGAACGAGCGAACTTCCTCGCGATCTTCGCCAGCAACCTCGACGAGTTCTTCATGGTGCGCGTCGCGGGGCTCAAACGACGCATCATGACGGGCCTCGCGGTGCCCACCAACGTCGGGCGAGCGCCCGTCGAGGTGCTGGCCGACATCTCCACCGAGGCGCACCGGCTGCAGCTGCGCCACGCGGAGGCCTGGCAGTCGCTCGTGCGCCCCGACCTCGCCGCCGCCGGCATCGAGGTCGTCAGCTGGGACGGGCTGGATGCCGCGGCACGGGAGAGCCTCTACGACTACTTCCACGCACAGGTCTTCCCCGTCCTGATGCCCCTCGCGGTCGACCCCGCACACCCCTTCCCCTACATCTCGGGCCTCTCGCTCAACCTCGCGGTGCGCATCCGCAACGCCCGCACCGGCCGCCAGGAATTCGCGCGGCTCAAGGTGCCGAGCATGCTGCCGCGCTTCGTGAAGCTGCCCGGCGACGACGGCCCCACCGCGAAGTACCTGCCCCTCGAGGAGCTCATCTCCAACCACCTCGACGACCTGTTCCCGGGCATGGAGGTGCTCGACCACCACGCGTTCCGCCTCACCCGCAACGAGGACGTCGTGATCGAGGAGGACGAGACCGAGAACCTCATCCAGGCGCTCGAGGCCGAGCTGCTGCGGCGGCGCTTCGGTCCCCCCATCCGTCTCGAGATCACGGACGACATGGACGAGGTCACGCTCGACCTGCTCCTGAAGGAGCTCGACATCACCGAGCAAGAGGTCTACCGCCTTCCGGGACCGCTCGATCTGCGCGGCCTGTTCGACATCTCGCGCATCGACCGTCCCGACCTCCACTACCCGCCGCACGTGCCGACGACCGCCGTCGCCTTCCAGCCGGGCGACAACAACGAGCGCCCCGACTTCTTCTCGGCGATCCGCAAGGGCGACGTGCTCGTGCACCACCCCTACGAGTCGTTCGCGACGAGCGTGCAGGCGTTCCTCGAGCAGGCGGCGAAGGACCCGCACGTGCTCGCCATCAAGCAGACGCTGTACCGCACGTCGGGCGACAGCCCCATCGTGCAGGCGCTCATCGACGCGGCCGAGGCGGGCAAGCAGGTGCTCGCGCTCGTGGAGATTAAGGCACGCTTCGACGAGGCCGCCAACATCGTCTGGGCACGCAAGCTCGAAAAGGCCGGCGTCCACGTCGTCTACGGGCTCGTGGGGCTGAAGACCCACTGCAAGCTCGCGCTCGTCATCCGCGAGGAGAACGGCGTACTGCGCAGCTACAGCCACGTCGGCACCGGCAACTACAACCCCAAGACGAGCCGCATCTACGAGGACTTCGGCCTGTTCACGGTCGACGCCGAGGTGGGGCGCGACCTCACCCGCCTGTTCAACGAGCTGTCGGGCTACGCGATCGAGAAGAAGTTCAAGCGCCTGCTGGTCGCCCCCCTGCACCTGCGCAAGGGCCTGCTGCGGCTCATCGACAAGGAGCGGCGCAACGCGCAGGCGGGCAAGCGCGCCCACATCCGCATCAAGGTGAACTCGCTCGTGGACGAGCAGATCATCGACGCGCTGTACCGCGCGAGCCAGGCGGGCGTGAAGGTCGACATCTGGGTGCGGGGCATCTGCTCCATCAAGCCCGGCGTGACGGGAATGAGCGAGAACATCACCGTGCGCAGCATCCTGGGCCGGTACCTCGAGCACTCGCGCATCTTCCTCTTCCACGGCGACGGGTCGCCGCAGGCCTTCATCGGCAGCGCCGACATGATGCACCGCAACCTCGACCGCCGCGTCGAGGCGCTCGTGCGGGTCGTCGCCGAGCCGCACGTGGCCGCGCTGCACGCGCTGTTCGACCTCGCGATGAGCGAGGGGACGAGCTCGTGGTGGCTGGGCCCCGACGGCGAGTGGACGCGGCATGCGCGGGGCGAGGACGGCAAGCCCCTCATCGACATGCAGGACAAGACGATGGCGGGCGTGCAGCGGCGGCGGCGCGCTCGGGCGGTGCGATGACGGACACCGCCGTCTACGCCGCCGGAGCCGTCATCTGGCGCCTCGTCGAAGGGAAGCTCCGCATCCTCGTGGTGCACCGGACCGCCTACGCCGACGTGACGCTTCCCAAGGGCAAGGTCGACCCGGGAGAGATGCTCGCCGAGACGGCGGTGCGCGAGATCTACGAGGAGACCGGCATCCGCGTCGCCCTCGGACCGCCCGTGGGGGTCTCCCGGTACCACCTGCCCAAGGGGCGCGAGAAGATCGTGCACTACTGGGCGGCCGAGGCCACCGACGACGCGATCCGCGCGTCGGCCTTCGTGCCGAACAAGGAGATCGCGGCGCTCGAGTGGATCCCGCCCAGGAAGGCGCGCAGCTACCTCAGCTATCCCGTCGACGTCGAGATCCTCGAGACCTTCCTCGCCCTCGTCGACGACGGCGTGCTCCAGACGTTCCCCCTCATCGTGCTGCGGCACGCCAAGGCCGAGCCCCGCGGCTCCTTCGACGGCGCGGATGCCGCCCGGCCGCTCACGACGCGGGGCGTTCGCCAGGCCGCGGCGATCGTCGGACCGCTGCGAGCCTTCGGCGTGCGACGGATCATCACCTCCGACGCGGTGCGCTGCGTCGCCACGGTGGCGCCGCTCGCCGCCGCGACGGGTCGCCAGATCCAGCGCACCGCCGCCCTCAGCCAGGACGCGTGGGAGCGCGGCGAGTCGGATGCGCGCGGCGTGGTGGGCAAGCGCGTGCGCGCGGGCAAGCCGGCCGTGCTCTGCAGCCACGGCCCGGTCCTTCCCGAGATCCTCACCGAGATCGCCCTCGCGACCGGGACGATGAAGGGCTCGTACCTCGGCAGCGCCTCGGCTCTCGAGGTGGGCGCGTTCTCCGTGGTGCACCTCTCCTCGACCAACCCGGGATCCGGCATCGTCTCCATCGAGACGCACGTTCCGAAGGTATGACCCCCGCGTCGGGGCGCCCGCGACGCGCGCGTCGGGCCCGGTCTCGGCGCCGGCGGAGGCGGATGCCGCCCGTGCCTCTTCCGTCGGGGTCTGCGCCTCCCCCTCGGCGCGCCGCGCCGCCTTCTCGGCCTTCGCGACGGCCTTCTTCGTCGCACGTCTCAGCGCCTCGAGCGCCTCCTCGGCCTCGGTACGCACGGCCTTCGGCTTCTTGCGGACGGCCTTCTTCGGCGTGTCTGCGACCTCCGCGGCATCCGCGGCCCGGGCCTCGAGCTTCTTGCCGGCGCCGCTCGGCAGACGTGCGGCCGTCTTCCTGGCCGCGGCCGCCTTCTTGGCCACCTTCTCGAGAGCCGACTCCGCCTTGCGCTGCGCCTTGGTCTTCGACATGCCGCACATGCTGGCCACGCCGTGTGAACGGGTGGCGATGCAGGCCCTCCATCCTCGTAATCCAGGGGTAGTGCAGGCGGGGCGACGCCCGCCGTTCACCTTTCGTTCACCCGCGCGGCGCACTCTCGTAAGTGCCGGCTCCTAGCTTCTCGGTGTGCCCTGCACCAGGACACACTCCCCTGTCACGGATCGAAACGGATACACAGTGAAGATCACCCGAATCTCGCGCGTCGCGGCCCTCGGCGCCGTCGCCGCCCTCGCCCTCGCCGGCTGCGCCGCGAACGAGCGCGGCACCACGACCGACCCCGCGGACGGCGGCAGCGGCCTCTCCGGTGAGCTCGTCGGCGCCGGCGCCTCGTCGCAGGAGGTCGCGGTCCAGGCGTGGTCCGCCGGCTTCCAGACCGCCAACCCCGACGCCACGATCAGCTACGACCCCGCCGGGTCCGGCGCGGGCCGCGACTCCTTCCAGGCCGGCGCCGTCGCGTTCGCCGGCTCCGACCGCGCGTTCACCGCCGAGGAGATCGCCGAGGGGCCGTTCGACGCGTGCGTCGAGGGCACGGGCATCATCGAGATCCCCTCCTACATCTCCCCGATCGCCGTCATCTTCAACCTCGATGGCGTCGAGTCTCTCAACATGGACGCCGCGACGGTCGCCGGTGTCTTCGCCGGCACCATCACGAACTGGAACGACCCGGCGATCGCGGCCCTCAACGAGGGGGTATCGCTCCCCGACCAGGCCATCACGCCCGTCCACCGCGCCGACGACTCGGGAACCACCGAGAACTTCACCGACTACCTGAACCAGGCCGCCCCCGAGGTGTGGGAGTGGGAGGCCGACGGCGAGTGGCCCGCCACCCCCGTCACCGGCGAGGCCGCACAAGGCACCTCGGGTGTCGTCGCCGCCGTGGATGGCGGCACGGGGACCATCGGATACGCGGACGCGTCGCGCGCCGAGGGCTTCGGCCAGGTGTCGGTCCAGGTCGGTGACGAGTTCATCGGGTTCTCCCCCGAGGCCGCCGCCGCGATCGTCGACGCCTCGCCGCGCGAGGAAGGCCGCACCGATGGCGACCTCGCCATCGCGCTCGACCGCACCCCCGACGAGGCCGCGTACCCGATCGTGCTCGTGAGCTACATGGTCGCGTGCGAGGAGTACGTCGACGCAGCGTCCGCTGCGCTCGTGAAGGGCTTCCTCGAGTACGTCATCAGCCCCGAGGGCCAGGACGAGGCGGCCGCAGCAGCCGGTTCGGCCCCGATCTCCGAGACGCAGCGCGAGAACATGCAGGCTGCTCTCGACCTGATCGTCGTCGAGTGAGACCCTGGTGCCGGCCCGCGGTTCACGCCGCGGGCCGGCACCATCGCGACAACTGAACATCCCGTAGCACCCGAGAACAGGATGAGATGACCACCACCGCTCCCCCGGCCGCCCCGCCCAAGGCTCCGCAGCGGCCCGGCGACCGCTGGTTCTCGGGTGCCGCGCTCTTCGCGGGCTCGATGATCCTCGTCACCCTCGCCGCGGTCGCGATCTTCCTCGTCGTGCAGTCGATCCCGGGCATCGCCGCCACGAGCGAAGAGGCCTCGATCCTCTCCACCAACTTCTGGGACTACGTCTGGCCGCTCGCCTTCGGCACCGTCTGGGCGAGCTTCCTCGCGCTGCTCATGGCCGTGCCGCTCTCGGTGGCCGTGGCGCTCTTCATCTCCCACTACGCCCCTCGCCGCCTGGCGCAGGGGCTCGGCTACGTCGTCGACCTGCTCGCCGCGGTTCCCTCCGTCGTCTTCGGACTCTGGGGCATCCTCGTCCTCGCCCCCGCCGCGCAGCCGGTGTACACCTGGCTCGTCGACAACGCCGGATGGTTCCCCCTCTTCTCGGGCCCCGTCTCCGGCACCGGGCGCACCATCTTCACGGCCGCCCTCGTGCTCGCGGTCATGGTCCTGCCCATCATCACCGCGATCTGTCGCGAGATCTTCCTGCAGACGCCCGTTCTCCACGAGGAGGCGGCGCTGGCCCTCGGCGCCACCCGCTGGGAGATGGTACGCATGGCCGTGTTCCCCTTCGGCCGCTCCGGCATCGTCTCCGCGTCGATGCTCGGCCTCGGCCGAGCGCTCGGCGAGACGATGGCCGTCGCGATGGTGCTCTCCGCGACGGGCATCGTGAGCTTCCGCCTCTTCACCTCCGAGAACCCCAGCACGATCCCCGCGAACATCGCGCTGACGTTCCCTGAGGCGTACGGCGTCAACGTCAACGTCCTCATCGCAACGGGCCTCATCCTCTTCATCGTGACCTTCGCGGTCAATGCGTTCGCCCGGTGGATCGTCAGCCGCCGCAGGGAATTCTCGGGAGCCAACTGACATGACCCTCACCTCCACCCCGACGCAGAGTCCCGCCCCCACGTCGACCTCGCAGGCACCGCGCATCACCGGCGGGCGCCTGCCCGCGTGGGTGCCCTGGGCCCTCCTCGGCGCGAGCGCCCTGCTCAGCCTCCTCGTCTTCGGCATCCTCGCCGTGGCAGCCGGCACCGGTGTGAACATCGCCGGCTTCCTCGTCGTCACCGCCCTCGTGTATCTCGCGCTCATCTGGGGCGTCTCCTCGCTCATCGAGGGGCGCCGCAAGGCCGTCGACCGGCTCGTCACGGGGATCGTCTCGACGGCCTTCGCCATCGCGATGGTCCCGCTCATCTCTCTCGGCTTCACCGCGATCACCAACGGCGTCGCGGGCCTGTCGGCCGAGTTCTTCAGCTCGTCGATGCGCAACGTCGTCGGCGAGGGCGGGGGCGCGCTCCACGCGATCGTCGGCACCCTGCTCGTGACCCTCGCCGCCGCGATCATCTCGATTCCGATCGGCCTGTTCACGGCCATCTACCTCGTCGAGTACGGCGAGGGCAAGAAGATCGCGCGGGGCATCACGTTCCTCGTCGACGTCATGACCGGCATCCCCTCGATCGTCGCGGGTCTGTTCGCGTACGCCCTGTTCGCACTCTTCCTGGGCCCCGGCATCCGGCTCGGCATCATGGGGGCGATCGCGCTGTCGGTGCTCATGATCCCCGTCGTCGTGCGCTCGAGCGAGGAGATGCTGCGCCTCGTGCCCAACGAGCTGCGCGAGGCGGCATACGCGCTCGGCGTGCCGAAGTGGCTGACGATCCTCAAGGTCGTGCTCCCCACGGCGATCGCCGGCATCACGACCGGCGTCATGCTCTCGATCGCCCGCGTCATCGGCGAGACCGCTCCCCTGCTCATCACGGCGGGGTTCACGACGAGCATGAACTACAACCTCTTCGAGGGCCGCATGATGACGCTGCCGGTGTTCACCTACACGCAGTTCATGAACCAGGGCATCCCCGCCGAGGCGTTCATCAACCGCGCCTGGGCCGCGGCTCTCGTGCTGATCCTCATCGTCATGGCCCTCAACATCATCGCCCGCGTCATCGCGCGGATCTACGCGCCCGCCAAGGCCCGCTGATCCCGCTCACCACCCGAAACAACAGCCAGAGGAACACGTGTCCAAGAGCATCGAAGTCAACGACCTCAACGTCTACTACGGCGACTTCCTCGCCGTCGAAGGGGTCTCGCTCGACATCGCACCCCGCAGCGTCACCGCCTTCATCGGACCGTCGGGCTGCGGCAAGTCGACGTTCCTGCGCACCCTCAACCGCATGCACGAGGTGATCCCCGGCGCGCGCGTGGAAGGCGAGGTGCTGCTGGATGGCAACAACCTCTACGGCCAGGGCGTGGACCCCGTCCTCGTGCGCCGCCAGGTGGGCATGGTCTTCCAGCGCCCCAACCCGTTCCCGACCATGTCGATCCGCGACAACGTGCTCGCCGGCGTCAAGCTCAACAACCGGCGCATGAGCAAGGGCGACCAGGACGCCCTGGTCGAGAAGTCTCTGCAGGGCGCCAACCTGTGGAACGAGGTCAAGGACCGTCTCGATCGTCCCGGCTCGAGCCTGTCGGGCGGCCAGCAGCAGCGTCTGTGCATCGCCCGCGCGATCGCCGTCTCGCCGGAGGTGCTCCTCATGGACGAGCCCTGCTCGGCCCTCGACCCCATCTCGACCTACGCGATCGAAGAGCTCATCGAGGACCTCAAGAGCGAGTACACGATCGTGATCGTCACCCACAACATGCAGCAGGCCTCGCGCGTCTCCGACCGCACCGCCTTCTTCAACATCGCGGGCACGGGCAAGCCCGGCAAGCTCATCGAGTACGACGACACCCGCACGATCTTCACGACACCGTCGGTGAAGGCCACGGAGGACTACGTCTCCGGCCGCTTCGGATGATCCGGCGGGGAGGGCCGATCCCGTATTCGGGTCGGGGCCGGCCTTCCCACCGTGAGCGCTGCGGGCCGCTCAGGCCGTGCGCGCCCGCAGTGCGTCGTTGAGGGATGCCGTCAGCTCCGCGTCGACGGGCAGTGCCCGCTCGTCGATCGCCCGCACGGGCGCCGCGAGCCGCACGCTGGAGAGCAGCCACGCGGCATCCGCCCGCTCCAGCTCCGCGACGGACACATCCCGGTACTCGGGGTTCTCCCCCCGTCCCTCGAGCCACGCGAAGGCGCTCAGCTGCGTCGTGCCGTGGAGGATCCCGGCCTCCGGCGGCGGCGTGACGTAGCGGCCGTCGATGCGCAGCAGGACGGTCGCCGTGGGCGCCTCGAGCACGAAGCCGTCGGAGGAGACGAACAGCGCGTCATCCGCCCCGCGCCTCTTCGCCTCGCGGAGGGCCGCCATGTTGACGGCGTACGAGAGAGTCTTGGCCCCCAGCAGCAGCCAGGGCGAGCGCTCCGCCGCGCCGCGCGAGACGCCGCGGTCGAGCGTGACGACGTGGATGCCGCGGGTGCGGGCCACGGTGAAGTCGGGCGCCCCGCCGGCGGCGATCCAGGCGGTCGGCGTCGAGGCGCCGTCGACGCCGCGGCTGAGGACGAGCTTGACCGAGGCCTCGCCCGCGGGGCACAGCGTCGCCGCGGCGGCGATGGCCTGGCGCCACTGATCGAGGTTCGGGGCGGGCAGGTCGCACAGCGCCGCCGAGTGCGCGAGGCGCGCGACATGCGCGTCGACCTGGTGCGGCACCCCGTCGACGACGCCGACGGTCTCGAAGACCCCGTCGCCGCGCTGGGCCGCGAGGTCGCCGAGCAGCAGCGCGGGGGCGCCGGGATCGTGGGCGACGAAGGTGCCCGAGAAGTCGGCGCGGTCATCGTCGGATGCCGCGGGACGGATCAGGAGCGCGTGGCGCATGCTCATCCCCCGAGCCTACGCGGCGCGTGCATCCGGAATAGCTCGCGGGGGACGTCGGTTAGACTGTCATAGCCGGGCCGCAGTAACCCCGGGCTCCATCTTCTGCCGCTCCGAGCGGCCATGCGCCGAGAGGCGTTCTGCGGCCCGGCACTTTCATGCCCGCGTGCGGGCGAAGCTCAGGTGAGCGAGTCGCGGCGCCAGAGGGATGCCGCGGCATCCAGATCCTCCGCGAAGGTCGACAGGCGCAGCGCGCGCGTGGTCAGCTCGCTCGCGCGCTCCGGCTCGGTCGGCTCGTAGTCGTCGGCGAGGTGGGTCGCACCCGACGCCCCGACGCGGCAGAACGCGCCGGCGCGCTGCAACGCCACTCCGAAATCGCCGTCGAACACGCCCCGGAGGATCTCGTCCGAGAGCGTCACGAGCTCCTCGGGCCCGGCGGGCGCGGACGCACCGGCGACGACCTCGTCGGCCGAGCCGAGCTCGACCCGGCCCCGCTCGTACAGCAGCGCGGCCGTGCGGGGGTCGTCGTGGATCATCAGCTGCAGCAGGTAGATGCGCCAGAGCGTGCCGGGAAGCGTGCGGGCCGGCGAGCGCGACCACAGCTCGGCGATGTCGTCGATGCCGTGACGGTCGGTGAACTCCACGAGCCGGTCCACGACCCCGGCATCCTGCTCCTCCCGCACACGGGAGAGGAGCGCGGCCGCCGTCGAGTGCGCGACACGGGAAACCTCGGCCGGGTCCTGCGTACCGTACAGGCGGTCGAAGAGTTCCGACGGCCGCTTCACCGGCTTGTGGAACCCGGGACCGGGTGTCTCGTCGCTCATCCCTCCAGGCTACGCCGGGCGGGTGGCGTGTCAGGCCGTGGGGATGGCGAGGATGGGATCGCTCGAGGGCTCGCCCGTCGGCGACCCGCCCAGTGGCTCGACCGTGACGGCGATGACGTCGCCGGGCGACATCTCGCCGGCCAGCAACGCGGTGGCGTTGCCGGAGTGGTCGGCCTCGAACACGCCGGCCGCGATCGGGTCGGTGCCGCGCACGAACCACAGCTCGTAGCTCTGGTCGGCCTCGATGGGCGGCAGCCCCTCGGAGACGAGCACCGCCTCGCCGACCGAAGAGGACCAGTGCACCGTCGCCTCGCCGCCGTCGGGAAGGGTCGTCGAGGCGCTCTGCGCGTCCTCCGCCCGCTCGATCTGCTCGAGCGCCACGACCGCCGCGGGCCGCGCGAACTGCTGCGTGACGATCGCCGCTGCGCCGCCGATGCCGAGGAGCAGGGCGAGGGATGCCGCGAGCGCGAACCATCCTCGACGGCCGAGGCCCCGGCGGGTCGGGGCGGTGCCGACGCCGGCCGGCACCTCGGTGGCCGTCACGTCGGAGAGCACGGGCGGTGCGACGACCGGGACATCTTCCTCCGTCGCGGCCTCGGCGCGAGGCTCCGCGGCGAACTGGGGCATCGCCCCGATGCGGGCCAGCACGTCGTGACGCACGCGCGCCGGCGGATCGATCGGCTCGCTCAGGTCGGCGAGCCGGGCCAGCGCCTCGGCATCCGCCCTGACATGGTGCTCCCATTCGGGGTGAGCGGCGAGGGCGAGCGCGAACTCACGCTCGTCGTCGGGGCTCAGCGCGTGCAGCGCGTGGCCCGCAGCGAGCTCGGCGAAGTGCTGCTCGTTCATGTCGTCACCCCCAACTCCAGTCGTAGGCGGGATAATCCGTCCCGCATCCTCGTCTTGATCGTCCCGAGCGGAGCGCCCACCAGCGCGGCGATCTCGCTCTGACTGTAACCACCGAAATACGCGAGCGTCAGCGCTTCTCGCTGCGCCTCGGGGAGCGCCGCGAGCGCCCCGGTCACGCGCCGGCCCTCGATCTTCAGCTCCACCTCTTCGGCGACCCCGTCGTGGGCCACATCCATGTCGCGGAACCCCGCGCGCACATCGCGATCCGTGCTCGCCTGCGCCGATCGCACACGATCGACCGCTCGACGGTGGGCGATCGTGAGTATCCACGACCTGCCCTGCCCCTTCTTCGGAGCGAACTTGGCGGCGGATTGCCACACCTCGAGGAAGACCTCCTGAAGCACCTCTTCGCTCTGCGCCCGGTCGACCAGGACGCGGCAGATGAGTCCGAACACCCGGGAGGACATCGCGTCGTACAACTCGGCAAAGGCGTTCTGGTCGCCGTCGGCGGAGCGCACCAGGAGTTCGGCGATGCGGTCGCCCGACGCGCCGTCTTCGCGCACGTCGATGCCGTCGATCACCATGTCTACAAGCATGCCTCCTCGGGCACCCTCAACGACCCACCGCACGGGATGCGGCATTCGCCGCGGCCTAGAATGCACGGCCGGTTCGCGATCTCTTCGATGCGGTGTCCCGATCGGATGGGGATCCTCGCCCGTGCACCGCGACGTCGGCCGAAGGCTGGGGCGAGCGCCATCGGCCCTCTCCGAGGTGCGCGGACGCGCCGCGCACATCCGTCGCACCGGACGACTTTCGGACTTTCTCAATCCGATCCCCACGGGGTTCCGAAGAGCCCGTGTACGCCGCAGATGCGACGGACCGTCCCGCACCAGGGGCTGCCACAGAAACCGGGCGTGAAGCCCGTATCAGAGGAGGAAGTCATGTCGACACTGACGAAGAAGCGTGTGACGGCGGGATTCGGGCTCGCGTTCGCCGCCACGTTCGCCCTGACCGCGTGTGCCGGAGGTGCTGCGGACACCGCCGACGACTCGATGGAGGAGCCCTCGAGCGCCCCGTCCATGTCGGAGGAGATGGATGACAGCACGATGGACCCGGCCGCCAACCTCGTGGGCCCGGGCTGCGCCGACTACGCCGCCGCCGTTCCCGACGGAGCCGGCTCGGTCGAGGGCATGGCCCAGGACCCGGTGGCCACCGCCGCGTCGAACAACCCGCTGCTGACCACGCTCGTCGCGGCGGTGAGCGGCCAGCTGAACCCCGACGTGAACCTCGTCGACACGCTCAACGGTGACGAGTTCACCGTCTTCGCGCCCGTCGACGACGCGTTCGCGCAGATCGACGCCGCGACCATCGAGACGCTGCAGACCGACGCCGACCTTCTGACGTCGATCCTCACCTACCACGTGGTGCCCGGCCAGGCCGGCCCCGACGAGGTCGTCGGAACGCACACGACCGTCAACGGCGCAGACCTCGAGGTCACCGGCTCCGGCGACGATCTCATGGTCAACGACGCCATGGTCATCTGCGGTGGCGTCCAGACCGCCAACGCCACGGTGTACCTGATCGACTCGGTGCTGATGCCCCCGATGTGATCACCCTGACTCGGTCGTCCGGGGGGACGACCTGAGACGGCCGCGGCCGTCGGCGCCGTTTGCGAGGGGGCGCCGACGGCCGCGTGTCGTGTGCGGGCGGGTCGGATGCTGCGGCATCCGGCCCGCTTCGCGTTCGTTAGGCTGGAGCGCACGGGCCTCTAGCTCAGTCGGTAGAGCATCGGACTTTTAATCCGCGGGTCGTGGGTTCGAGCCCCACGGGGCCCACCCTTCTTTCATCGCTCCGATCCCTTGTAAACACTGGGATCGCGGCTTTCACCGGACACCCGAAATGGCCCCGTGACAACACTTTGACAACATCTGAACGCAGCTTTGTGGCGCGGGAGGGTCGCGGATGTTGTCACACGCTGTTGCCACCGTTGTTGTCACGAGACAGAACAGCGATCACATCGGACGATGCCGCCGCCATCCCGAGAGCCTCCGACACGGTGTCGAGATCGTCGTCGAAGAGGTCGGCATACGTATCGAGGGTCATCACCGCCGAGGCGTGACCCAGCATCCGTTGCACCGCCTTCACGTGAGCGCCGGCCGAGATGGCGAGCGACGCGGCAGTGTGACGGAGGTCATGCGGAGTGACCCGCGGGAACAGCGGCGGGGGCTGCTGTCCAGCGGCCAGCGCGTCGGCGATTGCTTGCTCAGCAGACGCTTGCGCTCGTGTCACAGCGCCGTGGAACCAGCCGCTCGTGGACTTCGGGCGCCGGAGGTGACTCGTGCCGCCGCCGAACACCAACTCATCGCGGCCGCGGCCCGTGACGAGCCGCTCCATCGTTTCGGCCAGGAAGGGCGGGTAGGGCACTTGGCGCTTCTCGTGGGTCTTCGGTGTGCCGACCTGGATGGCGCTACCGACTTCGACCGCATTCTCCTCAACGCTCACCCGCCGGCGGCGAAGGTCGACATGCGTGACGCGCAGCCCGGTCGCCTCACCCCAACGGAGGCCCGTGTAGGCAAGGAACACCACCAATTCAGGCTGAGACGACTCGCGCGCAAGGTCGGCGACCTGCTGATGGGTGAGGTAGGCGCGTGGCTTCGCGACCTTGCGCGGAAGTTTGACACCGCGTGCCGGGTTCGACGCGATGCGACGGTCACGGAGGGCGACATCGAGGATGCCGGCGAGCACCTCGTGCGCACGGCGCACCGTCGTCGGGCTGTGCGTCTTGGTAAGCTCGGAGGTCCACGCCTGGACCTCCGAATGCCGGATGCTGCCGACCGCGCGCCGTTCCCACTTCGGTCGCACGTGGATGCGCCACGCGGAGTCGATGCTGCGGAACGTCGACGGCTTGAGATCCGCCTGTCGCGCCGCGAGCCACTCCGTCCCCAGCGATCCGAGCGGGGCCCTCGAGTCCGAGGGGTCAACGAACTCGCCACGATTCTTGGAGATCTCGACTTCGGCGAGTCTGATCTCCGCCTCGTGCTTCGTGCGAAAGCCCCGCAGGGTCGCCTGCAGCCCGTTCGGCTTGCGGTAGCTGATCCGATACCGCCGTCCGGCGGCGACCGTGTACGAGTGGATGCTGCCCATGACTCAGTGTTCTCCCGTCGTCAAGCCGGTCAGAGATCGAGGAAGTCGCCCAACCAGGTGCGTACTACGGCGAGACAGTCGAGGGACACTTCACCGGCTACTCCCGTGAGCCGATCGCGCGACAACGTGCGGGGCTGCTCCGTCATGACCCACGACGGTCGTTCCAGCCCGCTCGGCCCCTCGACGCGAACGTGGTTCGGCCATCCTCGATCGGTGGTCGTGATCGGGAGCACGATAGCGAGGGTCGTGACCGCATCCAGATATCCTGCGGACGCGATGATCAGCACGGGGCGATGACCGCCTTGCTCTCTGCCGCGCACGGGCTCGAGCGTCGCCCAGGCCACGACGCCCGGGGCGAGCTCGGGTGTGGTCACGAGGCGTCGGCCAGTTCCGTGCGCTCCCAGTCTCCCGTCTCCGCAGCATGAGACGCCACATCGGCGCTGCTCGACGCGTCGATTGCGGCCTTCAGCAGCCGCAGACGCCGCCGTCTGTCCTCGGCGTCGGCGAGGTACGCAAGATGCGCGCCGAGCGTGAGCCCGTCGCGGGCGGCTTGATCCTTGAGCCGGTCGCGGAGCTCGTCGCTGACTTTGATCGTCGTAGTCATACCCGAAGTATACCGCTGTGAGATCCCGCCCCGCAGTGCTGATCACAGTGGGCGCCCGCCGTGCGACGGGGATGCGCTGGGTGTGATCCACGGTGCGGACGCCTGAACCTCGCGCTCGCGTGCTGCCCGTCGCAGCTCGGCGTGGGCGGCGCGGATAGCGTCCTGGAGCGTGAGCTCCGTTGTGCCGCGCATCATCGTCGCCCCCAGCTGTGCTGTCGCCTCCTCGTCGGTCCGCGCAACGGTGATGGCGGTGTTGTGGTGGCGCCCTCGGGTCAGTCCGACGTAGAGGCCGGCGGCGTCGACGTCCGGACCGACGACCGCGGCATCCGTCGTCTCTCCCTGAATGCCGTGCACCGTTGACGCGTACGCCAGCTGCACGTGTTCGAACGCATACTCGCGACTCACTCCACGCATCTCACCGCTGTCGCTCGCCGACACGAGGGTGATGCGATCGTCGCGAATGCCGAGCACCACCCACTGCGCGCGGTTCTCGACGCCGGTGCGCGGGTCGTTGCGACGCGTCTGTACGGTGTCGCCGACGAGGAGACGCTGCTCCCCCATCCCAAGCGCGAGCACGGTGGAGTCAAGCTCCCCTTCGTCGACGCGGCGCTGCTGGATCGCATCGTTGATCGCATCCGCCTCACTGTTGGTGCCCGAGACCAGCGCGACGCGCTTCCCGCGCGCGTGCCACTCGAAGTAGGCCGCCACCATCGCGGCGCGCGCCTCCTCCGCTCCCGATGCCCGTTGCACATGCCCGCGCTCGAGCAACTCCCCTGCAATCGTGAGGGCGTCGTCACGGTCGCGGGGCTCGCGCAGGCGAAGAGTGAGCGCAGCGTATTCGGGATCACTGAACCGGTGCACCGTGCCGAGTTCCACGGATGCTGTCGCACACCGGACCGCTGATGCCATCGCCCCCGCGTGCCCGACCGGAAGCGCCTGACACGGATCGCCCACCATCGCCACTCCCACCTGCTGCTCGATCGCGAGACCGACGAGTGCAGCCTCGGTCTGCAGGTCGACCATGCCGGCTTCGTCCACGACGATCCGATCGCCGCGTCGGAGAACGAACCGCGATGGGCCCGCATAGATCGCGCCGGTGTCTCTGTCCGACTCCCCCACCGACAGCCGCGTCCACGCCTCGGCGCCGGCGGCGTCGACGGTCCAGCGATAGCCGTGATCGGCGAGTAGGGCATGCAGGCTCGAAGCCTCCGCGCCCACCTCACGTGACGCCACGGACGCGGCCTTCCGAGTCGGTGCGACGACCAGCATTTGTCGGTGTTGCGATCGCAAAGCCGCGAAAGCCACGCGCAGCATCGTGGTCTTACCCGCGCCAGCCGGCCCGGTCACCGTCACGAGGCCGCCGGCCCCGGCAATCGCGCCGGCGGCCGCGAGCTGCGAGGGATCCAGCTGGTCGACGTCTTCCGGGAATGCCGCGCTGCGACGGAGCTCCTGCGGCAGGAGCGAGCGACCCGGCGATGCGAGCGCGTCCAGGCTGCCGGCGAGATGAATCTTCAGGCGCACTGTCTCGGTCGCCATGAACGCCTTGACCTGGCCCGGGAGGTCGGCATCCGTCATCAACCGCACGCACGTGCCGTGTGCTTTCTCTGCGATCGCGTCGATCGTCGCGATCAACGCATCGCGGGGCGCGACCACCCCGCTCCGCGCGAGGGCGCGCGTCGCGCCCGCTCGGAGGTCGAAAGAACTGAACCTCCCGCCGGTGCGGGTGGAACGCTCGTCCGCATCGACCACCGCGGCATGCGCCAGAAGGTCCAGGTCGAGCGCGTGGAGTGGGGTGGAGACGAGCGGCACAGGCGCACGGTCCACAGCGAGCCGGGCATCGAGACTCGCGAGCTCGCCACGCACAGTCGCTTCCCACGACAGCTCGTCGAGGTGAGCGGGTTTGTTCGGGCGCGACATCGCCCACGCGCGACGGTCGATCTGTGTCAGAACGCGGATGCTGGGGCTCGTCCCATCGTGCTCAGCGCTCCACTCCGCGATGAGTCGGGCTCGATTCACCTCGATCTGCGCCGAGCGCCGCGAGAGGGGCCGCACCACGCTCGCAAGTTCGGCGACCTCGCCGTCATCGTCGAGCGTGAACCCGTGACGGGCGAGCGACGCGAGCCACTGCGGATCTGTTCGCGCAGCGAGATCGCCTTCGGCGTTGATCAGGGTGTGGAGCTTCATTGCGACCCGCGAGTCGACGTTGGACCACTTGCCGTCAGCGCCGAGCACCTTCACGTTCAACCAAAGGTGGCGGTGGGCGTGCGGGTCGAGCGCGCGCGAGCGCCGATGGTCGAGCTCGACCACCTCGATGCGGGTGATGTCTTCCCGAATGAGTCCGCCATGACCGCGACGTGCGTTCAGCTCGTTCAGCCAGGTAGTGAGGATCTGGTCACGCAGGCGATTCTGCAGCGACTCGAATTCGGACGCGAGCTCCGGATGCAGCAACGCCGCGATGCTGTACGACTTCGGGTGGTTCAGCGTCGCGTCGAGCAAGAGATCGGCGTCCGCGCTGAGCCGCTGGCTTCCACGCTTCTCCCCCGTCACCGGGTCATGACCCGTGAGCCACACCCGGAGCGCTCCTGCCGATAGCTCGTCGGCTGCGATTGCGCCATCCGTCACAACGAATCTCGTGACGCTCGCATCGGTGGCGCTGCTGTAACGCTCGAGCGCGTCAGATCCGGTCGAAAGGTGGAGATGAGCATCGCAAGTTCCCTTCACGGCGTAGTCGATCGCCCGACCGACCCCGCCGGAGCCGGCGCCTCTCTTCCACCGCTGGAGACCTCCCCGCATGTCGCTAGGCTAGGACGGTATTTGACTCCTGGCCAGTGTTTTTTGTGCCATGCAGGTAGATGTCGCCGAATCCTTCAGGATGACGCTCGAGTCACGGGATCACCGATTGGTGCCTGCGTGCATCGCTGTATTGCCGTCGGAATGTCGTGGTGTCTTGCTCCTTATCCTTTAGGAATCTTCGGTTCTGCTACATCAGCTTTGCGGGTCGAGGCTGATGGTGGTGTATCACGTGGAAGCCTGGGGAAGTCGCGATCAGCAACTGTAAGGCCAGGTCGCGACAGTGAACCTAGTCACGCGTGATCGCAATGAACCGCGGCATCAAGGGATGGCCTGAGAAATTGGGGAGCGCATTCGCCGATAGTGAACCTTATGTCAGCTTAGAAGGCATCGAGCCCCTCCCCAGACGCCGATCGGCGTGAGGGGTGGTGCGTCTCTTTTGCGCGTGGGTCGTCTTGTTCGACGGGCTCGTGTGGCTGCTCATTCCCGGCTTCATCTTCGCGGTCTTGGGCCGCGCGCGTCACCGTTGGGCGGAGACCGCGAGCAGCGGAATCGAGGTATCTGCCGAGCCGTGTTCGCAGCCCTGGGAAGGCACTCGTAAGTTCCGTATTGCGCTTTCCGGGTACGGGACTGCCAGCCTCGCTGAGGGCGACTGCTAGGTTCCTGGGTGCCGACTTGCCTTTCTGTAGGTTCGGGCTATGGTGAGGGCATGTCGATGACCGCCCCTTTCGCCAGCGCGCAGCGTCTTATTGACGCCGGCGTTGTGCGGGCTGTTCTGGATATCGCGGGAGCCCGTCACGAGGTTCTCCCGCCGCGGATGACGGGCGCGGGAGCGGTATCGCTCTTGCTCTCCACCCGTCGCGCTCCGCCGTAAATGAGTCCGTGGTTTCCACGGCTTGTCCGGCTACCCAGCGCGTCGCATATGCGGCGCTTTTTTTGTACCCAGGAGGCAGAGATGCCGATCACACGACCGCGCAAGACAACGCCACGCGCCGACCCCAGGCCGCGCCGCTCCGCGCTGTGCGCCGCCAACCGCGGCGACACGGTCACCGCGCTACCGACACATCGCTCTGACGGAAGCAACGCCGGCCGGTCAGCGCTACGGGTCGCACGGATCCTCAATGTCCGGGCATGGGGCGGAGGGAGATCATGAGGTGTCGTTGGACTCCGGACGCGTTGCGGGCTCGTCTTCGCGCCTGGTCCGTGCTGAACACGGTTGCGGGGACCGTTCCTGTGCGGACGGCGAGGATGCGTCTAGCTTTCATGGAGATCATCTCGCAGGTCGATCGGGGGGAGCTGCCCCTGGATGGTGCGGCGGAGCTGTTTGATCAGTTGGCGAAGCTGATGGGGCCGCCGCATCCCACGTGATGTTCCCTGTCGTTTCTTGACCCGATGTCGGTGAGTGTCCGCTCACCGACGCGCCGGAGTCTGCTTCCGGCACTCATGACGTCGACATTTTCTGATGAGGAGTTCTCATGTCTGTTGATATTGCACCTCGGTCCGCCCCGAAACTTAACTACGCCCACATTCGCCGTTTCTTGCAGGAGGAGCTTCGGCAGCGGGAAGTCATCATCCGCGCGTCCGGCCTGTCCGCCGCGCCCAACATCGACCCGGTCTCGTGGGCGACAAATCAGGCAGCGCGGCGGGTGATGGATCAGATCACCGCGGCGCTGGACCGGCTGGAAGCTGGCACGTATGGTCGCTGCATCCGCTGCGGCGGAGCGATCGTCGCGGCGCGTTTGGACATCATGCCGTACGCCGAGAACTGTGTCGATTGTCAGCGCGATGTCGATAAACGTTGAGGCGCGGCCGGATCGCCCCGTTCGCGGAGTCCGTGCGGCGCAAGCCGAGCAAGTCGAGCTGACCCCACCGGAACGCATCGGACTGCGCGGCCTACTCTCGCTTGCCCGCCCCCGCCAGAACGACCCCGCGCGGGCGCCGCTGATCGCGGTGATCGGAGATCGGTTGGGTTGCTTGACGGCGTTGCGTTCGGCGCCGGAAGCGCAAGTGTTCCACAGTGTTCATTCGGTGTGGGGGCGTCACCGTGCGGTGGTGATCGGTGTGGACATCAGTTGGCTGCGCACCCGCAAGCAGCTTCGCGCGTCCCTGCGGGACATCGAAGTGGAGCGTGTCAGATGGTTTGTGTAAGGGGCAGTGCTCCTGACTGAAAGTCGAGACACTGATGACCATGATTGACAAGCAGGCGCGTGAGGAGCGTCGCAAGGCTCAACGGCAGGGTGTGGAGGCGCTCGAAGCATCGGGCGCATTGGATGACCTCTACGCGAAGATCGATGCTGGCGAGGTCAAGCTCGATGGCAAGGACGGGCTCATCCAGCAGCTCATCAAGGCCGGCCTCGAACGCGGATTGCGGGCGGAGCTGACCGAGCATGTCGGCTACGAGCAGGGCGATCCCGAGGCGGGGCTTCACCCGAATTCGAGGAACGGCTCGTTTCCGAAGACTGTCGCGACCAGCGTCGGTGACGTCGACCTCGCGATCCCCAGGGACCGAGATGGGTCCTTCACGCCGATGCTGGTCCCGAAGGGCTCACGGCGCCTTGGTGGGCTCGACGACATGATCGTCTCGCTCTACGCCGGCGGGATGACGATCCGCGATATCGAGCATCATCTGGTCTCCACGATCGGCACCGAGATCAGCCGGGAGACGATCAGCAAGATCACTGACGAGGTCCTTGACGAGGTCCTCGCTTGGCAGCATCGGCCGCTGGAGGCGTTCTATCCGGTGATCTACCTGGACGCGCTGATCGTGAAGGTCCGCGATGGTGCGCACGTGCGCAACAAAGCCGCTCACATCGCTGTCGGCGTCGACATGGATGGCATCAAGCACGTCCTGGGCATCTGGATCCAAACCACCGAGGGTGCGAAGTTCTGGGCCGGTGTCTGCGCGCAACTCGCCAACCGCGGCATCACGGACGTCCTCATCGTCTGCGTCGACGGGCTCACCGGGTTCCCCGAAGCGATCGAGGCGACCTGGCCGCAATCGACGGTCCAGACCTGCGTGGTGCATCTGATCCGCTCGGCGATGCGGTTCGTGAACTACAAGTCCCGCAAGGCCGTCGCTGCCGCGTTGAAACCGATCTACCAGGCCGCGGACGAAGACGCCGCCCTCGTCGCGCTGTCCGAGTTCGCCGCGTCCGACCTCGGTCAAGCGAACCCGAACACGGTCCAGGTGTTCGAGAACGCGTGGGACAGGTTCACACCGTTTCTGGCGTTCCCGCCGATGCTGCGCCGGGTGATTTACACCACGAACAGCATCGAGTCGCTGAACTATCAGCTGCGGAAGATCATCAAGAACCGCGGCCATTTCCCCTCCGACGACGCCGTCGTCAAGCTGCTCTGGCTCGCGATCTGCAACATCGAAGACAAGCGAGCCCGCGACCGACTCAAGGAACGCGGACGATCACGAGGCGTCAAACGCAACGCCGAAGGCCGCCTCGTCGAGGGCCAGATCACCACGAATTGGAAGCAAGCCCTCGCGCAACCCCTGTGCGTCAGGATGGGGTGAGACACCAGCACTGCTGACCTTCGCACTGCACGGGGCGAGAACGGACCAATACTGAGATGACGATGACGGTTGCTGACGTCGGCACCGATGATGGGGCTATGGCTCCTCGTGCTGACCGGCCCAAGAGGCGGACGTTCACCGCCGAGTTCAAAGCGGCGATCCTGGCCGAGTACGACGCCGCGGACCGCTCTGGGCGTGGGGAGATCCTGCGCCGGGAGGGCCTGTACACCTCCCACATCATCGAGTGGCGCAAGGCCGCGGCCGCCGGCTCGCTGTCCGGGCTGGGCAGCAAGCCGCGGGACCGGCGCGAGCGGGAGCTGCAGGCGCTACGGGCCCGGGCGGAGAAGGCCGAGGCCGAGCTGGCCAAGACCAGGGCGGCGCTGGACCTGATGGGAAAAGCACACGCGCTCTTGGAGACGCTCTCCGAGAGCGCGGACAAGCCGCCGCGGTCGCCGCGGTGATCAACCCGGCCGTCGACGGGCTGGCCGAGCACGTCGGCACCGCGGCTGCGTGCGCGCTGCTGGGTCGCTCCCGCGCCAGTCACTACCGGGCCAAGAACCCGCCACCGCCACGTCCACGGACACCGCGGCCGGCACCGGCGAACAAGCTGTCCGCCGCCGAGCGGGCCCACGTGCTGGCCGTGTTGACCAGCCAGCGGTTCGCGGACAAGTCGGTCGCCCAGGTCTGGGCCACGCTGCTGGACGAGGGCACCTACCTGTGCTCGATGTCCACGATGCACCGGATCCTGCGCGAGCACGACATGGCCGGGGAACGGCGCCGGCAGGCGAGCCACCCGCCCCGGACCCGGCCCGAGCTCGTCGCGACGGCGCCGGGGCAGGTGTGGAGTTGGGACATCACAAAGCTCAAGGGGCCGGAGCGGGGCGTGTACTACGACCTGTACGTCGTGCTCGACATCTTCTCCAGGTTCGTCGTGGGCTGGACCATCGCGGCCCGCGAGGACGCCGAGATCGCCAAGAACCTGCTCGAGCACGCCATGGGCATCCATGGCGTGCCGGAGGCGATCCACGCCGACCGCGGGACCTCGATGACCTCCAAACCGGTCGCTCAGCTGCTCGTCGACCTCGGGGTGGCCAGGTCGCACTCCCGCCCGCACGTGTCGAACGACAACCCTTACAGCGAGGCGGCGTTCAAGACGCTGAAGTACGCCCCGGTCTTCCCCGAGCGCTTCGGGTCCCTGGCCGACGCCGGCGCGTTCGCCGAGCAGTTCTTCGCCTACTACAACCACGAGCACCGCCACTGCGGGATCGGGCTGCACACCCCCGCCAGCGTCCACTTCGGCACCGCCGGGCAGGTCCGCGCCCAGCGCCAGGCCACCCTGGACGCGGCCTACGCCGCCCGTCCCGAGCGCTTCGGCCACCGCCGACCCCAGGCGCCCAAGCTGCCCGAGGCCGCCTGGATCAACCAGCCCTCACAGGAGGCCCTCATACAGACCGCCTGACGGAATCTGTCTCACCCGCCTTGACACTTTCCGAACTCGCCCTCGCCTACCCCGACCGCATCCAGCCCTACCTCTGAAAACCGAGCGACGCCCGCTTACACAAACAACTTGACAGGCTCTCGAAGTGCAGTGCGCAGTGCTCTGTGGTCGGCTCACCAGGTTGGAGCACATCTTTCTCGTCCTGAACGGCTCCCCCATCATCTCCGAAGACAGCGTCCTTCGGATCTGCGACAGCGTCGCACGACGAATACACAATCGCCTCGAACAAGCCTGCGCACGGTCCATCGTGATCACCGCCATCCTCGCCGAACACTGCGACGACAGCGACCGTCTCGCCGCCCGCGTGATCGCGCGGGCACGAGAACGCGAGTCATTGGACGCGGGGATCGCGCTGAACTGGAAGGAGATCACAAACACCTCGATCGGCGCCGCCGGGCTCAACGCCCACCTCTGACCGCATCACACCCCCCGCTCTAATTTCACGACGAAGGAGTTCACCATGACCACAACAACCCCCGCTTCGGCCGCCGCTCGAGTGCTGCACCGCGTGTTGTTCCAACAGCGAACGCCGGACCGCTCCCAGCCTGTCACCGTGCAGCACTCAACCGGCGTCATCCCGACAGCGCCCTCAGCGAAGTGGCTCGCCCTCGGCTAGAACGTCCCGCCCCAGCCGACGCCGGCGTACTCGCCGAACCAGACTCACCTGCGGATGCGCGCCGGTACGGAGCGAGACTCCGCACCGCGGGACCCGCCAAGCAGGGTTTGCACAGACCCATTCACGTCGTTGAATCGGCGCGCTGTTGCAGTACGTTCCGGCGCGCCTGATCGTAGGAGCGCGGTTAGCGGCCGCGATCGAAACCCATCACGTGGGGCAGGTCAAGCATTACAGGATCGCCTCCGCGATCGGAGCCTCACCCACGAGAAGGCTCAACCACCTGCCCGGACATCACACCCGGCGCGCAGCTCGTAGCCGGCCATTCACACCCCTCGACGCGACAGAGGGAGTGCTCCGCTTCAGGGCGGAGGCACTCCCTCTGGTCGAATTGGTGAGACGGGTCAGTACACGACGGTCAGCGTGTTCGAGACTGAGATGATTGTCACGACGGCGGCGTTGATGAACCCTCCGATGTATGGGTTGCCCGTCGCTCGGTAGATCTTCCGCGAGATCACGGCTGAGACCGCAAGGATGAGGATGACCGGGAACAGCCAGATGCTGAAGATGCCCCCGAAGCCCGGGATCGTGTCACCGCTGATGAAGAACGTCGCGTACTGGGCGACTACGAGCACGATCGGCGCTATCGCGTTCGCCACCGCCAGCACCAACGTGTTGAGCCATTCCTGTCCGCGCAGCGTGAACCGGTTGAAGCTGTTGATCGCCACCGAGTTCGCGAAGAAGTACACGAGGAAGAACGGCAGATAGAGCAGGGCGATCCAGAGCTTGTCCGCTTCGAACGCCTTGACGGCTACGACCCAGTACCGGAAGTCGGTCTTGAAGAAGTAGTCGAGCACGAACACGATGCCAAACGCCGCCGCGACGACGATCGCTCCGAGACCGATGCCGTGGAAGAACTTCCTCCAGCCGGGGAGGACCCCTGCTGCCCGCAGATCCAGGCTGTTCTTCTTACCGAACGCGAAGTAGGAGACCGTCATGATGATCAGCCCCGCGACACCGTTGATCGCCGCCCAGGTCGCGATGAAGAACACAGCACCCTGGGTGAAGATCGTCGGCACGGCGTTGAATGCGATGCCCTGCATCACGGGCTGCTGGCTCAGCCAGACGTAGCTCCAGCCCGAGAACAGCGCCGAGACGACCAGTCCGCCCCAGAACCATGCCAGGCCTTTGCGACTCGTGGCCGCGAGCGCAGCGGGCTCCGTAAATCGCAGGCCGGCGAAGGCGCGGGTGCCGAGAAGCGCACGCGTGAAGGCAACCAGGAAGATGCCGAAGCCGATGAGACCGAACGCCGTCGCCGTCTCCTTGACCTGCCAGATCTGGGCGCTCGGTTCGATCGCGTTCGGCGCGGGGAAGACCCGCTCCCAGAACTCGACCTGGCTCCCGACCGTCGTCTTCGAGATCGTGCCCCACGGGTGCGTCTCCGCCGGGGTGTAGACGATGCGATCGGCGTCGCCCTCGGTGTAGAACTCACCGGCCGAGCGCGATTCTTCCTCAGCCGGGTCCACGCCGAAGTTCAGGAAGGACTGCGCGTTGGGGGTCGAGATGTACTCACGCGGCGGCGTCAGCGCGACACCCTCCGGGCTGTAGCTGCGGAAGAAGAACTCGTCATACTGGGCCGCGACCAGACCGACATCTCGCGTGCCGTAGATGTTCGTGTACGCGCCGTCGGCATCGGTGTAGACAGGGTCGTTGTCGACGAGGAAGACCGCATCGATGAGCTGCTCGTCGGCCTCGTTGTCGAGGGCGACCGAGAAGTTCGCGGCCCGCGCGCCGTTCGAGTGGCCGGACACGCCGATCATCTCCGGGTCGACGTACGGCAGATCGGCGACGAGCTTCACAACGTCGTACATGCCGGTGCCGCCGAGCTCGACCTGGCTGTTCACGAGCGGCGACGAGTTGCCGTGCCCATACATGTCGATCGATACGACGATGTAACCGCGTCGCGCAAGCTCGACATAGTTGGCATCCTGCATCTCGCGGTTGTTCCACCACCCGTGAGACACGATGATGGCGGGGGCCTGAGAATCAGCGGTCGCGGCATCCGGCTTGAACAGCAGGGCGCTGATCATCTGGCCCGACGGCGTCTCCCATCTCATGTCCTTCACTGCGATGGTTCCGGCGTTCGTCTGCACCGCGGATGCGACGATCGCGGACATCAGCATTAGCTGTTCTATGCAGCGAGGTTGGTGACAGCTGGTCGGGTGGCGCGGCTGATGGGTGGCCTGCCTCCGAGTGAGCTGTGCGGTCGATGGTAGTTGTAGTGCTCGAGCCATGCGTGTAGCGCTTGCCGGCGTTGCTCGTTGCTGGTCCAGGCGCGGGCGTAGAGCCACTCGGCGGCCATGGTGCGGTGATATCGCTCGACCTTCCCGTTCGTCTGCGGACGGTAGGGGCGGGTGCGCTTGTGACGGGTCTTCGACCCTGCCAGCGCGGCAGCGAATGCCCACGACCGGTAGCACGACCCGTTGTCGGTGAGGACGCGTCGGATCCGACGGATCCCATGGCGACGGAACCACTTCACCGCGCGCTGCCAGAACCCTGCCGCGGTCGCGCCGCGCTCGTCCGCGAGTTCCTCGGTGTAGGTCAGCCTGGAATGGTCGTCGGTCGCAGAGTGCAGGTAGACGTATCCGACCCGCTGGCGCCGCGCGGCGAGGTCCTGGGCGGAGCCGCGGCCGTGGACCCGCCACCCACCGCCGTCAGGGATCCGGCCGACTTTCTTCACATCGACGCGTGCACCCGCCCGGTCGCGCCCACTCGTAGCGGCGCACCGGTTCGCGCAGGTCCTCGCCGTCCGGGGCGATATCACGGAGCCGGTTGATCCCGCGGCGCACGAGGACCCGGTGGATCGTGGAGATCGGAACCTCGTGGCCATGCTCACGGAGCTTCCCGGCCAGCTGCACCGGACCGACCTTGTGCTCGCGGCGGAGCTTCTCGATGAGGTCTTCGACCTCGACCGGTGTCTGCCGTGGCGATGAGCACGGCCGACTGGACCGGTCCTCCAGACCGGACTCGCCTTCGGCGGCCCAGCGGGCATGCCACTTCCCCAGCGTCTGACGGGCGATCTGGAACTCGGACGCGACGTGACAGATCGGACGTCCACGATCCACTTCCAGGCACGCGCGGCGGCGGCCTTCCGGAGTCAACGGCGCGTTACGGTGGGTCACGAGGTCCTCCTTGGGCGGGGATGCGATTCTTGGTCGTTTCACATCCCACCCGGAGGACCTCACCTACTCCCCGCCGACCCGCCGCCCGTCACCAACCTCACGAGACACAACAATTAGCACCAGTGACAGCGCGAGCCAGAATGGGTTCCTTTTCAGGAAGGTTGCTTTCATGAGATCCCTACTCCTTCGTGTGGGTATCGGTGGGGTTGTGACTGTATTCGGATCGAGGGCGGGGCTGGTCAGGTGTCCACGTCGCCGTCCACCCAGCCCATGGTCTTGGTGACAGCCTTCTTCCAGTTGCGGAAGAGCTGTTCGCGCTCGAGCAGCGGCATCGTCGGGCTCCAGCGCTGCGCCTCTCCCCAGTTCTCGGTTACGGAGTCCTGGCCGTCCCAGAACCCGACGGCGATGCCGGCAGCGTAGGCCGCGCCGAGGGCGGTGGTCTCGAGGATCTTGGGGCGAAGCACATCGACACCCAGCTGATCCGCTTGGAACTGCATGAGCAGCTCGTTGGCGACCATCCCGCCGTCGACGCGTAGCTCGGCCAAACCGATGCCCGCATCCGCGTTCATCGCCTCCACCACTTCTCGCGTCTGATACGCGGTGGCCTCCAGGGCCGCGCGTGCGATGTGCTGCTTCGTGACGTAGCGGGTGAGCCCGAGCAGCGCGCCGCGGGCGTCCGGGCGCCAGTACGGGGCGAAGAGACCGGAGAACGCCGGCACGAAGTACGTGCCGCCGTTGTCCTCGACCTCACGGGCCAGCGGCTCGATCTCCGACGCGTCCGAGAACATGCCGAGGTTGTCCCGCAGCCATTGCACGAGGGAGCCTGTTACGGCGATCGATCCCTCGAGCGCGTAGACGGCCGGGGCGTCGCCGATCTTGTAGCAGACGGTCGTGAGCAGTCCGTTCTCGGAGTGCACGCGCGTGCGTCCCGTGTTCAGCAGCAGGAAGTTGCCCGTTCCGTAGGTGTTCTTCGCCATGCCCTCGCTGAAGCACGCCTGACCGAACATCGCCGCCTGCTGGTCCCCCAGAACCCCGGCGATCGGGACGCCGGGCAGCATCCCGTGGTCTCGTCCCACGCCGTAGACCTCGGAAGAGGAACGGATCTGCGGGAGCATCGACATCGGGATTCCCATGTCCGCCGCGATCTGCTCGTCCCAGTTCAGCGTGTCGAGGTCCATCAGCATGGTGCGGGAGGCGTTGGTGACGTCGGTGACGTGGATGCCGCCGTTCACGCCACCGGTGAGGTTCCAGAGGATCCAGGTATCGACCGTGCCGAAGAGCAGGTCGCCGTCGTCGGCGGCCTGACGTGCCCCGCTGATGTTGTCGAGGATCCACTTCACCTTGGGACCGGCGAAGTAGGTCGCAAGCGGCAGGCCGACGGTCGCCTTGTACCGATCGACGCCGTGATCGCGGGACAGATCCTCGACGATCCGCTGCGTCCTCGTGTCCTGCCAGACGATGGCCCGACAGACGGGAACTCCGGTGTGGCGGTCCCAGACGATCGTGGTCTCGCGCTGATTGGTGAGTCCGACCGCCGCGATGTCGCCGTGGGTCAGGTTCGCGCGGGTGAGGGCGAGCCCCACGGCCTCACGAACGTTGTCCCAGATCTCGACGGCGTCGTGCTCGACCCATCCCGCCCGCGGGAAGTGCTGGCGATGCTCGAGCTGTCCGCTGGCCACGATCGACGCCGAGTGGTCGAACACGATCGCGCGCGTGCTCGTCGTGCCCTGGTCGATCGACAGTACAAAACGTGTCACGGGGTGCTCTCCGTCGAGGCGTGTGAGTGGCGGGGTGGGGTGGACGGATCGGTGATCAGGGATGCGGCGACATGGCGGCGACCCCGGGGGCGGCCGCCCTGGCGCGCGCGGCCTCGCTGTCATCGCTCGCGCGCGCCGCGGCGGCGACGGCGTCGGCCACGGCGGTGTACGCCGCGACCTCCTCGTCGCGCCTCGCGTCTGACCAGCCCAGTTCGCCGGCGACGATCCGGGCGACCTCGGGAAGGGCCGCCAGGGCTTCGTCGGCGTACTCGTAGACCATGCGGGTGCGACGGTGCATCACATCCTCCAGGTGCAGCGCACCCTCATGGCTGACGGCGTACGCGATCTCCGCGCGCAGGTAGGCGGGTGCGTGCTCCAGCGGGCGGGACATGCTCTCGTCGCGGTCGCAGATCTCGGCGATGTCGCGGATGTCGGAGCCGTACCGGTGCAGCAGATGATCGACCATCGCCGCGTCCCAGCCGAACTGTCGCGCGGAAGCGCCCGCGTCGCCATCCGTCGCAGGCCGCCCGCCCACGAGCGGGATGGTCTGTGTGACCGACGGTCGCGCGGCGGCCGCCTCGGCGCCCAGGGCGAAGTCGACGGCATCCCGCGCCATGATCCGGTACGTGGTGAACTTGCCGCCGGCGATGACCGTCAGTCCGGGGACGGGCGAGGCGACCGTGTGCTCGCGCGACACCTTCTCGGATGCGGTGCCGTCCTTCGTGCCCGGCTGCAGCAGCGGGCGGAGCCCGGCCCACGTGCCGATGATGTCATCGTGCGTGAGCGCCTTCGCCAGGACCCCATTCGCCTCATCGAGCACGTAGTCGATGTCGCGGGCATGTGCCGTGGGGTTGACGAGTTCTTCGGTCCAGGGGGTGTCGGTCGTGCCGATGACCCAGTACCGCGACCACGGGATGACGAAGAGAACGCTCTTCTTCGTCTGCAAGATAAGACCCGCGTCGCCCTCAATCCGATCGCGGGGGACGACGATGTGGATGCCCTTCGAGGCCAGCACCCGCAGCCCGCCGGTCTCGCCGGCGAGAGCCTGCGACTGCTCGGTCCAGACACCGGTCGAGCTGATGACATGGCGCGCCTTGGCCGCGATCACGCGATCCGTCTCGAGGTCGCGCAGCAGCGCGCCGTCTACGACACCGGCGCCATTCTTGGTCAGCTCCACCACCTGTGTGCGCGCGGCCGCCTGAGCCCCGTGCCCCACCGCAGTGCGAACGAGCGTCGCGACGTATCTCGCGTCGTCCACCGTCGCATCCCAGTACTCGATCGCCCCGACTGCTGCCCGCGCGCTGAGGTCCGGGAACACCCGGTCGAGGTCGCCCCGGCTGAGGTGACGATGCCAGGGGAGGGCGCGCTTTCCCCGGCGCAGGGTCGCGAGCACGTCGTAGAGGGCGATGCCCGCCCCCACGAAGGCCCGCTCCCACACCCGATGACGCAGGGGATAAAGGAAGGGCACGGGGCGCACGAGGTGGGGAGCGACCGCCGTCAGGAGAAGGTCGCGCTCTGCCAACGCCTCGAACACCAGCTTGAAATCGAGCATCTGAAGGTAGCGGAGCCCTCCGTGCACGAGCTTGCTCGAGCGAGACGACGTTCCCGCGCCCCAGTCCTGCGCCTCGACGACCACCGTCTCCAGACCTCTGCTGGCAGCATCAAGGGCGATGCCGGCACCGGTGATACCGCCCCCGATGACGAGCACGTCGAGTTCTCGTCCCGGCAGTGCGCTCTCGGACAGGCGCGCAAGAGCGCGGTCGCGGGATTCCGTGGTGAGCCGAGTGTCGAGCATGATGTTCCATTCATGAGGACCGGCGGAATGTCCCCCGGCAGCCTGAAGCGTATTAGGATCTGGGAGCATGATGGCAATACGCGCATGCAACCTGCACGAATGTGCAACCTCTCGGTGAACAGGGACGAAACGATCCTGGCGGCGGCCTCGATGTACTACCTCCAAGACATCAAAATGGAGACGGTCGCTCAGCGGCTGCACATGTCGAGGTCGAGTGTGTCCCGCCTTCTCAAGGAAGCCCGGTCCTCGGGGCTCGTAAACATAGCGCTGCGCCCGACCCCTTCCCACGCGCCGGCGTTCACCCACCTCATCGCTCAACAGTTCGGCGTCGAGGTGTACGTGGTGCCAGTCAGCGACTCGGCGACGACGCAGGAGCGACTGGATCAGGTGGCCACCGCCACGGCCAAGATGGTGACCGACTGGTTCGACTCCGACATGATCCTCGCGATCGCGTGGGGCACAACCCTCGGAGCGGTATCCCAGCACCTCACGAAAAAGCCGACGCGTGGGAGCGTCATCGTTCAGCTCAACGGGGGGGCGAACAACCGCACCTCGGGTGCCGACTACGTGGGCAACCTCATCTCTCGATTCGGCGAGGCGTTCGATGCGCGTGTGCAGCCATTCCCGGTTCCTGCCTTCTTCGACTTCGCCAGCACCAGACGCGCGATGTGGCGTGAGCGCTCCATCGCACGGGTGCTCGAGATGCAGCGGCAGGCGGACATCGCCCTGTTCTCGATCGGTGCAGTCACAGGCCAGGTGCCGAGCCATGTCTACTCGGCCGGATACCTCGAAGCCGACGACATCCGTGTGCTGGAGTCGGCCGGGGTGGTCGGCGATGTCTGTACGGTGTTCCTGCGAGCGGATGGGACTTATGAAGACCTCTCTCTGAACGAACGTGCGAGCGGGCCCACGCCGGCGGAGCTTAAGCACATACCCCGCCGCGTGTGCGCGGTGGCCGGAGACAACAAAGTCATCCCTATCCTGGCGGCCCTTCGCGCGGGGATAATCACGCACCTCATCCTTGATGAGCAGACCGCCCACGGACTGCGACTCTGTATGACGTCGGTCCATCGAGAGTCAGTGCACGCCGACATCGTGTCAGAACTCCCAGATCGCTGACCCCAGCGATGCCCGGAATGGCTGCCGCCGTTTCAGGAGTTCGCACGACGCGTCGGCCGCCACCGCAGGGCGCTCACTGTCGATGCGATCCGCGATGTCCTGCTAAGCCGCTACGGCATGACCGACGCGGTTGAGATGATGGTCGGCGCGTGGACGAACAGGTTCCCGGCAATCCCACCCGCCACGTTACTGCCACGACTCGTGGCAGCCATCATGATGCGAAACTCGAGACCGTACGCAGAGGATGGGGATCCGAAATCGCCCAGCTCAGGTCGTAGGGGTCGGCGGTCCTGGATCGCCCTTCCCGTTCAGGGAGTAGCGGGTTTGCGCCCGTTGCCTCGGCATGGTGGTTGAGGCACAGTTGTGGAGTTGATCGCTGGATGGCGGCATTCTGTGATCGCTTAGTGGCGTCTTGTCCGCCCGCAAGCGGATCCTTGACCGGGCACTGGCGTGGTTCGGCGAGATGTACCCGTGCCGCCAACTTTTGAGCGTCGAATCGTGGATGCTCGTGGAGGGGTGTTAGGGCTTCCACACCATCAGGACGACCACAGCGACCAGGCTGATGGCGGCGATGCCCGAGCTCACCGCAACGCGCGTGTAGCGCTGATGCGGTCCCCGCCGCTCCGGGTGCAGGTATGTGGGGACGACGATCCCGAGCGTGAGCGCAGCGGCGATCACATACAGGATGAGGGATCCCAGAACCCAAGGTGTGGTGATGGAGAGGTCGTATTTCGAGTCGGCCGTGCCCATGACACCGAATCCGGTGACAATCACCACGAGGGATAGGTAGGTGAGGAGGCGGAGGCTTTTCGCTGACGCCGTTACGCGGGCGGTGTCCCCTGTCGCGCGTCAGGCTTAGTGGCAGGGGTTGTTAGTTGCTGAGGCAGCGCCCCTACTGGAAGGTCTAAGAACTATGAGTCATCCCCCGGTGATCCCGGCGGAGAAGAAGATCCGCATTGTGTTGAGCGTGCTTCAGGGTGAGATCTCGATCGCGGAAGCCGCGCGTCGGGAGAAGGTGTCCGAGCAGGCGATCGGGAACTGGAAGCGCCAGTTCCTCGAGGGCGGGAAGGCGGGGATTGAGGCGGGCAAGTCGAAGCCCACGTCCCGCGAGCAGCAGCTCGAGGACGAGGTCGCCGAGCTCACCCAAGCGCTGGGTGAGGCCGCGGTCGAGATCCGGGTGTGGAAGAAGTCAGCTGAGGGCCGGCTGGGCCCTTCGAGGACCTCGAGGTGATCCGCACCGAGGCGGGCATGCCGACCGCGAGGTTCGTGGACATGATCGGCGTGCCCGAGCGGTCGTATCGGCGGTGGCAGGCCAAGGCCCGTGCCAACCGCCCGCCGAAGGGTCCGTGGCCGCAGCCGGCGCGCACCGCGGTCCGCGACGCGGTCGTCGCTCACGCGAAAGCGCACCCGGCCTGGGGACACCGGAAGGTCTGGGCGATGACCCGTCACGACGGGCACCCGGTGTCGCAGGCGACCGTGTTGCGGCTACTGCGCGATGAGGGTCTGATCCTGGGCGCGAACTACCAGCGGGAGCGGCGCCGCCTCGCCGAGCGGCGCAAGGCCGCCTTCGCGAAGGAGCCGACGGGCCCGAATCAGGTCTGGCAGCTCGACTTCTCCGAGTACGAGACCACGACCGGCGGCACCTGGCGGATCGCGTCGTGCCGGGACTACTGGGCGAAGTACGAGTTCGACGCGCACGTGTCCCCGACCGCGAACATGCACGACGCCGTCGCCGCCGTCGAGCTCGCCCTCGCCGAAGCAGAAGCGCTCCTCGGTCACCCGCTGATCGACGAGTGTCAGATCGACGAGGCGACCGGCGAGATCCTCCCGGTCCTGACGATCGTGACCGACAACGGCGGCCCGTTCCGCTCGTTCACGTTCGAAGCGTTCATCGCGACGCGCCCCGAGCTGCGGCACGTCCGGACGCGGGTTCGAACGCCCGGGCAGAACGGATCACGCGAACGCGGGTTCGGGACGATGAAGTACGAGTGGCTGTTCCGAGAAGAGATCGACGACGGCCTCCAGCTCGTCGAGCACGTGAACGCCTACCGGCACGACTACAACCACGTCCGACCGCACGAAGCGATCGCCTGGAACCGACCCGCTGACGTCTACGCCGGCACCGCCGACCCCACCATCCCCAACTTCGAAACCAAAGAAATCCTGCCAACTACTTGACGCGGGACACCCCAGTGCGGAGTGCGCGCAGGCCGGTCATGGGCATGATGGCGATGGGGCCGATGATGAAAACCGCGGTGGCGACGTGCAGGATGCTGAACAGAAGGTCCAAGGGGATTTCCTTTGCTGGGGGCCGCTGGTTACGCGGCGGCAGAGACGGCGTCGACGAGTGCGCCGTCGACGAGGTTGACGACACCGTGCATCCGGGGCAGGTGGACGAGGTCGTGGGTGACGAGCAGCGTCGAGGTGTTCAGCTCGTCGGTCAGGCGGAGGATGAGCTGGATGATGCTGGCGCCGCGTTCCTGGTCGAGTGCACTGGTCGGTTCGTCAACCAGGAGCACGCTGGGGTCGTTCATCAGGGCGCGGGCGATGTTCACTCGCTGGCGTTGACCTCCGGAGAGCTGGTGGGGTCGTTTGTCTCGGTGGTCGGAGAGTCCCACCGCATCAAGAAGCGTCTCGGCGCGTTTGGTCGCATTGCCACGGTTTCGCCGGGAGTGGCGCGCGCCGAGCTCGTTCATGACGGACAGCTGCTCCAGCGCGGTCAGGGACGGGATGAGGTTGGACTGCTGGAAGACGATGCCGATCTTGGTTCGGCGGGTCTCTGTCGCTTCGCCGGGAGTGAGGCGGGTGGCATCGACGTCGTCGATGATGACCTGTCCGGTGTCGGGGCGGATGAGGGTCGCGGCGACGGCGAGGAGGCTGGACTTCCCCGAGCCGCTCGGGCCCGTGATGCCGGTAACGGTTCCTGGGTGAGCGGTGAGGCTGACCTGGTTAACGGCGGTGATGCGATTGTCGCCGTCTGGGAAGGTGAGGGTGATGTTGTCGAGACGGATCATCGGTTGCTCCCGAGGGCGGTGAGTGGGTCGGCGGAGGTTACAGAGCGGAGCGCGAATGCGGCTCCAGCGAGGCCGAGCGTGATCATGATCGCGCCGGGCAGCAGTGTCGTGATGGGGCTGAGGAGAAACGGCAGGGCGGTACCGGCGAGGGTGCCGAAGAGGGTGACCAGCCCCAACCCGATGCCTATCCCCAGGACTAGGACGATCAGCGCCTGCCCCAGAGCGTCCCGGACCAGCGAGGAGGTGCTGGCGCCGAGTGCTTTGAGCACGGCGATGTCGCCCTTTCGTTGCATGGTCCAGACGGTGAAGAACGCGCCGATGACCAGGCCGGAGATCCCGAACAGCATGGTGACCATCAACAGAAGAGACCCGATCTCAGAGCGGAACGCGCTAAGTGCGGTCAACGACCCGAGGACGGTTTCAGAGACGGTGGAGTTCGCGGTGTCTGTGGTTTCCCAGTCCGGCGAGCCGGTGACAGCGAGAACCGTCGCGTAAGCGTCGGGGTTGCCAGTGGCTGCCGAGTAAGCCTGCCAGTCGGCGAGGGTCATCTCCACTACGGGGGTGTGGCTGTACCAGGCGTCGCCAGCGATCGTTTCGACGGTGTACGTGGTCCCGGCGATTGTCACGTCATCGCCGATAGCAACGTCGAGGTCTTTGGCTGCGGGAGCAGAGAGGCTCACCCGACCATCCCGGGAGGGGGCAGTGGCGTTGAATCCGGGTTGCACTCCGAAGATGGCGATCGCGATGCGGGCGTCGCCGGCCTCTGCCCGGGTCTGGCTGATCCCGATCGGTTCTGCCGAGGTAACGCCCGCCGCGGTGTCCCAAGCGGTGGTCTGCTGTTCGGTGATGGTGGAGTCGGAGAAGCTTGAGGCCGCGCCGTCCGTGGTGGGCGCAGAGAAGACGACCCGATCTGCCGGGATCGATAGGACGGCGGAGATGTTCTGGGTGGCAAGGCCGCCGGTGAGGCCGCTGAGGAAGCCGACGAGAACGGTGATGAGGGCAACGACCGAGCCGATCAAGACGAAACGGCCGCGGGCAAAGCGTAGGTCGCGGAGCGCGACGAACATGAGATTCCTTTCCTGTCGCCCGAGCTGGGGACACGTACCACTTTTCCTTTCTTGACCTGCCAGCTCATCGGCCGCCCGCACAGGCTTTACCGACTGAATGATGGGCGGGGAAGTCGTCCTTTCGGACGATGCCGTTGTCGTGTCGATGCGTAGTATTCGGTCCATGCCCCACACTGCGCTCACCCCTGTCTTCGTGGGTCTGCGCACCGGGTTGCATGTTCTTTTCGCCGTTCTCGCCGTTCTGGTCATCGTCCGCGCGGTGATCTCACCGACGGAGAGCAGCACCGCCGCCATCGTCCTCACCGTGGTGATGACGGCCACATACGGGATCGGAGCGACAAGGACCAGGACCACCCGACAGCGTGATCGCGTGCTGCGCCTGCTGTGGTTGGCGGCGCTCACCCTCGAGTGGGTAATCCTCCTCTGGTTGACACCCGAAGCCGCGTACCTCGTCTTCCCCCTGTTTTTCCTTTACCTCCACCTCCTCGGCCCGTGGTGGGGCGCTGCCGCGATCGTCGTCGCTACCGGCACTGCTATCTGCGCGCTTGGCATCCACAGCGGATGGAGTCTCGGCGGAGTCATCGGCCCACTGGTTGGCGCAGGAGTCGCTCTCCTGATCGGACTCGGCTACCAAACTCTGGCCCGCGAGGCGCAGCAACGCGAAGCCCTCATGCGCGAACTGCTCGCCACCCAAGGCCAGCTCGCGGCGACCGAACACGAATCCGGAGTCCTCGCCGAGCGCGCTCGGCTAGCCCGCGAAATCCACGACACCGTCGCGCAGGGCCTCTCCAGCATTCAGATGCTCCTCTACGCCGCCGAACAGGCTGACCCTGAGCGCCCTGGCGCCGAGCACATCCGGCTTGCCCGAGACACGGCGGCCAGCAATCTGGCTGATGCACGCCGGTTCATCCGTGAACTCACCCCACCCGACCTCGACGACCGTGGCCTCGGCGGAGCGCTGCGGAGGCTCGCCGACTCACAATGGGCTCCGCAAGGACTCCACGTCAACGTGCGGGTATCCGACACACTCGAACTACCGATGCACGTCCAGACGGCGCTGCTGAGAATCGCGCAGGGAGCCATCGCCAACGTCATCCAGCACGCACACGCCACCACCGCGACCATCACTCTCGCCGCCGATCACGAGCAGCTGCAATTCACCATCGCCGACGACGGCAAAGGCTTCGACCCCAACATGGCAGCCTTCGAACCGCGCGGTCGTTCAGATTCGTTCGGACTCCAGGCGACTCGCGAACGCGCAGAACAACTCGGTGGCAGCCTCACCCTCGACACGCACCCTGGCGAAGGAACGCAACTGACCATCGAGCTCACCTTGGAGCAGACGACATGATCCGGCTTCTCATCGCCGACGACCACCCCATCGTCCGCGCGGGGCTCGTGGCTCTTTTCGCCCTCGAGGGGGACATCGACGTCATCGCGGAAGCTGCCACACCCGACGCAGCCGTTTCCGCCGCGGAGCACAGCAATCCCGACGTCGTACTGATGGATCTCCAGTTCGGCGCCCAGGTCGCAACAACCGGAGCCGACGCCACCCGACGTATCCGCGCCCTCGACGCGGCACCCTACGTCCTCATACTCACCAACTACGACTCCGACGCCGACATCCTCGGAGCCGTTGAAGCCGGCGCCAGCGGCTACCTCCTCAAAGACGCCCCACCCCACGAGCTCGCAGCAGCCGTCCGCGCCGCCGCCGCAGGCGAAAGCGCCCTCGCGCCCGTCATCGCCTCAAGACTCCTCAACCGCATGCGAGCACCCCAAGCGAACCTCAGCAGTCGCGAGATGCAAGTACTCAAACTCGTCGCAGCCGGCCACTCAAACACCGACATCGCAGCCGCTCTTTTTGTCAGCGAGACCACCGTCAAATCTCACCTCGCGCACATCTTTACCAAGCTCGCGGTCACCTCACGAACGGCAGCCGTCTCCGCAGCCAGACAACGCGGCATCTTGCGCTGATCTGCGGAACGACGTCATCCCGCATGACCCGGCAGCCCGCAAGCCGGTCCGCCGTCGCGCAGTGGCGGACTGAGTATTCGCTCCTCTGAGGGCCACTGATATTGCGGTTCAGGGCCACTCGCTCATCGACGCGATCGTGTCGGTGAGGGCCACCGAATATTGGGGTTGAGGGCCACCGTTCCTAGGCTCCTTCTGCCGCGTGGCCAATCACACGGCAGAAGGAGTGATTCGGATGGTACGCAAGATCAAGGCGAAGCTGGTGCTTCGGCTTCGCGCGGAGGGGTTCACGGGGAGGCAGATCGCCGCGCAGGGCATGTCCCGGACGAGTGTGGCGGCGGTCATCGACGCCGCCGACCGGGAAGGGATCGGTTGGGACGACGTCGCCAAGCTCGAGGAAGCGGACGTGTATGCGCGGCTGTTTCCTGGTCGTGGTGAACATGACAGCGTTCACGCGCAGCCGGACTGGGACAGGGTGCACCGGGAGCTCGCGCGGGTCGGGGTGACGCTGAAGCTGCTGCATGGCGAGTATGTCGACGCCTGCCGGGCGGCGGGATCGACGGCGATGGGATACGACAGGTTCTGCAAGGCCTACCAGCAGCACGTCCTCATCTCCGGGGCGGCGTCGCGGGTGGGGCACAAGGCGGGGCAGACGGTCGAGGTCGACTGGTCGGGCAAGACGATGCAGCTGACCGACCCGGTCACCGGGCAGCAGACGCGGGTCTACTTGTTCGTTGCGACGCTGCCGTTCTCCCGCTACTCGTTCGTGGAGCCGACGCTGGACATGCAGCAGGACGCCTGGTTGCGCGCGCACGTGTCGATGTTCGACTGGTTCGGCGGGAGTGTCCCGCGTGTCGTCCCGGACAACCTCAAGACCGGGGTGCTGAAGCACCCGGCGGAAGGTGAGGTGGTGCTCAACGATGCGTATCGGGAACTCGCGGCGCACTACTCCGCGGCGGTGCTCCCGGGGCGGGTGAAGAAGCCGAAAGACAAGGCCAGTGTCGAGAACACGGTCGGGAACGTCGCGACCTGGGTGATCGCATCCCTCCGCGACCGAAGCTTCGCGAGCTTGGCGGAGTTGCGGGCGGTCGTCTACGAACGCGTGGCCGCTTACAACGCGGAGCCGTTCCAAAAGCGCGCCGGGTCAAGGCTGAGCGTGTTCGACTCGGAGGAGAAGCCGCTGCTGCGGCCGCTTCCGGTGGTCCCGTTTGAGATCTCGAGGTGGTTCTACCGGCGCCGGGTTCAGAAGAACGGGCACGTCGTGTTCGAGCGCAACTTCTACTCCGTGCCCTACCCGAACATCGGTCGGAGTGTTGATCTGCGGGTCACCGACACCACGGTCGAGATCTTCGCCGGGCAGGAGCGGCTGACGAGCCACCTGCTCGCTCCGGTCGGGATGGTGAACGAGTATCGCACCCACGACAGCGATCTGCCCGACGGTCCCCGCTACCGGCAATGGGACGCCGAACGTGTTCGCGAGTGGGCGGGCCGGATCGGGGAGGACACCACGATCGTGGTGAATCGGATCTTCGAGTCCGTGCCCGTCGACGAGCAGGGCCTGGACGCGGCTTTGGCGGTGTTGCGGCTCACCCGCCGCTACTCCGCCGCTCGGGTCGAAGCCGCCGCCGGGATCGCCCTCGCGTCCCGGGTGAGATCTCCGCGCTACGCGCATCTGCGGCCCATCCTCGAGACGAACCAGGACCAACCCGACGGGAGGAGCCCATGGGCTGAACCCGCGACTACGGGGCCGACCGGATACGTCCGCGGCGCGGACTACTACGCCGGTGACATCCGATGAGCCGGCTCGACTCGGAGACGAAGCGGAAGCTGCGTGAGATGGGGGTGACGTCGCTGGTCGACGCGTTCGAGGTCCAGGACGACAGCCTCACGTTGGGAATGGCGTTCGAAGAACGCGTCAAGCTCGCCGTCGACGACGCCCACGCCACCTTCACCCACGCCAAGGTCGAAGGCCTCATCCGGCGGGCCGGTCTCCGCTACCCGAACGCGGACCTGCGGCGAGTCGACCTGCTCGAGCAGCGGGGTCTTGACCGCGGGGTGATCGCGCAACTCGGCACCTGCCAGTTCATCACCCGGCAGCAGAACGTCGTATTCCAAGGCTTCACCGGGTCCGGGAAGAGCTACCTCGGATCGGCGTTGGCGAAGCAGGCCTGTCAGCACCGCTACCGGGCGCACTACATCCGCATGCCCGACCTCGAAGAATCCTGGGCCACCGCCCGCGACCGGCCCGCGGGGAAGGAGAAGTGGCTCCGCAAATACGCGGCGTTCACGCTCCTCGTGATCGACGAATGGCTCCTCGACAACCCCGATGACAGCGTTCGCGGCATGCTGCTCGAGCTGCTCGAGCGCCGCTACGACGCCACCTCGACGGTGTTCTGCACCCAGTACGCGAAGAAGGACTGGCACCAACGCCTCGGCGGCGGAGTCCACGCCGACGCGATCATGGACCGCATCGTCCACAACACCATCTGGATCGAGACCGGCAGCACCAACATGCGCGAACACACCGCCAGGACGGCCTGACCGGCGCCGGTGAGCGTTGCCATCACCGGGTGGCGCTCACCGGCAATACCGGGCGGCCCTGAATCGCAATATCGAGTGGCACTGAACCTCAATATCGACTGGCCCTCAACCCTTCAAATACTCAGGACGGTGTCTTAGCGGCCGTCTGGGTGATTGTTGAGATGCCCGTTTAACCCGCTCGATAAAGGTCCCCGCAAGGGTGCCCAACTCAGTACAGATGAACCGCTCTGGGTTTGATGGAGACTCTCGTTATTTGATTCCCAACAGCGGTGCTGCCGTGGTTTGGCCAGCATAGAACGCCTGCTCGAACTCCGTGGGTGGGACGTCGCCGAGGTATCCGTGGAGGCGCTGTGTGTTGTGCCAGTGGACCCAGCCGAGCGTCGCCAGCTCGAGTTCCTCAACCGTTCGCCAGGGTCCCGGGCGCGCGGGCCCGCGGACGAGTTCGGTCTTGTAGTAGCCGTTCACCGTCTCGGCCAGGGCATTGTCATACGAATCGCCAACCGTCCCAATCGATGGCGTCGCTCCGATTTCAGCGAGACGTTCGCCGTAGCGAATCGACGTGAATTGAGACCCGGCGTCGCTGTGACACCGCAGATCCTCGTGATGACGGCCCCGCGACCACCTCGCCATCTCGATCGCGTCGAGCACCATCTCGGTGCGCATATGCGACGCACACCGCCACCCCACGATCATCCGCGAGAAGGCGTCGATGATGAAGCAGACATACGCGACGCCCGCCCACGTCGGCACGAACGTGAGGTCCGTGACCCACAGGCGGTTCGGCGCGGTCGCGGTGAACTCTCGCTTCACGAGATCTGGGTGACGCGCCGAGGCTGGATCGGGCCGTGTCGTCTTGACCCGCTTCGACCTTGTCGCGCCCGCGATCCCCGCGGCGCGCATCAGGCGGCCGGTCTGATCGCGACCGATGTCGATCCCGGCGCGGCGTGCGGTCTTCCAGAGCTTGCGGACGCCGTAGACCCGGTAGTTGTCTTCCCAGAGACCGACCAGCTCCGGAAGCAGAACAGCATCACTGACCGATCGTGCCGACGGGGCACGATCTCTCGCGGCGTAGTAGGTACTCGGGGCCACCTGCAGAAGCTGACAGATGGGCTCGACCCCGAGCGGACGCCCCTCAACGACGTCGTCTTTGTTCGCGTCGATGAACGCGACTACTTCCGATGTTGGCGGTCGAGCTCCGCCCCGAAGAAAGACGCAGCCCTCTTCAGAATTTCGTTGGCACGGCGAAGCTCACGGACCTCCTGCTCCAGCTCCCGCAGCTTCCGCGATTCCGCCGTGGTCACGCCAGCCACGTTGCCGTCGTCGATGTCGGCCTGCTTGACCCACGTCCTGACGGACTCGATGCCGTATCCGAGCTGCGTCGCGACGCGTTGCACGGTCCCGTGATCGGTCCCCAGCTCCGCACGCAACGTCCTGACCATCCGAACCGCCGCGGCCTTCTCCTCCGAGGAATACCGTCGCCCCGTCGACGCCCCAGATCCCTGCATTGCTCCCATGACTCCATCCTCGTTTCCAAAGTCAGGAGCCTCCAACAAACCCAGAGCGGTTCATCGAGCTGCGGCGTGCGGGTTTGGGATCGTCACGGGCGGTGCTGCACAGCACTAGCCCACAGCGTATGTCTTTCTGTGAGTGACTTTGATCGGTTCTCACTGACCATCGCACGATGGCTCACCAACGTCTACGACGAAGACAACCCGGCCAAGAACTACACCACCCCAGGGGACGTCGCCCTAGGCGCGCCGCACAGATAGCATCCAACCCGCCGTCCAGGCGGCCAACCGCCCAGCACGCCCCGCTATCGCGCATTGCCCGGGCACGGATCCGCTACGACCGGCGACGGCCCTCCAACGGGCATCGCGCGTAGCGGGATCCGTTCAGGGCCAGGGCCGCGCACCTCCTGCGTCCTGTCAGGCGACGACCAGAGGCTGCACGTCGTGCGACTTGTCCTCGAGTTCGCGCGCGAGGTCGTAGGCGGTCTGCATGGCCATCCAGGCCCGCGCCGTACTGACGCCTGACCGTTCGAGGCGGATCGCAAGGTTCGGGCTCACTCCGGAGTGTCCGTGGATGACCCGGCTGAGCGTGACGCGAGACACGCCGAGCCGCGCGGCAGCCTCAGCGACGCTCAGGCCGAGTTCGCCGATCACATCTTCCCCAATGATTTCGCCGGGGTGGGGCGGGTTCTTCATCATGGTCTTCTCCCCCTTCAGTGGTAGTCCTGGTAATCCACGAGTTCGACATCCTGCCCGACGAACCGAAAAGTCACTCGCCAGTTGCCGTTCACCCAGACCGACCAGTGGCCGGCCAAGTCGCCCCTCAGCTCGTGGGTACGGAATCCGGGGATCGAAAGATCGGCCGGCGCCTGAGCGACATCGAGCACACCCAGGATGCGGGTGAGCTTTGAAGCATGCGCAGGCTGCACACCCTTCTTCGACCCCGACTCGTAGAGAGCTTGCAGGCCCTTATGCCGGAAGCCGACGATCACCCGGCGAGTGTATCGCGTATCGCATCGCGATACAACCAATCCGGGACTGACCCACCGTCCGCAAACGGGTCCCGAAGCCTCACGTTTCGTGACAACATTTTGACAACATCTGTGCGCATTTCGATGTTTTCATCTGTTGCCGAGCATGCCAGAAAACCGCGGAAAATCAACGATCTGCATCAAATGTCAACGGGTCGAAATTCGCCTGCGTGGGTTCGAGCCCCACGGGGCCCACCCTCAGGCAGGCGGTCACGCGGTTCCGCCGGGAAACCGAGGTCGGAAGACCCGACGAGAAGCCGCACCTTATTTCGCCCACAAGGCGGGGTGCGCATTCACCGGCGCGACGCGCCGAGTTTCGTCGCCCTCGTCAGTCTGCCTACGCGACTCGCGGGCGGTACCGCAACCCCCTGCCCGGGCACTCGACCGCGCTCTACCATCACCGCTGGAAGGAAACGCCCCCGAGGAGAGGAAGCAACCATGACCGTCGCTGACCAGATGCTCGCCACGCACCCGGAGGCTGGTACGACCGTCGCACGGGACATCGTTCAGCGCTGTATCGACGCATGCATCGAATGCGCCCAGGCATGTACCGCCTGCGCAGACGCATGCCTCGCAGAGGACATGGTCGCGGAACTCGTGGCGTGCATCCGGAGGAACTCCGACTGCGCCGACATCTGCACTGCCACCGGTGCCGTGCTTTCTCGCCAGACTGCGCCGGATGTCGCGGCGGTTCGCGCTCTGCTCGAGGCATGCCGCACCGCGTGCGAGTCCTGCGCCACCGAATGCGAGCAGCACGCAGACATGCACGAGCACTGCCGCGTGTGCGCCGAGTCCTGCCGGCGCTGTGAGCAGGCTTGCGCGGAACTTCTCACCGCACTTTGATTCGAGACCGGCTCTGCATGGCTCCCCGCGAGAGAACGTGAGGAGTCGGCCCCATCGTGGGGCGAGCCGCCTAGCGGGGGAGGGCCGCACGCGTTCACGCGGGCGACACACGCGCCTGACATGATCGGTGGATGAAGCGCGACGTCGGGGCCCGCATCGCCCTCACCGTGACCGAGCCGGCCGAGCTGGTGTTCTCCTTCGCGGTGGCGGCGGATGCCGCGACATCCGCCGAGGACATCCTCTTCAGCCTCGACGGGGCCCCGGTCGAGGCTGAGGAGCTCGTCGACGCGCACGGCACGCGCCTGCACCGGGTGAAGGCCGGCACGGGCTCCCTCGTCGCGAGCTACACGGCCACCGTCGAGGGCCGTATCCCGCCGGAGGACGTCGACCCGACCGACCTCATCCGCTACCTGCGCCCGAGCCGCTACTGCGAGTCCGACACCCTCGGACCCACGGCCGCCGCCGAATTCGGCGGGCTGAGCGGCGGCGCCCTGCTGGACGCCGTCAGCTCCTGGGTGGGAACGCGCCTGGCCTACGTGAGCGGCTCGAGCCTTCCCACCGACGGCGCCGCGCGCACCCTCCTCGCCCGCCAGGGCGTGTGCCGCGACTACGCCCACCTGTGCGTCGCCCTTCTGCGCGCCCGCAACGTGCCCGCGCGCCTCGTCTCCGTCTACGCGCCCGGGCTCGACCCCATGGACTTCCACGCCGTCGCCGAGGCCTACGTCGAGGGCGGCTGGCACGTCGTGGATGCCACGACCCTCGCCCCGCGCGGAACCATGCTGCGCATCGCGACGGGCCGAGACGCCTCCGACACCGCGTTCCTCACGACGATCGCCGGCCGCATCGCCTTCGACGGTCTCGAGGTGACGGCGGTGGCGGACGCCCTGCCGGGCGATGACATCACCAAGCTCGACCGCCTCGGCTGAGACCCGGGATGCGCGCCCCCGCCCGGAGTGGCACCCTGGGGGAATGAGAGCCTGGCTCGTGCGCTTCGCGTCGCTGTACGTCTTCGACGTCGTCGTCCTCCTCCTCATTGGATGGCTGCTGCCCGGCGTGCGGGTGGGCTGGGCGGCCCTGTGGGCGGGCGTGATCCTCGCGGTGGCGACGATCTGGCTGAAGCCGCTCATCCACCGCGGCTTCCTCGGCATGGCCCGTCGCTCCTCGAGCCGCCGCACCGCCCTCGCGGAGAAGCTCGTGCAGTACGGCATCGTCTTCGCCGTCGCCCTCGTGATCTGGATCCTCGTGGTGCTCTTCACTCGCGTGGACGTCTCCGGCTGGTTCTGGGGCTACGCGCTGCCCCCGGTCGCGCTCCTCGTGGCGTGGGCGATCTACGACCTCGTCGACGACCGCATCGAGGCCCGCACGTCGGCGCTCTACGACACCGCCTCGCGTCGGCTGCGGGGCGGTCGCGGCGGGGATGCCGCGGCATCCGCCCCCTCGTCGCCCCAGGCGGCGCAGGGCCGGCGCGAGCTGAAGGACGGCCTCACCGACGAACAGCGGCGCCTCTTCGACGAGCTGTAGGCGCCGGGCGCCGGATGACGCGCGTGTAACAATGCGTCGCTTCGGCGCACCCCTGCCCGCGAGCGCGGGGAGAATGGAATGTCACGCCCTCGCCGCGACCGCTTCGCGGCATCCGGGCACACCCCACGCCTTGGAGGCCCCCATGACGCGCTCCCGCCTTGCCACCGCCGCCGCGGGGCTCGCCCTCGCCGCGCTCACGCTCGCCGGCTGCGCATCGGGAGCCGACGCCGGCTCGTCGACCGCCGAGGAGGACGCCGGCTACGTCACCCCCGGCACCCTGACGATCGCGACCGGCGACATCGCCTACTACCCCTACGTGATCGACGACGACCCCGCCTCCGGCGAGGGCTTCGAGGCGGCCGTGGCCTACGCGATCGCCGACAAGCTCGGCTTCGCGCCCGAGGACGTGGAGTGGGTGCGCACGAGCTTCGAGGCCGCGATCGCGCCGGGCCCGAAGAACTTCGACTTCAACATCCAGCAGTACACGATCACCGACGAGCGCAAGCAGGCCGTCGACTTCTCCACCCCGTACTACTCCGCCAGCCAGGCGATCGTCGCGGTCGAGGGCGGCGCCGCCGACGGCGTGGACTCGATCGACGGGCTCAAGGACCTCGTGATCGGCGCGATGGCGGGATCGACGAGCGCCCAGACGCTCGAGGAGGTCGTGGAGCCCACGACCGCGCCGCAGCTGTTCGGATCGAACGAGGACGTGGTGGCCGCCCTGACCGCAGGCCAGATCGACGCGTTCGTCATCGACCTTCCCACCGCCTACCTCGCGACCGCGATGTACATCGAGGACTCCTTCATCGTCGGAGAGCTGCCGGCCGGCGGCATCCCCGATGAGTGGGGCGTCGTGCTGAGCAAGGACTCCCCGCTCACGGAGCAGGTGTCCGCCGCGATCGACGAGCTGCGCGAGGACGGCACCCTCGCCGCGATCACCGACGAGTGGCTCGGCGAGGGCCAGGGCGTCACGCTGCTGCAGTGAACCGTCGCGGGTCCGCCCGCCCCGCCTCGGGTACCGTCGAGCCGTGAGCGCCCACTCCCCCAGCGAGCTCGAACTCGAGCGGCGTGCGTACCGCGCGCGCCAGTCGCGACGCTCGGTGCTCGTCGCGATCGCGTCGTCGATCGCGTTCGCCCTCGTCGTGTGGGTCACCGTCATCAACACCTCCGGCTGGGCGGGCGTGCAGCAGGCGTTCTTCGACCCCGCGATCGCATGGGACGCGCTTCCCCGTGTCTGGGAGGGATTCCTGCTCAACCTGCAGGTGCTCGGCCTGTCGGTCGTCACGGTGGCGATCGTCGCGCTGCTGATCGCTCTACTTCGCACCCTGCAGGGCCCCGTGTTCCTGCCGCTGCGGGCACTGGCGGCGGCCTACACCGACATCTTCCGCGGCCTGCCGTTCATCATCGTGCTGTACCTCGTGGGCTTCGGCCTGCCGACGCTCGCCGACGAGCGCATCCCGGTGATCTATCTCGGCACGATCGCCGTGACGCTCACGTATTCGGCCTACGTGTCGGAGGTGATCCGAGCCGGCATCGAGTCGGTGCATCCGTCGCAGTGGCTGGCGGCGCGCGCGCTCGGTCTCGGCTACGGGCAGACGCTGCGGCGGATCGTGCTTCCGCAGGCGTTCCGGCGCATCACCCCGCCGCTCATGAACGACTTCGTCGCGATGCAGAAGGACGTGGGCCTCATCTCGATCCTCGGCGCCACCGACGCCGTGCTCGCCGCCCGCATCGAGTCGGCGCAGACGTACAACTTCACGCCCTACATCGTCGCCGGCATCCTGTTCATCCTGCTCGCGATCCCGACGATCCGCCTCACCGACTGGTACACGGCCCGACTGCGCCGCCGCGAGCAGACGGGAGCACTGCTGTGAGCTCCTTGCTGACGGCCACCGACCTCTGGAAGTCATTCGGCGACCGCGACGTGCTGCGCGGGGTGTCGCTCGACCTGTCGGCCCACGACGTCGTCGCCGTCATCGGCGCGAGCGGCTCGGGGAAGTCGACGCTGCTGCGCTGCCTCGGGCTGCTCGAGCCGATCGACGACGGACGCATCCTGCTCGCCGGCTCCGATATCTCCGACCCGCGGGTCGACGCCAACGGCGTGCGCGCCCGCCTGGGCGTCGTCTTCCAGAGCTACAACCTCTTCCCGCACCTCACCGTCCTCGGCAACGTCACCCTCGCGTCCCGCGTCGTGCACCGGGAGAAGCGGGCGGATGCCGAGGCCCGCGGCCTTGCGATCCTCGAGCGCGTCGGGCTCGCCGACAAGGCGCGCGAGCACCCCGACCGCCTCTCGGGCGGGCAGCAGCAGCGCGTCGCCATCGCGAGGGCGATCGCGACCGACCCCGAGCTCCTGCTGCTCGACGAGATCACGTCGGCGCTCGACCCGGAGCTCGTCGGAGAGGTGCTCGAGCTGGTGCGGACGCTCGCCGAGGAGGGGACGACGATCCTGATGGCCACGCACGAGATGGGCTTCGCGCGGGACGTCGCACACCGCGTGCTGTTCCTCGACGAGGGCCGCGTGCTCGAGGAGGGCTCCCCCGCCGAGGTCTTCGGCTCGCCACGCGAGGCGCGCACCCGGGCGTTCCTCTCCCGCTTCCGGGCCTGAGCCGCGGCCGCACACAGGAACGGGGCCGAGAACAGGAGGATCGGGCCAGGGACTTCCTGTCACCGGCCCATCTCCTGTTTTCGGCCGTCGGCCGTCGGCCGTCGCGGCTCAGCCGGCCAGGCGCTCGGCCGACTCGACGACGTTGGCGACGAGCAGCGCGCGGGTCATGGGGCCCACGCCGCCGGGGTTGGGCGAGAGCCAGCCCGCGACCTCCGCGACACCGGGATCGACGTCGCCCGCGAGCTTCGCCTTGCCCGACTCCGTCGTGCCCACGCGCGTCACGCCCACATCCAGCACCGCCGCGCCCGGCTTGACCCAGTCGGCCTTCACGAGGTGCGGCACGCCCACGGCGGCGACCACGACGTCGGCCCGGCGCACCTGCTCGGCGAGATCGGGCGTGCGCGAGTGCGTCAGCGTGACGGTCGCGTCGGTGCCGCGGCGCGTCAGCAGCAGCCCGAGCGGACGCCCCACCGTGATGCCCCGCCCGATCACGACGACGTGCTTGCCGGCGAGGGTCACCCCGTGGCGCTCGAGCAACTCGATCACGCCGCGCGGCGTACAGGGCAGCGGACCCGCGACGGCCGTCGCCGGGTCGACGCCCAGCACCAGCCGACCGAGGTTCGTGGGGTGGAGGCCGTCGGCATCCTTCGCGGGATCGATCATCTCGATGATCGCGTTCTCGTCGATGCCCTTGGGCAGCGGCAGCTGGGTGATGAAGCCCGTCACCGCCGGGTCGTCGTTCAGGGCGCGGACGGCATCGGCGATCTCGTCGAACGACGCCGTCGCCGGCAGCTCCACCTGGATCGATGCGACGCCCACCTCGGCGCAGTCGCGGTGCTTGCCCGTCACGTACGAGCGCGAGCCCGGGTCGTCCCCCACCAGCAGCGTGCCGAGGCCGGGAACGATCCCGCGCTCCGCGAGCGCCGCGACGCGAACCCGCAGCTCCTCCTTGATCGCCGCCGCCGTCGCGGTGCCGTCGAGCTTTGCAGCCGTCATGTCGTCTCCTGTCTTCGTCGTCAGGGCATCGCCGGTGTCGTCATCTCGACGCCGATCGTCCCACCGGCGCGAATACCTATGTACATAGTGATCCTACGGATCTCGCACCGAACCCGCCAGAGACGATGACCTACTGCTGCAGACCCGGATACAGAGGGAAGGCGTCCGCGAGGGCCGCGACGCGGTCACGGAGGGCCTCGACGTCGGCACCCGGCAGCAGCGCGAGCGCGATGACGTCGGCCACCTCGGCGAACTCGGCGTCGCCGAACCCGCGCGTCGCGAGCGCCGGCGTGCCGATGCGAAGACCCGACGTGACCATCGGGGGGCGAGGGTCGTTCGGCACCGCGTTGCGATTGACCGTGATGTGGATCTCGTGCAGCAGGTCTTCGGCCTGCCTGCCGTCGATCTGCGCGTCGCGCAGGTCGACGAGCACGAGGTGCACGTCGGTGCCGCCCGAACGGACCGAGATGCCCGCCGCCGCGACATCCGGCTGCGACAGCCGCTCGGCGAGCAGGCGGGCACCGCGCAGGGTGCGCTCCTGACGATCGCGGAACGCGTCGGACGCGGCGATCTTGAACGCCGTCGCCTTCGCCGCGATCACGTGCATGAGCGGACCGCCCTGCTGCCCGGGGAACACGGCGGTGTTGATCTTCTTGGCCAGGCCCTCGTCGTTGGTGAGGATGAAGCCCGACCGCGGACCGCCGATCGTCTTGTGCACGGTGGAGGAGACCACGTGCGCGTGCGGCACGGGCGAGGGGTGGATGCCGGCGGCCACGAGACCCGCGAAGTGGGCCATGTCCACCCAGAGGTATGCCCCGACCTCGTCGGCGATCGCGCGGAAGGCGGCGAAGTCGAGCTGGCGCGGGTAGGCCGACCAGCCCGCGATGATGACCTTGGGGCTGTGCTCGAGCGCCAGGCGGCGCACCTCGTCCATGTCGACGAGCGACGTCTCGGGGTCGACGCCGTACGCGACGATGTCGTACAACCGGCCCGAGAAGTTGATCTTCATGCCGTGCGTGAGGTGTCCGCCGTGATCGAGCGAGAGGCCCAGGATCGTGTCGCCGGGGCGGGCGATGGCGTGGAGGACGGCGGCGTTGGCGGTCGCGCCGGAGTGCGGCTGGACGTTCGCGAACGCGGCGCCGAACAGGGATTTCGCCCGCTCGATCGCGAGCTCCTCGGCGATGTCGACCTCTTCGCAGCCGCCGTAGTAGCGGCGGCCCGGATAGCCCTCGGCGTACTTGTTCGTCAGCACCGACCCCTGCGACTGCAGCACGGAGACGGGCACGAAGTTCTCGGACGCGATCATCTCGAGGTATCCGCGCTGACGGTCGAGCTCGCGCTCGAGCACCTGCGCGATCTCGGGATCGACCTCGGCGAGCGGGGCGGTGAAGAGCGGGTCGGTCATGGCGCCTCCTGGACGACGGCTTTCGAACGGTTCCGGTGAGCTGGCGCCCGTGGAGCGGACGCCTCGAAACTCGCATCGGCCCAGGCGTGCGGTCGAATGCCGTAGTCGGTCGCTCCCCGGTGGTCACCCACCTCAACGCCAGTTGCGACGCCCCCGAGCATACCGGATGCCCGGGCCGCCGAAGCCGTCGGCGGCCCGCCGCGGAGGCGCCCCCGCCGCCCCGGACGCGGCGGGGCGCGGCGCCGGCGACCCGCCCGCCCGTCACGTGCGCGGGACGCCGGCCGACACCCCGTCCTAGGCATCGGCGCTCCCCTGGGGCACAATGGGGGGCACGAGCACGGCGGCGGGGAATCCGCTGTGCGCGATCCGCCCGGTCACGGGGCTCTTGGGGAGAAATATGACGTCCACGTCCGTGGATGATCCTCGCTCTGTCGAGGAGACATCCGACGTCGAACTGGTCCGACGCACGCGTGGCGGCGACACCGCCGCCTTCGCGGAGCTATGGCGCCGTCACTGGCCGGCAGCCCGTGCGGTCGCGCGCGAGCTGCTCGCCTCGAGCGAGAGCGGCGTCACCGCCGAGATCGCGACGGAGGCCGCGTTCGCGCGCGTCTGGCGCCGGATCCGCTCGGGCGAGCGCCCCCGAGGCGCCTTCCGCGCCTTCGTCGCGGGCGACCTCGTGACGGCGCTCGCGCCGCGCCGCACCGATGCGGCACCGCCCGACGCCGCGTCGCTGGCGGCCATCGCTGCGCTGTTCCCCGACCAGCGCGAGGTGCTCTGGTACGCCGAGGTCGACGCGCTGCGCCCCGCCGCCATCGCGCCGCTCGTCGGGGCGACGTCCACGGCCGTCGGGACCCTCGTCGACGGCGCCCGACAGGCGGCGCGGCGCGAATGGCTGCGCGCGAGGCCGGACGGCGGCGCGGGCACGGCGGATGACGAGGACGCGGCCGCCTTCACGGCATCCCTCCCCGCACTGCTGCGCCACCACGCCCTCGGCGACGCGGGGGCTGCCGCCTACGCGGCATCCCGCGCCCGCACCGGGCAGCACCCCGCCGTGCCGGCGCTGCCGGGCACGGTCGTCGGCCGCGCGCCGGGAACCCTCCGACACACGCCGGATGCCGCGGCGCGACGCTCCGCGGCGGTGACCGCGCCGATCCCCGCCCCCCGCGCCTCCGCCCCGACGGGTCGCGCCCCCCTCAGCGCACCGCGCATGCGCAGGTGGATGTCGGGCACCGGCCTGACCGCCGTGTTCGCGACCGTCGGGGTCGTCGCCGCGGGCGGGATCGTCGCCGTCGCGCTGCTGCCGGGCTCGCAGGACGAAGGCGGCGGACCGTCGCCGTTCGGGCGCGTCTCGGAGGTGCACACCGCAGCGCCGCGCGATCCGACCCCCGGGCAGCCGGCCGCCCCCGAGGACACACCGGACGGAGCCCCGGACGACTCCGTGTCCGACGACGCGGACTCGGGCACGACGACACCCGGAACGCCGCCCGGCACGAGGGCACCCGGGTCGCGGTCGACACCGCGCGGGAGCGACCGCGACACCGCGGCGCCCGGTACGCCGGCGCCGATCGCGCCGGGGAGCCCCGCCCCGTCCGCGCCGTCACGGCCGTCGCTGACCCCCGTTCCGGCCCCCTCGCCGCCCCCGATACTCTCCCCGACGCCCCTTCCACCCCCGGAACCCGAACCGGAACCGGAACCCGAACCCGAACCGGAACCGGAACCCGAACCGGTGCCCGACGTGGACCCGCAGCCCGATCCTGGCGGCGAACAGCAGCCCGATCCGCCGGCGGAACCCGGCCCGCCCGACACACCCGAGCTGCCGGGCCTGCTGCAGGGGTTCTGGGGCGCCGGCCGCTGAGGCCCCGCTCGTAGACTGGGGGTATGAGCGAGACCCCCCGCGTCGATCCGACGCGTCCCGAGCAGCCCCGGCCCGCGGGCACCGTGCCCCGCCCGGGCGCACTGGACATCGTCCGCCTCCTGACGGAGCTGGTCGCGGTCGGCACGCTCGCCTTCTGGGGCTTCGTGGCGTTCCCGTTCCCCTGGAGCATCGTCGCGGGTCTCGGCGCCCCCGCGCTCGGAATCCTCCTGTGGGCGCTGTTCGTCTCCCCCAAGGCGGTCGTGCGGGTCCACCCGTTCGTCGCCGCGTTCGTCGAACTGCTCATCTTCGTCTCGGCCACCCTGGCCTGGTGGAGCCTCGGCCAGCCCTGGATCGGGCTCGCCTTCGGCGTCGTCGCCGTCACCGTCGGCGCGGTCGTCGGGCGGCGCCGATTCGCATGAGCGACGTCGTCGACCTGCTGCGCGCCGAGCTCGGCGTCCGGGTCGACACCTCGCCCGGCGCCCTGGAGGCGGCCCGGGCCGACAAGTCGGGCCACCGCTCCGCGGGGGCTCCGCTGGCCGTCGTGCACGCGGCATCCGTCTCCGACGTGCAGCGCACCCTGCGCATCGCGTCGCGGACGCGCACCCCCGTCGTGACCCGCGGCGCGGGCACCGGGCTCGCGGGCGCGGCCCTCGCGGGCCCCGGCGAGATCGCCCTCTCGACCCGCGCGATGACCCGCATCCTGGAGATCAGCGCCGACGACCTCCTCGCGGTCGTGGAACCGGGGATCCTGAACGCCGAGCTCAACGAGGCTCTCGCGCCGCACGGTCTGTGGTGGGCGCCGGACCCCGCCTCCCGCGCCATCTCGACCGTGGGCGGCAACATCGCAACGGGCGCGGGCGGGCTGCTGTGCGCAAAGTACGGGGTCGTCCGCGACGCCGTGCTCGGGGTCGATCTCGTCACGGCGGACGGCGAGCTGATGCGCCTCGGCCACCGCAGCGTCAAGGGCGTCACGGGTCTCGATCTCACCTCGCTCGTCATCGGGTCCGAGGGCCGCCTGGGCGTGATCGTCGGAGCGACGCTCAAGCTGCGACGCCTCACACCGGGTCATGTCCGCACGATCGCCGCGACGTTCCCCGACGTGGGCGGCGCCGCCCGGGCCTCGTCGCAGGTGACGGCCCGCGGCATCCAGCCCGCCCTCATGGAGCTGATGGATGCCGCGAGCCTCGCCGCGGTGCACCGGCTGCTCGCCCTGCCCGCCCCCACGCCGGGCGCGGCGCAGCTGACCGTGCAGACCGACGGACCGGCGGCGGATGCCGAGGCCGACGCCGTCGCCCGCGTGGTGCGCGAGGCGGGCGGTGCCGTCGTAATCTCGCACGACCCCGCCGAGGGCGAACGGCTGCTGACGATCCGGCGCTCCGTCCACCCCGCTATGGAAGCGATGGGCACGACCCTCATCGAGGACGTCTCCGTGCCGCGCAGCGCGCTGCCGGCGATGTTCGCCGAGATCGCGCGCATCGAGGCCGACTTCGGGCTCGTCATCCCCACCGTCGCGCACGCCGGCGACGGCAACCTGCACCCGAACTTCGTCTTCGACGGCGACGACGTCCCGGCCCACGTGTGGGAGGCCGCCGATGCGCTGTTCCGTGTGGCGCTCGCGCTCGGCGGCACGCTCACCGGGGAGCACGGCATCGGGGTGCTGAAGCGCCGGTGGCTCGTCGACGAGCTCGGTCCCGGCCAGTGGGCGCTTCAGGAGCGCGTCGTGCGCGCCTTCGACCCCGAGGGCATCCTGAACCCCGGCAAGGTGTTCTGAGCGGGCACCGCTTCAGCCCGCGAGGATCTCCTCGATGCGCGCGTCGGCAGCGGCGGCGACCGCCGCGACATCCTCGCCGCGGGAGATCGCCGCGAGCAGCTCGTCGAGCACGCCGGCCTCCTCCACCTTCGCCCACCGCGGCGTCGCGGGAACGGCACGGGCGGACGCGGCGGCGAGCGCCCGGGCCGCCCCGCCGGGCTGCTCGGCGGCCAGGGGGGCGAGCGAGATCCGCGCGGGGACGAGCCCCTCCGCCGCGAGGAGACTCTGGAAGCCCTCTCCGAGCATGATCCGCACGACCGAGAGGGCGAGCTCGGGCTCCGCCGTGCCGGCCGCGATGCCCACGACCGATCCGCGCGCCGCCACCGGCGCCGCGCCCCCGTCCCGGCCCGGCAGGGCGAAGACCGCGGGGGCCGCGGGCGCGCCCTCTCCCGCGCAGGCACCCGCGGCAAGGCCCGTGCCCGGACCGACCAGCCGAGCCGCCTCGGCCCCGCAGTAGGCGGCCCCGACGGATTCCGCCGCGACGAACCCGGGCGGCACCGACGCGTTCATCAGCAGGTCCTGCAGCAGAACGAGCGCCGCGACGGAGGCCTCCGAGCCGAGCCGCGCATCCCAGCGCCCGCCGTCTGACACCGCCACCTCGCCGCCGCCCGCCCAGACGAACGTCAGCAGGTCGTTTCCGCCGGAGAGCAGGATGCCGGGGCGCCCCGGCGCCGCCTGTGCGCCCGCGATCGACGCGCGGACGAACTCGTCGAGGGTCGGCGCAGGCTCGCCTCCCAGCGCGGGATCCGCGAGCACGACATCCGCGTCGGCGTGGAGGGGCACCCCGAACCGCCCGTCGCCGTTCGAGGCCGCCATGACGAGACCCGGAACCAGGTCGGCACCACCCAGATCCTCGAGCTCCCCCGCGATGTCGAGCAAGGCCCCGTCCGCCACGAGCGCGGGAACCTTCGCGGCATCCATCTCGAGGACATCCGCCTCCATCGGGGCCGATGGATCGACGCCCCCGGGGGCGTCTTCGATCACGAGCGACGCGCCCGGGTTCTCGGCCTCGAACGTCGTCACGAGATAGCCCCTCGCCTCGTCCGAGAGCGCCTCGGGGGCGAGGGCGACGCGGACCTCGGGATCTTCGGAGAGTCCCAGGGCGCAACCGGCGAGCGCCAGCGAGACCATCCCCAGGACCGCGATGGCTGCGGCCGCGCGCGGTCCGCGCACGGCCGAGCGAGAAAGGAACGTCTCCGTCACAGAGGCAAGTAGAGCGCACAGGGGGCCGGAATCCGGGTATTGACGGCGCACCGGACCGGAGGGTACCCGCCGCAGTCCCGCGTAGGGTGGACCGGGACGACAGGGGAACTGATGAAGACTCGACTCACCGCGCTGGCCATCGCCGGCATCGCCCTCTTCGGCCTGACCGCCTGCACGGGCGGGGCGCCGGAGAACGGCTCCGACGGCGGATCGGGCTCCGATGCGGGCGGCTCCGCGTCCTCGGAGCAGACCGTCGACGAGGCCTGCTCGATCGTCAACGACACGATCGAGGGCGCCGTCGCGGAGTTCGAGGGTATCTCGATGGAGGATCCCGCCGCCGCCGTGGAGGCCTTCCAGGCCGCCGGCGAAGCCCTCGGCGAGGAGGCCGGCCGCATCGGCAACCCGGAGGTCGCGGACGTGCTTCCCGACCTCGAGACCGCGCTCGCCACCGTGGCGGAGGCGATGGACGCCCTCGCCGCCGGCGACTCGACGAAGCTCACCGAGCTCGAGAGCGTCGGCACCGAGATGCAGGCGAGCTTCACCGAGTTCCAGCGCCTCTGCCTCGAGTAGACCCGGCACTCTCCGGCAACCGTTGCCGGAACGTGATATACGGTCGCCTACAATCGATGCGACGCGCACTCGCGCGCAGCGAGGGGGGCCCGCTATGACGGATCTGGTGACCACCGCGTCCGATCAGGGCGCGCACGACGGCGATGAGCCGCGCCTGGAATGGGCTCCGGCACCCTCGCCGACCCGCCGCAGGCGCTGGCCGCTGCTGCTGTGGATCGGCATCCCTCTCGCGGGCGTCGCCGCAGCCGGCTGGTACTTCGGCACGACCCTCATCGCCCCGGGAGTGACGGTGGCCGGTGTGCCGGTGGGCGGCCTCACGGTGGATGCCGCGGCATCCACGATCTCCGACGGCATCGGTTCCACGGCCGTGGAGATCACCGCCGACGGCGTCACCGCGACCATCACCGGCGCCGACCTCGGCGCATCGCTGCCCGCCGAGGAACTCGCCCGCGAGGCACTCGCCGCGCACCCGCTGTGGCAGGTCGGCGGGTGGTTCCCGGAGACCGACCGCACCGCGCCCACGATCGATCCCGACGCGACCACCGCGGCGCTGGCCGACGGCTTCGCCTCCGTGTGGGAGGCCCCCGTCGACGCCGTGGTGGCCTACGACGACGCCGCCGACCTCTACGTCGTCACGCCCGCCGTGCCCGGACTGGGCGTGGACGCCGCCGCAGCGGAGGACGCGTACCGCGACGCCCTGCTGGCGGCCGCCCCCGGCACGCTGTCGACGGATCTGGTCGAGCTGGAGGCCGCCATCACGACCGAGGCGGCCGCGGCTCGCGCCGACGAGCTGAACGCGGTCCTCGCCACGGCGGGCTTCTACGTCGGAGAGGAGCGCACGGTCGCGATCCCCGCCGACCAGACCGCCTCCTGGCTGACGCTGACGCCCGACCCCGAGCAGGGCCGCATCGATCTCACTGCCGACGAGGCCGCGATCGAGGCCGCCATGGCGGGGCTCGCCGAGGCGGTCAACCGCGCCCCGGTGAACGCCACCGTCATCACCGACTCCGACGGCGATGTCCTCCGGGCGGAGACCGAGGGGCAGACGGGTCGAGAGCTCGCCGACACCACCGGGATGGCCTCGGACTACGCGACACAGCTGGCCGGCGGCGACGCCATGTTCGCACTCCCGGTGAGCGAGACGCAGTTCGAGACGACCTCGCTCGCGAGGCTGCTCGAGGTTGACCTGTCGGACCAGCGCGTCTACCTCAAGGAGAACGGCGCCGTCATCGACTCCTGGCTGATCTCCAGCGGCAAGTCCGGGTGGGAGACCAACATCGGCTACCACAAGGTGCAGGCCAAAGTGCGGGTGCAGGACATGGGCAACGACCAGGTCGGCTACCTCCAGCCCGACGTGGAGTGGGTCTCCTATTTCTCGGGCGATCAGGCGTTCCACGCCGTCTATTGGCACCGCAACTGGGGCACGCCCACGAGCCACGGCTGCGTCGGGATGCCGACGAGCCTCGCCAAGGTCATCTACGACTGGGCCCCGGTCGGCACCGACGTCTGGGTCCACGCCTGATCCGCGCGGGCGTTCGGCGCCGGTTCACGTTAGCCTGAGTGGTATGCCGGAGCTGAGACTGGTCGAACTCTCCGCCGCGACGATCGTCGCGGTGAACAATCTGTCGCTCAAACCCGGGCAGGAGCAGTTCCTCGCGCCGGTCTCCTACGGGATCGCCGCCACCGTCGTGAATCCCGCCACGAGCTGGCAGCGCGTGGTCGTCGACGGCGACGAGGTCGTCGGCTTCGTCAGCGGAAGCTTCGACGACGAAGCCCCCGAGGACTACTTCCGGTCGATCCTCCTTCGCATCAACGTCGACGCCGACGACCAGGGCCGCGGTGTCGGGCGCTTCGCCGTGGAGGGCCTCCTCGAGGAGGCTCGTCGGCGCGGGCAGACCTGCCTCTACGTCATCTACGAAGCCGGCGAACAGGGCCCCGAGGCGTTCTTCCGGCGCGTGGGCTTCTCCCCGGTCGGCGAGACGGAGTACGGCGAGACGATCGCGGAGATTCGCCTGTAATCGCGCACGGACACGAGCGACGAAGGGGGTGGATGCCGCGGCATCCACCCCCTTCGTCGTCGCGGTCTACGACAGCGCGTCGATGATCGCGTTGAGGGTCTTCGAGGGGCGCATCACGGCCGCCGCCTTGGCGGGGTCGGGGCGGTAGTAGCCGCCGATGTCGGCGGGCTTGCCCTGCACGGCCAGCAGCTCATCGACGATGGCCTGCTCCTTCTCGGCGAGCTCGGCCGCCACCGGAGCGAACGCCGCCGCGAGCTCGGCGTCCTGGTCCTGCGCGGCGAGCTCCTGCACCCAGTAGAGCGCGAGGTAGAAGTGGCTGCCGCGGTTGTCGATGGTGCCCAGGGCCCGCCCAGGCGACTTGTCGTTCTCGAGGAACGTGCCGGTCGCGGCATCCAGCGTGTCGGCCAGCACCTTCGCCTTCGGGTTGTCGGTGTACCCGGCGAGGTGCTCGAGCGAGGCCGCGAGCGCGAAGAACTCGCCCAGCGAGTCCCAGCGCAGGTAGTTCTCCGCGACGAGCTGCTGCACGTGCTTGGGCGCGGAGCCGCCGGCACCGGTCTCGAAGAGCCCGCCCCCCGCGAGCAGCGGAACGATCGAGAGCATCTTGGCGCTCGTGCCGACCTCGAGGATCGGGAAGAGGTCCGTGAGGTAGTCGCGCAGCACGTTCCCCGTCACCGAGATGGTGTCCAGGCCCCGGCGCATCCGCTCGAGGGAGAAGCGCGTGGCCTCCTCGGGAGCCAGGATCTCGATTTGGAGCCCGTCGGTGTCGTGCTCGCCGAGGTAGGCGTGCACCTTCTCGATGAGCGCGGCATCGTGCGAGCGGTCGGGGTTGAGCCAGAACACGGCGGGCGATCCCGTGGCGCGGGCACGCGTGACGGCGAGCTTGACCCAGTCGCGGATCGCGACGTCCTTCGTCTGCGTGGCACGCCAGATGTCGCCCGGCTGGACGGTGTGCTCGATGAGCACGTCGCCCCGCCCGTCGACGACCTGCACGCGTCCGGCCGAGGCGATCTCGAACGTCTTGTCGTGGCTGCCGTACTCCTCGGCCGCCTGGGCCATCAGCCCGACGTTCGGCACGGTGCCGATCGTGGCAGGGTCGAGCGGACCGTGCGCGATGACGTCCTCGATCGTCGCCTGGTACACGCCCGCGTAGGACGAGTCGGGGATGACGGCGAGCGTGTCGTCCTCGGCGCCGTCGGCGCCCCACAGCTTCCCGCCGTTGCGCACGAGCGCGGGCATCGACGCGTCGACGATGACGTCGGAGGGCACGTGGAGGTTCGTGATCCCCTTGTCGGAGTTGACGTACGACAGGCGCGGGCCGGCCGCGAGCGCCGCCGTGATGTCTGCCGCGATGGCGTCGCCCCCGGGCACCGAGGGCAGGCCGGAGAGGATCGCGCCGAGCCCGTCGTTGGGGGACAGGCCCGCCGCGCGGAGCGTCTCGCCGTGTGTGCGGAAGACCTCGGCGAAGTACGCCTTCACGACGTGGCCGAAGATGATCGGATCGCTGACCTTCATCATCGTGGCCTTGAGGTGCACGGAGTACAGCACGTCGTCCGCGGCCGCCTGGCGGAGGGTCTCAGCCAGGAAGGCGTCGAGCGCCGCGGCGGAGAGGAACGTCGCGTCCACGATCTCGCCGGGCAGGACCTTCAGGCCCTCCTTCAGCACCGTCTCGGCGCCGTCCTCGGCGATGTGGCGGATCGTCAGCACGTCGTCGGATTCCATGACGACCGACTTCTCATTGGAGCGGAAGTCGTCGCGGCCCATCGTGGCGACCCGCGTCTTGGAGCCCTCCGCGAACGGCTTGTTGCGGTGGGGGTGCTTGCGCGCGTAGTTCTTCACCGACAGGGGCGCACGGCGGTCGCTGTTGCCCTCGCGGAGGACGGGGTTCACGGCCGAGCCCTTGATGCGGTCGTAGCGGGCGCGGATGTCCTTCTGCTCGAGCGTGGCGGGCTCGTCCGGGTAGGCCGGGATGTCGTAGCCGGAGGCCTGCAGCTCGGCGATGGCGGCCTTCAGCTGCGGGATGGATGCCGAGATGTTGGGCAGCTTGATGATGTTCGCCTCGGGGAGGGTGGCGAGCCCGCCGAGCTCCGCGAGCGCGTCACCCACCTGCTGCTCCGGCGTGAGCTTCTGCGGGAACGCGGCGAGGATGCGGCCGGCGAGGGAGATGTCCCGCGTCTGGACCTCGACGCCGGCCTGGGCCGTCACGGCCTGCACGATCGGCAGGAACGACGCCGTCGCGAGAGCCGGTGCTTCATCGGTGTACGTGTAGATGATTGTCGAGTCGGTCACCTGTGTCGTCTTTCGTTCGGGGCCGCCCACAACCCTATCGCAGCGCGGGAAACTCTCTCGATGTCGAGAGAGTTTCCCGCGCTCACACGAGCGATTCCCGCCACGCGGCGTGCAGTCGCGCGAACCGGCCGGTTCCGGCGATGAGCGCGTCCGGTGCGTCATCCTCGACGATGCGCCCGTGCTCCATGACGAGCACGCGATCGGCGATCGCGACCGTCGACAGGCGGTGGGCGATGATGATGGCGGTGCGATCGGCCAACAGCGTCTGCAGGGCGTTCTGGATGAGCCGCTCGCTGGGGATGTCCAGCGAGGCGGTGGCCTCGTCGAGGATCAGCACCGCGGGGTCGGCGAGGAAGGCACGCGCGAACGAGATGAGCTGACGCTGCCCCGCCGAGACCCGCCCGCCGCGCTTGTTCACGTCGGTGTCGTACCCGTCGGGCAGGCGCTCGATGAAGGAGTCGGCGCCCACCGCGCGGGCGGCGGCGCGGATCTCGTCGAGCGTCGCGTCGGGCTTGCCGAGCGCGATGTTGTCGGCGACGGTCCCGCTGAAGAGGTACGCCTCCTGCGTCACCATGACGATCGCGCGGCGCAGGTCCTTCGGGTGCAGCCGCCGCAGGTCGACGCCGTCGAGCGTGACCCGACCGCTGCTCGGGTCGTAGAACCGCGAGACGAGCTTGGCCAGCGTCGACTTGCCCGCGCCGGTGGTGCCCACCAGCGCGACGGTCTGACCCGCGGGCAGGTCGAGCGAGAAGTCGGGCAGGATGACGCGGTCGTCGGCGTACCCGAAGCGCACGTTCTCGAACCGCACGTGACCGCGGGCGGTCCACAGGTCCTCCGGCTCGCGGGGATCGGGTACCGTCGGCACCTCCTCCAGGACCCCCGACACCTTCTCGAGGGCGGCGGTGGCGGACTGGTAGGAGTTGAGGAAGAACGCCACCTCCTGCAGCGGCGAGAAGAAGTTGCGCACGTACAGCACCGCCGCGATCAGCACGCCCACCGCGATCCCGCCCTCGGCGACCCGGATGCCGCCCCACGCCACGACGAGCGCGAGGGACACCGATGCGATCGCCATGAGTCCCGGCTCGAACGTGCCGAACAGGCGGATCGAGCGCATGTTCACGTCGCGGTACTGCATCGACAGGTCGCCGAACTGCACATCGCCCGGCTTCTCGCGGCGGAACGCCTTGACGGCGCGGATGCCGGTCATCGTCTCGACGAACGTGACGATGACCCTCGCGCTGACGACGCGCGACTCGCGGTACACCCGCTGCGAGCGCATGTAGAACCAGCGCATGAGCATCAGGAGAGGCAGCCCCATCACGACGAGGATGACGCCCGACTGCCAGTCCAGCAGCAGCAGCGCGACGAGGGTGAATCCGCCGTACAGCACTCCGGAGACGAGCTCGTTGAGGCCGCCGTCGAGCAGCTCGCGGATCGTGTCGAGGTCGCTCGTCTGGCGCGAGATGATGCGGCCCGACGTGTAGGACTCGTGGAATTCGAGACTGAGCCGCTGCGTGTGGAGGAAGATCCGCTTGCGCAGGTCGAGCAGGATCGCCTGCGTCAGCCGCGCGGCGACGACGACGTACCAGGCGATGAGCGCCGCACCCGCGATCGCCGTGATCAGGTACACCCCCACGACACCCGCGGTGGGCAGCCAGTCGGCCCGCTCGATGACCGCCGGCAGCGCCGTGTCGATCCCGTAGGCGATGAGGGCGGGGCCGGCGACCCGGAAGGCCGTGGAGACGACGAGCACGACCGCCGCGAGGATCAGGTGCCCCCGGACGGGCGTGACGAGCGTGCCCAGCAGGCGCAGGGAGCGGCGACGGATCGAACGGCTCTCGGCACGCGTGTAGTCGGAGCGGTCCTCGCCGCTCGTGCCGGTGACGGTGGTGCTCACAGGTTCACCCCGCTCTCCCGCTGCCGGGCCTGCTCGTCCTCCAGGCTCGAGATGACGTGCCGGTAGTGCGCGCTCGTCCGCAGCAGCTCGGAGTGCGTGCCGACGGCGGTGATGCGCCCCCGCTCGAGCAGCGCGACGCGATCTGCGAGCGTCACCGTGGAGGGCCGGTGGGCGACCACGAGCGCCGTCGTGGCGTGCAGCACCTCGCGCAGCGCGTCCTCGACGAGCGACTCGGTGTCGACGTCGAGCGCCGAGAGCGGGTCGTCGAGAACGAGCACGGTGGGCCGCGCCGCGACCGCCCGTGCCAGGGCGAGCCGCTGACGCTGACCGCCGGAGAGGGACAGGCCCTCCTCGCCGATCACGGTGTCGACCCCGTCGGGGAGCGCATCGACGAAGCCCGCCTGCGCGACATCCAGCGCCTCGCGCAGCACGCGCTCGGCCTCCTCGCTGCCGGGCTCGAGGTCCTGGCGCCCGAGCAGCACGTTGCCGCGCACGGTCTGCGAGAAGAGCGTCGCGTCCTCGAAGGCCATGCCCACGTGGGTGCGCAGCTCGTCGAGCGTCAGGTCGCGCACGTCGACGCCGTCGAGGGTCACCCGCCCGCCCGTGACGTCGTAGAGCCGGGTGGGAAGCGTCGTCAGCGTCGTCTTGCCCGAGCCAGTGAGGCCCACGAGGGCCATCGTCTCGCCGGGGCGCAGCACGAGGTCGATGCCGTCGAGCAGGTCGCGCTCGCCCTCCGCGGCATCCTGATACCGGAAGTGCACCCCCTCGAAGGCGAGCTCGCCGCGGGGCTCGGCGATCGTCCGCGGCCGCGCGGGGTCGGTGATCGTGTTCTCCTCGTCGAACACCTCGAAGAGCCGGTCGGTCGCCGTGCGGGCGTCGAGCGTGAACGAGAACAGGAACCCGATCGACTCCATCGGCCACCGCAGCACCGTCGCCATTGCGAAGAACGCCACGAGCTCCGCGGACTGCAACTGCCCGAGCGCGGTGAGCGCGATGCCCGCGCCCAGGCACAGCGCGAAGGCGATGTCGGGCAGCAGCACGAGCCAGAACCAGATCCAGCCGATCGCGCGGGCCTTGCCGAGCTCGGTCTCGCGCAGGGTCTCGGCCTGCCGCGTGAACTTCCTCAGGGCGTGCGACCCGCGACCGAAGGCCTTGAGCACCCGGATGCCGTGCACGCTCTCCTCGACCGAGGTGGCGAGGTCGCCGGCCTGATCCTGGCTCTGCCGGGCGAGCGTTCCGTAGGTCTTCTCGAAGCGGTAGCCCGCGTACCAGAGCGGCGCCGAGACGGCGAGGAAGACGGTGCCCAGCAGCCAGTGCCACCGGAACAGCAGCGCCGTGCCGACGACGATCGTGAGCACGTTGACGACGAGCAGCACGATGCCGAACGCCAGCCACCGTCGCAGCATCGAGATGTCCTGCATCATGCGGCTGAGCAGCTGCCCCGACTGCCAGCGGTCGTGGAACGAGACGGGCAGGCGCTGCAGGCGCCGGAAGAACGTGTGACGCAGGTCGTACTCGACCATCGTCGCGGGCGCGAGCACGAACCACCGCCGCAGCCACACCATCGCCGCCTCGGCGAGGCCCAGCACGAGGATGATCGCGGCCCCCCACGCGATCTGCGCGGACTCGCCGCTCTGGATCGGGCCGGCGACGACCGCCTCGAGCACCAGTGGGATCGACAGGGCCAGGAGCGCGGCGCCGAGCGCGCTCGCCGCGCCGAGCGCCAGCCGCGGGATGACGGGGCGGGCGAACGGGATGAGCCTCGCGAGGGAGCGGAGCGTGGACAGGTCGGAGCGGGACGTTTCGGCGGTGGAGGTCATGATCCTTGTGGGAAGGCGGAGCGGCGGCGCCGGGATCGGGCGCACGGAGAGAGGCCGCCTCGGAGGATCCGCGAAGACAGCCCTCCAGCTTATTCCTCGCCTTTCGCGGACGGCAAGGGTCAGGCTGCGCGCTCGCGGTCGAGCAGCGCCCGCTTCACCTCGAGCCCCCACGCGAACCCGCCCAGCGATCCGTCCGCGCGGAGCACGCGGTGGCATGGCACGAAGAGCGCGGGGGCGTTGCGGGCGCAGATGGATGCCGCGGCCCGCACGGCCGCGGGCGATCCGAACGCCGCCGCGAAGGCCGTGTACGTCAGCGCCCTCCCCGGCGGGATGCGCCGCAGTGCCGCCCACCCGCGGCGTTGGAGCGGGGTGCCGGTGTGGACGACCTCGACCGCGTCGATCGCCCGCAGATCGCCCGCGTAGTACGCGCGGACGGCGGACGCGGCATCCGTCTGCCCGCGTTCGAGCCGATCGGGGCGCGCGGCGGGGGCGATCCGCGCGAGCACCGCCTCGGGCGCGTCCGTCCAGCCCGAGGCGAGCACGCGCCCCCGCTCGTCGGCCAGCAGGGTGAAGGGCCCGTCAGGGGTGTCGATCGTCTGGATCATCGCCGTGATCATGCGGGGGTCCTCTCGAGAGGGGCGAGGGAGAACGGGTCGGTTGTGTCGGGCGCGCTCGGGGGCTCCGGGGCGGGAGGGCGGGGGGCGGCCTGCGGGCGAGCGGCGGCCCGCGGGAGGGCGGCGCGCCAGAGGTGGCCCATGAGGTACGACCGCCACGGGGCGGCCCTCGTCGCCCACTCGGTGAGCCCCCTCGCATCGGCGGGCACCCCGAGCGCCGCCGCGCCCGCCCGCGCCGCGACATCGCCCGGCAGGAGGACGTCGGGATCGCCCGTCACGCGCATGCGCACGTAGTCGGCCGTCCACGGCCCGATGCCGGGCAGGGCGATCAGCGCGGCCCGCTGCGCGGCGGGATCGTCGCCCGGCGAGAGTTCGAGCGAGCCGCCGGCGAGGGCCTCGGCTGCGGACACGATGGCACGCACGCGCGCGGCGGGGCCCCGCAGCACCTCGCCGCCCCGCTCGGCGATGGCCGCGGGGGTCGGGAAGAGCAGCGTCGGCCCGGGCACGGCGCGGGCGTCGCCCGAGTCGGCAGGGGCGTCGCCGGGGTCCGCGGGGGGCTGCGGCATCCGCTCGCCCAGCGCGGCGGCGAGCCGCGTGAGCGCCGTGCGCGCCGCCGCGACCGACACCTGCTGGCCGATCATGGCCCGCACGAGCATCTCGGCGGGATCGGCGGCACCGGGCACCCGGAGCCCCGGCACGCCACGGACGGATCCGCGCAGCGCCGGCACGGCGGCGAGGGCGGCGTCGATCGCCACGGGGTCGGCGTCGAGGTCGAACAGTCGCCGCACGCGCGCGACGAGCACCGGCAGATCCCCCAGGCGGGCGAGTGTCGCGTGCAGCCGCAGCCGCGATCCGTCGTCGTGCACGCGGAAGCGCGCGGGCCCGCCCGGAAGCCGCACCGTGCGGGCGAAGGAGTCGGCCGTCGCGACCTCGACGCCCGGGAGGGCCCGCGCCGACATCCACGCGAACAGGCCGGCGGCGTCGAACGGGTCCCGGCGCGGCAGGGCCAGGCTCACCCCGCCCGGCGCACCGAAGGGGTCGCCCGCGGCGCGGGGACGCCGCGCGCGCAGCTGCGACGGCGTGAGCCCGAAGATCTCGCGCACCGTGTCGTTGAACTGCCGCACGCTCGCGAAGCCCGCCGAGAACGCCACGTCCGCCATGGTCAGCTCGGTGCCCACGAGCAGCATGCGCGCGGTCTGCGCGCGGTGCGCCCGCGCGAGGGCGACGGGGCCGGCGCCGAGCTCCTCCGTGAGCATCCGCGTGAGGTGGCGCGTCGAATACCCCAGGCGGCGGGCGAGCCCGGGAACACCCTCGCGCTCGATGACGCCGTCGGCGATCAGGCGCATGGCGCGCGATGCGGCATCCCCCCGCAGGTCCCACGCGGGCGAGCCCGGTGCGGCCTCGGGCAGGCACCGCTTGCAGGCACGGTACCCGGCCTCGTGCGCGGCGGCGCTCGTGGCGAAGAAGGACACGTTCCCCGGCTTCGGCGTGCGCGCCGGGCAGCTCGGTCGGCAGTAGATGCCCGTCGTGCGCACGGCCGTGACGAACTGCCCGTCGAAGCGCGTATCGCGCGACGAGATCGCGCGGTAGCGCTCGTCGAACGACATCGCCGGGTGCCTCGGCGTGGCGTTCGCGGACGATGTCATGCCCTCAGCCTGACACGGGAGCGCGGCATCCGCTCGCGGAAATCGGACACGGCTGCGGCGGCTGCCCTCCCCGCGGCGGTCCGCCCGGGAGGGGGGTCCGCTGCGGGGAGGACAACACTCCGGAGGGATTGCCGCCGCCGCGCGGGGAACCGCCCGACAGCCCCCGCAGCGCGCGATCCTTCCGGAGTACTGTCCGCCGCGGGCGGAAGCCCGGATCAGTGGAAGAAGTGCCGCTCCCCCGTGAAGAACATCGTCACGCCGGCAGCCTGGGCCGCCTTGATGACCTCGTCGTCGCGCACCGATCCGCCGGGCTGCACGATCGCGCGGATCCCGCCCTCGATCAGCACCGCCGGCCCATCCGCGAACGGGAAGAAGGCGTCGGATGCCGCTACGGAGCCGGCCGCGCGGTCGCCCGCCCGCTCGATCGCCAGGCGGCAGGAGTCCACGCGGTTGACCTGCCCCATCCCGATCCCGACGGTCGCGGAGTTCTGCGCCAGCACGATCGCGTTGGACTTCACGGCACGGCAGGCCTTCCACGCGAAGATGAGGTTCGTCATCTCCTCGTCGGCGGGCCGCTCGCCCGAGACCAGCTCCCAGTCCTTCGCGACGGCGTCGATGTCGCTCGGGAAGCGGTCGGCGTCCTGCAGCAGGAGCCCGCCCGACACGAGCCGGACGTCCATCTTCTCCTGCTCCCAGTCGGCGGGGAGCTGGAGCAGGCGCAGGTTCTTCTTCTCGGCGAAGACCTGCAGGGCGGCCGGCTCGAACGCGGGCGCCACGATCACCTCGGTGAAGATGTCGCGCAGGTTCTCGGCCATCTTGAGCGTGACGGGCCGGTTGGCGGCGATGACCCCGCCGAAGGCCGAGACCGGGTCGCACTCGTGCGCGCGCAGGTGTGCGCTCGCGATCGGGTCGAGCGCGTTGGGGGCGGCCACCGCGATACCGCAGGGGTTGGCGTGCTTGATGATCGCGACCGCCGGCTTGACCATGTCGAACGCGGCCCGCAGCGCTGCGTCCGCATCGACGTAATTGTTGTAGCTCATCTCCTTGCCCTGCAGCTGCGTCGCCTGCGCGATGCCGTGGCCGCCCAGGCGCGTGTAGATCGCGGCACGCTGGTGCGAGTTCTCGCCGTAGCGCAGGTTGGCCAGGCGCTCGGCCTTGATCGTGAGGTGCGCGGGCAGGTCGACGTCGTCGGCCAGCGTGCCCTCCGCGAACCACGCCGCGACGGCCGTGTCGTACGCGGCGGTGTGCGCGAACGCACGGGCCGCGAGCTCGCGGCGCTGGCTGAGGCTCGTGCCGCCCGTGCGCACCGCCTCGATGATCGCCGGGTACGACTCGGGCGAGACGACGATGGCGACGTTCGCGTGGTTCTTCGCCGACGCGCGCACCATCGCCGGGCCGCCGATGTCGATCTGCTCGACGACGTCGTCGCCCTCGGCTCCCGAGGCGACGGTCTCGACGAACGGGTACAGGTTCACCACGACGAGCTCGAACGGCGCGATGCCGAGCTCGCCCAGCTGCCGCTCGTGGTCCTCCAGGCGCAGGTCGGCGAGAAGGCCCGCGTGCACGCTCGGGTGCAGGGTCTTCACGCGGCCGTCGAGCGACTCGGGGAAGCCCGTGACGCTCGAGACGTCGGTGACGGCGTACCCGGCGTCGCGGACGGTCGAGGCGGTCGAGCCCGTCGAGACGATCTCGACACCCGCCTCGGAGAGCGCCGCCGCGAGTTCGAGCAGGGCGGTCTTGTCGCTCACCGAGACGAGTGCGCGGCGGATCGGGACGATGTCCCGGTCGCGGTAGAGGGTCGGGTCGTGACGGGGGCCTGCCATGGCTGCTCCTTCGCGGGTGGGCGGTACGGGCGGACGATGCCGCCCCGGGGTGTCAGGGTCGGGATGCCGCGGAAATCGCGGTCAGGTCGATCGCGCCCTCGGCGATGTCGCGCACGACGTCGATGAGCAGGCGCCGCTCGACGGGCTTGATCCGCTCGTGCAGCGTGTGCTCGGTGTCGCCGGGCACGACGGCGATGCGCTCCTGGGCCAGCACGGGGCCCGTGTCGACGCCGGCGTCGACGACGATGACGCTCGCACCGGTCTGCGTCGCGCCGGCGGCGAGGGCGTCGCGCACGGCGTGGGCCCCGGGGAACTCGGGCAGAAACGCCGGGTGCGTGTTGATGAGGCGCGGCGCGTGCGCGGCGACGACGCCGCTCGGCAGAAGCCTCATGAGCCCGCTCAGCACGACGAGGTCGGGGGACCACACCGCGAGCTGCCGGGAGAGCTCCTCCCCCCACGCCGCCCGGCTCTCGAACTGCTCGTAGGGGACGAGGAACGTGGGGATGCCGAAGTGCTGCGCGTGCGCGAAGCCCTCGGCCTCGCGGTCGGCCCCCACCGCCACGATGCGGGCGGGGTAATCGGGGTGGCTCGCGGCCTCGAGGAGAGCACGGAGGTTGGATCCCGTGCCCGAGATGAGAACGGCAACCGTGAGCACCCGGCAAGTCTAGTGGGGCGCCGCGTGCTCCGCCGGGCGCTCGTGCGCCGCCGGGCGCGCGGTCAGCGCGCGCGGGGACAACAGGAGGATCGCGCAGCCGATGAGCACCTCGATCCCCACGGCGAGGGCGACCGCCCCGGGGTGGGGGCCGACCTCCGCCAGCCGCCCGGGACCCATCGCCCCGTGCGCCGCGGCCGCGAGGCCGGCCGCCGCGGCGGCGGTCACGGCGGGGATCGCCAGGGCGGCGGCGATGCGCGGGCCCCACGGATCGCCCGACGTGCCGTGCGTACGGCGGGAGTCGCGGGCCGCGCGCGGGACGACGAGGATCGCGGCGAGATCCGACCGCGCCACCCAGCCCGCGAAGGCCCCCACGCCCACCGGCAGCAGGGCTACGAGGAGCAGCCACGGCGACGACACCTCGGGCAGGGCGCCGAGCACGGGGATGCCGGGGACGAGGCCCGCCTCCGTGCCTGCGGGGCTGACCGGGGCCCCCTCCCCGAGCCAGAAGCCCACCCCCGAGACCCAGGCCAGCGCCCATACGACCAGCGTGGGCACGTACGCCAGCTGCGCGAGGGTCAGCACGCCCGCGCCGAGCGCGTCGACGTTGCCCGCCTGGTAGAGCGCGATGATGTCGGCGCCGGAGGCGAAGACGGCCACGGCCAGGCCCACCGCGCCGAGCCCCACCAGGCCGAGCACGGAGATGGCGCCGGCGCGCGCGACGATTCCCGGCAGCTCGGGCCACGGGTCGGCGCGTCGGTCGAGCACTCCGCGCAGGCGGTCGACGATGCCGTCGTCGCCGTCGCGCCATGCGATCGTCAGCGCGCCCAGCAGCACGCCGGCGACGTACACCGCGGCCGGGAAGACGATCGCCTGCCAGAGGACGGGCTGCGCGACGGGGTTGAGAGAGGTGACCGCGACGAGGGCGGATGCCGCGGTCGACACGATCGCCGCGGCTCCTAGTCCGCTCGGCCACGAGCCGGACCGGGCCGCCCGGGCCCCCGAACGCGCCCCGAAGACGGCGGAGGCCAGCGCCACGGCGAGCGGCGCGAGCGAGAGCACGAAGCCCGCGGCATCCGGCGAGATCCCCGCGACGATGAGCTCGTCGGGAAGCGTGATCTGCTGGGGCACGAGGTGGCCGAGCTGCCAGATCGCCGCCGTCGCCGGCCACAGCGCACCCCAGTCGGCCGCGCCGCCCGATCCGAACACCCAGATCAGCGTGAGGGGTGCCGCGATCGCCGCGAGGCCCACGGCCGCCTGGAGGGCGGCGTCGAGGGCGCACAGGAGAGCAACGAGGACGCGATTCATGCCGCCACGACCCTACCCGCCGGCCGTCGTGGGTCCGCACCGACCCGCGGGCCGCGCGAGTCGTGGTCCGCGGCGGGTCCCCCGGGCCCGCTCAGGCGAGCGGTTCGAGCACGAACATCTGGATGCGGCGGTCGGTCTTGCGCCGGTACTCGTCGTAGTCGGGCCACACCGCCGCGGCGCGGGCCCACCACTCGTCGTACTCCGCGCCCTCGAGCTCGCGCGCCGTGTAGTCCCGCTTGTCGGCGCCGTCCTGCAGCTCGACATGGGGGTTCTTGCGGATGTTCCAGTACCACTGCGGCGGCTCGGGGGCGCCGCCCTTGGACGCCACGACGGCATAGCGTCCCTCGTGCTCGACGCGCATGAGCGCCGTCTTGCGCAGGCCGCCGCTCTTGGCACCGACGGTCGTGAGGACGATGACGGGCACTCCGCGCAACAGGTTGCCCTCCGTGCCGCCGCTGGCCTCGTAGGTCTCGGCCTGGGTGCGCGCCCATTCGGCCGTGCTGGGTAGGTATTCTCCGCTCAGGGGCATCGCGCCAGCATACGTGCACACGACGAAGGGGGCGGATGCCGCGGCATCCACCCCCTTCGTGCGGTATCGGGGCTCAGAGCCCTTCGATGATCTCGCGCATGAGAGCGGCGGTCTCGGAGGGCGTCTTGCCGACCTTGACCCCGGCGGCCTCGAGGGCCTCCTTCTTGGCCTGCGCCGTGCCCGCGGAGCCGGAGACGATCGCGCCGGCGTGGCCCATCGTCTTGCCCTCGGGGGCGGTGAAGCCCGCGACGTATCCGACGACCGGCTTGGTGACGTTTTCCTTGATGAAGTCGGCCGCGCGCTCTTCGGCGTCGCCGCCGATCTCGCCGATCATGACGATCGCCTTCGTCTCGGGGTCGGCCTCGAACGCCGCCAGCGCGTCGATGTGCGTCGTGCCGATGATGGGGTCGCCGCCGATGCCGATCGCGGTCGAGAAGCCGAGGTCGCGCAGCTCGAACATCATCTGGTAGGTCAGGGTGCCCGACTTCGACACGAGGCCGATCGGCCCCTTGCCGGTGATGTTCGCGGGCGTGATGCCCACGAGCGACTCGCCGGGGGTGATGATGCCGGGGCAGTTCGGGCCGATGATGCGCGTGGCGTTGCCCTTGCTCTGGGCGTAGGCCCAGGCCTCGGCACTGTCGCCGACCGGCACGCCCTCGGTGATGACGACGAGCAGCGGGATCTCGGCGTCGATGGCCTCGATCATGGCGTCCTTCGTGAACGCGGCGGGGACGAACGCGATCGACACGTCGGCGCCCGTCGCGGCCATGGCCTCGCCGACCGAGGCGAAGACGGGCAGCTCGACGGCGTTGCCCTCGGCATCCGTGTGCGACACCGTCGTGCCGGCCTTGCGGGCGTTGACGCCGCCGACGACCTGCGTGCCGGCCTTGAGCATGAGCGCCGTGTGCTTGGTGCCCTCGCCGCCGGTGATGCCCTGGACGATGACCTTGGAGTCCTTGTTGAGGAAGATCGACATTTCTCTGCGTTCCTTTTCGGGATGTCTCGGGTCAGGCGTTGGCGAGCTCGGCGGCCTTGTCGGCGCCCTCGTCCATGGTCGAGGCGAGGGTCACCAGCGGGTGGGCGTAGTCGCGGAGGATCGCGCGGCCCTCCTCCACCCGGTTGCCGTCGAGACGCACGACGAGGGGCTTGGACGCCGTGTCGCCGAGCGTGTCGAGCGCGCCGACGATGCCGTTCGCGACGGCGTCGCACGCCGTGATTCCGCCGAAGACGTTGACGAAGACGCTCTTGACCTGCGGGTCGCCGAGGATGACGTCCAGACCCGCCGCCATGACGGCCGCGGAGGCGCCGCCGCCGATGTCGAGGAAGTTGGCGGGGGTCACGCCGCCGTGCGCCTCGCCGGCGTACGCGACGACGTCGAGCGTCGACATGACCAGGCCCGCACCGTTGCCGATGATGCCGACCTGACCGTCGAGCTTGACGTAGTTGAGGTCGTGCTCCTTCGCCTTCGCCTCGAGCGGATCGGCGGCGGCCTTGTCCTCGAGCGCCTCGTGGTCGGGGTGGCGGAAGGCGGCGTTCTCGTCGATCGAGACCTTGCCGTCGAGGGCGATGATCTCGCCCTCCTCCGTCAGCACGAGCGGGTTGACCTCGACGAGCGTGGCGTCCTCGCCGGTGTAGACGGCGTAGAGCTTGACGAAGACGTCGGCCACCTTCGGGGCGAGATCGTCGTCGAAGCCCGCGGCCTTGGCGATCTCGAGCGCCTTCTCGGCGTCGATGCCCGTGAGCGGGTTCACCTCGATGCGCGCGAGCGCCTCGGGCTTCTCGACCGCCAGCTGCTCGATCTCCATGCCGCCCTCGACGCTGGCGAGGCTGAGGTACGAGCGGTTGGCGCGGTCGAGCAGCACCGAGAAGTAGTACTCCGTGGCGATCCTGGCGCCCGCGGCGACCATGACGCGTCCCACGACGTGGCCCTTGATGTCGAGGCCGAGGATCTGCTTCGCGGCCTCGTAGGCCTCATCGGGGGTCTTCGCGACCTTCACACCGCCCGCCTTGCCGCGACCGCCGACCTTCACCTGCGCCTTCACGACGACGACGCCGCCGATCTTCTCCGCTGCCGCCTTCGCCTCCTCGGCGGTGTCGGCGATGATGCCCGGGAGAACCGGCACCTCGTACTTCTCGAATAGATCGCGTGCCTGGTACTCGTAGAGATCCACGTAGCTCGTCCTTCAGTGGGCAACGGGTTCGAGACGCGAGAAAACGTCTCGACGTCGAGATATCGACCGGTGCCCCAGCCTACTACCGGCGGGCGGGCGACCTCGAACCGTCGGCGCCGTCGGTTCGCACCGGGGCGCCTCCCTGGCCGTTCCCCTCGCTCTCGAGCGCGCCGCGTCCCAGCCGACGCAGGTCCTCGACGGCGGGGCCCTCCAGACGGGTGCCGTCGGGTGCGAAGCGCGAGGCGTGCAGAGGGCAGTCCCACGTGCATTCGGCGTCGTTCCACGCGAGCACGCCGCCGAGGTGCGGGCAGACCGCGCTCACGGCGCGGGTGACCCCGCCGACGGTGGACACGCCCACGGGGACACCGGCGCGGTTGCCGACCGCCCCCTCCCCCTCCGCCGGTCGCGGGAGCGGCACGGGCGTCGCCTCGGCGAGGGTCCAGCCGCGCGCCGCCTCCCTCCCCACGAGGGCGTTCTCCCGGAGGCCGCGGCCCAGATCGGCCGGCACGGTGAGTCGGGTTCCGAGCGCGATCATCCACGCGGGCCGCTCCCGGAACGGGACGCCCGCGATCTCGGCGGCGATGCGCAGCGCCGCCGCCGGCCCGTTCGTGAGGCCCCACTTGTTGAACCCGGTCGCGAAGCGCACACGGCCGAGCGTCCGCGGCATCGCGCCGACGAAGGGCACGAGGTTGTGCGATTCGTAGTCCTGCGCCGACCAGCGGTGCGTCTCGCGAGCACCCGGGAAGTGCCGGCTCGTCCAGTCGACGAGCTCGTCGTACAGAGCCGACTCCGAGCGGGTCCGGCCTACGGGGTGCCCACCGCCGCCGACGATCAGCCGCGCCCGCCCGGACGGACCGTCGGCCGGCGAGACGGCGCGGATGGAGTGCGACAGCTCGTCGAGCGAGAGGTACATGCCTTCGGGAACGCCGCCGTCGACGTCGAACGCGACGCACAGCGAGCGCATGCCCCGCGTCTTGGCGAAGTACAGGCCACGGTCGATGATCGGGGTGCCCGTCGCGAGCACGATGCGATCCGCGCGCAGCGCCCCGGCATCCGTCTGAACCATCGCGTGCGGCACGGCGTGCACATCGCACACGCGCGTGGCAGTGTGCAGCGTGCCGCCCGCGGCGACGAAGGCGCGGGCCAGCGCATCGGCGACGGCCACCGGGTCGATGGCGATCTGGTTCTCGAGCACGGCGGCGCCGGCGACGGGGAAGGGCGCATCCTCGATCTCGGACGCGTCCCGCCACTGCACCGGCAGTCCCGCCTCGACGCCCGCGCGGATCTGCTCCCGCACTCCCGGAAGGGCATCGGCCGACTCGGCGAAGGAGTAGGCGGCACGACGGGTGAAGGGCACCCCCTCCTCCTCCGCGAACGCGGTCAGCCATTCCTGCCCCGCGCGATTGCTGTCGACGTACGCGCGAACGAGCGACGCCGAGTGGTGCCGGCGGAGCTGCCCGAGCACACTCCCCTGCAGCAGGGAGACCTTGCCCGTGTTCGCCCCCGTCGACAGTTCGGCGACGTCGCCGGCCTCGACGACCGCCACGTCACGGCCGGAGCGGGCGAGCATGAGCGCCGTGCTGAGTCCTGTGATGCCGGCGCCGACGACGACGACCTCGTGCCGCCCCGGGGCGAACGGTGTCGAGGGGACGGGAGTGCGGCCTGCGCGCCAGAGCGATGACATGCTGCTCAGTGAAACGGCGTCCCCGCGCCGCCGACAACGGGCTTGACAGCGCGGCGAGCGGTGGAACCGGGTTCCTCCGGTCGCGTCCTCGATACCGTTGGCGCCCCCGGTGCGGGTCTAGGCTTGCCGATTGAGATGAGCGAGACACCGTCCCCGTCCGCCGCGCGCACCACCGTCGTCGCCGCGGCTCTCGACCTGTTCGCCCAGCACGGGTTTGAGGCGACCTCGGTCGAGCAGATCGCCAGGGCCGCGGGCGTCTCGCGGTCCACCTTCTTCCGCCAGTTCGGCGGCAAGGAGGATGTCGTCTTCGCCGATCACGAGGCGCTGCTCGACGAGCTTCGGGCCTACCTCGGCCGCGGCCACGACAATCCCTGGCTCGCCGTGTGCGAGGCCTCGCTGCGCGCCTATCGGCACTTCGCGCACGACCCGCAGGTCGCGCGGCTGCGATACGAGATCGTCCGGCACGTGCCCGCCCTGCGCGACCGCGAGATCGTCACGGTCTTCCGCTACGAGAGGCTGTTCGACGACTATCTGCGCCAGGCGCTGCCCGACGTCGAGCCGATCGACGCCGTCGGGTTCGCCGCGCTCGTGACGGCCCTCCACAACCACGTCCTGCGCCGCCTGCTGCGCGGCACCAGGCGCGTGCCCGTGTCGGTGCTCAAGGACGCGCTCGACGAGGCCCTGCGCCGCTACGGCGTGCACCCGGAGCCGGCCGCTGCCGCCCCCGACGACGTCGTCGTCGCGGTCTTCCCCCGCGCGATGCCGGCCGCCGAGATCGCCCGCCGCGTGCGCGCGGAACTGGACGCCTGACCCGGCGATTCGAGTACCGGTGAAACCGCGTACCGCGTTTGCCGGTATCGGATGCCGCGGAGTACCCTTCCGGCATGACAACCGCGGACGGCGCCGACGCCGAGTCCCTGCCCGGTGAGCGCGTGCGCTCCTACGACGTCGACGCACGCCTCGGCACCGACTACTACGCCGTCTTCGCCGATGTCGCGGACGAGGACCGGGCGGTCTGGGAACGCGCGCAGGCGTTCGTCGACGAGGTGGCGCCCCGCATGCGCGAGGCGTGGGACCGCGCCGAGTACCCGCTGGACGTCGCACGTCGGATGGGCGAGCTCGACCTGGTCACCGACGGCATCGACCACGCGGGGCTCACGCGCCTGAGCCCGCTCGGGGCGGGGCTGGTCAACATGGAGTTCTCCCGCGGGGACGGATCCCTCGGGACGATGCTCGCGGTGCAGGGCGGGCTCGCCCTGCGCACCCTCGCGCTGTTCGGAAGCGACGCGCAGAAGGCCGCGTGGCTGCAGCCGCTCGCGCGCGCCGAGGTGCTGGGCGCGTTCGCGCTGACGGAGCCCGACCACGGCTCCGACTCCGTCTCGCTCGAGACGACCGCCCGCCGCGTGAGGACCGACGACGGCGGCGAATGGGTCATCCGGGGCGCGAAGAAGTGGATCGGCAACGGAGCGTCGGGCGGCGTGACCTTCGTCTGGGCACGCGTGGACGACCCCGGCGCCGACGACCACGGAGCCGTGCGCTGCTTCCTCGTCGAGCAGGACCGCCCGGGCTACACCGGGACGCCGATCCTCGGCAAGGTGTCGCTGCGCGGCATCCACCAGGCCCGCATCACCCTCGACGACGTGCACGTGCCGCTCGAGGCGATGCTTCCCGGCGCCCGCACCTTCAAGGACGCCTCGACGGTGCTCTACGCAACGCGCTCCGGGGTCGCGTGGTCGGCGCTCGGGCACGCCACCGCCTGCTACGAGGCCGCCCTGTCGTACTCCCGCCAGCGCACGCAGTTCGGCAAGCCGCTCGCGAGGTTCCAGATGGTGCAGGAGAGGCTCGCGCGGATGCTCGAGGAGCTCACGGCGATGCAGCTCTACTGCCGCCGCCTCGCCGACCTCGAGGCATCCGGCATCCTGCGCCCCACCCAGGCGTCGCTCGCGAAGTTCCACAACACCCGCGCGGCGCGGCGCATCGCGGCGAGCGCCCGCGACCTGCTCGGCGGCAACGGCATCCTGATCGAGAACGTCGTGATGCAGCACATGGCCGACATCGAGGCGATCCACACCTACGAGGGGACCGAGTCGGTCCAGGCCCTGCTCATCGGCCGCGACATCACGGGGGTGAGCGCCTTCGCCTGAGGGCGCCCCCACGAGGGGGTCAGGGCGTGTCCTGCGACTCCGCCTGCTGGTCGGCGATCTGCCGGCGCACGTCGTCCATGTCCAGGCCGCGCACGCCGTCGATGACCTGCTGCAGAGCCGCGGCGGCAGCATGGCACCCCCAGGGGTACGGGGGCGGCCCGGAGGCGGGCCTCAGAGTGGCACACGGCGCATCGCCGGGCAAGGGCTGGGATGCCGCGACGTCCGCCGCTACGGTCGTCGTATGGCTCTCTTCGGCTCCACGCCCCGCACGGTCAGGCTCGAGGGGTCGCGCGTCGACCTCGAGGCGCGGCGCGCGCCGTGGAGCCTGTGGGCCGACGGATTCGGCCGACTCGCGATCCGCTCCCTGCAGATCATCGTCGTGCTGCTCATCGCCGCGGCGCTCATCGTCGGCATGCAGCAGATCACGGTCGTCACGATCCCCGTCGTCATCGCCCTGATCCTCGCCTCCGCGTTCGCTCCCGTCATGGGGTGGATGCGCCGGCACGGCGTGCCCTCCCTGCTGGCGACGATCGTGACCCTGCTGACCATCGTCGTGCTGCTCGGGCTCGTCGGCTGGCTGCTCGTGTGGGCGGTGCGCAACCAGTGGGACGAGCTGTACGGGCAGGCCGAGGAGGGCGTGCAGCAGGTCATCGCATGGATCGGCACGCTGCCCTTCGAGATCGACCAGGCGCAGATCGACGAGTGGATCGCGAGCGCGACCGACTTCGTCACGAGCGCGCAGTTCGGATCGGGCGCGCTGGCCGGCGTGAGCGCGGTCGCCAACTTCATCACCGGCTTCGTGCTGCTCGTCGTCGTCCTCTTCTTCTTCCTCAAGGACGGCCCCCAGCTGTGGGAGTTCCTGCTTCGCCCCTTCCGCGGCGCCCACTACGCCCGGGCCCGCCGCATCGGCGACAAGACGGTGACGACCCTCGGGTCCTACATCCGCGGCACCGCGGCGGTGGCCTTCGTCGACGCCGTGGGGATCGGCATCGGCCTCGTCATCCTCCAGGTGCCCCTCGCCCTGCCCCTCGCCGTGCTCGTCTTCCTCCTGGCGTTCATCCCGATCGTCGGCGCGACCCTCGCCGGCATCCTCGCCGCCCTCGTCGCCCTCGTCTCGAACGGCCTCGTCAACGCCCTCTTCGTCGTCGGGATCGTCGTTCTCGTCAACCAGCTGGAGGGCAACTTCCTGCAGCCCGTGCTCATGGGCCGCACGCTCAAGCTCCACGCGTTCGTCGTCCTGATCGCCCTGACGATCGGCACCGTGCTCGGCGGCGTCCTCGGCGCGGTGCTCGCCGTGCCCATCACGGCGGTCGCCTGGGGCATCGCGCAGGTGTGGGACGGCGAGGACACCCCCGCCCGCTGGGCGCGCCAGAAGCGGTCCGAAGAGGTCGCGTAGCCCGGGACTGGAGCAGGAGCCGGACATGCCGCACGAGATCCCCGCACCGATGCTGGCCAAGGCGGTGGCCGACGTGCCCGAGCGGCCGGGGCTGAGCTTCGAGCCCAAGTGGGACGGGTTCCGTGTGCTCGTGTCATGGGACGGCGAGAGCGTCGAGCTCGGCTCCCGAGGCGCCAAGCCCCTGACCCGCTACTTCCCCGAACTCGTCGAGGCGATCCCGCGGCTGCTGCCCCGCCCCGCCCTCGTCGACGGCGAGATCGTCGTCGCGCGCGGCGAGCCCGGCTCGCAGCGCCTGGACTGGGAGGCGCTGTCCCAGCGCATCCACCCCGCGCAGTCGCGCGTGCGCACGCTCGCCGCCGAGACCCCCGCCATGATCGTGGGGTTCGACCTCCTCGTCGACGGATCGGAGGACATCGCGGAGCGCCCCTTCGCCGAGCGCCGTGAGCGGCTCGAGGCACTCATGGCGGGCGTGCCGCACCCCCTGCACCTGACCCGGACGACGACGGACGCCGCGCTCGCCCGGCACTGGCTCGCACGGTTCGAGGGCGCGGGGCTCGACGGCGTGGTCGCGAAGCCGCTCGATCAGCCGTACGCGCCGGGCAAGCGGGCGATGCTGAAGATCAAGCACGTGCGCACCGCCGACGTCGTCGCCATCGGATACCGCGTGCACAAGAGCGGGCGCGGCGTGGGGTCGCTCCTGGTGGGGCTCTACGACGCCGACGGCACCCTGCGCAGCGTCGGCGGGGTCGCCGCATGGAGCGACCGGCGCCGGCTCGAGCTCGTGGACGAGCTCGCACCGCTGGTGGAGCGGGATGCCGACGGGGTCGCCGTCACGGGCGAGTCCGATCGCTCGCGTTTCTCCGGCGGCAAGGACGTCTCGTTCGTCAAGCTGCGACCGGAGCGGGTGCTCGAGGTGCGATACGACCAGCTCGAGGGCATGCGATTCCGGCACACCGTGCAGTTCGAGCGCTGGCGGCCCGACCGCGACGCGGCATCCTGTCGCTTCGACCAGCTCGATCAGGTCGCCGCCTACGACCTCGGGCGCGTGCTGGTCTGAGGATCGTCAGGCGTCGGGAGTGCGCGCACGGCTCGGCTGCACGCGCGGGGGCTCCCCCGGCATCTTCGGGAACTCGGGAGGGAACGGCAGCTCGCCCAGCCCGTTCGCGAGGTCGCGCTCCCACCACTCGAGCAGCGTGTCGATGCTCCCGGGATGCGCGGAGAACTCCGCCCACGGGTCACCGCGCTCGGCGAGTCGCGCCGGGATGGTGCGAACCGTGAACGACGCGGGGTCGCACTCGTCGAGCTCGTCCCACTCGATCGGGGTCGACACGGTCGCCGTCGGCAGCGCGCGCGGCGAGTAGGCGCCCGCCATCGTGCGATCGCGGTTGGCCTGGTTGAAGTCGACGAAGATGCGCTCGCCGCGCTCCTCCTTCCACCAGTTCGTCGTCACCCGGTCGGGCATCCGCCGCTCGAGCTCGCGTCCCGCCGCGATCACGGCGTGGCGCACGTCGAGGAACTCGTGAGCCGGCTCGATGGGGCAGAACAGGTGGATGCCGCGGTTGCCGCTCGTCTTGATCCAGGACTCCAGGCCCGCCTCGCGCAGCACCTCGCGCAGCGCCCGCGAGGCGGGCACGGCCTGCGCGAACCCCGTGCCGGGCTGGGGGTCGAGGTCGATGCGCATCTCGACGGGATTGTCGGTGTCGTCGGCGCGCGACGCCCACGGGTGGAACACGACCGTGTTCATCTGCACGGCCCACACCGCCGCCGCGGGCTCGGAGAGCACCACCTGCGGGTGGCGTCGGCCGCTGTTGTAGGTGACCGTGACGGCGCCGACGTAGTCGGGAGCGCCCTTCGGGGGGTTCTTGGAGAAGAAGCTCTCGCCGCCCACGGCGTCGGGGAAGCGCTCGAGCGACACGGGGCGGTCGCCGTTGGCGGCGAGGAAGGGCCCGGACACGCTCGTGATGTACTCGGCGAGCTCGCGCTTGGTGATGCCGACCTCGGGCCAGATCACGCGATCGGGGCTCGACAGCCCCACCTCGCGGTCGCCGTTGGGTCCCGGGACGGTGAGGGTGATGCGCTCGGACGCCATGGTCCCGACCCTAGGCCCCGCTCGCGGATCCGTCACCCTCGCGGAGGGGCCCGCGCCGGCTCACTCCGCCTTGGCGCCGCCCGGTTCGGGGCGGCCCGGTCCCGTGGTGCCGGATGCCGCAGCGGCAGGAGCGGGCTCGGGCAGCGCGAGGACGGGCGCGAGCACATCCCGGTCGAGCGCGAGCCACGGCCCCGCGGGGTCGACGATCACGCCGGCCATCTCGCGGTGGTCGCGCAGCGCCTTGCCCAGCTGAGCCGGAGGGAAGGGCAGCGGCCGATCGCCGCGCCCCATCGCGACGATCTCGAGCGGGTGCGAGTACACCTCGAGCAGGCGGCGGCCGTCGGCCGTGCGCGCCTCGGCGATGCCCATGCGGGGTGTCTCGCCCTCGGGGGCGGTGTTTCGCACCGCGACCCACACGGGTGTCTCGGCGAGCGCCTCGGCGAGCGAGGCCGCCACCTCGGGCGTGCGCGGCGCGGCCAGCAGCGTCTTCACGCGCATGGCCTCGTCGGCCTGCGTGAGCGCGGGCTCGAGCACGGTGCGCGGCAGGATCGCACGTGCCGGCGCGGAGGCGCCGTCGATCAGCAGACCCGCGTACGGGCCCGCGACGACGTGCTTGACGACGGCGAGCGCCGGCTGCGGGACGGCGGAGGTGTCGGTCTGGCCGTCGGCCCGCACGGCATCCTGCAGGGCGGAGCCGGAGCTGTAGGCGAGCACGAACTGGTCGTCGCCCCGCTTGGCCACGGCGAGGGGCAGCTCCTTGCCCTCAGCGAGCAGGGCACGGGCGTCGCCCCTGATGCGCAGGAAGACGTGGCCCTGCAGGAGCTGCCGCGCGACCTCGAGCAGCTGCGGCGCCGTCGCCGGCTCGTCCAGCTCCGACAGCGCCTGCACGAGCAGCACGTTGTCCTTCATGCCCGGCACGCTCTCGCGCGCGGGCGGCGCCTCTGCCGGCGCGGAGCGGCGGGGCGGGGCGGCGGGCGCGATCGGGTCGGTACCGGAGGCCTGCTGCGTCGGGCGAGCCTCGGATGCCTCGGGCGGGCGCACCGCGCCCACCCCCCGGAAGGTGGAGACCGAGATGTTCACCTGAGGCGCCGGCTCGGCGGCCGTGTCCTGCGCGCCGCCCTGCGGACCGCCCTCGACGGCGGAACCGCCCGGGGCGGGGGATTCGTCGGGCTGAGCGGGGTTGGCCCCGTCGGCGGATGCCGCGGCATCCGTCGCCTTGGGGCGCCTCGAGAAAAGAGCCATCGCTCCAGACTAACCGCGCCGGGTGGCGCCGCCGCCCTCAGAGCTTGACGATCGGGGCGACCTTGATCAGCAGCTTCTTCTGCCCGGCGGCGTCGAAGCGCACGTGGGCGATGCGCTTGGCCCCCTCGCCCGTGACGGCGTCGACCCGCCCCTCGCCGAAGTCGTCGTGGCGGATGCGGTCGCCCGGGGCGAGTTCGAGGTCGCCGTTGTCGCGCACCTTCGCGGGTATGCGGTTGGGGAAGCGGTCGATCGAACTCGACTTCGGCACGAGGTCGTCGCCGAAGCGGCGCGACGCCGATCCCCCCTCGGGCAGGGAACGAGCACCCCAGTTCGACGACCCGCCACGGGCGCCGGGACGCCGCGCGTTGAGGGCGCGGGAGCCTCCCCCGCGCGAGTTCACGTCTCCCGGCGACTGGCGCCAGTCGATGAGCTCGGCGGGGATCTCCTGCAGGAAGCGGCTGGGCATCGCGACGGTCACCTCGCCGAACTGCGCGCGCGTCATGGCGAGCGAGAGGTGCAGCTTCTTGCGGGCCCGGGTGATGCCGACGTAGAAGAGGCGCCGCTCCTCCGCCGGACCCCCGGGTTCGTTCGCCGAGATCCGGTGCGGGATCAGGTCCTCCTCGACGCCGGTGACGAAGACCGCGTCGTACTCGAGCCCCTTCGCCGTGTGCATCGTCATGAGCGAGACGGAGCCGGAGGCATCCTCGAGGTCGTCTGCGTCGGAGACGAGGGCGACCTCTGTGAGGAAGTCGATGACGGTGCCGTCGGGGTTGTTCCGGGCGAACTCCTTCGTCACCGACACGAGCTCGTCGAGGTTCTCGAGGCGCGCCTCGTCCTGCGGATCGCGGCTCGCCCGCAGCGCGTCCATGTAGCCGCTCTTGTTCAGCAGCAGCGCGAGGCCGTCGGCCACCGAGGTGGAGGGGGCGATCTCGCCCGAGGGCGGCAGCATGAGGGCCGTGGCCTCGGCGAGGACGGCGTCGAGCTGGGTGATCGCCGCCTGGATCTTGGGTCCGACGCCCAGCGCCGAGGCGTTCGCGAGGGCGTCGCGGAAGCTGATGCCCTGCTCCGCGGCGTAGCGGGCGATGGCCGTCTCCGTCACGTCGCCGATGCCGCGACGGGGCTTGTTGAGGATGCGGCGCACCGCCATCTCGTCGGTGGGATTCGCCACGGCGATGAGGTACGCCATCGCGTCCTTGATCTCGGCGCGCTCGTAGAACTTCGTGCCGCCCATGATCTTGTAGGGCAGCGCGGAGCGGATGAAGATCTCCTCCAGCGCGCGCGACTGCGAATTGGTGCGGTAGAACACGGCGACGTCGCCGTAGGCGAGCCCGCCGCGGTGCAGCGCCTCGATCTCGTCCGCGACGAACTGGGCCTCATCGTGCTGCGAGTAGCCGGTGAAGCCGACGATCGGGTCGCCCGCCCCCACGTCGGTCCACAGCTTCTTCTCCTTGCGGTCGAAGTTGTTGCTGATGACGGCGTTCGCCGCGCTGAGGATGTTCTGCGTGGAGCGGTAGTTCTGCTCGAGCAGCACGACCTTCGCGCCGGGGAAGTCGCGCTCGAACTCGCTGATGTTGCGGATGTCGGCGCCGCGGAAGGCGTAGATCGACTGGTCGGAGTCGCCCACGACGGTGAGGGATGCCCCGGCCTCGGCCGCGCCCGCCGGCTGCGGTGCCGGCTCGAAGATCATCATGCCGCCGCCACCGTCGTAGGGAGCGGGCTCGTCGCCCTCTCCCGGCGGACGGGTGAGCTCGTGGATCAGGGCGTACTGCGCGTGGTTGGTGTCCTGGTACTCGTCGACGAGCACGTGGCGGAAACGGCGACGGTAGACGTCGGCCACTTTCGGGAAGGCGCGGAAGAGATAGACCGTCTGCGCGATGAGGTCGTCGAAGTCGAAGGCGTTGGCCCGGGTGAGGGCGCGCTGGTAGTCGGCGAAGACCTCGACGAACACGCGCTCGGCCGGATCGGACATGTTCGCCGTGCGGGCATACGACTCGGCATCCGCGAGCTCGTTCTTGAGCTTGGAGATCTTGCCCTGCACGGCGGCGGGCGTGAGGCCGTAGCGATCGGCCTCGTGCTCCTTGACGAGGCGCTTGACGAGGGCGCGCGAGTCTCCGGAGTCGTAGATCGTGAAGGAGGTCTTGAAGCCGAAGTTCTCGGCCTCGCGGCGGAGGATGCGCACGCACGCCGAGTGGAAGGTCGAGATCCACATCCCGCGGGCGGTGTCGCCGATGAGCGCGCCGACGCGCTCGCGCATCTCGGCCGCCGCCTTGTTCGTGAAGGTGATCGCGAGGATCTGACTGGGCCACGCCTCGCGCGTGCGCAGCAGCGATGCGATGCGCCGCGTCAACACGCTCGTCTTGCCCGAGCCGGCCCCCGCGACGATCAGCAGCGCCGGCCCACGGTACTCGACCGCCTCGCGCTGCTGCGGGTTCAGGCCCTCGAGGAGGTCGGCGTCGGGACGCGGCGACCCCGCGGCGGAATCGCCGCTCGAGGAGCCGACGATGAGGGGCGTGGAGGCGTCGGTCATGGCGTCTCAAGTGTAGGCGCGGCATCCGACACCGACACCGACACCGGCTGCCCGCGCGAGCGAACTTCGGGCCGCGGCCGGGAACGCGCCGCTAGCCTCGGCGCAACGCCTTCCCCGCGGTACGGATCCGCTCCAGCGCCCCGTCCAGCGCCTCGAGTCGCGCAGCAGCCTCGAGGCGTGCACCGTCCGCGAGGGCGTCGTAGGGCGCGACCGGCTCGCCCGCGCGCGCGGCCCGGGCGCGTTCGCGCTCGACGCCGTCGGCGAAGAGCAGCAGATCGCGGTGGTCGCCGAGCAGGTCGTGAACCCACTCGCCCGCGGCCGCCAGTTCGGTCAGAAGGTCGTCGGCCGGCTCGGATGCCGAGGCGATCGCCTCTGCGACGTAGCGCAGCCGCCGCGCCGCCTTGCGCACCGCGTGCAGGCCCTCGAGCGTTCCGTCGAGCCGCTGCGCCGCGCGGCGCACGCGCCGAGTCTGGTGGCGGAGAATCCGGCGCAGCACCGCCGATGCGGGGTCGTCGGCGCCGACGAGTGCCGGGGTCTCCACCACCTCCCGCAAGAGGGCATCCGCCTCCGCGAGGCGCGTCCCGGTCGCGAGCTCGCCCAGCCGGGCATGCAGGCGGCGGTACTCCGAGCGCTCGTCGTCGACGAGCCGGCGGCGGATGCCGGCATCCTCGATGCCTGCATCGTCGAGCGCGGCGGCGGCGGACGAGGCACGCACCTCGGCATCCCTGACCACCCCCAGCCGGCCGCCCCACTCGGCGAACAGCACGCGCAGGCGCCCCGCGGCGGCGGGATCCAGCGGGGACGCGAAGGCGGCGAGCACGCTGCGCAGCCGTCGCACGGCGGTCCGGTGCCGGTGCACGCCGTCGTCCTCGTCGGCGAGCGCCGCGTCGCGAGTGTCCCGCACCGCGTCGGCGGCGGCACGGAGGATCACCCGCACGACATCTCCGGTCTCGGGTGCCGCATCGACGCTCACGGCCCCACCCTACGACCGCGTCGTGCCGCTCTCCCCTGGCGGCCCGCGTCATGGAGGGACACGCGGGGAAACTCTGCGTAAACGGGGCTCGCGCCCGGGGTAGTCCGCCCGCCTACCCTTGATCGTCGCGGGTCAGGATCTCGAGGAATCCGTGGTTGATGAAGAGCCGATCCCGCCCCGCCTTCACATCGCGTAGCACGCCCGCGTCTACGAGTTCGTTGAGCCACTTCGTGGCCGTCGGCCGCGAGACGCCGCATCTTTGGATCACGTTCGCGATCCGCGCGTACGGCTGCTCGAAGAGGACGTCGAGCAGATCGGAGTTCGCTCCCGCGCTCGTCGCACGGACTTGGTCGCGAACAGTTGCCTGGAGTGCTTGAATCGCGTCGATCTTCGCCAGCGTCGCGGTCGCCGTCGCTTCCACGGCGCTGAGCATGAAGAGCACCCACGGCTCCCACGCACCGTCGCGCGTGACGTTGAGGAGGAGACGGTAGTAGTCGTCCTTGTGCGCGATGATGAAGCGCGACAGGTACAGGATGGGCGAGGCGAGCAGCCCCGCATCCACCATCATCAGGATGTTGAGGATGCGTCCGGTTCGACCGTTGCCGTCCGCGAAGGGGTGAATCGCCTCGAACTGGTAGTGCGCGACAGCCATCCGCACGAGCGGATCGATCTCAGCCGAGCCATGAATGAAGTCCGCCCAGTTCGCGAGCTTCTCCCTGATCACTCCACCCCCCTGCGGCGGCGTGTAGATCGCCGTCCTCGTCACAGGGTTGGCGATGATCGTGCCCGGCAGGTTGCGGACATCCATCTCGCGACCTTGCACGGTCGAGCACACTTGGATGGCGGTGGTGGCCGACAGCGGTCGAGACTGGATGCTGTCGAGTCCCGCGAACAGCGCCGTGCGGTACCGCAGCGTCTCTTTCGTCTCGGGTGCCGCTAGATCAGACTCGTCCTGTGCGTAGCGGAAGAGTTCGTCGGTGGTCGTGACGATGTTCTCGATCTCGGAGCTCGCCTGCGCTTCCAGGATCGGGATGGCGTTGAGCAGCACCGCGGGGTTCGGCATGCGAAGCGCGGCTTGATCCAGCGCCGCGACGGCGGCTCGGGCATCGATGGCGCGCTTGAGCACCGCGACCGTCTCGATGTCGACAGTCGGCGGTAGGAGCGGAAGGGTGTTGTACGGCTCGTCCGGGCGCCAGGTCATATGGCAAGCGTATTGCCACATTGGCGAGACCTGTAAAGAATCGGTTCGATTTTTTACACGTTCTCCCGACATGTCAAAGCGCTTTGCGCGCTCGACTACAGGCCGATCCCACCCCGATTCGCCACCGGCTGCACGATATCCATTTCGACTCCCGCCGTCGCGTCGACTACCGCTGCGAGGGTCCCCGGCGGCCGCGCGTCACCGCCGGCCGGCCCGGACGAGATGCTCGTACACGAGGCGCACGGCGACCGCGCCCTCGCCCACGGCGGAGGCGACTCGCTTCACCGAGCCGCTGCGCACATCCCCGATCGCGAAGACGCCCGCGCTCGAGGTCTCGAACATCGAGGCGCCCTCCGGGCCGGCGCCGGTCAGCACGAATCCCCGCTCGTCGAGCGCGATCGCGCCGGTGAGCCATCGGGTGTGCGGCTCGGAGCCGATCAGCACGAAGAGGGCGCTCGCCGCGACCGGCCGGCGCTCGCCGGTCCTGAGGTCTTCGACGACCACCTCTTCGAGGCGCTGCTCGCCGCGCAGCTCGCGCACCTCGCAGTTGTTCCAGACCCGCACACGGGGGTCGGAGGTGATCCGCTCCGCGAGGTAGCGGGACATGTCGCGGGCGAGGTCGTCGTGGCGGATCACGAGGGTCACGTCCGCCGCGGTCCGAGCCAGGAACAGGGCAGCCTGTCCGGCGGAGTTGCCACCGCCGACGATGACGGCCGCGTCGCCGCGACAGAGACGCGCCTCGAACTCGGTGGCCGCGTAGTACACGTGCGCCCCCTCGAAGCGGTCCATGCCGGGCACGCCGAGCCGGCGGAACCGCACGCCCGTCGCGAGCACCACCGCGCTGGCGTCCACTCGGGCCCCGTCGGCCAGTCCCACCTCGAAGTGGCCGTCGATGCGCTGCAGGGACCGCGCCTCGCCAGGGATCATGAACGTGGCGCCGAACTTGCGGGCCTGGACCACCGCCCGGTCTGCGAGCTCTGCCCCGGAGATGCCCGCCGGGAAGCCGAGGTAGTTCTCGATCTGCGACGAGGTCCCCGCTTGACCGCCCGTCGCGATCGCGTCGAGCACGACCGTCGAGAGCCCCTCGGATGCCGCGGCGACCGCCGCGGCGAGACCGGCCGGCCCGGCGCCGACCACCACGATGTCCACCGCATCGCTCGGCGGCGCGGCATCCCGCAGGCCCAGGAGCGCGGCGAGTTCCGTGTTGCGGGGGTTGCGGAGGACCGTGTGTCCCTTCCAGATCACGATGGGGGTCTCGTCGGGTGAGACGCCCAGCGCCTGCAGCGTGCTTTCGGCCTCCGGATCCGTCTCGAGGTCCTCCCAGCGGTACGGGACACGATTGCGGCTGGCGAAGTCGCGCAGCCGGCGCGTGTCGGCCGAGTATCGCGAGCCGATGATCCGCAGGCCGATACCGAGATCGGCCTGGATGCTGCGCCTCAGGATGAATGCCCGCAGGATCAGATCCCCGAGCGCCTGATCCTGGGCGACGGCCTCCTTGAGCCGGTCGTAGCGGATCTCCACGACGTCGACGTCGGTCTGGGCCACCGCCGTGACGTAGACGGCCTGCCCGGTCAGCATCGACAGATCGCCCACGAAGCGGCCCCGCCCGTGCACGGCGATCACCCGCGAGCCCCCGCTCGGCGGGTGATCCTGCGTCACCCGCACCAGCCCGTCGAGCACGACGAACAGGCCGCAGTCGCGGTCGCCCTCGCAGAACAGCGTGGCGCCCCTGGTCAGCCGCTTGCGTTCCCCGTAGCGGGAGAGCAGCATGATCTGCTCGTCGGCGAGCCGCGGATAGGCGCCGTGGGCGTCGGGGGTCTCGGCGAGGTCCGAGGAGTCCGCATCGTTCATGAGGAGCACCTCGAGTGCGGCTCCATGACACCGACCCTATGCGCGGCACGGGTCCCGGTCTAGGCCCGCTCCTCCGCGAGCCGCGTGCGGCGCTCCTCTTCGCGCTTCGAATACGCCGCTGCACGGATCGCCTCGTCCGATGCCAGACCCGTGCCGAGTGCACCGCCGAGCGTCGCCGCCGACGCGACGAACCAGGTGAGCACGAACAGATCGCCGTACCCCGCCGAGGTGCCGAGCGAATCGCCCATCACGGCCGGATCGAGGACGAAGAGGGCCCAGGCCAGGTTCACGATGTACAGGGCCGCGTAGCAGATGACGACGCCGATCGTCAGCGTCAGCAGCGTCGAGGTGTTGTACAGGCGCGACCTCTCCCGCGCCTCGGGCGAATCATCCTCCGGGTGGTCCCACAGCTCGCCGTCGATCACGATCCAGCCGATGACGACCGCGATGGAAGCGATGGTCGCCGCCGCGAGACGCCACCCCGACAGGGATGCCGCGAGCAGCCAGACCGTGGGCTCGATCGTCGCCACCGCGCCGGTGGCCAGGGCCGCGACGAGCGCGGACTTGAGCCCCGTCGCGAGCAGCCACGGACGATTGGCGATCACCATTCCCAGGAGCACCCGCCCGCGGGCACTGAGCCCGGGCAGGGGCAGCCGCTGCTCTTCGGGCGAGGCCGGCTCCGACATGCCGCTGACCAGTCCTCGCACCGCGTTTCGCGCGCGCGCTCGTACCCGGAACCCGCCGAGGGCGGGGAGGGAGAGCACGGCCGCGTGATGCTCGGTGTCGATCGCGGCCAGCAGGTAGCGGCCGCCGACGTCGCGGAGCGGAAGCTCGGTGACACCGATGACGAGGTCCCATCCGTTGCGGTCGGCATGCGCGCGCAGCCGCACCAACGCGACGTCGACGTCCTCGGACCCCAGGGTGAACGGCTCGCTCACCACCTCGATGTCCCAGCCGGCCGCATCGGCTCCGTCGGGCGGGACGAGGTCGGTCATCCGGCGCGCGAGGGCGGTGGGCGAGGCCGGGTCGGCAACGAGCCCGACGCGGATCAACTCCATCCCCGAAACGTACACCCGGCGTCGACGCCGGTGGGGTGCGCGGCCGAGCGAGCCGCCGAGAGCCCTCGGCCGTCAGGGCAGGAACTGCGCCATCCACGCGAAGGAGGGCTCCGCGACCACGGGCGCGCGGACGGGGGCGGAGAGGACCCCCACCCCGCTCGGCAGCGTCGCGGGGGCGAGCGGTTCGATCCGGCCGCGCGGGGTGTGGCGCGGACCCGCGAGCACCCACCGACCGTCCACCCGGGCGAGCGCGAGCGGAAGCCCTTCCGACGTCGCGACGCCTCCGCCCATCCCCCGCGACGAGAGCAGCGCGGCGAGGGTGAGCTGCAGCTCCGCCTCCGACGCCTCGCGCGAGCGCAGCACCGCGCGCGGCGCCCTCAGGTCACGGCGGCTCGCGTCGCGCAGCAGCGCCCTCACGTTCGCCGTCATCGCCCGCACCGCGGCGGCCGGATCGACGTGGCGCTCCGACAGCGCCGTCGCGACGGGCGTGAGGGACGGGTCCGGTTCGATCAGCGGCAGGATGCGCTCGCGCACCGCCGCGCGCTCCCCCTCGAACAGCCGGCGCACGCCGCGCGGGTGGGAGAGCACCGAGCGGCGGTCGGGAAGACCCGCGAGCAGCGTCGTCGCCTCCTCGAGCGGGCTCGGCGCGGCGGAGACCTCGGGGAGGTCGGCCGTCACGCTCCCGTAGGCGACGTCGCCGTCTCGCGTGTACAGGAAGACTTCTGCCGCGACCCGCCCCTCCGACCTCGGCACCACGGCGACATCGATCGGTCCCCGCGCCGGACGCGCGGTCGACAGGGCGTGCCCCGCGCTCGTCGCGCTCCACGCCGTCACCCGGGCGTGCGGCGCGGCCGTCCGGTACGCCAGCTGCAGGTCGACGAGCGACTCGATCCGGATCTCCGCGCGGGAGGAGACGATCTCGGCGAACCCTTCGGCGCTCACGTCGACGCCGCGGGGCCGGGCGCCGATCCCGTCCGGCGAGGCGAACCCCGCCGCGCGGGCGCGACGCCAGAGATCGGGCATGCGCTCGCGGTGATGCTGGGGCTCCAGCATCCGCTCCAGCAGCCAGAGCAGCCGGCCCGACCCGCGCTCGGGATGCGGCGAGAGCTGCCACCACGTCAGTCGGCGCGCGAGATCGCCGGCCACCGCCGGAGCCCATGTCGCGGCGTCCGCGTATCCGAGGGCGGCGACCCAGGCGAGGTACCGGGGCATGTCCTCGGCCGCCCGCCGGAACTCGGCGAGCGACACCCCCGGCGGCGGGCTCTCCCGCGCCCGGGCGGGATCGCGCAGCGCGATCTGCGCGGCGGCCATGCAGAGGCGGGCGCCGAACCAGCCCTCGGCCCGGGCGAGGACGGCGGGCGGCCACCCCGCCAGCAGCCTGCCGACGTGCTCGGCGTACACGCGCTCGGCGACGGGGCGCTCGCGAAGCGCCCGCGCCGTCGTCGCGACGGTCTGCACGATCAGCTCCTCGGCCTCGCCGGCAGTAGCCGGAAGGGGAAGCTCGGCGAGCGCGCGCCGCAGATCGCCCGCGGACGCGACATCGATCATCAGGCGGGAGGTGAGCACGCCGATCTCCGTCGGCGCGAGCCGCCCGTCCACCTCCGACGCGAAGCCGCGCGCGATCAGCGCATCGACGACGGCGTCGAGGTCGACGCCCGAGCGGTTCTGGGCGAACGCGAGCGTCTGCTCGAACCACGCGCGGACGCTCGCGCGGTCGATGACCGAGCCGATCAGCATCTCCGCGAGGACAGCGTCCCCGACGCCCGTCGCGAGGCGGCTGCGCGCCGTGTACCCGTCCGAGAGCTTCGCCGCCCACGCGGCTTCGTCGCCGCGCGGCACGAGCAGGAACCCGAACCCCTCGTCTTCGTAGCCCGCGCGCCCCGCGCGTCCGAACATCTGCTGGGCCTGGCTCACCTCCAGCGGCGTCATGCCGAGCTCGAGATCACGGATGACGACGAACTTGGCCGGCGTGTTCACGCCCGTCGACAGTCCCGACGTGGCCACCAGCACGCGAAGCCGGCGCGAGCGGAAGTCGTCGAGGGCACGACGCGCGCCCGGCGCATCGCGGAAGTGGACGCCGACGCCTCGGCGGAAGCACGCCTCGACGACCACCGAGGGGTCGATACCGCGGAAGGGCACCCCCGCCACCAGGGCGGCCGTGCGCAGCACGGCGGCCTTGCTGCCGCAGAACACGACGGCGCTGGATGCCGACGGTTCGTCCCCCGCGGCCGGTGACGCCGCACCGGGGCCGCCGCCCATGATCCTGCGCAGGAGCGGCACGACGACATCGTCCTTCGCGACCTCGTGGTCCTCCCGCCGGCCTTTCGCGGGAGGGTCGTACGGCACGAGCCGAGTCGTGAGCGCGGTGGGCCGCCACGCCGATGTCAGGAGGTCCGCTCCGAGCCATTCCGCGAGCTCGCCCGCATTCGTCACGGTCGCGGACAGGGCGACGATCCGGGTCCCTCCGTCGGCGGCGCGCAGGCGCGCGATGAGCGATTCCAGCGTCGCGCCGCGGCCGGGGTCGCCCACGAGGTGCACCTCGTCGACGACGAGGCATCCGATCCGCCCGATGGCTTCCCGCAGGGACGCCCGCCGGTAGAGCGCCTCGAACTTCTCGGTGGTGGCGACCCACAGCTGCGCCCGCGAGACCGCCTCGCTCGACATGTTCGTCTCGCCGGTGAGCTCGATCGTCGTGATGCCGAGCGCGCTCCACCGCCGGGCGATCTCCGCGACCTCCGCGGCGAGCGCGCGGGCCGGCAGCAGCCACACCGCGGGCCTGCCCTCGTCCACGATCGATCGCAGCGCGGCGATCTCGCCGATGAGCGACTTGCCCGAGCTGGTCGGCGAGACGATCATGACGTGCCCGTCCGTCGACAGCACCAGGGGAACCGCGCGGGACTGCAGAGGATTCAGCCGGTCGAAGCCTTCGAGGTATTCCCGCAACGGGCCGGGGATGAGCGAGGATGCCGGCGTCCACTCCCCCGGCCCCGGCACGACGTCGACCGCATCGTGCGAACTCACGCGCGCTCGCCCATCTCGGGAAAGCGTACCCGCGACCGCCGACACGGCTTCCGCGCGGACAGGGCCCGCTCAGCGTCCGCGCGGCGTCCAACCGGGAGGGAGCGGCGCGTCGACGGCGGCGCGCTCGGCGTCGACGGCGGCCGACCACCCCTGCGCGGCGTCCGCGCCGTCGAACCCGCCCCGCGCCACACGCAGGCCGACGTCGTCGTGGTGCATCCGCGGGTGGCCGCCCCGGCGCACACCCGCGCGCACGCTGTGCGCGTCGTCCGCGAACCCGCCGCCCCGGAACACCCGGTACTCGTCGTAGCGGGCCGGGTCGAGCAGGTCCCAGCACCACTCCCACACGTTGCCGAGGGTGTCGAACAGGCCGAAGAGGTTGGGATGCTTGCCGCCGACGTCCGCGGGTGCGCTGAGCCCGTCCGCCGCGGTCCAGGCCACCTCGGCGAGGGGACCGTACTGCGCCGCCGCCGAGCCCGCCCGGCACGCGAACTCCCACTCCGCCTCCGTCGGCAGGCGGAAGCCGTCGGCATCCACGTGCCAGGTGACCTGCTCGCCCTCGAACGAGTACGCGGGGTCGAGGCCCTCCCAGTCGGACGCCGCGTTGCAGAAGCGGATCGCCCGCAGCCAGCTCATCTCGACCGCTGGTCGGCGCGGGTGGGATGCCTCCACGCCGACGATCTCGGCGAGCTGCTCCTGCGTCACGGGGTAGACCGCGATCTCGAACGGCTCGAGCGCGGCGGATCGCCGCGTCTTCGTGCGGGCATCATGCAGCACGATCGTGCCGGCGGGGATACGCGCCATCTCGATCTCGACCATCGCGCCAGTGTCGCACGCACCGACCCCGCCGCCGAGCCGCGACCGTTCACGCGTCCGCTCCACCGCCGGCCACCCGCACTCGCTAGGGTGACCCCGTGACAGACGCGACCGCCCCCGCGACGCCGCGCCCGCCGGGGACTCCCGGCGAGGTCTTCCGCGTTTTCCTGAGGCTCGGGGTCACCTCCTTCGGCGGGCCGATCGCGCACCTCGGCTACTTCCGCGACGAGCTGGTCACCCGGCGACGCTGGGTGGACGACACCGGCTACGCCGACCTCGTCGCGCTGTGCCAGTTCCTTCCGGGCCCCGCCTCGAGCCAGGTGGGCTTCGCCCTCGGTCTCCTGCGAGCCGGCCCGCGCGGCGCCCTCGCCGCCTGGCTCGCGTTCACCCTGCCCTCGGCGCTCCTGATGGTCGCGTTCGCCTTCTCGGCGTCGCTCTTCGAGGGCGCTGTCGGCGCCGGCATCCTCGAGGGCCTCAAGGTCGTCGCGGTCGCGATCGTCGCGCAGGCGGTGTGGGGCATGGCGCGCAGCCTCACTCCCGACGCACGGCGTGCGAGCATCGCCGTCGTCGCGGCGGTGATCGTGCTGTTCGCGGCCGGTTCGCTCGGCCAGGTGGCCGCGATCGTCGTCGGCGCCCTCGCGGGGGTGTGGCTGTGCCGGTCCGCGATCGACACGGATGCCGCGCCCCTCCCCCTGCGCGTCTCCCGGCGCGCCGGAGCCATCGCGCTCGGTGTGCTCGCCGTCGCCCTGATCGGCCTGCCGATCGCCGCCGCGAGCCTCTCGTCGCCGGCCCTCGACGTCGCCGACGCCTTCGCACGCGCGGGCGCCCTCGTCTTCGGCGGCGGGCACGTCGTGCTGCCCCTGCTCGAGGCGGAGGTCGTCACGGGCGGCTGGGTGAGCGCCGACGAGTTCCTCGCGGGCTACGGCGCGGCGCAGGCGATGCCGGGGCCGCTCTTCACCTTCGCGGCCTACCTCGGTGCCCTGGCTGCGCCCGGTGCCGCGGGCCTCGGGCTCGCCGCGGTCGCGCTCGTCGCGATCTTCCTCCCCGGCCTGCTCCTTCTCGTCGGCGTGATCCCATTCTGGAACGGCCTGCGCGCCCGGCCCGCGGCGCGGGCGCTCCAGCGCGGGGCCAACGCCGCGGTCGTCGGGATCCTCGCGGCCGCCCTGTACGACCCCGTGTTCACGACCGCGGTCACCGGCGCCGGCACGTTCGCGCTCGCTCTGGTGTGCTTCGTGCTGCTCGTGTCGTGGCGCGCCCCGGCGTGGGTCGTCGTGCTGGTGGGCGCCGCCGGCGGCATCCTCCTCGCGGTGATCTGACGGCGCTCCCGGGCGCGGCTACGCGATGCGGCTGCCGCGGGGAAGTCGCCGTTCCGGCGTTCGCGTGCGCATCCCCGCCCACCAGAGCGCACCGCCGGCGAGCACGAGCTGGATCGCGAGCCCGGTGAACCAGCTCGGCACCGTGCGGTCGCACCGCGGCGCCCGCGAGACCGAACGCGATGACGGTGCCGATCGTGAGGGCGGCGACGACGAGGTAGGTCGTCGCCACGGAGAAGAGCGGACAGTTCAGGATGCCGGAGAGGCCGACCCCGAGCGTGGCGATGACGCCGATCTCGACCGCGAGCACCCCGCGCCCGGGCCGAAGTCACCCCCGGAAGAACGCGACTCCGAGATCGGGATGATCGACGAAGACGCCGTCGACCCCGGCATCCCGGATCACGCCCCACTCCGCCTCGTAGTCTCCGAAGGCGCTCGGTCCGCCCGAGCCGCGGAACTCGCCGACGAGGAACGCATTCTCCGGGCGGCATGTCCAGGTGTAGACCCGGAGGCCGCGCCGATGCGCGTCGGCCACGACGCGGGTGGGGCCGGTTGCGCGCCCGAGCGTGTTCGGCGCGAGGATGACGCGCCTGTCGACGCTGATGCCGTCCACGCGGCCGACGAGCCCGTCGAGGCCCCGCGGGGTCACGGTGTCTCGATACGTCGGAGCGTCGGCACCCCTCGTCGCCACGAGGTCGGCGGGTCGACCGCCCGCCCCGATCAGGTAGATGAAGGTCGCGGGGACGCCGCGCTGCCTCAGCCGCTCGAGCACCGTCGACTCGAAGGCCTCGATCACGAGCGGGATGCCCGCGGCCGAGCGCGCGACCTCCGCCTCGACGAGCGGGACCAGATCGAGGCCGATCCCCTCGAAGTACGTCGCGTGCTTGATCTCCAGCACGATGCCGATCTCGCGCCCGTGCTCGATCGACGCCGCCCGCACGAGGTCGAACAGGTCCGACAGCCGCAGGATCGGCTGCCGGTCGTCGAAGCTCGCGCTTGCGGGCCTGATCCGGGGAAGACGCTCGCGGCAGCGCAGAGTCGCCAGCTCCTCCCACGTGAAGTCCTCCGTGAACCACCCGGTCAGGCTTGCGCCGTCGATCGTCTTCGTCGTCCGGCGCCCGGCGAACTCGGGCCGATCGGCGACGTCCGTCGTGCCCGAGATCTCGTTCTCGTGGCGGACGACGAGCACCCCGTCCCGGCTGGCCACGACGTCGGGCTCCACGGCATCCGCCCCCATCGCGAACGCGAGATCGTAGGAGGAGCGCGAGTGCTCGGGCCGATATCCGGGCGCGCCGCGGTGTCCGATGACGAGCGGGGGGCGAGGCATGCCGTTCAGGCTATCCGCGCCGGATGAACGGGTTGCCGCGGCACCGGGCCCTCATGGTCACCTCACAGCCGCATGCCGTGACGGCGGGGCGCCCGTCGGATATCGTTGATGCACAGCGCAACTTAGCTGTGACCCCGACAACTTGGAGTGTGACGAGGCCATGGCCCTCAACAACCCCGCGTTCAACAGCCCGGCGTTCCAGGACCCGCGCGCCGTGAAGAGCTACCCCGGTGGCCCGCAGGCCGCCGGTCTCGGCGCGCAGACGCAGTTCGCCACCGGCTCACGCGCGGCAACGGATGCCGCGACCAACGCCCAGCTCGAAGGCATGTACGCCGCCCCCACGGCCGGCGCGCACCAGACCGACCGCATGACGGTGGAGGACACCGTCGTCAAGACCCTCGGCCTCTTCGCCATCCTCGTCGTGACGGCCGTCGTCGGTTGGGTCTGGACGCTCGGCGCCCTCTCGCCCGCTCAGGCGACCGGGCTCAGCGTCCTTCCGATGATCCTCGGCGGACTCGGCGGCTTCGTCCTCGCGATGGTCATCATCTTCACGTCGCGCAAGAAGGTGCGTCCCGCCCTGATCTTCGCCTACGCGGCCCTCGAAGGGCTTTTCGTCGGCGGCATCTCGGCGTTCTTCGAGTTCCAGTTCCCGGGCATCGTCGTGCAGGCGACGCTCGCGACGCTCGCCGTCGTGGGCGTGACCCTCGCCCTCTTCGCCAGCGGCAAGATCCGCGCGTCGAAGAAGGCCACGAAGATCTTCATGATCGCGATGTTCGGCTACCTCGCCTTCTCGCTCCTGAACCTCGTCCTCATGTGGACGGGCGTCTCCGACAGCGCGTTCGGCCTGCGCAGCGAGCCGAGCCCGCTTTTCGGCATCCCGTGGGGCGTCCTCATCGGCGTGTTCGTCGTCATCATGGCGGCATACTCGCTCGTGCTGGACTTCGACTCGATTCAGCAGGGCGTGCGCAACGGGGCCCCCCGCCAGCTCGCCTGGATGGGCGGCTTCGGCATCATGGTGACCGTCGTCTGGCTCTACATCGAGATCCTGCGCATCATCGCGATCCTGCGCGGCAGCGACTGACCCGCGGCATCCGCGGAACCTCGAGAGGGGGTCGTCCTTCGGGACGGCCCCCTCTTCGCATGGGTCGCGGGGAACCACCCGGACCCCTCGAGCGACAACATTCCGGCGCAACGCGCCCGGGCGCGCACGCCGCCGCGGAACGACGGCGTTCCCTCACCGCGGACGGGCCACTCTTCCGGAATGTTGTCGGCCGCCGAGCCGGCGAAGGGCGGCGGACACCTACCGCCGGGTCACTCCCACTCGATGGTGCCCGGCGGCTTCGACGTGACGTCGAGCACGACGCGGTTGACCTCGCGCACCTCGTTCGTGATGCGGTTCGAGATCTTCGACAGCACGTCGTAGGGCAGGCGCGTCCAGTCCGCGGTCATCGCGTCCTCGGACGAGACCGGCCGGAGCACGATCGGGTGTCCGTAGGTGCGGCCGTCGCCCTGGACGCCGACCGAGCGGACATCCGCCAGCAGCACGACGGGGCACTGCCAGATCTCCGCGTCGAGGCCGGCGCGGGTCAGCTCCTCGCGGGCGATGGCGTCGGCGTCACGCAGGATCTCGAGGCGGTCGGCGGTAACCTCACCGACGATCCGGATGCCGAGGCCCGGCCCCGGAAAGGGCTGTCGTCCGACGATCACCTCGGGCAGCCCCAGCTCGCGACCGATCGCACGCACCTCGTCCTTGAACAGGGTGCGCAGCGGCTCGACGAGCTCGAACTGCAGGTCTTCCGGGAGGCCGCCCACGTTGTGGTGCGACTTGATGTTCGCGGCGCCCGCCCCGCCGCCCGACTCCACGACGTCGGGGTAGAGCGTGCCCTGCACGAGGAAGCGGATGGGCTCACCGTCGGCGGCGGCCTCGCGCACGAGGTCCTTCTCGGCCGCCTCGAACGCGCGGATGAACTCGCGCCCGATGATCTTGCGCTTCTGCTCCGGGTCGGAGACGCCCGCGAGCGCCGAGAGGAACTTCTCCCGCGCGTCGACGGTGACCAGGCGCACGCCGGTCGAGGCGACGTAGTCGGTCTCGACCTGCTCGCGTTCGCCCTTACGCAGCAGCCCGTGGTCGACGAAGATGCAGACGAGCTGGTCTCCGACCGCCTCGTGGACGAGCGCGGCGGCGACGGCGGAGTCGACGCCGCCGGAGAGGCCGCAGATCACGCGCGCGGAACCGACCTGCTCGCGGATGCGCGCCACCTGCTCGGCGATCACGTTGCCGCTGTTCCAGTCGGCGGGAAGGCCCGCCGCGCTGTGCAGGAAGTTCTCGATCACGCGCTGGCCGTGGTCGGTGTGCTTGACCTCCGGATGCCACTGCACGCCGTACATGCGGCGCGCATCGCTGCCGAAGGCCGCCACCGGCGTCGCCGCCGTCGAGGCGAGCACGTCGAAGCCCTCGGGTGCCCGCGAGACCTGATCGCCGTGGCTCATCCACACGTTCTGCGACACCGGCTGCCCCTGCAGCAGCACGCCGCCGGAGCCGGTAACCTCGGCATCCGTCGCGCCGTACTCGCGCAGCCCGGTGTTGGCGACCTCGCCGCCGAGGGCCTGCGCCATCACCTGGAAGCCGTAGCAGATGCCGAGCGTCGGCACGTCGAGGTCGAAGACGCCCGGGTCGAGCGCGGGGGCGCCGGGCTCGTAGACCGACGAGGGCCCACCCGAGAGGATGAGGCCCACCGGGTTGCGCGCCGCGATGTCCTCGGCGGATGCGGTGTGGGGGACGATCTCGCTGTAGACGCCGGCCTCGCGGACGCGGCGGGCGATCAGCTGCGCGTACTGCGCGCCGAAGTCGACGACGAGGACGGGCCGCTGGGATGTCTCTGTGGCTTCGGTCACCGGGTGCTCTCGGGGGAAGGGGCGGGGGTGGATGCCGCGGGCGTCGCCGCCGGGGCGGCCTCGCGCTCGGCGAGGTAGGAGCGCACCTGACGGGCGACCCGCACCTCGAGGAAGAAGGACAGCAGCGGCACGACACCGCCGAGCGCCAGGAGGAGGAAGCGCGGGAAGGCCCAGCGCATGAGGCTCCACACGCGGAAGCACGCGAAGAGGTATACGACGTAGAACCAGCCGTGCGCGACCAGGATGAACAGCGAGAGGTTGAACCCGTCGCCGGTGGAGATCATCTCGCAGTCGCTGCCGGGGAAGAAGAGCGAGAACCACTGGCACTCGGGCCCCGCGATCGCCGGCGCGAACCACAGGAACCCTCCGCTGCCGCCGAGGAAGAGCTCCACGTGCAGCGGCGTGTACTTCAGCACCATCTCGGCGACGAGCAGCAGCAGACCGACACCCGTGATGATCGACGCCACCTGGTAGAACTTCAGCGCCCCGCGGATCTTCGGGAACGACGCGAGGCGGGGTTCGGGCATGCCGTCCAGTCTACCCGCGGCATCCGGCGCGCCTCGCGGCGTCGCGGGCTTCGAGGGGCCTGTGGCGTTCAGGATGCCGCGGCATCCTCCAGCGCCTCGACCTCCTTCTCCCACGCGTCGCGGGCGAGGCGATACCAGAGGTAGAAGGCGAAGCCCGCGAAGACGGCCCACTCGATGGCGTAGAAGACGTTGAGCCAGTTGACCGGCGCCAGCTCCGCGGGTGCGGGCGAGGAGATGGCGACGAGGTCGGTCTCCCCGGCGGCCGACGGATCCACCGCGGCGAGGTACGGCCGGTAGACGTCGAGCCCCTCGGTGTCGTGCCACACGCTCAGCAGGGCGGCCGGCGACATGCGCGGCATCTCGCTGGCCGCGGCACCCCGCGGGGGCAGCCCCGGGCCCTCGTCGGAGATGAGGCGCCCGGTGAGCGTCACGGGATCGGCGGCTCCCGTCTCGGCCGCGCGCTGCAGCTCGGCCGCCGCGGCATCCGCGTCGTCACGGCTGGCGGCCCACCCGATCGCGACGGCGAGGGAGGTGGGCTGCGCGGCGTCCGCGATGCGGAGCTGGCCGGTCACCCAGTACCCCTCCTCGCCGTCGTTGAAGCGCGACGACACGACGACGAAGTCGCCCGGGACCCATGCGCCGACGGTCTCGACGCGCTGCCCCACGAGCGGCTCGGCAAGATACTGCCCCGGTTCGACGACGTCGGCCAGCGGACGGACCTGCTCGGTCTGGCCCGGCGGGGGCGGGTCGCTGTCGATCGCCCGGTCGAGCTGCCACTGACCGAGCCACGCGAAGACGCCCGCGACGACCAGACACAGTCCCAGCATGAGCAGCCACTGCGGCCGCAGCATGACCTCCCGGAGCGTGGGCGGGAAGACCTGCGCGTCGCCCGGCGGGGTCGGCGGGGTGTCGGACACGGTGGGCGGGGAGCTCATCCCTGCCCGTAGGGGGCGACCACGACGTCGACGCGCTGGAACTCCTTGAGGTCGGAGTACCCGGTCGTCGCCATCGACTTGCGCAGCGCCCCGATGAGGTTCGCCGTGCCGTCGGCGACCGGCGCCGGGCCGTAGAGGATCTCCTCGAGCGGGCCGACCTGGTCGACCTTCACACGGCGACCGCGGGGAAGCTTGGAGTGGTGCGCCTCGGGCCCCCAGTGGTACCCGAGGCCGGGGGCGTCGGTCGCGCGCGCGAGCGCGACACCGAGCATGACGGCGTCGGCGCCCATGGCGAGCGCCTTGACGATGTCGCCCGAGGTGCCCACGCCGCCGTCGGCGATGACGTGCACGTAGCGCCCGCCCGACTCGTCGAGGTAGTCGCGGCGAGCGCCGGCGACGTCGGCGACGGCCGTGGCCATGGGGGCGTGGATGCCGAGGGTGACGCGGGTCGTCGACGCCGCTCCCCCGCCGAACCCGACGAGCACGCCGGCCGCTCCCGTGCGCATGAGGTGCAGGGCCGCCGTGTACGTGCCCGCGCCGCCGACGATGACCGGCACATCGAGGTCGTAGATGAACTTCTTGAGGTTGAGCGGCTCGTCGACGCTCGAGACGTGCTCGGCCGAGACGGTCGTGCCGCGGATGACGAAGAGGTCGACGCCCGCCGCGACGACGGTCTCGTAGAGTTCCTGCGTGCGCTGGGGCGTGAGCGAGCCGGCGACCGTGACGCCGGCGGCGCGGATCTCGGCGAGGCGGTCGCGCACGAGCTCGGGCTTGATCGGCTCCGAGTACAGCTCCTGCATGCGGCGCGTGGCGTCGACCGAGTCGAGCCCGGCGATCTCGGCGAGCAGCGGCTCCGGGTCGTCGTAGCGGGTCCACAGCCCCTCGAGGTCGAGCACCCCGAGGCCGCCGAGCTGACCGAGCATGATGGCGGTGCGCGGGCTCACGACCGAATCCATCGGGGCCCCGAGCACCGGGATGCCGAACTGGTACGCGTCGATCGACCACGCGGTGGAGACGTCTTCGGGATTGCGGGTGCGGCGCGAGGGCACGACGGCGATGTCGTCGAACGTGTACGCGCGGCGGGCGCGCTTGGCGCGGCCGATCTCGATCTCCATGCTCACGACCCCAGCCTACCGGCTGCCCCCGACGGGTCCCCGGGCCGGGGCGCTGCCCACGGCATCCGCCCCTCCCTCGCCACCCGCGAGCGAGCCGGGCGGACGACGAGGCGAGGGATGCCGCTCAGTCGCCCTTTCCGCGGAAGAGCGTCGTCCCCACGGGGTCGAGCAGGAAGAGCGCGAACGCGAGGGAGCCGATGAACGGGGCGAGGAGCACGACGCCCGCCGAGATCACCAGAGCGCTGAGCGCCCCGCGGCCGTAGGCGCTCGCATCCCGGTCCGACAGATCGGGGAGCATCGTCTCGCGGTGGCGCACCGCCCACACCCACTGCAGGTAGCTGCAGAGGATCGCGAGGAAGAACGCGACGGGCATGAGGAGCCTGCCCGCCAGCCACTCGGAGTACTCCGTCGTGAGGCTCGTCGCGAACGGCACGAGCACGATGAAGAGAAGGCGGCCATTGTTCAGCCAGACGACCGTCGCGTCGATGCGCGCGACGTGCTCGAACTGCTGCACGTGCGTCATCCACAGCAGGCACAGCAGGAGGAAGCTCAGCGCGAAGTTGAGGAACAGCTCGCCCATTCCGGCGAGCGCGGCCCACATGTCGGCATCCGACGAGATCGGGCCGAGGCCGTACGTCGTCAAGTCGAGGACGAGGAGGGTCGCCGCGATGGCGAACACCCCGTCGGTGAACGCCTCGAGACGCGTCGTGCTCTGCGTTGCCGCCGCATGCCGTCGCCGCCGGATCATGCGCCCAGCGTAGCGACGGCCTACTTCTTGTAGTTGGGCGCCTCGACAACGATCTGCACGTCGTGCGGGTGCGACTCCTTCAGCCCCGCCGACGTGATGCGCACGAACTTGCCCTTCTCCTTGAGCTCCTCGATCGTGCGCGCGCCGACGTAGAACATCGACTGCCGCAGGCCGCCCACGAGCTGGTAGGCGACGGCGCCGACCGGTCCGCGGTACGCGACCTGGCCCTCGATGCCCTCGGGGATGAGCTTGTCGTCGGTGGGGACGTCGGCCTGGAAGTACCGGTCCTTCGAGTACGAGGTCTTCTTGCCGCGGGTCTGCAGCGCACCGAGCGAACCCATGCCCCGGTACTGCTTGAACTGCTTGCCGCCCTGGAAGACGATCTCGCCCGGCGACTCGTCGGTGCCCGCCAGCAGCGAGCCGAGCATGACGGTGTCGGCGCCCGCGACGAGGGCCTTGGCGATGTCGCCGGAGTACTGCAGGCCGCCGTCGGCGATCACCGGGACGCCGGCGGGACGGGCCGCGAGGGATGCCTCGTAGACCGCCGTCACCTGCGGCACCCCCACGCCCGCGACGACGCGGGTGGTGCAGATCGATCCCGGCCCGACGCCGACCTTCACGGCATCCACCCCGGCGTCGATGAGCGCCTGCGCGCCCGCCCGCGTCGCGACGTTGCCGCCGATGACGTCGATGTGCGCGAACGTGGGGTCGGCCTTGATGCGACGGACGATGTCGATGACGCCCGCGGACTGGCCGTTGGCGGTGTCGACGACCAGCACGTCGACGCCCGCGTCGCGCAGGGCCTCGGCCCGCTGCCACGCGTCGCCGAAGAAGCCGATCGCGGCGCCCACGCGCAGGCGTCCGTGCTCGTCCTTCGTGGCGAGGGGGTACTTCTCGCTCTTGTCGAAGTCCTTGATCGTGATGAGCCCGGCGAGCCTGCCCTCGTCGTCGATGAGGGGCAGCTTCTCGACGCGGTGCTTGGCGAACGTCGCGATGACGTCGTTCGCACTGATCCCCACGGGCCCCGTGATGAGGCCCTCGCTCGTCATCACGTCGCGCACGAGCGTGGACTGCCGCTCGAATCCCGACACGAAGCGCATGTCGCGGTTCGTGACGATGCCGAGCAGGCGCCCGTCGTCGTCGACGACCGGCAGACCGGAGATTCGGTACTGCGCGCACAGCGCGTCGACCTCCTCGATCGTCGCCGTCGGGTGCGTCGTTATGGGGTCGGAGATCATGCCCGACTCGCTGCGCTTGACCCGATCGACCTGGGCCGCCTGCTCTTCGATCGAGAGATTGCGGTGCAGGATGCCGAGGCCGCCCTCGCGCGCGATGGCGATCGCCATGCGCGCCTCGGTCACGGTGTCCATCGCGCTCGAGACCAGCGGTGTCGCCACCGTGATGCGGCGGGTCACCCGCGAGGAGGTGTCGGCCTCGCTCGGGATGACGTCCGTGTGGCCCGGCAGCAGCAGGACATCGTCGTAGGTCAGTCCGACGAAGCCGAACGGGTCGTTGTGGTCCATGCGCGGTCCTCCTGCGGCGGGGTGGGGCTCACAGAATTCTACGTCCGGCGGGCCTGCAGAATTCCCGTGCGCGCACGCCGCGGAATCCCGTCCCGCGTCGATTGCGATTCGGTCTCGCCGGGGGGAATGTTTCGCCCGATCTGCCGTCGAAACACCCTCGACACATTACGCTCATACGGTGTTCGTCACAGCCGACGAACATCGTCGTCGCATGGTGGCGAGACCCCTTCTTTGGAGGTTCAGTGAGGCCCATGACAGACGCGCACGCCGCAGGGCGCGCTCCGCGCATCCTCGTGCTGCTCGGGGTGCTCGCCGCCTCGCTCATCGCGCTTCTCCTCGTCCCCATCGGGCCGGCGACCGCGGCGGAAGACGACCCGTACCGCATCAGCGGCAACGTCCAGCTGGACGGGGAGCCGCTGGAAGGGGTGCGACTGACCGTCGAGGGCCCCGGCGGCGAGCAGGAGGTCGAGACCGACGAGAACGGTCAGTGGCGGGTCGGCGTCCCCGAACGCGGCGAGACCTACACCGTCACCCTCGACGAGGACACGCTGCCCGAGGGCATCGCCGTCGTCGACGAGGCCGACGACTCGCCCAACGAGAAGGAGGTCGAGATGGGCGCGGGCGGCCGCGTCACCGTCAACTTCTTCATCGGCGAGGGCGAGCGCAACGTCACGAGCTTCTTCGACCAGTTCGTCCAGCGCGTCGTGCAGGGCCTGAGCTTCGGCCTCATGCTCGGGCTCGCGGCGGTCGGTCTGTCCCTCGTCTTCGGCACGACGGGGATCTCCAACTTCGCGCACGGCGAGATGGTCACCTTCGGCGCCATCGCCGCCCTCCTGCTCGTCGGGCCCGCGAGTCTCGCGCTGCCGCTCTGGCTCGGCTTCCCGCTCGCGATCGTCCTGAGCGCGGGTCTCGGGCTCGTGCTCGACATGATCCTGTGGCGACCGCTGCGAAGGCGAAGAGTCGGCGTCGTGCAGCTCATGATCGTCTCCATCGGCCTGTCGCTGACCCTCCGCTACATCTTCCAGTTCTTCATCGGCGGTGGAACCCTCCAGCTGCCGTACTCCGCGCCACCGCGGATCAATCTCTTCGGTTCGGTCCAGCTCAGCGTGATCGACATGATCTCGATCGCGATCTGCATCGTCGTCATCGTCGCTTTCGCGCTCTGGCTCACGCGGTCCCGGCTGGGCAAGGCCACGCGCGCCATCTCCGACAACCCCTCGCTCGCCGCGGCATCCGGCATCGATGTCGACTTCGTCGTGCGGGTGGTGTGGGTCGTTGCGGGGGGCCTCGCGGGGCTCTCCGGCATCCTGTACGCCTACTTCCGCCCCGGCATCCGGTGGGACATGGGCGCGCAGGTGCTGCTGCTGATGTTCTCCGCCGTCATCCTCGGCGGCCTCGGAACCGCGTACGGCGCGCTCGTGGGCGCGCTGATCGTGGGGCTCCTGGTCGAGGTGTCGAGCCTGTGGATCCCGGCCGACCTCAAGTACGCCAGCGCGCTGTTCATCCTCATCGTCATCCTGCTGTTCCGACCGCAGGGCATCCTCGGTCGCCGGGAAAGGATCGGTTAAGCACCATGGACTGGCTACAGATCCTCTCCAACTCGGCCTCGTCGATCCTCAGCCCCGCCACGATCGGCTACGCGCTCGCCGCCCTCGGCCTGGCGGTGCACTTCGGCTACACGGGCCTGATCAACATGGGCATCGCCGGGTTCATGGCCATCGGGGCCTACGGCTATGCGATCGGCGTGCTCACGTTCGGGCTCGAGTGGTGGGTGGCGGCGCTCGCGGGCCTCGTCGCGTCGGCGATCTTCGCCGTGATCCTCGGCATCCCCACGCTGCGCCTGCGCGGCGACTACCTGGCGATCGTCACGATCGCCGCGGCGGAAGTGGTGCGGCTGCTGTTCCTCACGACCGCGTTCGACGACGTCACCGGATCCGCCGACGGGCTGAGCGGGTACCACTCGAGCTTCCGGGCCGCCAACCCTCTGCCGCAGGGCACCTACGGGTTCGGTCCGTGGACGTACAACGAGACCCAGTGGTGGGTGCGCATCATGGGCATCCTGACGCTCCTGATCGCCGCGCTCGTCGTCTGGATGCTCATGCGCAGCCCGTGGGGGCGCGTGCTCAAGGGCGTCCGCGAGGACGAGGATGCCGTGCGATCGCTCGGGAAGAACGTCTACGCCTACAAGATGCAGTCGCTCGTCCTCGGCGGGGTCATCGCCGCCGCGGGCGGCATCGTCTACGCTCTGCCCTCGGCCGTGAGCCCGGGCGTGTACGTGACGTCGCTGACGTTCTTCGTGTGGACGGCCCTCCTGCTGGGCGGCGCGGCCACCGTGTTCGGCCCGCTCCTCGGATCTCTCATCTTCTGGGTTCTGCAGACGTTCCTGGCGAACGTCCTGCCCGCCATGGCATCGGCCGGCCTGCTGTTCGGGATGTCGGCGATCCAGGCGGCAACCCTCCGCTACATCCTCGTGGGCGTCGCGCTCATGCTGCTCGTGATCTTCATGCCGCAGGGCATCCTCGGCAACAAGAAGGAGCTGACCTTTGTCAAGTGACGCACAGGGGGCCGGGGCCCCCACCGCACCCACCGCCCGCGCGAAGACGACGGGCCTCCACGTCGGCGAGGCCGCCCCCGGCGTGGCCAAGGTCGACCCGATCATCATCGCCGACGGGGTGCGCCGCACCTTCGGCGGCGTGACCGCGGTCGACGTCGAGCACCTCGAGATCCCCCGAGGTGCCATCACGGCGCTCATCGGGCCGAACGGGGCCGGCAAGACCACGCTCTTCAACCTCCTGACGGGGTTCGACAGGCCCGACGCCGGGTCGTGGTCGTTCGACGGCCGCTCCCTCTCGGGCGTGCCCGCGTACAAGGTGGCCCGCCTGGGGCTCGTACGGACGTTCCAGCTGACCAAGGCGCTGGGCCTTCTGACCGTTCTCGAGAACATGAAGCTCGGCGCCACCGGCCAGCGCGGCGAGAGGTTCTGGCAGAGCATGATCCCCGCCGTCTGGCGCAAACAGGACACGGGGATCGAGGAGCGCGCGATGCGCCTGCTCGCGAAGTTCAAGCTCGACACGAAGGCCTCCGACTTCGCCGCGAGCCTCTCGGGCGGCCAGCGGAAGCTGCTGGAGATGGCCCGCTCGCTCATGACCCAGCCGACCCTCGTCATGCTCGACGAGCCGATGGCCGGGGTCAACCCCGCCCTCACGGAGTCGCTGCTCGACCACATCCTCGATCTGAAGGACGAGGGGATGACGGTGCTCTTCGTCGAGCACGACATGCACATGGTGCGGCACATCGCCGACTGGGTGGTCGTCATGGCGGAGGGACGCGTGGTCGCCGAGGGCGATCCGCACACCGTCATGCGCAACCCCGCCGTGATCGACGCCTACCTGGGCGCGCATCAGGAGCTCGACCTGGGCGTCGTCACCGGCAGGATCCAGACGGCGGACGCCGACCCCACGACGGATGCCGCGGCATCCCGAGCCGCGAGCGCCGAGGCGCTCGTCGCCGACGGCATCGCCGAGGACGAGAAGGAGCAGAACCCGTGAGCACCCCCGTCGCCACCCGCACCGTCGTCCACGTCGCGGACGTCCACGCCGGCTACCTGCCCGGGGTGAACATCCTCAACGGGTGCTCGCTGACCGCCGAGAAGGGTGAACTGATCGGCATCATCGGCCCCAACGGGGCGGGCAAGTCCACCCTCCTGAAGGCGATCTTCGGCCAGGTCAACGTCCGCAGCGGCTCGATCACGCTCGAGGGTGACGACATCACGGGGCTCAAGGCCAACAAGCTCGTGCAGCGGGGGGTCGGCTTCATCCCGCAGACGAACAACGTCTTCCCGACCCTCACGATCGAGGAGAACCTGCAGATGGGCCTGTACCAGCGCCCGTCCGCCTACAAGGAGCGGCTCGAGTTCGTCACCGGGATCTTCGCCGAGCTCGGCGCCCGTCTGAAGCAGAGGGCGGGCTCGCTCTCGGGCGGCGAACGCCAGATGGTGGCGATGAGCCGTGCGCTCATGATGGACCCCAAGGTCCTACTCCTCGACGAGCCGTCTGCGGGCCTGTCCCCCGTTCGCCAGGACGAGGCGTTCATCCGCGTCTCGGAGATCAACAAGGCCGGCGTGACCTGCATCATGGTCGAGCAGAACGCGCGGCGCTGCCTGCAGATCTGCGACCGGGGCTATGTGCTCGACCAGGGCCGCGACGCCTACACCGGCACGGGGCGCGAGCTGCTGGCCGACCCGAAGGTCACCGAGCTGTACCTGGGCACCCTCGGCGCCTGACGGCGCGTCAGCAGGCCGACGACCCGAATCCGGGCATCCGGTCATCAGCCGTTCCCGGTGCTGGACAACATTCCGGAAGGACGCCGCGGATCAGCCCCCATGCGACGTGATCGGGCCCGACGCGCCGGTGCTGCCGGAGTGTTGTCCGTCCGGGGACCGATCTTCTGGAGCATGGCGACGATGACCCGGCCGAGCGCGGGCGCATCGGCGAAGATGTCCGCCGCCACCGGGCGGATGCTGGCGTAGCCGCGCGCGGCCAGAGCGAGGTCCCGCCGCCGATCCGCGACCTGCGCTTGCCATCCTCCATGGTGTGCACGGCTGTCGCATTGGATGACGAGCCACCCCTCGACGACGAAGTCGACGCGGCCGACGCCGTCGATCCAGACCTGGCACTCGAAGCTCAGCCCCAGAGCGCGGAGGAGGAGGCGGACAAATGTCTCCGGCCCCGACTCGCACCGGCCGTCCACGAGTGCGCGCAGACCGCGACGCCGCCGGGGAACGAGCCGGAACAACTCGTCCAGGCCCTCCTCGTCGACGAGTCCGAGGTTCACGGCGCTGTCGAGAGTGGCGATCGCCGCCCGAGGCGTCTGGCAGATCGTGGCTTGGAGCAGCGCATCGAACACCTCCACGCGGAGCGATCGCGGGGGCGGAGTTCGGCGCAGCGGGGCCCAGTGGAGGCGCACACCGGGTGTCGGTCGCAGGCGGGTCGTGTGTGGCGGCACCTGAACGTGCACGTCGCCGCGGTCGAGGACGAAGACCCCGCGCTCCGCGAGCAGGCTCGTGCACGCGAGACGTCCCCCGGCCGCGGCTGCGGTCGTGGCCGAGGCCGAGGACGCGGGGCTCAGATAGAGGCCCTGCCGCGGCCGCAGCAGCCGCTCACCCCGCACCATCGCGGCGATGCGGGCCTGCGAGAGACCCTGCGCCTTCAGGTCGGCGTGGCAGTAGACGCGATCGGGATCCAGCGCGAGCATCGCCCCAGCCTCCGCGGCAACCGCGGGCCCGGACGCCGCGGTGACGTCATCCGGGGACGGCGGCCCGGATCACGGGAGCGGGGAGGAGGGCCGGTTCGGGACAATACTCCGGAGGTCTCGCGCCGCACGGGCTCTCCCAGCCCTGCAGCCCCGCCGACGCGGCGAAAGCGTCCGGAGTGTTGTCACGCTGCGCCGCCCCTGAGCCGCCGCCACCGACAAACAGCGGCCCCGCTTCCGAAGAACCGGGGCCGCTGCCGTTGCGGGTGGAGGGATCAGCCCTCGTAGGCCGCGTAGGTGTTGTCGTCGCCGAACTCGTAGATGCCGATCGACGCCTCGGTCGGGTCGCCGACCTCGTCGAAGGTGATCGGACCGGAGACGCCGTCGTAGTCGGCGACGCCGCCGCCGAGGATGATCTCGGCGCACTCCGCGTAGCTGGAGCAGGACTCTCCGTCGCCGGAGCCGCCGGAGACCTCGACGAGCTTCTCCGCGATCGCGGCGCTGTCGGTCGAGCCGGCCGCGAGCGAGGCGAGCGCCAGCAGGATAGTGGCGTCGTAGGACTCGGCCGCGTAGCTGTACTCCTCGAGCGCGGCGATGCCCTCGGCCTCCAGGAACGCGTCCAGCTCATCCGTGAAGGCGGCGATGGAGTCGATCGTCAGACCCGGCAGCGTGCCCTTCGCGCCCGTGAGCGAGCCCGCGGGGAACTGATCGCCGAAGTTCGACAGGTTGCCGTCGACGAAGTAGAGCTTGTCGCTGGGGATCTGACCGAACAGGCTCGGCAGGATCGTCGTGACCTCCTCGAACGTGATCAGCGCGATCGCGTCGGGGGCGGCCGCGACGACCTCGCTGATCTGAGCGTCGAACGACGTGTCACCCGTGTTGTAGGTGGGCGCCGCGACGACCTCGCCGCCCGCGGCCTCGAAGGCCTCGGTGACGTAGCCGGCGAGACCGGTCCCGTACGAGTCGTTCAGCACGATCATGCCGAGCGTCTGGTTGCCGTCCTCGGCGATGAGGTTTCCGAGCACCTCGCCCTGCAGGACGTCCGAGGGCGCCGTGCGGAAGTACAGCCCGTTGTCGTCGTAGGTCGTGAACACGTCCGAGGTGTTGGCGGGCGAGAACTGGATGACGCCGGCACCCACGACCTGGTCGATGAACTGCAGCGAGGTGCCCGACGACGCGGCGCCGATGATGGCGGACACGCCCTCACCGAGCAGACGCGGGATCTCGGTCTCGTAGGCCTTGTTGTCGGTGTCGCCCGAGTCGCCGTAGATGACGTCGAGGGTCAGGCCCGTGTCGGCCGTGGCCTCGTTGATCTGGGCCGTCGCGTAGGCCACACCGGCCTCCTCCGGCGGGCCGAGGAAGGCGAGGTTGCCCGTCTGGGGCAGTGCCGTTCCGATCGTGAGGGTCATCTCCTCTCCGGCTTCGGCTGCCGGGGCGGACGATTCGGTGTCGCCGCCGCTGCCGGCACAACCCGCGAGGAAGAGCGCGCCGACGCCGACGACGGCGATGCCACCGACGACCTTTCCGCGCGAACGGGAGAAGACGCTCATAGTGCTCCTTGCTGTAAACGAACGCTGGGCCGGCCCTGGCGCCGACCTCGTGGATCTCACCCTAAGCGCGGGACCCGCGTTCCAACGTTGCGGTGCGTTAACGATGTGTCACGAGATGGTCACGGCACGATAACGGCCGTCTCATCAGCCCGAAATCACCCCGGCGAGACGACGGCGTCGGACCCGGTGCCGCGGATGCCGGTACCTGGTACGCAGAACCGCATCCGCCCGCGTGGGCCCCGCCCGCTTCGCCAGTCAGGTGATCGGGGCGACGTCCGAGACGCCCCTGTGGCGGCGCGAGTACAGCAGCTGATCGATCGTCAGGACCGACAGGGCGACCCACACCAGGCCGAAGCCGATCCACCGCTCGAGCGGCATCGGCTCTCCGAGGATCCACGCGCCGGTGATGAACTGCATGATCGGGGCGATGAACTGGAGCAGCCCGATGACGGTCAGGGGCACCCGCCGCGCACCGGCAGCGAAGAACAGCAGCGGTGTCGCCGTCGCAACCCCTGCCAGCGAGAGCAGCACCGCGTTCCACACACCGGCCGTGCCGAAGGTGAGGCCGGATGCGAACGAGACCGCGACCAGCTGCCCGATCGCGACCGGCGCGAGCCAGAACGACTCCAGGGTGAGTCCGCTGACCGCGTCCACGCGAGGGCCGATCTGCTTCTTGACGAGGCCGTAGACGCCGAAGGATGCCGCGAGGGTCAGGGCTATCCACGGGAAGGTGCCGTACCCGACGACGATGACGCCAACGGCGAGGGCGCTGATGCCGATCGCGATCCACTGCGTCATCCGGAGGCTCTCGCGCAGGACGAGAACGCCCAGGATGACGGTGAAGATGGGGTTGATGAAATACCCCAGGCTCGTCTCGATCACGTGCCCGGACAGGGTCGCGATGAGGAACACCTGCCAGTTGACGTAGATGACGGCTCCCGCGAGCGCCGTCCACAGCAGCAGGCGGGGCTGGCGGATGATGCGCCCGAACGCTCCCCAGGAGCGGGTCACGCTCAGGAGCACGGCGCAGAAGACCAGCGAGAGCAGGATGCGCCACGCGACGATCTCCCACGGGCCCGTCGGGGCCAGGGTGAGGAAGTACAGCGGCAGGAATCCCCAGAGCAGGTACGCCGTGAAGGCGTACACCCCGCCGAGAGCACGCTCCCGGGCGGGATCGGGCGCGTGGTTCACCGGCTCAGCCTACCGCCGGAGCGACGTCCGGCTCGGGACGCCGCGTGCCCCCGCTCACTCAGCGGGAGGACCCGGTCGCGACACCCCGGCGCACCCGCAAACGACGAAGGACCCGGATGCCGCGGCATCCGGGTCCTTCGGTGGTGTGCGTCGCTCAGCGAACGACGACCGCGAGCACGTCGCGGGCCGAGAGCACGAGGAACTCGTCGGCGCCGAACTTGACCTCGGTTCCGCCGTACTTGCTGTAGATCACGCGGTCACCGACGGCGACATCGAGCGGAACGCGGTTGCCGTTGTCATCGATGCGGCCGGGGCCCACCGCGACGACCTCGCCCTCTTGGGGCTTCTCCTTCGCGGTGTCGGGGATGACCAGGCCGGAGGCCGTCGTCTGCTCCGCCTCGACCTGGCGGATGACGATGCGGTCCTCGAGCGGCTTGATGGAAACCTGAGTGGAAACCGTCACGGTCTACCTCTTTCTTGATCCAAGACTCATTAGCAACCTCGCTGCGAGAGTGCTAATGACAGTGTAGGCATCCGCTGGCACTCCCGCAACGCGAGTGCCAGCGGATGACGGCGTCGCCCGCCGTAGGGTGGTGCGGGTGGAGATGTCGGAGCTCACGGCCCTGCTGACCCCCGAGGGCCTGCGGCTGCTCGACGCGACGCCGCCGGTGGAATCGGCCGCCGACGTGGCGCGCGAGGTCACCCGACTGCGCGCCGCGGGCCACTCCCCCGACCTCGTCTCGGCCGTCGTCGGCCAGTCGCGTCTGCGGCGGCGTGCCCGTGCGAAGTTCGGCGACCTCGCGGCGCGGATGCTGTTCACCCGCGCCGGCCTCGAGCAGTCCACGCGCCTGTCGGTCTCCACCCTGCACGCCCGGCGCTTCCGCGACGCCGGGATCGCCTCCGTCGCCGACCTCGGATGCGGGATCGGGGGCGACGCCTTGGGCGCCGCCGGGCTCGGGCTGGACGTCCACGCCGTCGAGGCGGACGAGGTCACGGCCGCCCTCGCGGCCTTCAACCTCGCGCCGTTCGGGGAAACCGCCCGGGTCTCGAACGCCCTCGCCGATTCGATCGACCTCGGGCCCGAGGTGGGCGTGTGGCTGGACCCCGCCCGCCGCACCGCGGGCCGTACCGAGACGACCCGCCTGAGCGACCCCGACGAGTACTCGCCCACGCTGTCGTGGGCGTTCGAGGTGGCGGAGCGCCGGGCGACCGGCATCAAGCTCGGTCCGGGTCTGGACCGGGACCTCATCCCGGTGGGCGCCGAGGCGCAGTGGATCACCGTCGACGGCTCCACGATCGAGCTCGTGCTGTGGTCGAGGGAGCTCGCCCGGCCAGGTATCGGTCGCGCCGCCGTGGTGCTGACCGACGGCGGCGCGCACGAACTGACCGCCGAGCACGATGCCCCCGACGAAGACGTCAGCGCGCTCGGGGCGTTCGTGCACGAACCGGCGGGCTCCGTCATCCGCGCCCGCCTCATCGGCGACGTCGCGCGATCGCTGCAGGCCGGGCCGATCGCACCCGGGATCGCCTACCTCACCGGCGACGCTGCCCTCACGAGCCCGTTCGTATCGACCTTCCGCGTGCGGGAGGTGCTCCCGACCGACACGAAGAAGATCGCCCGCGCCCTCCGCGAGCGAGGCATCGGCACACTCGAGATCAAGAAGCGCGGCGTCGACGTGGATCCCGCGGTGCTGCGCACGAGGCTGCGCCTGCAGGGGCCGGAGTCGGCGACGCTGCTGCTCACGCGTGCGGGCGGCGGTCGCCTGGCGATCCTCGCCGATCGCGTCTGACGCACGGCCCCGCCCGCGTCAGGCGAAGAGATCGGCCTGCATCGCCGCCCAGACGATCCAGATCGCGCTGTAGATGATCGAGAGGATGCCGAGCGCCAGCGCCCACGCCGCGGCCTGGCGTCCCTCTTCGGGGCGGCGCAGGGCCATCGCCGCCACGACGACCGCGACGACGCCGATCGGAAAACCCCAGCCGACGAACAACGAGGCCGCGAGGCCGACCACGGCGATGACGAGCGCCCACCCCGCGAGGCGCCGCCGGTCCTTCGCGGGGGCGGGCGGGTCCCAGGGTCCGAAGGGGATGCGGCGGTCGAGGAAGGGGACGGGACCGGTCTCCCTCGCCTCGTCATCCTCGCCCTGGGGGGACGGCCCGTGCGGGAGGACCGGCGGCGCGAAGGGGATGGCCGGCTCGGTGAAGCGCGCGGGCGGCGGAGCGGCCCCCTCCGCGGGGACCGGGCTCGCGTTCGCGAGGCCGGGTTCTGCGGCCGCCGCGCCGTCCTTCTCCTCCGCGCTCACGCCGGCTCGCTCCCCGCAGCGACCTGGATCTCGGTGACGGGAAGCGTGGAGTCCGCGCCGAACGCGAGCGTGGACGGCTGCCGCCCTGCGCGGATCAGTTCCGCGGCGAGCGCGGCGATCATCGACCCGTTGTCGGTGCACAGCGACAGCGGCGGGATCCGCACCGCGACGCCCGCGGCATCCGCGCGCTCGAGCGCGACCTCGCGCAGGCGCCGGTTCGCGATGACCCCGCCCCCCAGCAGCAGCCGGGGCACGCCGTGGCGCACGCACGCGTCGAGCGCCTTCGTCACGAGCACGTCGACGACCGCCTCGCGGAAGGATGCCGCGACATCCGCCACGGGCACGGGCTCGCCGGCCGCCTCCTGATGTTCGATCCAGCGGGCGACGGCGGTCTTGAGCCCGGAGAAGGAGAAGTCGTAGCGGTGCCGGTCCATGTCGCTGGCGCGGGAGAGACCCCGCGGGAAGCGGATGGCCCGGGGGTCGCCGGACGCCGCGGCGCGATCGATCTCCGGACCGCCGGGATAGGGCAGCCCCAGGATGCGGGCGACCTTGTCGAACGCCTCGCCGGCCGCGTCGTCGACCGTCTCGCCCAGCAGCTCGACGTCGCTCGTCAGATCGCGCACGAGCAGGAGCGAGGTGTGGCCGCCGGAGACCAGGAGCGCGACGGTCGGATACTCGAGCGGCTCGGCGTCGGCGTCGAGGAGGTCGGCGGCGATATGACCGACGAGGTGGTTGACGGCGTACAGCGGCGTCCCGAGGGCCACCGCGAGCGCCTTCGCCGCGCCGACGCCCACCATCAGGGCTCCCGCGAGGCCCGGCCCGGAGGTGACTGCGACGGCGTCCAGATCGGCGAGCGCGACACCCGATTCGGCGAGCGCGGCCTCGATCGCGGGCTGCAGGGCCTCGAGGTGGGCACGCGCCGCGACCTCCGGCACCACCCCGCCGAAGCGCGCGTGCTCGTCCATGCTGCTGGCGATCGTGTTCGAGAGCAGCGTGCGACCCCGGACGATGCCGATGCCGGTCTCGTCGCAGCTGGTCTCGATGCCGAGCACGAGCGGTTCCTCGCGGTTCATCCGCTCGCCCCCTCCCGCGGGCCCCGGCCACCCTCGGCGGGGGTCGGCGCGGCCTCGCCCTGCGGCGCCCACGTGCGCAGGTCGAGTGCCATCACGATCGCGTCGACCCCGTCGGGCTGGTAGTACCGGGGCCTGCGGCCGAGCTCGCCGAACCCCTCCGAGACGTAGAGGGAGTGCGCGACGGAATTGTCGGCACGCACCTCCAGGAACACCTTCTTCGCTCCGCTGTCGCGGGCATGGCCCACCAGCGCCCGCAGCAGCGCCCGCCCCTGACCCCGGCCTCGCACCTGCGGATCCAGGGCGAGGGTCTGGATGTCGGCGTCGGGCAGGCCGCGGGCGGCCCTCACTCCCCCGTATCCGACGACGCGGCCCGCCTCCTCCATCACGACGTAGTGCGCGTGGGTCGAGGCGAGCTCCTCCCGCATCATGGTCTCGGACCAGGCATCGGTGGGAAACGACGCCCGTTCGAGCGCCATGATCGCGCCGAGGTCCGACGGGGCCGCGGGCCGCATCATGTCCCCACCCGCTTGGGTACGGCGCCGAGGGTCACGTCGGGGGCGCGAAGGTACAGGGGTTCCGTCATGCCGTCCTCCGCGCCGGCGTCGCCCGTGGCGATCCGGTGCGCAGCCACCCGGCCGAGCGCCGCGGCGGAGATGCGGGAGGCGTCGATGCGGCGGGCGCCCGCTTCGCGCAGGCGATCGTCGAGCTCGTGGCGGGGGGCGAGGGCCGGCTCGGTGGCACGCACGGGGACGCCCCGGGGATCGAGACCGGCGTAGACCGTGTACGCGAACTCCCGGCGGCGCGCATCGGTGACGATCGCGACGGGGGCGTCGGCATCCGCGGCGTCGAAGTGCGTGCGGGCGGCCGCGTCGTGGCTGACGACGGGGACCAGCCGCGCCGACCGCGCCAGCGCGAATGCCCGCGCGGCGGCGACGCCGATGCGCAGGCCCGTGAAGGGGCCCGGCCCCATGCCCGCCGCGACGTGGGTGATCTGGTCGGGGCGCACGGACGCCTCGGCGAGCGACCGCCTGATAAGGTCCCCGATCACCTCGGCATGGCCAAGCGGGTTGTCGCTGGCCGCCTCAGCGAGCTCTACGCCGTCGAGGTCGACCACGGCGACGCCGGAGCCGAGCGAGGTGTCGAGCGCGAGGATCACGCCCTCCAGGGTAGTCGCGCCGAGGAGGAGCCTGGCGACGCGGGCGCCACCCCTCTGCGCGCGGACAACACTCCGGAAGGATCGCCTGTCAGCACCCCCGTATCCGCAGGACGACGCCCCCGCCCGTAAGCCGTCCGGAATGTTGTCCGCGCCGCGGCTACGGCCGGCGCGAGACCGTGACGACCCGCGGGGCGTCCGCGTCGAGCTCGAGCGTCGTGCGCGAGAGGTCGCCGCACATCGTGTCGGCCCCGCGTCCGCCGACCGGGCGCTCGATCTCGACCTCCCACCAGTGCTCGCGCAGGCCCTCGGCCATGCCCCGGCCCCACTCCACGACGACGACGGAGCCGTCCGCGTCGATGTCGAGGTCGTCGAGCTCGAGGGCGGAGCCCAGCCGGTAGGCGTCGGCGTGGACGAGCGGCGCGCCGCCGGCGAGGGAGGGGTGGGTGCGGGCGATGACGAACGTGGGGCTCTGGATCGGGCCCCGCACCCCGAGTCCCTCCGCGATGCCCCGCGTGAGCGTGGTCTTGCCAGCGCCGAGGGGGCCGGTGAGCACGAGCAGATCGCCCGCTTCGAGGCCTGCGCCGAGCCGCCGGCCGAGCTCCTCCATCGCCGGGGCGTCGGTGATGTCGTGGCGCCCGAGCAGGGCGTCCGACACGGTCATGACGACACCTGCCGACGGGGAACCCGGGCGCCGATGCGCGTGACGATCTCGTAGTTGATGGTGCCCGCGGCATCCGCCCAGTCCGTCGCCGCGGGAACGCCCAGCGTGGGGTCGCCGAACAGGACGACCTCGTCGCCGACCGCGACGGGCGTGTCGCCGACGTCCACGACGAACTGGTCCATCGCGATGCGCCCCGCGACCCTCAGGCTGCGGCCGCCGATGGTCACGGGCCCCGCACCGGAGGCCTGCCGCGGGACGCCGTCGGCGTATCCGAGCGGCACGAGCGCGAGCGTCGTCGGGCCGGGCGCGCGGTAGTCGTAGCCGTAGGAGACGCCTTGACCCGCGGGGACCCGGCGCACGGCGGCGACGGCGGCACGCAGCGTCATCGCGGGGCGCAGCCCGAGCGCGGCGGACGAGCGATCCGCGAACGGCGAGAGGCCGTAGATGCCGATCCCCAGGCGCACGCAGTTCAGCCGCGCCTCGGGCAGGTCGATCGCGGCGTGGGTGGCGGCGATGTGGCGCAGCGGCGGGTTCAGCCCGAGGCCGTCGGCGGCGATGAGGCCGGTCTCGAACGCGGCGAGCGCCGCAAGGTCATCCTCGCGACTGGTGTTCGACAGATGACTGAACAGGCCTACGACGCGCAGTTTGCCGCTGCGCTCGAGGCGCGCGGCTTCCGCGAATACAACATTCCAGTCACCGGGGGCGATGCCGTTGCGAGACAGGCCGGTTTCGAGTTTCAGGTGCACCCCGACCGGACGGTCGACGGATGCCGCAGCCGCTGCCTGCAGCAGCTGGTCAAAACTCGAGATACCCAGCTCGATCCCCACCGACGCAGCTTCGGCGAACGAGGCACCCGGGGCGTGCAGCCACGCCACGATGGGTGCCATGATGCCGGCCCGGCGCAGAGCGAGGGCTTCCGCGACGTCCGCGACACCCAGCCGGGTCGCTCCGCCCTCGAGCGCCGCGACGGCCGAGCGCGCAGCCCCGTGCCCGTACCCGTCGGCTTTCACGACCGCGATGACCTCGGTTCCGGTCAGCCGCCGCAAGTGGCGCGTGTTCGCCGCGACCGCGCCGACGTCGATGAGGGCTTCGCGCATGATGCCGGCCGGGAGCTGCGTCATGAGCCCTCCCCGCTCGTGACGGCGTCTCGCGGGACGGCAGATCGCGTAACGGCGGCCGATGCCGCGACATCCGATTCCGCGACGACGTATGCCGTAGCAAGCCCCGCGTCGTGCGACATCGACAGGTGGATCGCCGTGATGCCTCGCGCCGTGACGACGTCGGCGGTCGAACCGACGAGCGTGAACCACGGACGCCCGGATGACTCGGGGGTGACTTCGATCTCGGTCCAGTGGACACCATTCGAGCCACCGAGGGCCTTGATCAAGGCCTCTTTCGCGGCATAGCGCGCGGCGAGAGACCGGGGCCGCAGCATCCGCTCCGTGGGCGAGAACAACCGCTCGAGGAGCCGGGGGGTGCGCTCGAGGGTGCGCTCGAAGCGGGGGATGTCGACGATGTCCACGCCGATTCCCACGATCATGCGCGCACCTCGTTCCTCACCCCGCAACCCTATCGCCGCAACGGGCCATGCTCCGCTGTCGCACATCGACCTTCCGCGGGGGCGGCAAGGTCGGTATGTGACAGCGGAACCCCGAATTACTCGACAGTGACCGACTTCGCGAGATTGCGCGGTTGGTCGACATCCAGGCCCTTCGCGGTCGCGAGGGCCATCGCGAAGATGTGCAGCGGCACGACGGCCAGGAGCGGCTCGAAGAGGGGCTCCGCGAGCGGGATGCGCAGCACCTCGTCGGCGAAGGGCAGCACCGCGACGTCCCCCTCCTCGGCGATCGCGATCACGCGGGCACCGCGCGCGCGGATCTCCTGGATGCTCGAGACGACCTTCTTGTGCATGTCGGCCGACGCCCGCGGCGAGGGCACGATGACGAAGACGGGCTGCCCGGGCTCGATGAGGGCGATGGGGCCGTGCTTGAGCTCGCCGGCGGCGAAGCCCTCGGCGTGGATGTACGCGAGCTCCTTCAGCTTGAGCGCGCCCTCGAGGGCGATCGGGTAGCCCACGTGGCGACCGAGGAACAGCACCGATCGGGTGTCGGCCATCCAGTGGGCGAGCTGCTCGATCCGCTCCTGCTCGCGCTCGAGGATGCGGGCGATCTTTCCGGGGATCGCCTCGAGCTCGAGCACCTGCATCGACTCCTCGGTGCCGCTGCGGGCCCATCCGCGCACCCGCGCGATGTGCAGGCCCAGCAGATACAGCGCCGTGATCTGCGCGACGAAGGCCTTGGTGGAGGCGACTGCGACCTCGGGGCCGGCGTGCGTGTAGACGATGGCGTCGGACTCGCGCGGGATCGTCGCGCCCTGCGTGTTGCAGATCGACAGCGTCTTCGCGCCGCGCTCGCGCGCGTACTTGACGGCCATGAGCGTGTCCATCGTCTCGCCGGACTGGCTGATGGAGACGACGAGCGTGCCGGGGTCGAGCACGGGATCGCGGTAGCGGAACTCGTGCGCCAGCTCGACGTCGACGGGGATGCGCGTCCACTGCTCCAGCGCGTACTTGCCCACGAGCCCCGCGTAGGCGGCCGTGCCGCAGGCGATCACGATGATTCGGGAGACGTTCGTGAAGAGCTCGTCCATCCCGTCCAGCTCGGGGATGACCACGTGGCCGTCGCGCACGCGCCCCCGCAGGGTGTTCGCCACGGCGTCGGGCTCCTCCGAGACCTCCTTGGCCATGAACGACGACCAGCCGCCCTTGTCGGCCGCCGAGGCATCCCACGTCACCTCGAAGGGCTCGACGTCGACGGCCTCGCCGAAGAAGTCGGTGACGGTCACGCCGTCGGGCGTGATCGCGACGATCTGGTCCTGCCCGATCGCGAGGGCCCGGCGCGTGTGCTCCACGAAGGCGGCGACGTCCGAGCCGAGGAAGTTCTCCCCCTCCCCCAGGCCGATCACGAGCGGGGAGTTGCGGCGTGCGCCGACGACCAGCCCGGGGTGATCGCGGTGCATGGCGAGCAGCGTGAAGGCGCCCTCGAGCCGGCCGGCGACGGTGCGGAAGGCCGCCACGAGGTCGCCGCCGTTCGCGCGGTACTCGTGACCGAGCAGCACCGCCGCCACCTCGGTGTCGGTCTCGCTGCGGAACGTGTACCCCACCGCGACGAGCTCCGCCTTCAGCTCCCCGAAGTTCTCGATGATGCCGTTGTGGATGACGGCGAGCCTGTCGTCGTCGGCCAGGTGCGGGTGCGCGTTGCCGTCGGTGGGCCCGCCGTGCGTCGCCCAGCGCGTATGCCCGATGCCGGTCGTGCCGTCGGCGAGCGGGGCGTTCTCGAGGTCGCTCCGCAGCACGCTGAGCTTGCCGGCCCGCTTGCGCATCCCCAGGTCGCCGTTGTCGTCGATGACGGCGATGCCGGCGGAGTCGTAGCCGCGGTACTCCAGGCGCGCGAGGCCCGAGAGAAGGATGCCCTGGCTCTGCCTGGGGCCGACATATCCGACGATTCCGCACATGCGATCGAGTCTAGGCGGCGGATGCTGGGCGTCTCGTCCGCGCCGCCGGGGGGCTCGCCGACGGCGCGTCAGAGCTTGCGCAGCAGCACGCGCTCGACGCCGTGCCGCTCGCCCTTCTGCAGGACGAGCGTCGCACGGTGGCGCGTCGGGAGCACGTTCTCGATGAGGTTCGGCATGTTCGTCTCGGTCCAGTAGCCCATCGCCGTGCGCACGGCGGCCTCGTCGTCGAGATGGGCGAACCTGTTGAAGAACGACGACGGGTTGGCGAACGCCCCCGCCTTCAGCGCGAGGAACCGCTCGACGAACCACTGCGCGATGTGCTCGGCGTCGGCATCCACGTAGATCGAGAAGTCGAACAGGTCGGACACGGCCACCTCGTGGGGCGACGGCGGCGGCTGCAGCACGTTGAGCCCCTCCACGATCACGACATCGGGTCGGCGGACGACGACACTGGCATCGGGGACGATGTCGTAGCGCATGTGCGAGTAGAAGGGAGCCCGCACCTCGGGCGCGCCCGCCTTGACCTCCGACAGGAACCTCACCAGGGCCCGTCGGTCGTACGACTCCGGGAAGCCCTTGCGATCCATCAGGCCGCGCCGCTCGAGCTCCGCGTTGGGGAAGAGAAACCCGTCGGTCGTGACGAGCTCGACCCGCGGCGTTCCCGGCCACCGGCTCATGAGCTCGCGCAGGAGCCGCGCGATCGTGGACTTGCCGACCGCCACCGATCCCGCCACGCCCACCACGAAGGGGGTCGTCGTGTCGGGCTCGCGCAGGAAGCGCGCGGTGTCGGCGCCCAGTCGCTTCGTCGCGGTGGCGTAGAGGCTCAGCAGCCGCGACAGGGGCAGATACACCTCGCGCACCTCGGTCAGGTCGAGGCGGTCGCCGAGTCCTCGCAGCTGCACGACCTCCGCCTCGCTGAGGGGCTGGTCGAGCCCCGAGGCCAGGCGCGCCCACTCCGACCGGTCGATCTGACGGTACGGGCTCGTCGCGTCGTCGCGAGGGGCGGATGCCGCGGCGAGCGCCCGCGCGCCTGCCGCGCCCGGGCGATTCGGCTCCGCGAACGCGGTCACGGCGGTCTCGTCGGTGGGCACGGGGCCATGCTAGTGGCGGCACGCGCACCGCCCGGCTCATCGGCCGGGCGACACGACCGAGCCGGATACCCTTGCGGAGTGCGCTTGGGAGTCCTCGACATCGGCTCGAACACCGTCCACCTGCTCGTCGCCGATGCGAGGCCCGGGGGGCGGCCGCTGGCGACCACGAGCCAGCGCACCGTGCTGCGCCTCATGCGATACCTCACGCCGGAGGGCGCCATCAGCGCGGAGGGCGTCTCGGCGCTCGTGAGAGCCGTCATCGAGAGCAGACGCGTCGCGGCAGAAGAAGGCGTCGACGAGCTGCTCGCGACGGCGACGTCGGCCGTTCGCGAGGCTGCCAACGGCGCCGACGTCATCGCCCGCATCGAGGACGCCCTCGGGCAGCCCCTGCAGGTGCTCGGGGGCGAGACGGAGGCCCGGTTCACGTTCCTCGCGGTGCGTCGCTGGTTCGGCTGGTCGGCCGGGCAGATCCTGCTGTTCGACATCGGCGGCGGCTCGCTCGAGATCGCCTCGGGCGCCGACGAGCTCCCGGATGCCGCGGCATCCGTGCCCCTCGGTGCGGGCCGCATGACGATCGAGTACCTGCCGCAGGACCCGCCCTCGGCGGATCAGATCGACACCCTGCGGCGGCACGCCGCCCGCACGCTCGCGCCGGTGACGGAGCGCTTCTCGTCCGAGCCCCGGCCCGACCACGTCGTCGGCTCGTCGAAGGCGATCCGCTCGCTCGCGAAGCTGGCGGGGTACCCGGTTCCGGGGTGGTCGGGCATCGAGCGGATGGTGCTGCCCCGCCGCGAGCTGAAGGCCTGGATCCCGCGCCTGGCCCGCATCCCCGCTGAGGCGCGCCAGGAGCTGCCGGGCATCACCCCCGACCGCACCTTCCAGATCGTGGCCGGCGCGGTGGTGCTGCACCAGACCATGAAGGCGATGGACGTCGAAGAGCTCGAGGTGAGCCCGTGGGCGCTTCGCGAGGGAGTGCTGCTGCGCTATATCGAGTCCCTCACGTGGGGGTAGGACGCCCCCTGCCCGTCGTCGCTACAGGGCGAGGCGCTCCCGCACGACGGCGGCCAGCGCGTGCGCGTGACGGCGGGCGTCATCCTCGGATGCCGCCTCGACCATGACCCGCACGAGGGGCTCCGTGCCGGAGGGGCGCAGCAGCACCCGACCGGTGTCGCCGAGCTCGGCGGTCGCGGCGGCCACGGCATCCGCGACGCCCTCGTCGGCGCTCGCGCGGGAGCGGTCGACGTCCTTCACGTTCACGAGCACCTGCGGGTACACCGTCATGATCTGCGCGAGCTCGGCAAGAGACCGCTGCTGCCGCGCCATCTCCGCGACCAGGTGGAGCCCCGTCAGGAGCCCGTCGCCCGTCGTGGCGTGGTCGCTCATGATGACGTGACCCGACTGCTCGCCGCCGAGCGAGAACCGGCCGGCGTTCATGCGCTCGAGCACATAGCGGTCCCCGACCGCGGTCTGCTCGACGCGGATGCCGCGCTCGGTCATCGCCCGGTGCAGGCCGAGGTTGCTCATGACCGTCGCCACGAGGGTGTCGCCCGCCAGCAGCCCGCGGCCGTGCATCGACGCGGCGAGGATCGCCATGATCTGGTCGCCGTCGACGACCTTGCCCGCGGCATCCACCGCGAGGCAGCGGTCCGCGTCGCCGTCGTGCGCGATGCCCACGTCGGCGCCGTGGGCGATGACGGCGCGCGCCAGGGCGTCGAGATGCGTCGAGCCGACGCCGTCGTTGATGTTCAGTCCGTCGGGGTCGGCGCCGACGACGATGACGCTCGCGCCCGCGTCGCGGAAGGTCTCGGGCGAGACGCCGGATGCCGCGCCGTGCGCGCAGTCGAGGACCACCGTGATGCCGTCCAGGCGCACGTCCAGCGACGCGAGCAGATGCACGACGTAGCGGTCCTCGGCGTCGGAGAACCGGGTGATGCGGCCGACATCGGCGCCGGTGGGCTGGAGCTTGGGCCCCGTCATCGCCGCCTCGATACGCTGCTCGACCTCGTCGGGGAGCTTGACACCGCCCCGGGCGAAGATCTTGATGCCGTTGTCGGGGGCGGGGTTGTGGGATGCCGAGACCATGACGCCGAAGTCGGCGTCGCGATCGGCGATGAGAAAGGCGAGCGCGGGGGTGGGGAGCACGCCCGCCTCGAGCACGTCCACCCCGGAGGAGGCCAGGCCCGCCGCGACGGCGGCCGTGAGGAACTCCCCGGAGATGCGCGGGTCGCGCGCGACGACCGCCGTGGGGCGCTTACCCGAGGCGCGACGCGCCTCGGCGGTACGGCCCTGGCCCAGGACGACGGCGGTCGCCTGGGCCAGGGTGAGTGCGAGATCGGCGGTGAGGGGGCCGTTGGCCAGCCCCCGCACGCCGTCCGTGCCGAAGAGCGGCATGGGGACGGGCCGCCCGATCAGCGCTTGGAGTACTGCGGGGCCTTGCGGGCCTTCTTGAGACCGGCCTTCTTGCGCTCCTTCACGCGCGCGTCGCGCGAGAGGAAGCCGGCCTTCTTGAGCGTCGGGCGGTTGTGCTCCGCGTCGATCTCGTTGAGGGCGCGGGCGATGCCCAGGCGCAGCGCGCCGGCCTGACCCGAGGGGCCACCGCCCGAGATGCGCGCGATGACGTCGTACGCGCCGGCGAGGCTCAGGACCGTGAAGGGGTCGTTGATCAGCTGCTGGTGCAGCTTGTTCGGGAAGTAGTCCTCGAGCGTGCGCCCGTTGACCGTGATGGTGCCCGAACCGGGAACGAGGCGCACGCGGGCGATGGCCTGCTTGCGGCGGCCCACGGCGGCGCCGGGCACCGAGAGCACGGGGCGCTCGGAGACGGCGGCAACGGCCTCGGCCGGCGTTTCGGTCGAGTAGTTCTGGGGGAGGTCGGTGTTTTCGGAGATCTTCGCCACGAGTGTGTCCTTAGTCTGGGCGGCGCTTACTGGGCGACCTGGTCGAAGGTGTAGGTCTGGGGCTGCTGCGCGGCGTGCGGGTGCTCGGCACCGGCGTACACCTTCAGCTTCGACAGCTGCTGGCGGCCCAGGCTGTTCTTGGGGAGCATGCCGCGCACCGCCTTCTCGACGGCGCGGACCGGGTTCTTCTCGAGGAGCTCGGCGTAGGAGACCGCCTTGAGACCGCCCGGGTAGCCCGAGTGACGGTAGGCCATCTTCTGCTGGAGCTTCTGGCCCGTCAGCGCGACCTTGCCGGCGTTGACGATGACGACGAAGTCGCCGGAGTCGATGTGGTTGGCGAAGGTCGCCTTGTGCTTGCCGCGAAGAAGGGCGGCGGCGTGGCTGGCGAGGCGACCGAGCACGACATCGGTCGCGTCGATGACGATCCAGTCACGCTGGACCTGCCCGGCCTTGGGGGTGAAAGTGCGCGTCACAGTAGTGCTGCTTTCTTGAATCGAACGGAGGAGTTCGTGAATCCCGCTCCGGGGTGCTTCTCGGACGACTGCCCGTGAAGACGCCAGTGGAGGGCTCACGTTCGCGGTACCGGCCAGCAGGGGCCCAGGCACCAAAGATCCAGACTAGTCGTTGCGGCGGGGTTTCGCCAACCGGCCGCCTGGCCGCCGCGCGCGGGAGACCGCCGACCCGCATAACATCTACGCGTGAGACCGCGACGCTTCGTGCGCCTTTCCCCCCGTGCCCGCTCCCGGCGTCGGCTGTGGTGGGTGATCGGCGGCGTCGTGGCGTTCGCCGTCGCGATCGTCGGCGTCGTCGCGACCGTCAAGGTCTCGCACGAGCTCGCCGCATCGCCACCCGCGGTGGGGACGCGCATCGCCGTTCCCGTCGATTCGAAGGCGGCCCGCGCCGCGGCATCCACGTCCGACCCGGAGGAGAAGGCCGCCGCGCAATTCCTCGCCGCCCAGCCCACCGCATACTGGCTCACGCCGGAGGAGACGCCGCCCGGCTCCGCGGGGCAGCGCGTGCAGGACCTGATCGAGTCCAGCCGCGAGCAGGACGCCGCGCTCGTCCTCGTCGTCTACGGACTCCCGGAGCGCGACTGCGGCAACTTCTCCGCGGGTGGGCTCTCACCCGAGGCGTACACGGAATGGATCGAGGAGATCGCGGGGCCGCTGCACGCGGCGGGCGATGTGCGCAAGATCGTCATCGTCGAGCCGGACTCCCTCGCCCTGGCGCCCGAGTGCGGCAATCTCGATCAGCGGCTTCCGGAACTGCGGATGGTCGTCGACCGCCTGGCGTCGACCAACACCTGGCTGTATCTCGACGGCGGACACTCCAACTGGCTTCCCGCGTCCGAGATGGCGGAACTGATCTCCGCGGTGGGCGCGCAGGACGCGGTGCGCGGATTCGCCACCAACGTCTCGAACTTCCAGGCGGATGCCGACGAGTTCGCGTACGCGCGCGAGCTCTCGTCGCTGCTGGGCGGCGCTCACGCCGTCATCGACAGTTCGCGCAACGGGGCGGGGCCCACCGGCGAGTGGTGCAACCCGGCGGGGCGCCTCGTCGGCGAGGCGCCGGGGACCTTCGGGGACGAGGTCGTCGACACCAATCTGTGGATCAAGCCGCCCGGCGAGAGCGACGGCGAGTGCAACGGCGGGCCGCGCGCGGGACAGTGGTGGCCGGATGCCGCGAAGGAGCTGACCCGCGAGGCACGCTGACAGATCGTCGGTCGCCTTCCAACGAGGAGCCGGAACCGCGCGCTACCACTGTGACGGATGTGGCAGAATGACGCTCGACCCAGACCGGGCCGGCTTCCCCAGGGCCGCGCTCGTCCACTTCCCGGGGCCGCGGGGGGGCAGCCATGCCGGAGACTTCACAGCGCGAGACCGCCGTCATCGTCGAGGACGATCCGGATGTCCGTCACCTGCTCGTCGAGGTTCTCGAAGCGGCCGGGTTCTCGACGGTGTCCGTCGGCAACGGCATCGACGGCATCCGGGCGGTGCAGTCCTACCAGCCCCTGATCACGACGCTCGACGTGAACATGCCCGGCATCGACGGGATCGAGGCCGCGCGCCGCATCCGCGCCTCCAGCGACACCTACATCATCATGATCTCGGGACTCGAGGACGAGGCCGACGTGCTGATGGGCCTCGGGGCGGGGGCCGACGACTACATCACCAAGCCGTTCCGTCCACGGGAGTTCCGTGCGCGCATCGACGCGATGCTGCGTCGCCCGAGGGCGACGATCACCTCCGCGCCCCCTCCCCGGCAGCAGGAGCGGTCGGGTCCGTCCTTCCCCGGGGCGCGCCCCGTCGCCCACGGGTGGGTGCCGGCGCCCGGCCACGGCGAGCAGCACCCGCCGGCCGCCTACCCCGTCGCGTACCCCGCCTACGGCGCCGCTCCGGTGACCTTCGCGCCCGCCATCGACGCGCCGGCGGCGCCCGAATCGTCGCAGTCCGCCGCTCCCGCGCCTTCGACGGCGACGCCCGGCGCGGAGGTCGGACCCGTCGCCCCGACGGCGACCGAGACGCCGGCGATCTGGATGACCCACCGCGGTCTCCAACTCAACCCCGAGTCGCGCATCGTGCTCCTCGACGGGGCCGAGGTGGAACTGACGCGCACGGAGTTCGAGCTTCTTGCGACCCTGCTCGAATCGCGCCGCCGCGTGCGGAGCAAGGCCGACCTCACGCTCGTGCTGCGCGGCGAGTCCTACGTCACGTCCTATTACGTCGGCGAGGCCGACAAGCGGGCCGTCGAGGCGCACATGACGAATCTGCGCCGCAAGCTCGGAGACAACCCCACAAGCCCCCGCTTCGTCGAGACGGTACGCGGCGTCGGATACCGGCTGACGGCCGAGTCCGAGGCGCCCGCCGTCTGAGCGACGCGACGACGCACGCGCACCGACCACGGCGAAGGGCCGGATGCCGTGGCATCCGGCCCTTGATGACGACTCCGGCGGTTCCCCCCAAGCCCCGATCGCGAAGCTTCCCCCTCCGCGCGATCGACGGCCCCGACGAGCGTCGTCATCCCGTATGGCCGCTGAGCGGCCGGACGATCCCCCTTCGCCCGGCCGCCTTCGGCCGCGTGCGCGTCATACCCGGTATCCGTACTGACGTCGCACGAGCTTGAAGAACATGAAGAGCGTCTGCACGACCGTCACGATCGCCAGCACCGGCCAACCGACCGCGAGGATCGCCGACTGCACCTCGGTGCCGAGCAGAGACCAGATCACGCCGATCGCGATGACGACTCCGATGCCGACGAACAGCGGGGCCCAGTGCGCGAAGCCGCCGCCCTTCTCGGCCTTGGCCTGAGCCGCCCAGTTGTCCACCTTCTTGCGGGACAGGAAGCTCGTCCACGCGCGGAGGAAGTGGCTGATGCGCACCCACATGTAGAGCTCCGCGGGGATGCCGGTGGCGGCGAACAGGATGTCGCGCTTCGTCTTGTCCTGCATCGTCATCGCGACGCGCACGTTCAGCAGCACGGCGATGACGGGCGGGATGAGCCACAGCGGCGAGAAGACGAACGCCCCGATCGAGAGCGACCCGACGAGCAGGAAGATGAACGCGACACGCACGACGATGTTCGTGAGCATCGAGAAGTTCTCGAACCAGCGCAGACGCAGGTTGGGGTGGAAGGGCTGCCCTTTCGTGTCGCCGCGCTGACCGGGCCACATGAGCTCGATGGCGCCGTAGGTCCACTTGACCTGCTGCGCATCGAGCGCGCGGAGAGTCGTCATGCCGCCCACGTCGGCGTGCGCGAACGGGCTGATCTTCGTGAGGTAGCCGGCGCTCTTGATCTGCAGCGACAGCAGCGAGTCCTCCACCTCGGAGTCGCGCACCCAGGGCGTGTTCTGGTGGTTCTCGCGCATCACATCGCGCAGGGCCTTCGTCGCGAAGATCGAGAACTGGCCACCCAGCACGGCCATGTTCCGCCCCCGCAGGAGGTTCTGCATGTTGAACGCCGCGAACTGCGTGCGCTGGCCGGCGATGAGGAACTGCGCGACCAGGCCCTTGATGGGGGCGTCGTCGATCGAGTAGATCGCCGAGATGCCGCCGATGCGGGAGTCCGCGAGGATCTCGCTCTCCAGGTATTCCACCGCCCTGTTGTCGGCGGTGGTGTCGCCGTCCACGCCGAGCAGGTAGTCGTAGCCCTCGACCAGCGAATAGCCGTAGTTGAGCGCACCGACCTTCTTGTCGGGGTTCTTGCCGATGTCGTGGATGAAGACCTCGGTGAACTGGTCGCCGAGCTCCGTCGTGATCTCGTGCGGACCGGCGAACTTCGACGCCTCGCGGACAGTTCCGTCGGAGGTGTTGTTGACGACGACGTGGATGACGTCCGGCACCCGCGTCTGACGGAGCAGCGACTCGAGGACGGCCGCGATCGACTCCTCCTCGTTGTAGGCGGGGATCACGCAGCCGATGGTGGAACGCGAGGTGGAGGTCGCCTCGAGCACCTCGGCGAAGTCGTCGGGGAAGTGCTGCGCGGGAACGGGCGCGGGCTCGGGTTCGATGGGAGCCACGACGCGGCGGCCGGCGCGCTCCATGGTGCCGGTGCCGGAGCGGGGGCGCGCGGGAGCGGCGCCGGGGCGGCTGACCCCCGGATACTGACCCTGTGCGGTGTGTGCCTCGTGCACGGTTCCCCCTTGCTGAGCGGGCCGAGCGGCCCGGAATGGCGGACGGACGACCCGGTTCGGGCTCCGGATCGTCCGCCTCGGGAAAGTGTGGCGAACGCACCGCAAGTTCGCGCCTCGCTCCCCGCATGGTTGGCGCAAGATTTGCGCAAGGAATGCTGAAGTCAGGTCCGACCAGGGGAAAACAGAGAGGGGCGGATGCCTCGGCATCCGCCCCTCTCTGCATCGCTCACTCCTCGGCGAAGATCGCCACCGGCACCGACTGGTACACGGTCTGCTGCGAGAAGCTCGCATCGTCGTTCGCCGCGCCCTCCACCCATACCGTCAGGGCGAAGTTGAGCGTGATCCCGATCGTGTCGGCTGGCAGCTGCTGGATGGGTGTCTCGGGGACGAGCAGGCCGCCCTGGAAGGTGTTCAGGAGAAGACCTCGATCGGAGCGCAGCGTGTCGGAGGGCACGAGGGTGCGGGGGTCTGCCATGAACTGGAACGGGGACGTCGACGAACCCGATTCCTGCGCCGTGGCCGACGTGATCGAGACCTGCGAGAGGTACACGCGACGCTTGTCGGTGAGGACGGCTCGCTCGCTCACGCGGTTGTCGACGGCATTGACCGCGAAGCCGAAGACCTTCTCGTCGTTCGGCGACCACTCCATGGTGCGCCGGGGATCGACGGCCCAGACATCCAGATCGATCTCCAGCTCGTCGCCGACGGAGCTGGAGAGGCTGACCGAGCCCTCGTAGCTGAACTCGGAGTCGAACGGGATCTCGGGCGTGGGCGACGAGGTCGGAGTCGCCACGGTCGCGGGCTCGTCGCCCGCGATCATCTCCCGCACCTGCGCACACCCCGAGGCGGCGAGGGCGGCGGCGAGGATCGCGGCGATCAGGGCGGCGCGCCGTGCGGGGCGCGGGAAGACGGACGAGACCATGGGGACGAGGTCCTCTCGGGGTGCCGTGGGAGGCGAATGGGGAGGGCTGCGCGTGACGCGGTGTCGAGAACCGCTATCACATCTCGCGCCGGTGAGCGCGATCGTACCTCATCCTCCCATAGGCTTTGCTCGTGACCGTCGCGCCCGCAGACGCCCGCGACGACCCCCCTCCCGCCGGAGGTCCGGCCCCCGCATCCCGCCCCGAGGACCGAACGAGGACGATCATCAGCCCTTCCGCCGCGCAGCCGCCGACAGGAGAGATCGGCGTCCCCTCCTCCCGCACGCGCTCCGCGTGGCAGCTGCAGCTCATCCTCGGCCTCGGGATGCTGATCGTCGTCTTCGCCGTCCTGACGCTGCAACCGGAGATCCTCGCCACATGGACCTTCACCCTCGGGCTTGCGATCCTCATCCTGACGACCGCGGCGACGCTCACGATCCCCTGGCAGCGCCTACCTGCGGCGGCGCTCCTCTCCGTCCCGCTGATCGACATCGTCGCCATCGCCCTCCTCGCCGCGGGTAACGACAGCGCCATCCGGACGCTGTGGGCCATCCCGATCATGTGGATCGCGTCGTTCTTCCGAGCCGCGGCGACCGTCGCCGCGCTCGCACTCGTGGGCATCGCCCTGTTCGCCACGGCCCCCGGCGGGAACCCCTTCGAGGTCGGACTCCTGCGGTTCCTGACGATCATGGTGGGCTTCACCCTCGTCGCCGTCGTCGCCGCGAACGCCGGGCAGCAGACGCGCGCCTTCAAGCGCCTCCTGCGCCGTCAGGCGTCGCGGCTGACGGACACCCTCGCGCGCGTGCTCGCCCACGAGCAGCAGCTCTCGCTCGTCCTCAACTCGGTCGACGTGGGAATCGCCCGGCTCTCCCCGGCCGGCGACGTCACCTTCGCCAACGACTCCTATCGTGCGCTGTTCGAGCTGGACAAGACGGCCCCCGGCGCCCCCCACGCCGCAGTCCAGTATTCGGAGTTCCGTGGCTCGAGCATCCCCGCCGGTGCAGCCCCCCTGGCGAGGGCGGCCGCGGGCGAGGAGTTCCACGACCTGCGCACGTGGCTGTTCGACTCGCGTGGGGAGTGGCATGCGCTGTCCACGGATGCGAGGCGCCTGCGGGGCACACCCGACGAGGGAGACGGCGCGATCGTGATCGTGAAGGACATCACGACGATGCTGCAGGCCGAGCGCGCCCGCGACACGATCGCCAGCACCGTCTCGCACGAGCTCCGCAATCCCCTCACCGCCGTTCTCGGCTACGCCGACATGGCGCTCGACGACACCGACCTCCGCCCCGCCCCCCGCCGGCAGTTCGAGATGATCCAGGGCGCCGCCGAGCGCATGCAGCACCTGATCAACGACCTGCTGCGCGGCGCATCGGATGCCGCGGCGCTGCAGCCGGGACCGGCCGGGCACGAGACGTGCGACTTCGCGCGCGTCTGCCGCGAGTCGGTCACGTCCTTCGCGCCGTGGGCGGCCGAACGCGGCGTGAGCGTGACCGTGACGGGTCCGCACCCCCTCCCGGTGATCGGCGACGAGTTCCAGCTCCGGCAGGTCGTCGACAACCTCCTCAGCAACGCCATCAAGTACAGCCACCGCAACGGTCGCGTGACGCTCTCCCTGCGGGTCGTGGAATCCGCCGCCGAACGCAGGATCGTGCTCGTGATCGCCGACGACGGGATCGGCATCGCGCCGGCCGACGTCGAGCGCATCTTCGATCCGTACTTCCGGGCGCAGGAGGCGAGCGACGGCGACGAGACGGGCACGGGCCTCGGCCTCTCGATCGTGCGCGACATCGTGCGCGAGCACGGGGGCGACATCACCGTGCGATCGGAACCGGGCATCGGCACGGAGATGACGGTGCGCCTGCTGCCCGGCGACGACGCCGGAGAAGGAGCCCCGGGGGGCGCCGACGCCGCGGAGCACCGCTCATGATCCCGTACGACGCGATCACCTTCGGCACCGCTCAGATGAGCGTCGTCACCGTGTGCGCGATCCTCGTGATCGGCCTCGGCTTCACGACGCGACCCTCCCGCGCCTACCTGCTCTGGGCCTTCGCGTTCCTCCTGGCCCTGCTGTCCTCGTACGCGAGCATCGCCGCGGAGCTGGACGAGCACAACGAGCCTCTCCGGGTCTTCGCGCTCGGCCTGCTGCTGGGAGTCCCCCCTCTCCTGTGGTCGGGACTGCGCGCCCAGCGGGATGTACGCGCCTACGGCTGGGTGGGGCCGCTCGCCGCCGTGGTCTTCGGCACGCTGCTCGCCGCCGCGTCCTCGGGAGAGCTCTACCCGATCGCCTTCCGCAGCGCGTTCCTGTGCTCCGGGGTCTTCGCGGCGCTCTGCGCGTGGGAGCTGCGGCTCGGGCGGCGGCGACGCTCCCGGTTCGCACTGCCGATGCTCATCGCCTCCGTCGCCTACGCCGGGGTCGCGCTGATCGGGTTCTCGGCCGGCATCGTGGTGATCGTGTCCGGCATTACCGACGATCTAACGGCCACCCGCGCGCTGAACAACCTCGGCGTGATGGTCTACTCCATCTGCGTCACCGTGACGATCCTCACCCTTAGCAACGATCGGCGCGGGGCGGGGTCGATCTCGAGCGACCCGCGATCCGTGCCGACCTTCTCCGCCGTGGCGTCCGACCGGCTCGAGCGCGCGCGTGCTCGGCGGGAGAGGTCCTGGAGCGTCGTGAGCCTGCGGTTCGACGATGTCGACGACATCCGAGACGCCGCCGGCGAAGCGGGGTTCCGCAGCATCCAGGCGCGTCTGTCGAATGGCTTCCTCGACCGTATCGGCGCCGACGCCGACCTCGCGCGAGGCGGAGACGGGGTGCTGGTCGCCCTCATCCCGGCCGCTCCCGCGTCCGTACGCCGCACTCTGCACGCGCTCCTCGACGACATCGCGGACACACGAGAGGATCTCCCCCTCAGCGTCCGCCTCACCGCGAGCGCCGGGCTCGTGGGTGTGGAGAGCGCGGGCTACGACCTGGAGGGCCTCGAGCGCGCCGCGCACGAGGCCCGGTGCAGCGCCTTCCAAGCCGGCGGCAACCGCGTCGCCGTCGCCGAGGCCGCCGTAGATCGCTGACGGGGTCGACCCTGCCCCCCGGCGCGGGTCGACCCCGCCCGACCCCCGTAGACGGTCAGCGCACGACCGCCGTAACCGTCGGGAGCCGGGCCAACACCTCCTCGCTGACGGATCCGAGCAGGAATCGCGCGAAGGCGCCGCGGCCGTGGCTGCCGAGCACGACGAGCTCCGCGGACCTCCCCCGCGCGGCGATCACGCTCGCGGGAAACCCGCTCTCGACTACACGCCGAACCCGCAGGTCGGGGTAATCGCTCGCGAGGCCGGCGAGGGCGACCGCCTGCATCTCCTCCGTGGCGGTCTGCATGTTCGCGAGGTAGTCCTCCGGGTACGTCGAGAACTCCAGCGGCACCGCGACCGGGGACCACACGCTGACCGCGATGAGCTCCGTACCGCGACGGTCCGCCTCCGCGGCGGCGAAGGCCAGGGCGGCCTCGGACACCTCGGACCCGTCGATGCCCACCACGACGCCGCTACGCTCCCCCGGCTCGAGCTCGGGCACGACGACGACAGGGCAGTGGGCCGCAGCGACGATGCGGATGCCGCGGCGACCGCGAAACGGTCCGCCGACGCCGCGGTAGTCGCTGCCGATGACGAGCAGTGCGGCATCCGAGGACGCCGCGATGAGGATCTCGACGGGATTGCCGCGCTCGAGGCGCGTCGTCACGGCGACGCCGTGCTCGCGCACGCGCGCCGCTTCGCGCCACAGCAGCTCCTCGGCGTGCTCAAGCGCCGTGTCGACGACGGCCCCCTCCCCGATCACCCCGATCGCCCCGCCGACGACGGCGACCAGTTCGATCGTCGCACCGCGTTTCCGGGCCCATCCGGAGGCCCATTCCACGGCCCGATGGGATGCCGCGGCATCCTTGACCCCGACGACGAGCTTCGCGTCCATGGCGACTCCTTTGTTCTCTTGGGACGGTACCCCGCGAGAGCGCGCCCGTGAAGGGGGAGAGCCGGAGAAAACGCCGCCTACGCGAGCAGCGTCCCCACCGTCGCCAACGCCACCCAGGAGGCGTTGAAGATCGCGTGGGTCAGGACCGCGCCCCAGATGCGCCCCGTGAGAACGACGAGCAGGCCGCACGTGAGGCCGACGAGCGTGTAGGCCGCCGCATCATCCCACGCCAGCGCACCCGAGAGCGTGTGCGCGACGACGAAGAGCCCGGTCGTCGTGATCACGGCGACGAATCCCGCGACCGCCCCGCCGAGGGCCCGGCGCGCGACGGAGTAGATCGCGATCAGAAGCACAGCGCGGAAGAAGAACTCCTCGAGCACGGGCGAGATGACGACGGGGGCGAGAAGATCGCCGAACCACCACGACGCGGGGAGAGCGCCGTCGATCGTCGGGTAGGCGGGGAACGGGGTGACCCCACCCGCCGCCGCCTGATCCAGCCACCCCTGGCACACGCGCAACGACACCCCGAGGACGACGCCGTAGAGGATATCGACCCCGCGCAGCCTCAGCAGGCCGCGCGGACGCGACCGTCGCAGCGCGAGGACGATCGGCGCGAGCATGCCCGCCCAGACGGCGACCGCGGCGAGCGTGCGGCCTGCAGGAGTAGGCGCGGCCGCGTGGATCGCCGCCGAGGCGAGCGTGCCGATCGCGAAGGAGATCATCGCCCAGCCCAGCAGGTCGTAGCCCCACCGCTGCACGCTCGAGCCGCCCTCGAACCAGAGCCGTCGGCGGGACCGTGCCCGCCCACGTGACGCGCCCTTCTCGTCCGGTGCGGCGACCTCGCAGGCAGCTGTGTCACTCGAGGTCACAGGTGCATCACTAGACTCGGGGGCCACGAGCCCACGTTACCGGGAGAGGCCCATGATCGAGCTGCTCACGGTGTGCACCGGCAACGTCGCCCGTTCACCCCTCGCCGAGGTGCTGCTGCGCGCCCGCCTCCGGGGCCTCGGCATCCGGGTGACGAGCGCCGGGACCCGTGCGCTCATCGGCCACCCCATGACGCTCGAGGCGCAGGTCCTCGCGGAGGCCGCGGGAGCGCGCGCAGCGGATGCCGAGGCGCATCGCGCGCGGCTGCTCACGGAGCGCGAACTGGCGGCGCCGGCGCTCGTGCTCGCTATGGCCCGCGAGCACCGGCGCGCCGCGGTGGAGCTGGCTCCGCTGAAGCTGCGCTCCACCTTCACGGTGCGAGAATTCGCGCGGCTGGCGGCGACCGTTCCGGACGACGCCCTCGTGGCCGCGCTCGAGGGCCTCCACGACCCCTCGGACCGACTGCGGGCGGCACTTTCGCTCGTCTCCGCGGCGCGCAGCGCCTCCGCTCCTCCTGACGATCCCGAGGATGACGACGTCGTCGACCCGTATCGCCGCTCCCACCGCACGTACGACCTCGCGGCAGCGCAGCTCACCCCCGCGATCGACGAGGTCGCGCGGGTGCTGCGGATCGTCGCCGGCCGCGCCTGAGCCACGGCACCCCTCGCTCGCCCCGAACGGCCGGTCGACGCGGCCCGCACCCATCCCCTGCGACGACCGAACGCGGCCGGCGTGCGGCGCGTGCGCTGCCGCCGAGGACGGCGCGCCGCTAACGTCGGCACTGGCGCCACCCCACGCCGAACAGGAGGGAACCCGCATGTCCGACTCGACCAACTACCCCCCGCCGCCCGCAGACGGCACTCCGCCCCCGCAGCAGCCGGCCCCCGGCGCCTATCCGCCGCCGCCGGCGTACACCTCGCCGAACCCAGACGCCCCGGTGCCCGGCAGGACCCTCGGCATCGTCGCGTTCATCCTTTCGTTCTTCGTCCAGCTCGTCGCGCTGATCCTCGGGATCGTCGCCCTCGTGCAGAGCAGGAAGGCGGGCGCGAAGAACGGCTGGGCCGTCGCCGCGATCATCGTCAGCGCGATCCTCATGGTCATCGGCATCATCGTCGGGATCGTCCTCATCGGCGTCGCGGTCGGCGCCGCCGAGGAGTTCGCGCGTCTGTGCGCGGATCTCGGCCCCGGCACGCACACGCTCGACAACGGCCTCACGATCTCCTGCGGCTGACCCTGCCGCGGCTGCACCGTCAGGGTGCGAGCCGCTGCACGCCCACACCGATCACGTAGGCCGCCGCTCCCGCGCCGATCAGCAGCAGCGTGATCGTCACGAAGCCCAGCGCCATGCCGTCGATCGGCAGCTCACCGGTGCCGGTGAGCCCTTCATGGGCTCGCCGGTACCGCGCGGCGGCACGAAGGTATCCCCCGGCCGCGGCTGCGACGCCCAGGATGCCGAGCACGGCCGCCGCGACGCCGATCGTCTCCCCGGCGAACCTGACGACGACGGCGCTGGCCACGGCGAGCGCGAGGCAAGTCCGTCGCCACGCGAGGAGCGTGCGTTCGGGCTGCAGGCCCGGGTCGAACGGCATGTGGGAGGGCGTGGTCACCAGAAGAACCCGAGGGTGAGCAGAACGACGCCGACGATCACTCCGCCGACGATCGCAACGCCCGTGCTCGGCGCGGGCAGGGGGCGGTGAAGCGCGGGTCCGGCTCGGATCCGCGCGCGAAGACCGATCGGGGGAAGCGGTTCGACATCGTTCCGACCCTATCGCGCGCGCATAGGCTGGTCGGGTGTCCGCAGATGTGCCCTCCCCCGCCGGTCTTCCCGCCTCAGCGGGGGGGTGCCGGCGACGAGGCCGACCGGAAGGCGCCGCTGAACGAGGTCTCGCTCGAGGCGTCGACGAGCGCCGCCGGCTTCCGCACCGTCGGCCGGTGAGCGGGGTCCTATGAGCGCCGGCGAACTCGGCTTCGGCGCGTGGGTGCTGCTGGCGATCGGCGCCGTCACGGTGGGCATCGGCAAGACCGCGATGCCCGGGGCCACGACGGTCGCCGTCGCGATCTTCGCGAGCGTCCTCCCCGCCCGCAACTCCACGGCCGTGCTGCTCGTCCTCCTGCTCGTGGGCGACGTGTTCGCCCTGCTGGCGTACCGGCGCCACGCCGACTGGCCGACCCTGCTGCGGCTCGCTCCCGCAGTGGTCACGGGCCTCGTCGTCGGCGCCCTCTTCCTCGCCTTCGCGAATGACGGCGGCGTGCGGCGCGTGATCGGGGTCATCCTCCTCGCCCTGATCGCGCTCACCCTCTGGCAGCGACGGCGAGGAGCGGCATCCATTCCGGGCGAACGGTCGCGACACGCCGCGGGCACCGATGCGGACACGGCGAGTCGCGACCGTTCGCGGCCCGTGCCCGCGGCGCGTACCGCGGCCACCGTCGGGTACGGTGCCGCGGCGGGCTTCACGACGATGGTCGCGAACGCGGGCGGGCCCGCGATGTCGATGTATTTCCTCGCGGCCCGCTTCCCCGTCAAGGCGTTCCTCGGCACCGCCGCGTGGTTCTTCGCGATGATCAACGTGGCCAAGCTGCCGTTCGCCATCGGGATCGGTCTGCTCACGCCCGCGGGGCTCCTCATCGACCTCCTGCTGGTTCCGGGCGTCCTCGTGGGGGCACTCATCGGCATCCGTGCGGCAGGTCGGATGTCGCAGCAGCTGTTCGAGCGCATCGTGATCGTCCTCACCATCCTCGGCGCGGTGTATCTGCTCGTCGGCTGAGGCGGAGGCAGCCCACCGCGATCGAGAGGAGGGTGGTCATCGGCCAGCTCGCCCTGGTCGCCGTCATCCCGGTCCTCGCGCGGGTGTTCCCGCCCGCCGAGCTGGGCGTGTATCAGGAGGTGGCATTCGCCATCGCGTTCATCCTGCTCCCCCTCGCGACGCTGCGGATGGAATACATCGTTCCCACTACGCTCTCGCAAGACCTGGTGCGCCGGCGGCTTTCGCAGGCGACGGCCGTCGCACTCGGGCTGTCGATCACGGTGGCGGCAGCGGGACTCGTCGCGCTCGACTCGGGCGCGCTGCGCAACCAGAGATCGCTCGATCTCATCGGCGGTGGAGTCCACAGTCCCGACATCGGATTCGGACGCCGCGGCCGCGCCGAGACGACCGCACGACGCGACACGCTCGTCGTCAGCCTGCGCGGGGCTCGTGCGTTCCCGACGGATGCCTGGATCGCGGCGGTGCGGTCGGTGGCCGCCCGTCACGACCTACGCCTGGTGACACTCGCACAGGTGCGCTCCGACGAGGCTCGCGCCGCCGAGCTCGCGCACGCGCTGGATGCCGAGCACGTGAAGTGGGGCGACGCCGACGACCTCTCGCACGAGCGCCGGCTGCTCGGGCTGTACGGCCACGCTGCGACAGCCCCTCCTCGCCGCCGCGGAGCGGGTCGCGGGGGTGCGCGCCGATGCCCGTGCGGCGCTGTCGGCTTCGCCGTCCGAGGAATCGGCGGCCGAGTCCGTCCTCAGCGGGTGAGGGCTTCCCAGTCCACCTCGACGGCGCCGGGCACGGTGCGCGAGATGCGGGCGGGCGCCATGTCGCCCTCTCGCGGCCAGCGGCGTCGGGGGAAGACGACGGCGGTCTCGATGACGGCGGTCTCGAGCCCGTGGGCTTGCGCGAGGAGCGTCAGTCTGCACTCCTGATAGCGGGCCGCCCCCTCGGGCATCGAGACCCCGAGCACGCGCACGGTACCCCTCGCCGCACCGGCGAAGGGATCGCGCGTGATGCGCTCGAGCTGCTCCACCGCCTCCTCGGCCCACTCCTCCACGCGCCCGAGCCTACCGGGGGCGGAGAAGCGTGGAAGCGGGGGATTCCCGTCCTACGCGCACATCGCTCAGTTCTTCTCCACATCGCGAAGAGCCGATCCGTCCCCGAACGCTGGCTCCGGGATGACGCTCAACGTGCCGTCGGTCTCGAGCACGATCGCGGCGACGCCCTCGAGCGATCCCCCGCCCGAACTGCGCACCGCCTGCGCGAGCTCGTCCTCCGTGAGTCTCGCCCGTCTGAGCGACCGGGTGCGGATCTCGCCGTCTCTCAGGAGCAGGATGGGGCGCGATGTGACGACCTTGCGGGCGCCGGGCCACCGCGACGAAATCCACGCGACGATGAACTGCAGCAGCGCGATGAGTCCGAACGCCGCGGCCCCCTCGCTCCACGAGACGTCGCTACTGAGGAGGATCGTCGCGAGGGTGGACCCCAGGGCGACGGTGACGACGAAGTCGTAGGCGTTGAGCTGAGCGAGCGTGCGCTTGCCCGACACACGCAGGACGACCACGAGCGTGACGTAGGCGGCGGCGCCCACAAGGACGATGCGTACCAGGTCGGACCATGAATCGAACCACACGTCGCACTTCTCCTCTCGGCGGTATCGGGCCACGGTACCCCCGCAACGCCCGAGGGCCCGACCCGTTGCCCGCGAGGGCGCCTGCTGGTAGTCGCAGGCGTTTTCGCACATCGCCGTCCGACGGGGCAGACTCTGTGTGAGCGGCAGCACGCACCACGCCGTTCCTTCCCGGAAGCCCCATGTCCCGACCAACCACCCTCCGCGTGTCCGCGGACCGACTGCAGGTCTTTGCACGATCGCAGCTCGCACTGTTCGCTGCCGTGGTGGTGCTCGCCCTGGGCGCGGCGTTCGCGGGGCCGGCGATCACGGGCGGCATCCTGCTGGCCGTGGGCGTGCTCCTCGTGACCGCGGCGACGATCGCCGCCCTCCTCCTTCCGGGGCGTGCCGGGATGCGCGAGCGGCGGTTCGCCCTGCTCGCGCTCGCGGCCCTCGCGACGACCGACACGGTCGGGATCGCGCTCATGCGCACCGCGTTGCTGCCGGAACTGCCCGTCGTCGACCTCCTCGCCGTCTTCCCCGCGCTCTGGCTCGCCTACGGCGTGCGCCACGAGAAGGCCGCCGTGATCACCGCGACGCTCAGCGCGGTGGTGATCACGCTCACCCCCTTGCTCATCGCCATGGAGTTCCCCGGCGATCCGACCGAGTGGGTGGATGTCTTGGCCCTCCCGGTGCTCGTGCTGCTCATCTCCCTCGTCGTCGGGATCGCCGCCCGCCGGATGCGCGCCACGCAGGAGGAACTCGCGACCGCACTGGAGATTCGGGAGGAATTCCTGCGGACGGCGTCGCACGAGTTGCGCACGCCGCTCACCCCGGTCGCCGGCTACCTGAGCCTGCTGCAGGAAGAGCACCCCGAGCACACCCCTACCGGGCGAGTGCTCGCGGTCGTCCAGGGCAGCGTCGACACCCTCGTGGACCGCGTCGCGGCGCTGACGAGCGCCGCGGACCTGTCGCCGAAGATCAACCCCCGCCCGGTGTCTTTGAGGACTGTCGCCGGCGCGTCGGTGAACGCGGCGCGTGGCGCCGCGACCCAGCGCGGCGTCACGGTGCAGGTGGAGGAGGCAGCGGATGCCATGGCGTTCGCGGATCCCGACGGTGTGCGCACGGCGATCGCAGAGATCCTCGACAACGCGATCAAGTTCTCCTCCGCGGGCTCGCGGGTGAGCGTGTCCTGGGCGGCGGTCGACGACCTCGTGGTGCGATTGATCGTCGCCGACGACGGACCCGGGATGACACCAAACGAGCGGTCCCGTGCGTTCGAGCGCTTCTACCGCACCCCCGCGGCGCGAGAGGGCGCGATCGGCGGTTTCGGACTGGGGCTGACGCGGGTGCGCGCGATCGTCGAGGCGCACGGCGGCACCGTGCAACTGAAGCAGCAGCATCCGCGCGGCGTCCGCGCGGTGGTGACCCTGCCCGCGGCGCGCGGCTGAGCCGGTCGCATCGTCCGGCGAGTACGTCTCCGTCGGGATAGGGAGCGCCCCACTGCGGGGGGTGAGATCCGGGCGACGTTCGGGTGGATCCGAGCCCCGCGCCGCCGGCGCCTCCTACTCTCATATTCACGGGAATACTCCCCGTCGACGTCATCCCCCCAGAGACGAAACGGCCGCGGTCCCCAACGCGCCGTCCACGACGGGATTCCCGTCTCCCGACCCCCTCGAGACGTTCGTCCCCCAAGAGCGCGCCTCGAGGGGGTCTTCTCGTCGGGGTGCACGCGGGACGGGTATCGCCCGACGCCCGAGGCCCTCATGATGGGGTAATGACACCCGCCGCCTCGTCGCTGCGCGACGAGGCACCCCCTTCGCTCGATCTCGATCCCGAAGATCTCCTCCGGGAGATATCCCGACGCGCCCTCGAATACTGGTTCCGCGTGCCCCCCGAACGCCTCCATCGCGCGCTTCGGCGAGTGGATCCGGAGCTGATCGCGCAGAACCGGGCAGCGCTGGTGCTGTACTTCGCCACGCGGGGCGAGGGAGCGGACGACCTCCCGTGGATCACCCCGCCGGACGCACCGCCGGTCCCGGAGTCGCTGCGGGACATCGTCGAGGTGTTCCGGCTGCTGGAGTCGGGGCGGCCGGCCGCCGCCGCGCGGCTGATGGATCGCGCGTACGCGCACCTGCTCGCCGGAACCGCGGATACGCACCGCACTCGCGACGGCGGTTGGACCGCCGCGGTCGCGCTGCACACGGGGACAACCCGCGCCCTCGCGGGCGACTTCGGCGCCGCAGCGGCGGACCTCGCCCGTGCGGGCGTCTGGCATGTCCCCGACACCCTCATGTGCGTGCCCCGCGACGCCCACGCGATGCTCGCCCTCGTGCACGCGCTCGTCGGCGACTACCGAATCGCCGCATGGGCGCTCCGCTCCCTCGAGCGAATGACGCCGAGCGACTCGTGGCTCGAACCGGAGATCGACGCGACGGCACGCATCGCCGAGGCGTCGCTCACCGAGCCCTCTGCGCGACCGGCGGCATCCGACGACTTCTCCCTCGCAGCCTTCGTCCTCGACACCCACCCCGCAGGGGTGTACCGAGGGCGATGGCCGTTTCTCGTGTGGCAGGTCACGCGAAGCCTGCTGAGGCAGGAGCGCATCAGCGACGCCGAGACGCAGATCGAGCAGTTCCGGCGTGCGCGCCTGCCGGGCTGCGACGGCGACGGCCTCCCCCGCTCGGTGCTGCCCTGCACGGCCGCGACCGTCGCGTGCCTCCGGGAAGACGATGCCGCCGCGTGGCGCCTCCTCGCGGAGGCCGACCCGGATTGCGACCTGACGATCACCACCACCGCGACGACGGCGTTGCAGTTCGGCCGCTACGAACAGGCCCGCGCCGCCGCAGAGCGCCTCCTGGACCGGTGCGGCGAGCTTCGGGGCTCCCGGATCGCCGCGATCGGAGTGCTCGCCGCGGCTGCCCTGCGCGACGGCGACCGCGCGGGTGCGGAGGCGCTGCTGCGGCCGCTCGCCTTCGAGTCCCGCCCGCTCGCACGGTCGGAAGAGCCGTGGCTGCCATCCGATGTGCGGGAGCTGCTCGGCGAGATGGAGTCGGAATCTCGCCGCCCCGCCGCGACGCCCTCTCCCCCCGCGGGGCTCACTCGCGGAGACCTCGAGATCCTCGCCCTGCTCGACTCCCCGCTCTCTCGCCAGGAGATCGCCGATCGCCTGTTCGTCTCGCTCAACACGGTGAAGTCCCGCATCGCCGGCGTCTATCGCAAGCTCGGTGTCGCCTCCAGAGGGGATGCCGTCGCCGCCGCCCGGGTCCGGGGGGTCCTCGGGTAGGGAGGGCATCGGCGAGCGACCGACCCTCGATGCTGCCACCGCCCCCAAACACCCGTGTGGCAGGATAGGCGCGGGGGGTCAGGGGAGCCCCGTCTCCCCGACGCCAAGCGGCCGCACAGCACAGTCCCCATCCCGCGCGCCGTACGACGCCGAGAGGACCCCAGCCCCGTGGAGCTCAGCGACTACATCCGTATCCTGCGAAAGAACTGGCTCGTGATCGTCGCGCTGACGCTCGTGGGCATCGGCTCCGCAGCGGCGTACAGCCTCACGCGCGAACCGCAGTACGAGGCCACCAGCCAGGTCTTCGTCTCGAGCCAGGCGGGCTCCACCGTCGCCGAGCTGCAGCAGGGGAACACGTTCACACAGGCGCGCGTGACGACCTACGTCAACCTCGTGACGACGCCCATCATCCTGAACCCGGTCATCTCGGACCTCGGCCTGGAGAACATCAGCGCCAACGGCCTCGCCGAGAAGGTGAGCGCATCGAGCCCCCTGAACACGACGATCATCTCGATCACGGTCACCGACCCGAGCGCCGCGGAGGCGGCCCGCCTGGCGAACGCCGTCGCGGCGAGCCTCACCGAACAGGTCGAAGACCTCGAGACCCTGCCCGACTCGGACGCGAGCCCCATCAAGCTCACCCTCGTGAAGGATGCCGACGCGCCCTTCGTGCCCGTCAGCCCCAACGTGCCGCTCAACCTCGCCCTCGGCGCCCTCGTCGGCCTCGCCCTCGGCGTCGGATTCGCCGTCCTCCGCACCGTGCTCGACACCCGCATCCGCTCCACCCGCGATGTGGAGGCGATCACCGAACGCCCGATCATCGGCGCGATCCCCTTCGACCCGCGTGCGAAGGAACGGCCGATCATCCTCAAGGAAGACCCGACCAACCCCCGCAGCGAGGCGTTCCGGGCGCTGCGCACGAACCTCCAGTTTCTCGACATGGACGGCGGTCACAGCTTCGTCATCACCTCGAGCATGCCGAGCGAGGGCAAGTCGACGACCGCCGTCAACCTCGCGATCGCGCTCGCGGACGCGGGCAAGCGCGTCGTGCTCGTCGACGCCGACCTGCGCAAGCCGAAGGTGCACGAGTACCTGGGTGTCGAGGGCGGCGTGGGGCTCACCGACGTGCTCATCGGCCGCGTGCACCTCACCGACGTCCTCCAGCAGTGGGGCTCGCGCAGCCTCTACGTCCTGCCCGCGGGCAAGATCCCCCCGAACCCGAGCGAGCTGCTGGGGTCGGCGCAGATGCACGCACTGCTCGAAGCCTTCTCGCGAGATGTCGACGTCGTCATCCTCGACGCTCCCCCACTGCTGCCCGTGACGGATGCCGCGGTGCTCGCCAAGCGCACCAGTGGCGCCATCGTCGTCGTCGCGGCCGGCGACACCAGTCGTCACCAGCTCGAGGGCGCCATCGACGCGCTCGAGACGGTGGACGCGAAGGTGGCCGGCATCGTGCTCACCATGGTTCCCACACGTGGACCGGATGCCTACGGCTACGGGTACGGGTACGGGTACGGCGGTTACGGCTACGGGGGCCACGCCCCCGAGTCCCCGAAGCCGAAGCCGGCGAAGGCATCGACGCGCAGGGCGCGCCGCTCGGCGGAGACGGCGCCGGAACAGGTCCGCACGGGCGCGCCGAAGGGCAGCGCCTCGATCGACGATCTGCTCTAGCCACGATGACCCGCTACCGCTCCCGCCGCAGGGCGCGCACCGGCGCGGCCCAGTGGATCGGTGTCGCGATCGTCGCGGCGCTGGCCGTCGTCGTCCTGGTGCTCGCGCTCGTCGCGCTCGATCGGGGAACGGGCGACGAGCACCCCGAGGGAACGGCCTCGACGCCCATCGATGCAGAGCCGTCGCCGAGCGGCGAGCCTTCGGCGGAGCCCACCCCGACCGCGACGCCGCTCGAGCCCGTCGAGCGCGCGCAGGAGCGGTTCCTCGCCGAGGGGAGCGAGGGCGTCCTCTGGCGCGCCGTCGCGGGTTCCTGCACCGAGGGCATCGCCCCCGTGATCGAACGCTCGACCGACGGCGGACTGACCTGGAACGACGTCACCCCGCTCTACCGCGACATCCGGCAGGTGGCGGCGCTCTCTCCGCTCGCCGGTACGCAGGCCGAGGTCGTCGCCTCGCTCGGCGACGACTGCGAGACCCAGCTGATGCGCACGTTCACCCAGGGACGGTTCTGGGAGCCGTACCCCGACGAGCTGGCCGCCGCGAGCTACATCGAGCCCGCGGATGCCGCGACGGTCGTGCTCGGGGGCGAGCCCGTCGCCGCCCCGTGCGCGCAGGCTCGCAGCCTCGCCGCGCAGGAGGGCACCGCCGCCCTCGTGTGCGACGCCGAGGTGTTCACGTGGGACGGCGCCGACTGGGCGGCGGCGGGGATCGCGGATGCCGTGGCCGTCACCCTCGCCGACTCCGTACCGGTGGCCGTCACGCGCGCCCCGGGCTGCGGGGGCCTGCAGGTGGGCTCGACGTGCACACCGGCCGACCCCGCCGCCCCCACCGCGGCATCCGCCTCGCTGCTGTGGAACGCCGACGCGCTCATCCCGCTCGGCTAGGACGCCGAGAGGCCCCGAAACACGCCAGGCCGTACACCTCACGGTCCATGAACCACGTCAACGCCGAGAGCAGGTAGGTCGTAGCGACGATCCCGAGGATCAGGTTGCGCACCATTCGGTTCACACCGGCGAAACCGGCGATGCACAGCAGCACGCCGTGCACCAGTCGGCTGATGTCGAGGGCGAGGTCGACGGTGACGACGCCGAAGAGATGACCGTCGACGAAGAAGCCGACGATGCTCAGCGCCAGCAGTACGAGCCCGAGGATGCGAGCGAACCAGACAGCGACCACAGAATCTCCTTTCGCCCTGGGCAAGGAGTGATGCGCACGAGGATCTCGTCGCCGCGTGAGGACATCCCCCAAGATGAAGTCCTCACGCGGCGGCGACGTCCTCGCCCGGCCACGCACCGCTTGCGGGGCCGGAGTCAGCCTCGGAAACCCACGATCTTGTGCGTGCCGTCGCACCAGGGCTTGATGGCGGAGGCACCGCACCGGCACAGAGCCGACGTGGCCCGCCTCGTGACGATGCGGTTTCCGCTTTCGTCGACGACCTCCACGGTGCCCCGGATGATGAAGGGGCCGTCGGGGTAGGCCTCGATCGATGGGGGCCGCTCAGACGGTGTGCACATGCATGTCTCCTGTCGATCCGGCCCGATCGTGCGCCGGCGGGCCCAGGCGGCGAGCACCCCGGGCGGTCACGGCACGAGGGGCTCGCGCAAGGACGACCGCCCCTCCTCGAACGCGCTCAACATGTCGTCCGCGCCCCACTCGTCGACGGTGAGACAGGCGGCCGCGCCGAAGAGGATGTCGGGGAGGAGCGCCGGGTCCTGCTCGGCGAGCGAGCCGGCGAGATCGCGTCCGGCGATCTGCTCGTGCACGGCGTCGGCCTCGACATGCTCGTCGAAGTACTCCGTCACATCGGGACCGAAGCCGAGGCGCCGGAAGCCGTCGCCGTAGGAGCGGTTCGGCAGTGACGACGTCATCTCGAACGCCGCGAGGTGCCCGACGATCGCCCCGAGCAGGCGGCGGTTCAGGCCGAACATCGACATCATGTTCAGCGACGCGAGCGTCGTGGCGGGGATGTGGTCGAGATAGGCGCCGTAGCGATCGTCGATGCCGGCACCGCGCAGCGTCCGCGCGAAGATCGCCGCGTGCATCCGGACGGGGTCGCCGCCGCCGTACTCATCGGCCTGGCTCTCCACGAGCGCCACCTTGGGCACGCCGCGCAGTCGAGGGATCGCCCACGAGTGCGGGTCGGCCTCGCGAAGCGTGTACACGCTGCGATGGATGAGGAACTCCCGCACCTGCGCGATCGTCGCCTTCTTCGCGACGAAGCGCGACAGGCTCGGCCCCGGGGTCGGGGCGGTGAGCGCGAAGAGCGCGGCTGCCACGGCTTCCCTCGTCGGCTCCGGAGCCTCGGGGACCTCCACGCGCTCGCGCAGATCGCCCTCGAACCGTCGCTCGAGCACACCCCGCGCGGCGATGATGCCGAGGTCCCACTCGTGGCGCGCGTCGATGTCCGGGAGGGACCCGTAGTGACTGGCGTACAGCAGGAACAGCGAGAGCTGGGCATCCTCGTCACGGGCGAGGTCGTCCGGCTCGTGGGCCGCGCGCTCGGCCACCGCGACGAGGTGTTCGCTCGACGGCGCCGCGACGCGGGAGGTCAGCGTCTCCAGGAGGAGGGCGCTGAGAGGACCGCGAGGCGCCGGCAGCGCAGCGCCTGGGCGGGGGCCGTCGAAGCGCGCGACGAATCCCGCGGGGGGCGAGGGTGCATCGGTGGGCGCGATATCTAGGGCGCTCATGCGTTGCGCCTGTAGGGCGCGAGGTCCTTGCGCACGCGCGCGATAAGGGGCGAAAGGTGGTCGTTCATGGGGTTCCTCCGGAAGTGTGCTCCCCGAAGCTGGGCGCGTGCTTCCGTCTCCGGACGGGGGTTGACCTCACGCGCTCGGCACGATATCGGCGTTCGCCGGGAATCGCACGGACAGCACCGCCCGCTCACCCCACGGGGTCGGCGGGGATGGGCACCAGAGCGATGGGAATGCCCCCGCCTACCCAGATGTACGCGTCCCGACGGGTCCCCTCGCCATTGTTCACGAGGAGCCAGCCGCCCTCTCGCTGGGCCGCCGCGATCTCCTCCTGAACCTCTGCGAGTTCTCGATTCGAGATCGTGTACGGTGGTGCGCTCATTCCCGATGCTCGTGTCGTCCTGCCAGCTGAAATGGAACGACTCGCCCCGCCGCACCTTCGCCCGGATGACCTTGTGCAGATGAGCGAGCGCTCGGCCGTCGAAGTCCGCCTTGATGCGCGGCTCGTACAGGAACTTTCCCATTACACCCCCTTCCGCCGTGGCGCCGGATCCGCACCGAGACGGACTGATCGGGAATGCCCGTGGGGCTCCGGCGTTCACTCCCCCATGAGCACCGTCGGAATCATCGGAGCAGGCAACATCGGATCGACCCTCGCCCGGGGGCTCGTCGACCGCGGCTACGACGTCGTGATCAGCAACTCCCGCGAGCCGGAGACGCTGCAGCATCTCGTCGCCGAGCTCGGACCCCGCGCACGCGCCGCGACCGTCGCAGACGCGGCCGCCGCGGGCGACTGGGCGATCGTGACCGTGCCGCTCGGCGCGATCTACGCGATCCCGGCCGGGCCGCTTGCGGGCAAGATCGTCGTCGACACCAACAACTACTACTGGGAGCGCGACGGCCACATCGCCGAGCTCGACGAGAAGACGACCACGACGTCCGAGATGTTGCAGCGGCGTCTGCCGGACTCCACGGTCGTCAAGGGCTTCAACCACATCATGTCGTCTCAGATCCTCACCGACGGCGCGGCGCCGGGCACCCCGGGCCGCCGGGCCCTCGCGACGGCGAGCGATTCCGCCGCGGGCGTCGACTTCGTCACGCGTCTCTACGAGGCCTTCGGCTTCGACACCGTCAACGTGGGCCCGCTGTCCGAGAGCTGGCGCGTCGAGCGCGACCAGCCGGCGTACGTCGTCCGCCAGACCGCGACGGAGCTGCAGGAGAACCTCGCCCGCGCACAGCGCTGACCCGCTCAGGTCAGGCGGCCGTCGCCCGGTCGGCTGACGCGCAGCCAGTGGTGGCCGTAGGCATCCACCTCGAACGAGGCGGCACCGTCGGCGAGCCCCATGCGGTCGGGGCCGAACAGATCCACCAGGGACGTGCCCTCCGGCTCGCCCGGCAGCGCGATGCGCACGGTGGCGGGCACGTCGGTGAAGTTGTGCACCGCGACCATGCGGCCGACGTCTGCCGACACGGAGTGCGCGAGGATGCCGGGCGCCCCGGCATCCAGGATCTCCAGTTCCCCCCAGCCCAGTTCCGGCGAGATGCGGTACCGGCCGGTGAGATCGCGGAAGAAGTGCAGCAACGACCCGCGGTCATCGAGCTGATCGGCCGCATTGACGTGGACCGGCGCGTATCCGTCGCCCGGCGGCGCCGCGACGAGCTTCGACAGCGGCGCGGAGGAGAATCCCCCCGTCTCATCCCCGGCCCATTGCATGGGCGTGCGCACCGCATGCCGCTTGTCGAGGTCGGGGTTCTCGCCCATCCCGATCTCCTCCCCGTAGAAGATGACGGGGGTGCCGGGAAGGCTGAACATCAGGCTGTAGGCCATGCGGATGCGACGGGGGTCGCCGTGCAGCATGGGCGGAAGGCGTCGTACGATGCCGCGACCGTACACGCGCTGGTGCTCCTCGGGGGCGAACGCGTCGAACACCTCCTGGCGTTCGTCGTCGCTGAGCTTGTCGAGGGTCAGCTCGTCGTGGTTGCGGAGGAAGTTGGCCCACTGCGACTCCCGCGCGATGGCGGGACGCGAGCGCAGCGCCTCGATCAAGGGGGTGGGATCGGCGCGGGCGAGGGAGAGGTAGAACGCCTGCATGCCGACGAAGTCGAACTGCATCGACAGCTCGTCGCCGTCCGCCCCGCCGAAGTAGCGCAGCTGCTTCTCGTACGGCAGGTTCACCTCGCCGAGCAGGATCGCCTCGCTCGAGCGGCGCTGGAGGAACTGGCGGATGTCGCGCAGGAACTCGTGCGGATCGCCCATGTCGGCGCCCGTGGGCACCTCGAGAAGGTAGGGCACGGCGTCCACGCGGAAGCCGGAGATGCCCAGCTGCAGCCAGAAGCCGATGGTCTTGGCGATCTCGTCGCGCACCTTGGGGTTCGCGACGTTCAGGTCGGGCTGGTGGTGGTAGAAGCTGTGCAGGTAGTACTGGCCGCTCTTGTCGTCCTTCTCCCAGATCCCGTCCTCCTCCCCCGGGAAGACCTCGTTCGGAGCGTGGGCGGGAGGGTCGTCTCGCCAGACGTAGTAGTCGCGGTAGGGCGAGTCGACGCTCTTCCTGGCCGAGACGAACCACGGGTGCCGGTCGGACGTGTGGTTCACGACGAGGTCGACGATCACCCGCATCCCCCGGTCTTTCGCCGTGCGGATGACCTCGACGAGGTCGCCGTGGGTGCCCAGGCGCGGATCGACGCCGTAGAAGTCGCTGACGTCGTACCCGTCGTCGCGATCGGGCGTGGGATAGAACGGCATGAGCCAGATCACCGTGACGCCCAGCTGGGCGAGGTAGTCGATGCGCTGCGACAACCCCTGCAGGTCGCCGATGCCGTCGCCGTTCGCGTCGACGAAGGTCTCGACGTCGAGGCAGTAGACGACGGCGGTCTTCCACCACAGGTCGCTCGTGTCGGTGATCTTCATGGGGTCTCCTTCAGGCGGGGCAGGATGACGCGGGCTGCGGCGTCGAGGAAGTGGCGCTGGTCCTTGCCGACGTGGTGGAGGTAGACCCGGTCGAATCCGAGCTGGACGAGCGCTGCGATCCGGTCAGCGAGCTCGTCGGGATCGTGGGAGACGAGCACGGCCTTGCGCAGCTCCGCCTCGTCCGGGTCGGTCGTGAGCGCCTCGAAGTCTTCGGGGTGAGGGAGATCCCACGCGAGCGGCGGCGAGACGAGGCCGTTGCGCCACTGGTCCCGCGCGAGCGCGAGGGCCTCGGCATCCGTCGGCGCGAGGCTCACGTGCACCTGCAGGACGCGGGGCCCCCCACCGCCGGCGTCGCCGTACGCGTCGAGCAGCGAGCGAAGGGCTTCGGGTTCCTGCGCCACGGTGGCGATGCCGTCGGCCCACGAGGCCGCCCAGGCCGCCGTCCCGGGGCTCACGGCCGTCGCCAGCAGGGGCGGCGGCGTCTCCGGCAGGCTCCAGATCCTCCCGCGGTGCACGCGAACGAGACCGTCGTGGTCGACCTCCTCTCCCGCGAACAGCCGGCGCATGACATCGACGCATTCGCCGAGGCGCCGCGTACGGGTGTCCTTGTCGGGCCATCCGTCGCCCGTGACGTGCTCGTTCATCGCCTCGCCGCTGCCGAGGGCGGCCCAGAACCGGCCGGGGAACATCTCCTCGAGCGTCGAGAACGCCTGCGCGACGACGGCGGGGTGATACCGCTGCCCCGGTGCGTTGACCATTCCGATCGAGAACCGTGTGGTGGCGAGGGCCGCGGCGATCCAGCTGAGCGCGAAGCCCGACTCGCCCTGTCTCGGCGTCCACGGCGAGAGGTGGTCGGAGCACATGGCGCCGTCGAAGCCGGCCGCGTCGGCATCCTGCACATGCCGCAGGAGGGTGCTCGGGGGGATCTGCTCGTGCGAGGCGTGGAAACCGGTGAAGACCATTCCTCGATCGTGACGTCCGCACGCGGCGGGCGGTAGGGCCGTGCGGCGGGCGGCGCCTCTCCGCTACGATGCCGCGCCGGTCAGTCGGCGTGCTCGGCGGCGACCTCGGCGGCGGCGACACGCGCCGCCGCGATGAGCGGGTCGGATGCCGCGGCATCCGCGAGCCGGCTCGGCATCTCGTCCCCCGCGCCCGCGTGCGCCTCCGCGAGGTCGACGCAGGCCCGCAGGTTGGTCAATGCCCCGCCGAGCCCCGCCGCGAGCGCCTCGGCGGCCACCACGAGGTCTGCAGACAGGTTCGGGTTGCCCACCCCCGCGATGAGGTGGAGCTCGTCGACGAGACGCATTCCGACATCCCCCAGGCGCTGCGACGTGCCCGCCGCGGCGATCGCCGCCTCGCGCACGAGCCGGTCGCGGTCGTCGTCCTCTTCGTGCGCCAGCGCGGCGCCGAGCTCCGCCGAGCGCACCCCGTCGGCCTGGGCAGCGTCGACGGCGTCGTCCCGCAGACGGCGCAGCCGCCCGCCGGCGGCGACGGCCCGCTCATCGTCCGGCGTGTACGCCGCGACCATGTGCAGGAGCGATGCGGCGGTCGCCATCATGATGCCGCTCGCCGCTCCGCCTCCGGGGGCCCCCGTGGGCTGCGCGAGACGGTCCAGCCAATCCTCGAGGCTGATGCTGGGGTGGATGCGGGCGTCGTCGTCCATGCGCGCCACGGTACTCCCGCCGGTGGCAGGCTGGAAGCCGGGGGTGATCACGACGGACGATCCGAGAGAGGCCGCGGCTCGCTATCGGGCCGCCCAGACGGGCGAGGGCGACGGCACTCCGCCCGAGGAGGAGCCGCGTCCGATGACGCAGGCCGAACGCGCGGCGGTCGTGGAGATCGCGATCGCCCAGGCCGTCCGCCGCGGCGAGTTCGACGACCTGCCCGGAGCCGGCAAGCCTCTGCAGGGTCTGGAACGCGGGCACGACCCGGATTGGTGGATCCGTCGCAAGATCGAGACCGAGCAGCTGCGCGGCCTCGGCCCCCCGGCGATCGCCCTCAGGGTGGAGAACGCCGAGCTGGACGACCGGCTCGACGCGCTGGGCCGGGAAAGCGACGTGCGGGAGGTTCTCGAGGACTTCAACAACCGCATCATCGAGGCACGACGGCAGCTGCTCGGCGGGCCGCCCGTGGTCACCCCCGTGCGCGACGTGGAGGCGAACATCGAGGCGTGGCGGGAGCGTCGCGAGGCGGCGGCGGCCACCGCCGAGGCCCTCGCCGCCCCGCGCTCCAGCCGGCGGCGCTGGTGGCGGCGTGGGCGCTAGCAGTGGGGCGGAACGGGGGTGCCCGTCGGCGGGACGCCCTGGATCTCGCCCCAGGCATAGCCGCTGACGGCCCGGCCGTCCAGGGTGCCGGTGTACGAGAAGAGGCCCTCGTACACCGCGCGGCCGAGGGCGTTGAGCTCCTGGTCCGGGGCGGTGGCGCGGAAGACGAGAGCGGCCGCGGGGCGGGTGGGTGACCCGTCCAGCTGTACGTCGTACTCCAGGTGGTAGACGTAGCAGCTGTGCGGCGAGGTCCACGTATCGGCGGTCGGCGTGATGTGGATCGCACCCTGCGGCCAGTTCGCCGTGGGCTCCAGCGTGCCGTTGACCGCCTGCGAGGAACCGGCGCCGCCCAGCATCGCGTAGTGCAGCTCGCCGACCTCCCGCTGGCCGGTCGTCGCGATCAGCATGCCCTGCAGGCTGCCGGGGAGCTGCACCGAGAACTCGGTCCATTCGTATCCGTCACCGACGACGTACTGCGCCGCGTCGTTGTAGGTCTCGGTGAGGTTGTCGAAGAACAGCAGCCCCTCCGTGCCGCTCGCGACGTACGACGACCCGATCTGCACCGACCACTCCTCGACCTCCACGAGCGGCATCGAGTAGTACTGCGACCCCTGCCCGGTCATGGGGTCGCCGGTCGCCTCCAAGTAGGCGCCGATGTCGCCGCCGTAGGAACCCATGATCGGCGTGCGCTGATCCGTGGTCGGGATGGGGCCCCCGGACGCGGGCAGGGGCTCGCCGTCGAACATCCACAGGGGGAAGAACCCGTTGGGCCCGTACCCCCACTGGATGATCCCGGTGAGGTCCTTCGCGCGGACGGAGAGCGTCGCCCACTCCCGGGCGGGCGACCCCGCCATGCCGGTCTCGACCGACACCGTCAGCTCGTACACCGACCCCACGGCTCCGACCGCACCCGATACGACGCGCATGTCGACGATCTGCTCGGGATCGCCGGTGCTCTGCTGCTCGACGTGGATGCTCCACGGCGCGTACCCGATCGTGGTGGGCACCGAGATGTCGGCGAGACCATCGATGCCGCCGAATCGCGGGCCCTCGTCGAGAGAGAGACGGTTGAAGATCAGGCCCGACTCCTCCATCGTCAGCCACGGCACCTGCAGACCGGGGATGACCGTGTTGCCCTGCGACATCAGCGCGATCGAGTTGACCTCGCCCTGATCGTCGACGAGGTGACCGAAGAACTCGAACGACTGCGAGTCGTACTGCGGCAGCCCGGTCGAGAGGAACGACCGGAATCCCGTGCAGTCCTCGCCCTGCGCCAACGCCGTCGTGGAATACGCCGCGATCGATCCGAAGTCCATGACGGGGATGCCCGGGTCGGTGCTGCTGGTCGGGCACGCCGGTGGCACGGTGGGGACGGGCTGAGGCGTGGGAGCGGGTGTCGGCGCCGCGGTCGGCCGAGGCTTCGACGAGCCGCCCCCTCCGCCCGGCGCGCCGCCGCCGGAATGACCGCCGCCGCCGGCGCCGCCTCTGCCAGGTCCTCCCCGGTCGGAGTTCCCGGCGTCAGCCGGAGGCGACGACGGGGATGCGGTCGCCGTCGGTGCCGGCGTGGGCACGGGGCGCGCCGTCGTCGTCGGCGCCGGCGCGGCCGCGGCAGGCGGCGAGGCGCGGTCGGCCGCCGGCGCGGCGAATGTGCAGGCGCTCAGTCCTCCGGCGAGCAGAACGACGAGCAGCACGGCGGGGGCGCGTGATGACCTCACTCGGGAAGTATTCCACAGCGGGTTCGCCGTCCTCCCGACGGACGGACGCCCGCACGCGCACGCCCCGGACCTCCGCCAGACTGGAACGCGATGCGCGCAGTGATCGGATGGGCCGAGCGGCACCAGGTGCCGCTCTATCTCGCGGCGCTCGCCGCCGGCGTCGCCTTCGGGCACGCGGTGCCCGCGGCATCCCGTCCGCTCGAGCTCGCGATCACCCCGATACTCGGGCTGCTGCTGTACGCGACGTTCCTCGGTGTGCCGTTCTCCGCGATCGGCTCCGCGGTGCGCGACGGGCGATTCCTCGTCACGGTTCTCCTGCTCAACTTCGTCGCCGTGCCGGCCGTCGTCTTCGCCCTGTCGAGGTTCGTGGCCGGCGAGCGCGCCGTCCTCGTGGGCGTGCTTCTCGTGCTGCTGACCCCGTGCGTCGACTACGTCATCGTGTTCACGGGCCTCGCCGGCGGCTCGCGCGCGCGGCTCCTCGCCGCGACCCCGCTGCTCATGCTCGCCCAGATGGCGCTGCTGCCGGCGTACCTGTGGCTCATGGTCGGCGGCTCCTTCGTCGCCGAGCTCGACCTGCGTCCCTTCGTCGATGCCTTCCTGCTGCTCATCGTGCTCCCCCTGGCGGCGGCCGTCGCCACGCAGCTGCTGGCGGCCCGCGCGGCGTGGGCGCGCCGAGTGGATGCCGCGGCGACCGGCCTCATGGTGCCCCTCATGATGGCGACGCTTGCTGTCGTCGTCGCGTCGCAGGTTCCCGGCGTCGCGGGCCGGTGGACTGTGCTCGCCGGGCTCCTCCCGCTGTACGTGGCCTTCGCGGCCGTCATGATCGCGCTCGGTCGGGGAGCGGGGTCGCTCGCGCGACTGGACGCACCGGGGCGCCGGGCCGTCGTCTTCAGCGGCGTGACGCGCAACTCCCTCGTCGTGCTCCCGCTCGCGCTCGCGCTGCCGAGCGCGTACGCGCTGACCCCGCTCGTCGTGGTGACGCAGACCCTGGTCGAGCTGCTCGTCATGGTGGCGATGGTGGCATATGCCCGCAGGGCGATGCCGCGAGCGTAAAATGGGAATCTTGAACGCCAGGAGTCTTGCGGCTCGTCACGGAGGATCAGTGGCCGGAAATGCGACCACTCGCTTCGACAACGTCTCCCTGTTGTCGGTCGCGAGCGTGCTCCCCAGCCGGGTGACGACCTCGGCCGAGATCGAGGACCGGCTCTCGGGGGCGCTCGCACGGCTGAGACTGCGGCCCGGCCTCCTCCAGCGCGTGGCCGGCGTCCTCGAGCGGCGCAACTGGGCCGAGGGGGAATCGACCGACGAGGCGACGATCGAGGCGGGCGCACAGGCGCTCGCCGACGCGAAGGTCGACCCCGCCGATGTGGGCCTGCTGATCAACACGTCCGTCACGCGCAAGCACCTCGAGCCCTCCGTCGCCGTGCGCCTGCACCACGGGCTGGGCCTGCCGACCTCGGCGATCAACTTCGACGTCGCCAACGCCTGCCTCGGCTTCGTCAACGGCATGAGCCTCGCGGCCAGCATGATCGAGTCAGGGCAGATCCGGTACGCGATCGTCGTCAACGGCGAGGACGCCGACGAGATCCAGGTCAACACCATCAACCGGCTCGTCACCGCGGACGTGGACCGCGACGGGTTCATGAGCGAGTTCGCCTCGCTCACCCTGGGGTCCGGGTCGGCGGCCGCCGTGCTGGGCCGCGCCGACGAGCACCCCGAGGGCCACCGCATCCTCGGCGGCGTCACGCGCGCGGCCACCCAGTTCCACGAGCTCTGCGTCGGCAGCGTCGACGGCATGTTCACCGACGCGAAGGCGCTGCTCAAGGGCGGGCTCGACCTCGTCGTGTCGGCGTGGAAGGAAGCCGCCCCCGAGTGGAAGTGGTCGTCGATGGACCGCTACATCACGCACCAGGTGTCGTCGGTGCACACCAATGCCATCGTCAAGGCCGCGAAGCTCGACCGTTCGCGCGTGCCCACGACCTTCCCTCGCCTGGGGAACGTCGGCCCCGCGTCGATCCCGATCACCCTGGTCGAGGAGCAGAAGACGCTCACGCGCGGCGACCGGGTGCTGCTCATGGGCGTGGGCTCGGGCCTGAACACCGCGATGATGGAGCTCGCCTGGTGACCCAGGCCGCGATGTCGCCCCCGCCCGGCCTGCCCGGGCTGGAGCAGCGCTTCAGCCGCCTGCTCGTCGTGCCCGGCCGGGGGGCGGATGCCGGAGCCGATCGCGGCTGGCACGTGCTCGACTCCGGGCCCGCGCTCGAGGACGCCGGCGTTCCGATCCTCGGGACGATCCTCGCGGTGCACGGCAATCCCACGTGGTCGTACCTCTGGCGCACCGTCGTGGCGCGATCCGTCGACCGGACCACCGTCACCGGGGCATGGCGAGTGATCGCCGTCGACCAGCTCGAGATGGGGTTCTCGCAGCGCACCGGCATCCACCGCACGCTCGCGCAGCGCGTCGCCGATCTCGGTGCGCTCACCGACTCGCTGCGTCTCGAGGGTCCCGTCGTGACGCTCGGGCACGACTGGGGCGGCGTCATCTCGCTCGGCTGGGCGATCGATCACCCCGACCTGCTCGCCGGGGTCATGCTGCTGAACACCGCCGTGCACCACCCCGAGGGGGTGCCGATACCTGCTCCGCTGCGGCTCGCCGGAGCGCGGGGCATGCTCGCGGCATCCACCGTGCAGACCACCGCCTTCCTCGACACGACGCTCGCGCTGGCGTCACCGCGGCTGGGCGACGAGGTGAGGGCGGCGTACCGCGCGCCCTACCGCGGCGCCGCCCGCCGCGGGGGCATCGGAGGGTTCGTCGCCGACATCCCGGTGGACGCGCGCCACGAGAGCTTCGCCGAGCTGGAGCGGATCGCGGCGGGAACCGCCCGCCTGGGCGTGCCCGCCCTCATGCTGTGGGGCCCGCGCGACCCGATCTTCAGCGACCGCTATCTCGACGATCTGATCGAGCGGATGCCGCACGCCGACGTGCACCGCTTCGAGGGCGCCGGCCACCTCGTGGCGGAGGACCGCCCCGTCGCCGACGCCCTCTTCGCCTGGCTCGACGAGCGGCTGGTTCGGGTGCCGTCGCCGGCACCCACCACGACCGCCGCAGCGTCGCCCGACACGTTCGATCCGATCTGGCGCGGCCTGGAGGAGCGCGCGGACGACGACGGTACGGCCGTCATCGACATGTCCGCGCGCGGCGCCGACGAGCCGCTCCGGGTGAGCTGGCGCCGGCTCAACGACCGCGTCCGCGCGATCGGTGCGGGACTGCACGCGATGGGAGTGAAGCGGGGCGACCGCGTCTCGCTGCTCGTGCCGCCCGGTCCGACCCTGTCGGCGATCGTCTACGCGTGCCTGCGCATCGGCGCCGTCGTCGTCGTGGCCGACGCCGGCCTCGGCGTGAAGGGGCTCACCCGTGCCGTGCGCGGGGCGTGGCCCGACGTCGTGATCGGCGAGGTACCGGGGCTGACGGCGGCTCGGGCCCTCGGATGGCCGGGGCTGCGTATCTCGGTCGCGCGTCTGCCGCGCGCCTCGGCGGCGGCGCTCGGCGTCGCGACGTGCCTCGCCGACGTGGCCGCGCTCGGCGCCCGGGCCGAACTCCCCGACGCCCCCGGGCCGTCCGATCCCGCCGCGATCCTGTTCACCTCGGGATCGACGGGCCCCGCGAAGGGCGTCGCCTACACGCACGGCCAACTCGCCGCGCTCCGCGACACCCTCGCGGCGCACTTCGGCGTCACGGGCGACACCGGCCTCGTGACGGGCTTCGCCCCGTTCGCCCTGCTCGGGCCCGCGCTCGGGACCCGCTCGGCGACGCCCGACATGGACGTCTCGGCCCCGCGCACACTGTCCGCGAGCGCGGTCGCCGCCGCCGTGCGCGCCTCGGACGCCCGCATGGTGTTCCTCTCCCCCGCCGCTGTGCTGAACGTCGTCGCGACGTCGGCGGCCCTGACACCCGCCGACCGCGAGGCGCTCGACCGCGTCAGCGCCTTCCTCTCCACGGGGGCTCCCGTCGGTGCCGGTCTGCTCGAGCGCATCGGCGCCCTCATGCCGAACGCGAGCGCGCACACGCCGTACGGGATGACGGAGTGCCTGCTCGTCGCCGACGTCACGCTCGAGGACATCCGGGACGCCGCAGCGGCCCCCGACCGCGGTGTGCTCGTCGGTGGGCCGATCGGCGATAACCGCGTGCTGATCAGCGCACTCGACGCCGATGGCCGCGCGACCGGCGAACCGGGGGTCGAGCCGGGCGTCCTCGGCGAGGTGCTCGTGAGCGCACCGCACCTGAAGGACCACTACGACCGCCTGTGGCTCACCGACCGCGCCGCGGAGCGCGAAACGCCCGATGCCGCGGCCGGAGCGGGAGGCGACGGCCGCTGGCATCGCACGGGCGACATCGGGCATCTCGACGCCGCCGGGCGCCTCTGGATCGAGGGCCGGCTTCCGCACGTCCTCGTCACCGCGGACGGGCCCCTCGCCCCCGTCGGCCCCGAGCAGGACATCGAACGGGCGGACGCCGTCCGCCGCGCTGCGGTCGTCGGCGTCGGACCGCAGGGGCTCCGTCAGGCGGTGGCCGTCGTCGAGACGACGCCCCCGGCATCCCGCCCCGGCCTCGCCGATCCGGCCGTGACCGCCGCCGTCCGGCAGGCCACGCAGACCCCGATCGTCGCGGTGCTCGCCGTGCCCGCGCTGCCCACCGACATCCGCCACAACTCCAAGATCGACCGCACGCGCCTGTCCGCGTGGGCCGAGCGTGTGCTCGCGGGCGAGACCACGGGGGCGCCGTGATCGTGCTCGCGACCGGCGCGTCGGGGTTCCTGGGCCGCGCCGTCGCCGCCGAACTGGTCGCGCGGGGGCACGAGGTGCGGACCCTGCAGCGTCGCCCCTCCGGCGTCGCCGGCGCCACCGACATGCTCGGCTCCATCACCGACCCCGACACCGTCGCGCGGGCGCTGGAGGGTGTCGAGGGCGTCGTGCACCTGGCGGCGAAGGTCTCGCTCGCGGGAGACCCGCGCGAGTTCCGGGCCGTCAACATCGACGCGACCGCCCGGCTGCTGGAGGCCGCGCGCACCGCCGGGGTGGGCCACGTCGTCCACGTCTCGTCGCCCTCGGTCGCGCACGCGGGCGCGGCGCTCGCGGGCAGCGGCGCCGACCCCGCCTCGCCCGAGCGTGCGCACGGCGAGTACGCCCGCACGAAGGCGGAGGCGGAGCTACGCGCGCTCGCGGCCGACTCCGCGGCGATGAGCGTCACCGCGATCCGCCCGCACCTGGTGTGGGGACCGGGCGACACGCAGCTCGTGGAGCGGATCCTCGAGCGTGCGCGCCGCGGACGGCTCCCGCTGCTCGGCGGCGGCACGGCGCTCATCGATTCGACCTACATCGACAACGCGGCCTCCGGCATCGTCGCAGCCCTCGGCCGCCCCGACGCGACCCGCGGCCGGGCCTTCGTGCTCACCAACGGCGAACCCCGGCCCGTCGGCGATCTGCTCGCGGGCATCTGCCTCGCCGGCGGCGTACGGCCGCCGCGGTGGAGCATCCCCGCCGCACTCGGCCGGGGCGCGGGCTCCCTCATCGAACGGATCTGGGCGATCCGCCCGGGACACGACGAGCCCCCCATGACGCGCTTCCTCGCCGAGCAGCTGTCCACCGCGCACTGGTTCGACCAGCGCGACACGCGCCGCGCGCTCGACTGGGCGCCGACCGTCTCGATCGACGAGGGTCTGCGGCGGCTCGCCGCCCACTACGGGGGCACGGCGGGCTAGTTAGAGGAGCCGAGCGGGTGATCCGTACGCGGCGACGGCGCGGTCACGGGTTAGCAACACGATTCCTTCGAGGCGGGCCTGGGCCACCAGCATCCTGTCGAAGGGGTCCCGGTGCAGCGACGGCAGGTCGAGCACAGCCGCGGCATGCGCTCCTGTGACGCTCAATTCCAGGTAGCCGTTGTCCATCAGTCCACGCCGGAGCACTCGGGGATCGACATCGAAGTCGGGGCGTCCGAGCGATGCCTTGATGCTCACTTCCCAGATGGACGCGGCACTGAAGATGGGCTCGTTCTCCGGAGCGTCGATCTCCTCGAGTGCCGCAGGCGGAAGAGCGTCGGGCTGGTACGCCGCCCAGAGAAGCAGATGCGTGTCGAGGAGGATCTTCATCCGTCCGCTCCGAAGAGCCCGACGATCTCCTCGGTCCCCCACTCGTCGAAGTCGTCTGGAATCCGCGCGATGCCCGCCAGGAATCCGATTCGCTGGGGCGCGATGGGAGCGCCGATCCGCGTCACCTGGGCGACAGGCGTGCCTGCCTTCGAGATCACCACGGTCTCTCCACCCGCCGCCCGCGCGACGACACGCGAGAAATGCGTCTTCGCTTCGTGGATGTTGATGCTCATACGGCGCCTCCGACTTAGTCCTATCGACTAGACTAATACCGGGATGTCAGGCGCCCTCCCACATGCGGGAGGGCCCGCGTGTGCTGGGATGGATGCCATGACCTCCTCCGGAACCGCCCTGTCCGTCACGATCGACGGCACGCCCGACCTGCCCGGCGAGGTCCTCAAGTCCCTCTACCGGATCACGCGACGCTCGACGACAGAGCTGCGCCGATCGATCGTGGCGGGCGATCCGGTGTACACCGCCGAACTCTTCGGAAGCGACCACGTCGAGGTCGCGCCGCGGCTGGAGAAGGCCGTCGACTACCTGCAGGGGCTCGGCATCCCCGTCGTCCTGCACGAGACGACCGACGGGCAGCGCGACGAGATCGCCCTCGAGACGATGCGCGAGATCCTGGCGGCCGGCCCCTGCCGTTCGGAGAGGTGACGCCGAACCAGGACGGCGCCGGCGTCGTCGACGCCGTGGGCGAGGGCGTCGACGGGCTGTCTGCGGGCGACCGCGTCTGGCTCTTCCTCGCCGCCCACCAGCGCCCCACCGGCACCGCACAGGAATACACGGTCGTGCCCGCCGACCGCGTCGTGCGCCTGCCCGAGGGCATCGGCTTCGACGTCGCCGCGAGCCTCGGCGTCCCCGTGATGACAGCGCACCGCGCGTTCACGGTGCACGAGTTCGGACCCGAACGCCTCGCTCCGGGCGCCCTCAGCGGCCGCGTCGTGCTGGTGCAGGGCGGTGCGGGCGCTGTCGGACACGCGGCGATCCAGCTCGCGACCTGGGCGGGCGCCACCGTCATCGCCACGGTCAGCAGCGAGAAGAAGGCGCAGCTCGCTCGCGCCGCGGGCGCGCACCATGTGCTCCGCTACCCCGACGATCGCCTCGCCGAGGCGATCGCAAGCCTCGCGCCGAACGGCGGTCGACCACGTCGTGGAGGTGGCGCCCACCCAGAACGCGGCGCTGGATGTCGCGGTGCTCGCCAACCACGGCAGCATCGCGTACTACGCCGACAACAACGGCGACCGGTTCACAGCGCCCATCGTGGAGAGCTTCGCCAAGAACGCCCGCTGGCAGGGTCTCCTGCTCTACACGGTGGGCCGCGCAGCGCTCACCGCCGCGGCGGAGGACATCACGGCGGCGCTGGTCGACGGCGCCCTGCCCGTGGGCGAGGCCGCGGGTCTGCCGCTCACGTGGTTGCCGCTCGAGGAGACTGCGGCCGCGCACGACGCCGTCGAGCAGGGCGCGACCGGGAAGGTCCTCATCCGCGTCTCCGACGACGCCAGCTGACCCGCCAGCGCCGGCGGCGCGCCGAGCTCATCGTGCCGCGGCCTCGGAGATTCGGTCGCCCCGCTCCAAGGTCAGGGAGAGACTTGCGCGGCCAGGGCGTGCCCCTGGGCTCGCGCATCTCGCAGGAGGTCGTGACGGCCAACTGGAACACCGCGACCGGCAGCGCCCCCGTCGCAGCGTACGCAGCGGTGCCGACACGGATCGAGGACTTCACGGCGGATGTCGCGGCCGTCGCCGCCAGCGGCAAGCCCGTGCTCATCGCGCACGGCACCGCCGACAACATCCTGCCCATCGACGCGACGGGCCGCCCGTTCTGCGCCGCCGTGCCCCAGGCGGAGTACCACGAGATCGAGGGCGCCCCGCACGGCATGCTGTGGACGCACGCGAAAGAGGTCAACGCCGTCCTGCTTCCGTTCGCGAAGGACTGAGCGCGCTCGCCGATCATCACGAAAAGATAACGGCAAAGCCTTGCCCGCCGTTATCTAGTCGTTATAGAGTGCACGCACGGTAGTTGTTTTGCTGTGGCAGCTACCGGCATGTGATTGCAGGACACTCTTGGTGCAAAGGGACAAGGGCCGGTCGGAAGCCTCTCCGACCGGCCCTTACTTGTGTCTCGCGGTGTGTCCCCGATGGCGGCGCGTCACCGACGCGCCGCGTCGGTGCACTCCCGCGACGCCTCAGCCGCCGGCGACCCCCACCGGCCGGTACCGCTGCACGACCATCCCAGACCGGAACTCCCGACGCTCGACGAGCCCGAGCGTGATCTGTTCTCGCAGACCGGCGAGCAGCGTCGGCCCGCGTCCGGCGAGGACCGGATGCACGACGAAGGTGTACTCGTCGATGAGTCCCACTCCGCCAGCGCATGCGGGAGCCGCACTCCGCCCACCGACAAGCCCGTCCCCGGCTCCTCCTTGAGTCGCCGCACGGCGCGCTCGAGATCTCCGTGCACCAGCTCGGCATTCCAATCCACCTCCGTCAGCGTGCTCGACACGACGTACTTCTTCTTCCGATCGATCGCCTCGGCGAACGCGACCTCCGGCTCGTTCATCCAGTCGGGCCACACCCCGTCGGCCGGGCGTCGCCAGGCCGACTCCATCAGCTCGTACGTCGCCCGGCCGAAGATCTCTGCATCCACTGCATCCATCTCAGCGGTCCAGAAACGCATGGACTCTTTGTCGGGAGGAAGACCCGCCTCGTGGTGGCAGCACCCATCGAGCGTGACGTTGATCGCGTATCGCAGTGGTCTCATCACGTCGCTCTCCCCCGATGCGCACCGCCCGTTTCACCGGAACGTAGCAGAGCCCGCCCACGCTGTCATCAGCGTGCGCCGGCTGCGCGGAGCAGCGGCGCGGACCGAAATATCACGAAGAGATAACGGGAAATCCTTGCCCGCCGTTATCTGGTCGTTATAGAGTGCAGGCACGGTAGTTGTTTTGCTGTGGCAGCTACCGACATGTGATTGCAGGACACTCTTGGTGCAAGGGACAAGGGCCGGTCGGACGCCTCTCCGACCGGCCCTTACTCTTGCCGCCCACGCCGATGCGCCCCGGCCGATGTCGGAGGCCCCTGCGACAATCTCCTCATGGGAGGCCCTTTCGCCGCACTCGAGCAGTCGCTCGAAGCACTGCGTGCGGAATGGGATGCAGCGGTCGCGCCGACGCTCGCCGCTACGGCCGGTCCGGCGGTGTCGGATGCCGAACTGGTCGCGCTCGCCCGGGCGTCGGAAGATCTGGGCCGACGCCTCGACGCCCTGCGCACGATGGTCGCGGGAGAGATCGCGGAGCGCTCACGGCCCTCGCTCGGCGGCGAGCGGCTGAGCGCCCGATACGGTTGCCGAGACGCCTCCGAGCTCCTGCAGCGAGTCACCGGGGTGTCGGCGGCGACGGCTCGATCGCGCGCCGCGACCGCGCACGACGTGAGGCAGGGAGAGAGCCTGACCGGCGAGCCGCTCCCCGCGGCCTTCCCCGACGCCCGCGACGCCTTCCTCACGGGGGCGCTGGGCATCGACGCGCTGACCGCGATCACACGCACCCTCGCGCCGCTGCGCGAGCGCTGTGCCGTCGCGAACGTGGCGGCCGCCGAGCGCGAGCTGGTCGCGGCGGCCACGGGGACGACGAGCGACGCCGCGCCACCGGCCACCGCCGACGACATCCGGATCCAGGCGAAGGTGTGGGCACTCTACCTCGACCCCGACGGCGCCCTGCCCGACGACGAGAGAAACCATCGCCTCCGCGGCGTGCGGTTCGGGCGCTCGCGCGACGGCCTGGTCGACCTCCAGGGTCGCCTGCTGCCCGAGGTCGCCGCACAGCTGCAGCGCCTGTGGGACGCCTACCTGAGCCCGCGCGCGGGCGACGGGCACGCGGATGCCGCGGCATCCGGCCCCGCTTTCACCCCCGACGACGGCACCGCCACGGGCGAGCCTCCCGCCGACCTGCGCTCGCGCCCGCAGCGCCAGCACGACGCACTCGCCGGAATCCTGGCGGTGGCCGCCCGTTCCACCGAGACCCCCACCCTCGGCGGGCAGGCGCCGACACTGCTCGTGACCGTGGCGGCGCAAGAGCTGCACCGACCGGCCGGGATCGCCTACCTCGAAGGCGTGCGCCTTCCCGACGAAACCGGGTCTGACACCTCGCGTACGCCCGTCCCCGCAAGCTTCGCGCGTCAGATCGCGTGCTGCGGCGGCATCCAGACGCTCACCCTGGGCGGCGCGGGGCAGGTGCTGTCGCTCTCGAGCCCGCAGCGTGTGTTCACCGCCCACCAGCGCCGGGCGATCATCGCGCGCGACGGCGGCTGCGTGATCCCCGGATGCCTGGTGCCCGCCGCCTGGTGCGAGATCCACCACGTCGTCCCGCACGCCGCGGGAGGCGCGACGCACATCGACAACGGGGTGATGCTGTGCTGGCACCACCACCGCACGATCGACACCGGCGGCTGGCGCATCCGCGTGAGCGGCGGGGTTCCCGAGATCCGGGGGCCGTCGTGGTGGGATCCGTCGGGCAGATGGCGCCCGTCGCGTCGCGCAGTCGCGCCACGACCGATCGGGGTCGGGCCCCCGGCCTGACGCCGAGGGCCGCGCCTCGCCGGTCGAGCCTCGCGCGGAGGGCGTATCCTCTTGCCCATGACCAACCGCCACCTCGCCGTCGACGCGTGGGAGAGTCTCTTCCGCGCCCAGCACGAGGTGTTCACCGAGATCAGCGATGACTTCCGCGACTCGGACCTCGCGCAGGCGGAGTACGACGTGCTGCTGACCGTGACCCGCGCCCCCGGCATGACGGCGAGGCTTCGCGACGTGACGTCGCTCATGCTCGTGAGCCAGCCCTCCGTCTCGCGGCTCGTCGACCGAATGGTGGCGCGCGGCCTCGTGACCAAGTGCGCCGATCCCGAAGACGGACGCGGCGCCCTCGTGCGTGCCACGGAGAAGGGCGCGGCAGCCTTCCGCAAGGTCGCCACGCAGCACGCTCGCACGATCAGCGAGAGGATGTCGCGCCTCGACGAGGACGAGCTGCGCCAGCTGCGCGACCTGACGTCGAAGCTCCGCGGTCAGGACTGCTGAGCGGCCCCTCCGGGCGCACGGATGCCGCGGGCCGCCGTCGACCCGCGGCATCCACCCCCGGCGGGCTACTGCTCGACGGAGTGCGGCGCGTCGGCCTGCGCCGTCTCGCCCCGATTCTCGTGCGCGGTGAGGATGGGGGTGTCGGCGTCGGTCTTCACCTCGACCTTGCGAGGCTTGGCCTTCTCGCTCACGGGGATCGTGACGCTGAGAACGCCGTTGCTGTACGTCGCCGCGATGTTGTCGGTGTCGATCCCCTGACCGAGGTTGAGCTGGCGCAGGAAGCTGGCCGCTTCGCGCTCGCGGGTGATCCACTTGACGCCGTCACCGGCGGCGAGCGTGCGCTCGGCACGGATCGTCAGCAGCTGACCGTCCACGTCGATGTCGACAGAGCCGGGATCGATGCCCGGCAGGTCGGCGGTCAAGACGTAGTGGTCGCCGTCGCGGTACAGATCCATCGGCATGCGCCGCGGTCCGCGGCGGGTGTCGAACAGGCCCATCGCGAGACGGTCGAGGTCACGGAACGGGTCGTAGGTCGCCATGATTCTCTCCTTCTGTTCTCGTCCAATCTGAAGTTGAGTCACATTGACTCAACTAGTCTTAGATTAGCACTTGATGGGAGAGAGTGCTAGAGGGTGTGGCGCAGGCGAGCGGCCTCGTCCGCGGGCATCCCGTAGCCGTGCTCCGGCGCCGGGTAGGCGCCCGAGCGCACCTCGTCGGCGTACGCGGAGACGCCCGCGATCATCGCTTCGCGCAGGGCGGCATAGCGCTTGACGAACCGCGCCGGGGCGCCGTCGTGGATGCCGAGCAGATCGTGGAACACGAGCACCTGGCCGTCGGTGGCGGGGCCCGCCCCGATGCCGATGACCGGCACGTGCAAGAGCGGCACGATCGCCTCGGTGGCAGCACTCGGGATCGCCTCGAACACGATGGCGAAGCATCCCGCGTCCTGGAGCGCGACGGCGTCGTGACCCACCCGTGCGGCCTCCTCGGCCGTGCGGCCCTGCGACCGGAACCCGCCGAGGACGGCGGCGGTCTGCGGCGTCAGGCCGACGTGCCCCATGACGGGGATGCCGGCGGCCACGAGTGCGCGGGCACGCTCGACCGACGTACCGCCGCGTTCGATCTTGACGGCGTCGGCGCCGCCCTCCTTCACGAAGCGCTGCGCCGTGAGGATCGCCTGCTCGTCGGAGACCTCGTACGAACCGAACGGCAGGTCGGCCACGAGCATCGGCCCCGAGAGCCCGCGCCGAACGGCTTTCACCAGCACGAGCATCTCGTCGATCGTGACGGGCACCGTGCTGTCGTAGCCGAGCACCGTCATCGCCCCCGAGTCGCCGACAAGCACGATGTCGACCCCCGCCGCCGATGCGACCTGCGCGCTCGGGAAGTCGTACGCCGTGACCATGACGATGGCCTCCCGCGCCGCCTTCCGCGCAGCGAGGGTGGCGAAGGTCACCGGCCCCGCGCTCATGACCGCGCCGAATCTGTGCGCAGCGTCGCCACGGCGGCGTCGACGTCGATGATTCCGTTGCGGCGGTCCACGTGCACGACCACGGGCTCGTAGGCGGCCAGCTCGGCCTCGGAGTACTGGGCGTAGGTGATCACGATGACCGTGTCGCCCGTGTGCACGAGACGCGCCGCCGCACCGTTGACCTGCAGGATGCCGGTGCCCCGCTCCCCCACGAGCGCATACGTCTCGAAGCGCGCGCCGTTGTCGATGTCGAGCACCTGCACCTGCTCGTTCTCGCGGATGTCCGCCGCGTCGAGCAGGTCGGCATCGATCGTGATCGAGCCGACGTAGTTCAGATCGCTGCCGGTGATCGTCGCGCGGTGGATCTTCGATTTCAGCATCGTGCGCTGCATCAGCGGGGAACCTCCAGGATCCGGTTGTCGATGAGACGGGCGCGCCCCACCCTTGCGGCGACGGCCAACAGCGCCGCGCGCTCGATGCGATCGAGCCGGCGCAGGTCGTCGGGATGCCGCAACTCCAGGTACTCCGGATCTATTCCGGCATCGGCCAGCACGTCCCGCGCCGCGGTCAGCACGGGCCCCGCCGCGGTCTCGCCCCCCGCGACCGCCGCCGCGGCGGCGGCGAGAGCCCTGTTGAGGGCCGTCGCCTGCGCGCGGGCTTCGGCGTCGAGGTAGACGTTGCGCGAGCTCATCGCGAGGCCGTCGGGTTCCCGGACGATGGGGCACGCCTCGATCCGGACGGGGATGTCGAGATCGCGCACGAGCCGCCTCACGACGAGTACCTGCTGGGCGTCCTTCTGCCCGAAGTACGCGACGTCGGGCGTGACCATGTTCAGCAGCTTCGCCACGACGGTGGCCACGCCGTCGAAGTGGCCGGCACCGCGCGAGGCGCCGCAGAGCACCTCCGTGATGCCCGAGATGTGGATCGTCGTCGCGAACCCGTCGGGGTAGATCTCCTGGGTCGACGGCGCGAAGAGGATGTCGGCCCCCTCCCCCTCGGCGAGCGCGGCGTCGCGCACCTCGTCGCGCGGGTAGGCGCTGAGGTCCTCGCCGGCCGCGAACTGGGTCGGGTTGACGAAGAGCGAGACGACGACGAGCCCGGAATCGGCGCGCGCGCGGCGCACGAGTGAGAGGTGTCCCTCGTGGAGCGCCCCCATCGTCGGCACGAGCCCGATACGTCGACCCGCCGCGCGGGCATCCCGCGCCGCGGCACGCATCTCGGTCACGGTCCGTACGATCCTCATCCGCGGATCCGTCCTCTCTCTGCCAGGTCGTGCGTCGCATCGCGCAGCACGTCGAAAAGGGGGAGCAGGTGGGGGGCGTCGCTCTCGATCGCCGCGCGCTGCCGCCGCACCGTCGCGTCGTCGCCCCGCGCCACCGGGCCGGTCAGGGCGCCCGAGGGTCCGAGCGAGGCCCAGTTCGCCACCGTCGCCGCCACGAGCGGATGCAGCAGCGCCCGGGCGTCGGCGCCATCGAGCCCGGCGGTGGCGGCCACCTGCTCCGCGGCATCCAGCAGCGTCACGAGGTAGTTCGATGCGACGGATGCCGCGGCGTGGTACCCCGCCCTCTGCTCGTCCCGCACCTCGAAGGCGCGGAGGCCGAGGGCCTCGGCGAGCGCCCGGGCCGCGTCGAGCGCCTCCGGTGTGATGCCGGCGATCGCGCATCCGACACCGGCGAACGCCTCGGGCTCTTCGTCGCCCGTGAAGGTCTGCAGGGGATGCAGGCCCGCGTCGGCGCCGGACCCGCGCAGCGGCGTCGCACCCGAGGTGTGCACGATCACGCCGCCGAACCCCGACGCGCGCACCGTCGACGCGGCATCGGCGATCGCGGCATCCGGCACGCACAGCACCACGGCGTCGACGCGCCTCGTGTCCAGCGCCTGGTCCCGGCCGAAGGGACCCGTGACGGTCGACCCCGCGGCGGAGAGGGCCCGCGCCAGCGGGCGGCCGAGGCGCCCGGCACCGACGACGGCGACCGTCGCGACGGGGCGACGCGGCTGCGGCGTGGTGGGGATCATGGGGTCACACACCCGGGACGGACGGTGCGGGTGTGTCGAGTATCCTCCACGACCGCGCGCCGGACAAATACGCCACCGACGTTCACAGCTTGCGCAGGAGCACGCTCTCGACGGCGTGATCCGCGCCCTTACGCAGCACGAGGTCGGCGCGGTGACGGGTGGGCAGCACGTTCTCCCGCAGGTTCGGCAGGTTCACGCCGTGCCAGAATCCCGCAGCCTTCTCCACCGCCTCGGCATCGCTCAGGTCGGCGTAGGTACGGAAGTAAGAGGCCGGGTCGCGGAACGCCGCCTCGCGCAGCGCGAGGAACCGCTCGGTGTACCACCGCTCGATGTCGGATGCCGCGGCATCCACATAGATGGAAAAGTCGAAGAACTCGGCCACGGATACGTCGTTGGGGCGCGGCGGCGGCTGGAGCACGTTCAGACCCTCGACGATCAGCACGTCGGGGCGCCGAACGGTCACCACCTCGCCGGGCACGATGTCGTAGATGCGGTGAGAGTAGACCGGCGCCCGCACCTCGCTCGCGCCGCTCTTCACGGCCGCGACGAACTCGACGAGGGCGCGGCGGTCGTACGACTCCGGGAAGCCCTTGCGACGCATGAGACCCCGGCGCTCGAGCTCCGCGTTCGGGAGCAGGAAGCCGTCGGTGGTGACGAGCTGCACGCGCGGGGTGTCGGCCCAGCGGGCGACCAGCTCTCGCAGCAGCCGCGCGATGGTCGACTTGCCGACGGCGACCGACCCGGCGATCGCGATGATGAACGGCGTCGTGGTGTCGGGTTCGTCGAGGAACGTCGCGGTGGAGGCGCCGAGCGACTGCGCCCCCGCGGCGTAGAGACTGAGAAGGCGGCTGAGCGGCAGGTACACGTCCGCGACCTCGCCCAGGTCGAGTCGGTCGCCGAGCCCCCGCACGTGCTCGATCTCCTCCGCCGTCAGCGGCTGGGGCATGTCGGCGGCGAGGCGCGCCCATTCGGCGCGGGTGATCTCGCGATACGTCGAGGGGATCGGCTCGCTCACGCCGTCGGCTCGGCCTCGTCGCGTCCGACCAGCAGATCCCCTGCGGCGTCGAGCACGGCGTCGGCCACCTCGCGCTTGCTCCCCGAGACCTGCGCGACCACGCGGCCGGTGCGATCGAGCACGGTCGCGGCGTTCTCGTCGGCGCCGAACCCCCGCCCGCCGCCGACGGCGTTGGCGACGAGAAGATCGGCGGGCGTGCGCGCGACCTTCGCGCGGGCGAGCGCGACGAGCTCGTCGGCGTCCCGTGCCGTCTCCGCGGCGAAGCCGACGACGATACGGCCGGGCACGGGGTGGGCGACGAGCTCGGCGAGCACATCGGGAGTGCGAACGAGGGCGAGTTCGAGCGTCTCGCCGAGCTCGTCCTTCTTGAGCTTGCGCTCCCGGGGCTCGGCGGGGGCGAAGTCGGCGACGGCGGCCGCCATCACGACGACGGACGCCGACCCCGCGAGCTCCTGTACCCGCGCCGCCAGCTCGGCGGCGGTCTCGACGTCGACGCGCGTGACACCCGCTGCGGCGACGTCGGCGGCGGGCGCGGCATCCATGTTCGCGGCGATGACGGTGACCTCGGCTCCGCGGGCGGCGGCGGCGAGCGCGAACGCCGCGCCCTGCTTGCCGCTCGAGCGGTTGCCGAGGAAGCGGACGGGGTCGATGGGCTCCCGCGTCCCGCCGGCGGTGATCAGCACGCGCCGACCCTCGAGGTCGCGCGGGACGGCGGTGCGGGCCGCGGATGCCGCGACGAGCGTCGCCTGGACGATCTCGTCCGGCTCACTCATGCGCCCCGGCCCGATGTCGGCTCCCGTGAGTCGGCCGGACCCCGGCCCGACGATCGTCGTGCCGCGCTCCCGCAGCGTCGCGATGTTCGCGGTCGTGGCGGGGTGCTGCCACATCTCGGTGTGCATCGCGGGGGCGACCACGAGCGGCGCCCGACTTGCCAGCACCGTCGTGCCGAGGAGATCGTCGGCGATCCCCGCCGCGAGCTTCGCGATCGTGTTCGCCGTGGCGGGGGCGATGACCACGACATCCGCCTGCTGCCCCAGTGCGACGTGGCGCACGGCCGCGACGTCGTCGAAGATCGAGGTGTTCAGGGGGTTGCGGCTGATGGCCTCCCACGTCGGGGCACCCACGAACCGCAGCGCGGAATCGGTGGCGATCACCCGCACCTCGTGGCCGAGGAGCACGAGGTCCCGCACGATCTGCACGGTCTTGTACGCGGCGATGCCGCCCGTGACACCTACGACGATGTTGAGCGGCCGATCCATGATGAGCCCACTGTATCGGGGCGGGCGGCGCCGACGCCCCTGCGAGCCGGCTCGGTGGAGCCGACCGAGCGGCTCACCCCCGCAGGGATCCGAAGAGGTGGAGGTCGAGGTCCTCGCTCAGCAGCTCGCTCGCGATGCGGCCGCGCACGCTGGTGCCCTGGTCATCGAGCGGCGGGCTCACGACCGCCGCCCCGAGAACGCCGGGAGCCGACAGCACGATCGCCCCGGACACGCTCGACTTCGCGGGGATGCCCACGCGCCTCATCCAGCGTCCAGAGCCGTCGTAGACACCGCACGTCGCCATCACCGCGACGACATCGCGCGCGACCCGAGACGGCACCACGTGGTGGCCGGTGACGGGGTTGACGCCCCCCAGCGCGAGGGTCGCTCCCATCACGGCCAGCGCCTCGGCGTCGACGAGCACGGCGCAGGCGCGCGCATACACCTCCACCGCTTCATCTGCGCCGAGGGCGAGCGTGCCCTCCGAGCGCATGAGGTGGGCGAGCGCGTGGTTTCGATCGCCGAGTAGGTGCTCGTTCCGGGCGACGTCCTCGTCGACCTCGAGGGCTCGCCCGGCGAAGGCGGACAGACCCCGCAGGATCCGCTCATTACGTCCTTCGGCGTTCCCGCCGTCGACCAGCGCGGCCGTCAGAAGGGCCCCCGCATTGACCATCGGGTTGGGCGGGCGGCCCGTTCCGCTTTCGAGCTTGATGGCGTCGAAGGCCTCGCCGGTCGGCTCGATGCCCACGCGCTCGAGTGCGTCGCCGTCCGTGTCGACCAGTGCGAGGGCGAACAGGAACGGCTTCACGGCCGACTGGATGCTGAAGGCGACGTCGGCATCGCCGCTTCCGCGAATCGAGCCGTCGGCCTGCGCGAGCGCGACACCGAAGAAGTCGGGATCGGCACCCGCCAGCTGCGGGATGCTGTCGTCGACTTCGCCGCCACCCTCGCGGCGCACCCTCTCTTCGAGCGCGTCCAGGTCGTAGGTGTGGTGATCGGGAGCGGGAACCTTCGCCATGCCTCCAGCCTGGCACGGGCGCCCTCGTGCAAGCGGTGGCGCTCATCGAACGCGAGGCACGCGGGAACCGCCCCGAGTAGGCGCGGCGACCACCGGCCAGGCGGTGAGCTCGGGGCGGGTCCGCGCAACGCCTAGGTTGGAGGCATGGCAGAGCGCCCCGCCGACGACCCGAACGATCGCATGACGACCGAGCTCGGTCTGCGCATCAGTGCGTTGCGCAAGAAGAAGGGGCTCACCCTCGTCGCCCTCGCCGGACGAACCGGACTCTCGCAACCGTTCCTGAGCCAGATCGAACGAGGACGCGCCCGCCCCAGCATGCCCTCGCTCCATCGCCTCGCATCGGCCCTGGACACCACGACACCGGCGCTCCTCTCGGGCGGCGATCCGGGCACGAGCGCCGCCGCCGAGATCGACACGTCCACCGTCAGCCTGGTCCGCGCCGATCAGGGCTCGATGGCCGTGCAGTCCAACGGGCAGGCGAAGTCGCTCGTCGCCGGCGAGCGCACGATGTATCCCCTCGAGTTCGTCACGAGCGTCTCGGAATTCGAGGACTACTACCAGCATCCCGGTGCCGAGTTCATCTACGTCATCTCCGGGCACCTCGAGGTCGACCTCGACGCCGAGGGCGTCCACCGCATCGGCCCCGGCGACACCCTCTATTTCGCCGGAGGCGTGCGCCACCGGTGGCGCGTCGTCGGCGTCTGGCCCGCACGGCTGCTCGTGACACAGGCGGGGCCTGACGCACAGTCACGAAATATTGCAGAGCCGCATATTTAATCACACGCTCCAGCCTTCACACATCGGCAATTGCGGGGTAACAGGCGCGAAACATCCCTGGCAGATATTGATCTAGTCAATATTTAGCTCGGGAGGAACGATGTCCGGCGCCACACTGGAGTTCGACGATGTCGGCATGCGGTTCCCGAACGGGACCGTCGCGCTCGACCACGTCGATCTCACGATCAGCCCCGGCGAGTTCGTCGCGCTCCTGGGCCCGTCGGGATGCGGGAAGTCCACGCTCCTCCGCCTAGCATCGGGACTCGACAGCGCGTCCTCCGGTCGCACGGTCGTCGGCACCCAGAACGTCGGATACGTCTTCCAGGACGCGACGCTCCTCCCGTGGCTCACGGTGGCACGCAACGTCGCCCTCTTCGGCGAACTCGAGCGGCTTCCCCGCGCCGAGATCGAGCGGCGCGTCTCCACCTCCCTCGAGCTCGTCGGGCTCGCGTCCTTCGCGGAGCACCTCCCGCACCAGCTATCGGGAGGCATGCGCATGCGCGCGTCGCTCGCGCGCTCGCTCGTGAACAACCCCTCGCTCTTCCTCTTCGACGAGCCCTTCGGAGCGCTCGACGAGTTCACCCGGGAGAAGCTCAACGACGATGTCCGCTCCCTGTGGCGCGAGGAGCGGTTCACGGGCGTCTTCGTCACCCACTCGATCGCCGAAGCCGTCTACATGGCCACGCGGGTCGTGGTGATGGGCGCCGCGCCCGGCCGGATCATCGGCGAGTTCGCCGTTCCCTTCGGCGACCACCGCGACGAGCACACGCGGTACTCGCCCGAGTTCGCCCGCCTCTCCTCCGACATCTCCGACCTGCTGAAGGGGGCGATGGCATGACGCGCCGCACCTGGATCTCCATCCTCATGCCGGTCGGTTTCGCCGCAGCCGTCCTGGCGCTCTGGTACATCACGAGCGCTTTCCTCCTCACCCCCTCCAAGCGGTTCATCCTCCCGATGCCGCACGAGATCGTCGTCGTGGCGTTCCTCGATCCCGAGAACCTGCTCGACCTGCTCCGCCAGCTCGGCACCTCCGCGCTCGTCGCGATGTCGGGTCTCGCGATCGCGGCGGCCATCGGCATCCTGACCGCCGTCCTGATGAGTCAGTCGAAATGGGTCGAGACGACGCTCTACCCCTACGCGGTCGCCCTTCAGAGCGTGCCGATCCTCGCACTGGTGCCCCTCATCGCGTTCGCGCTCGGCTACGGCTTCGGCAGCCGCATCCTGGTCGTCATCCTCATCTCGATCTTCCCGATCATCACGAACACCCTGTTCGGTCTGCACTCCGCCAGCCCTCAGATGAAAGACCTCTTCCGGCTGAAGAAGGCCAGTCGCTGGACGGTCATGACGCGACTGCAGTTCCCCGCTGCGCTGCCCGCGCTCTTCACCGGCCTGCGGATCTCGGCGGGCATGGCGGTGGTCGGCGCAATCGTCGCCGACTTCTTCTTCCGCAAGGGCGAGTCGGGGATCGGGCTCGCGATCGACACGTACCGCAACCTCCTCAACGGCGAGATGCTCTACGGCGCCATCATCCTCGCCTCGCTGCTCGGGCTCGCCGCCTTCTGGCTGTTCGGGCTCCTCTCCCGCCTCGTCGTGGGCAAGTGGTACCAGCCCGACCGCCGATGACCTCCTCCTACACCGCCCCGCCCGAATCACCCGACACCTGGAGCACACCATGAACAGATCACGCCCCCTCCTCGCGGCCCTCGGAGCCGGCATCGCCGTCACACTCGGCCTCGCCGGCTGCGCCGGATCGGAGACGACCGCCGAGAACGCCGTGGCAGCCGGCGGCGAGGGCGCGCTGAGCGCCTGCCCCGCCACGGTCGTCCTGCAGACCAACTGGTTCCCCGAGCCCGAGCACTCCGCCGCCTACGCCCTGATCGATCCGGCCGAGGCGACGACCGACCCCGATGCGGGGATCTACTCCGGTCCCGCGATCGCCGACCCCTCGATCACGATCGAGGTTCGCTCGGGCGGACCCTTCATCGGTTTCCAGCAGTCCACCGCGCTGCTGTACTCCGACGACTCGATCATGCTCGCGATGATCGACACCGACGAGTCGGTCAAGCTCTCGGCCGACCAGCCGACGAAGGCCGTGTACACGCCGCTGCAGGTCAACCCTCAGATCCTCCTGTGGGATCCGGAGCGCTACTCCTTCGACGAGATCTCGGACATCGGCGAGAGCGATGCGACGGTGCTGTACTTCCAGGGCGCGACCTACATGGACTACCTCATCGCCCAGGGCGACGTGCGCGCCGACCAGGTCGATGGCTCCTTCGACGGATCGGTCACGCGCCTCGTCGCCGACGAGCCCGTCGTCATGCAGGGCTACATCACGCAGGAGCCGTACCGCCTGAAGGTGGACTTCCCCGACTACGGTCGCGATGTCGACTCCTTCCTCATCGCCGACTCCGGGTACGACATCTACCCGGCCGCGTGGTCGGGCAAGCCCGAGGTCGTCGAAGCTCAGTCGGACTGCCTCGCCCAGCTGGTGCCCGCCATGCAGCAGGCGCAGATCGACTACATGGACGACCCCGAGCCGGTCAACCAGGCGATCTCCGACTATCTCGTCGAGATCGACCAGTTCTTCCAGGTCACGCCCGAGCTCGGCGCCGAGATCCACCGCGTCATGCAGGACGAGGGAATCGTCGCCGACGGCACCGATGGCGTGTTCGGCTCCTTCGACGCGGAGCGGATGGAGCGGATGACGGCCCTCTTGGCCGACATCTACGCCGACTCCGGTGTCGAGGTCGCCGAGGGCCTGACCGCCGAAGACATCTACACGAACGAGTTCCTCGACTCGAGCATCAGCTACGGCCGGTGATCACGCGGGGCGGGCAACGACGCGAGCCGCCGCCCGCCCCCTCGACCGACCCCTCACCACACGGAAAGCAGTACCCATGACCATCGCCTCCGTCACCGCCCACCCCCTCCGACTCGAGACCGACTACGCCGCGATGACGCTCTTCCTCGTGCGCGTCGAGACCGCCGACGGCGCCGTGGGCTGGGGCGAGAGCTGCGACAGCTTCGGCATCTCGTACCCCACCGTGCTCGCCCGTTTCGTGGAGGACGTCTGGGCGCCGGCCGTCACGGGACTGCCCGCCAGGGACGCTCTCGATGCGCTGCGGAAGACCCGCGGTGCCGTCGCCCGGACCCTGGGGTTCAGCCACTCCGCCGCCCAGTCCCTCAGCGCGGTGGATATCGCCCTGCGAGACGCGCTGGGGCGCAGCGAGGGGCGCTCGGTCTCCGCCGAGATCGGCCGCCGCACCGACACTCTGCGCGTCTACGCGGGCAACAGTCACTTCCTCGAGTCGCGCAGCGCAGACGCGCACGTCGAGCTGCTCGGTCCGCTGCTGGATCGGGGGGTGGACAGCGTGAAGATGAGAATCGGCCCCGATTGGCGCACGGCCATGCGCGTCCTCGGGGATCTGAGGCAGCTGCTCCCCCAGATCGACCTGATGGTCGACGGCAGCGAACTCTTCTCGGTCGCCGAGGCGATCGAGATGGCGCACCGACTCGCGGATCTGAACATCAGCTGGTTTGAGGAGCCCGTGCCGGCGACGCGCATGGGCGCGATCTCGCGCATCGCCGCGGCATCCCCCGTGCCTCTCGCCTATGGCGAGCACCTCTTCAGCTCCGAGCACATGCTCGACACCCTCGATGCGGCCGCGGTCTCGGTCATCCAGCCCGACGCCTCGATCTGCGGCGGCGTCGAGGACGCCCGACAGATGGCCCTGACGGCGCAGGGCCGCGGTGCCCGCGTCGTGATGCACCTCCACGGCAGCCCCGTGACCCTCGCAGCGAACGCCCTCGTCGCGGCGAGCGTCCCCGGCGTCGACCTGATCGAGTACCCCTTCCACCTCTCCCCCATGCTCGATCGAGTGGCGCCGGGCTGCGGATTCGATGTCGCGTCGATCGTCGACGGCCGGATCTCGGTGCCCCGGGGCCCCGGCCTCGGCCTGCAGCTCGATCTCGACGTGATCGAGGCGGGCCGACGAGCGTTCGCCGACGCGTGAGGATGATGAGATGACGTCGTCGCCCCAGAGGATCCTCGTCACCGGATGCCGCGGCAAGGTCGGTCGCGCCGCCGTGCTGGCACTGCGCGCCGCCGGCCACGACGTGCGGGGAACCGATCTCGGCCGCCCCGTCTACGACGTGGACGAGTCGGACCCGGTCCCTTACGTCCAGGCCGACCTGACGGATGCGGGTGACGCGTTCGCCGTGATCCGTGACGTCGACGTCGTCGTGCACACGGCGGGCATCCCGGAGCCGACGAAGAACGTCGCGCATGCCGTGTTCCTCACGAACGTGTCGTCGACGTTCAACGTCGTGGAGGCGGTGGCGGCCCGCGGCATCCCGCGGCTGATCAATCTGTCGAGCGACTCGGTATCGGGCATGACGTGGGCGCTCCGACCGTTCGTGGGCGCCTTCTGCCCCATCGACGAGACGCACCCCGACCTCGCGCACGACGCCTACGGCATGTCCAAGCGCGTGACGGAGATGCTGTGCGACGCGCTCGTCGCGCGCACCGACGCGACCGCGGTGTCGATACGCCCGACGTGGGTGCTCACCCCCGAGTCCTACGCATCGAACCTCCGGCCGTTCTTCGCCGATCCCGACCTTCCGAGCGCCGTGTTCTGGGCCTACATCGACGTGCGCGACCTGGCCGACCTGGTCGTCGCGTGCGTCGAGACCCCGACGCCAGGCCACGAGGTCGTGTACGCCGCGGCAGCCGACAACATCGGCGGCCGCGACCTGCTCGCCGAGGTCGAGCGCCTGCACCCCGAGGTGGAGAGACGCACGGTGTCACGGGCGGATGCCAGCGGCATCGACTCGTCGAAGGCGCACCGCCTCTTCGGCTGGGCCCCCACTCGGTCCTGGCGCGACCACCTCGACGAGCGCGGCGAACCGCTCCGCGGCTAGATCATCGGCATCGCGTTCGTCATGGGCCTCAAAAACTTCGTGTCCGCCTTCCTCAGCACCTATCCCGCTGTCCTGTTCGCCGCGACACAGCATTGACCCATCCCGGCATGGCGATGCTGGTCGCGGTGATGCGGACGCTGCTCACGCAGGCGATCGATCGCGAAGCCGAGGCTCGCGCCCTCCGCTCCGAGCTCGACGAGGTGATCTGATGCCGATCGTCGTGGACATCGACGTGATGCTCGCGCGCCGCAAGATGTCTGTCGGCACGCTCGCCGACCTCGTGGGGGTCACTCCCGCCAACCTCGCAGTCCTCAAGAACGGCCGCGCGCGAGCGGTGCGCTTCTCGACCCTCGACGCGCTGTGCGAAGCACTGGACTGCCAGCCGGGCGACCTCCTGCGGTGGGAGGCACCCGCGCCGGGCGGGATGTGATTCGCGAGGCTCACGCGAACGTGCGCGCCTCCTGCCGGAACGCCGCCCCGGGGTGGGTGTCCGGCAGGCGCGCCTGCCCCTCGCCGAAGAGGTGCTCCCGCAGCGTGCCGCCCGGCAGGTCGTCCTTGATCACGCCTCGCCGCCGCAACTCCGGCATCACCTTCTCGAAGAACAGGTCGTGCCCGCCGTCGGGATCGGGCTGCACCAGGAAGCCGTCGGCATCCGTCTCCTCGATGAGCGCGAGCGCCTGGTCGACCGCCTGCTCGACGGTGCCGAGGAACGGCTTGCCCATGACGCCGTTCGCACGGAACTCCTCCAGGATCTCGCGCACCGTGGGCGCGTCGGGCCCGAGGAATCGTTCCACGTTGGTGCGGCCGTTGTCGGTGTCCGCGGCGCTCGCCGGCATCGGCTTGTCGAGATCGAGCGAGAGCAGGTCGATGCCCGTGAAGTAGGCGTAGGTCGTCGCGGCGAACTCGAGGGAGATCTCGGCGATCTGCGCCTCGTGGGCCGCGATCGCCTCCTCCTCGGTGTCGGCGACGCGGAAGGTCCCCGCGATCAGGCACTTCACGGCGTCGCGCCCGCGCCCCTTCGCCTCGGATCGGCGGCGGATGTCGCCGATCTGCTCGGCGAGCGCCTTCGACTCGGCGGCGAGGAAGACGGCCTCGGCGTACGTCGCGGCGAGCTCGCGGCCCGCGCTCGACGCCCCGGCCTGGAACAGCGTCGGTGTCACCTGAGGCGAGGGGGGCGTCACGAGCACGCCCCGCGACGAGAAGAAGGGTCCGTCGTGCACGACCTCCCGCACCCGCTCGGGGTCGGCCCACACCGCGGTCGCCGCATCCCGCACGAAGGCGTCGTCGGCCCAGCACCCCTCCCAGAGCTTCAGCGAAAGCTGCACGTGGTCGTCCGCGAGCGCGTACCGGTCGTCGTGCGGCATGAGTGGTTCGCCGAAGAGCAGCGCGGAGCCCGCCTGCGCCGACCCCGTGACGATGTTCCAGCCGATGCGACCCTTCGAGAGGTGGTCGAGCGTGCGGTACTGGCGGGCGACGATGGGGGGCTTCTCCGCCATGGTCGAGACCGTCGTGACGAGTCCGAGCGTGGAGGTCGCGGCGGCGAGCGCCGACATGAGCATCTGCGAGTCGACGGTCGAGAACTGCACGTCGCGCTCGACCGCCGTCGGCACCACCGTCCCGCCCAGAGTGGGGTAGCCGTACGAATCGGCCAGGAAGAGGAAGTCGGCCCCCGCCGCCTCGCACTTCCGTGCCAGATCGATCCAGTAGTCGAGGTCGGTGAAGTTGGGCTCGTGCTCCCGCCCGGGGATCTTCCACGTGCCGCGGGCGCGCCCGTTCTGGAACATCCCGATCGCCAGCTTCTTGGTCATGCGAACACGCTCCGCTCCGAAAGGTCGCGTCGATACGCGGCACCGGGATGCTCGGGGGCCAGGTACGGCGACCCGCTTCCGGACAGCCGTTCGCGCAGGGTCATGGGGTGCCGGTCCGTCTCCACGAGGTCGCGTGCGCGCAGCTCCGGCATGACGAGGTCGAGGAAGCTGTCGAAGGTGCCCGTGTGGTCGGGCTGCACGAGGAAGCCGTCGGCATCCGTCGCCTCGATCGCCGCCTGCGCCTGATCGACGACCTGGCTCGCGTCACCGATGAACGGCGCCCCCATCACGCTGTTGCGCTGGAACTCCTCGAGGATCTCCCGCACGGTGGGAGCGTCCGGACCGAGGAACCGCTCGACGTTCGTGCGGCCCGTCTGCGTGAGGGCGGCGTCGACGTCCAAGGGCTTGTCGGGGTCCATCGCGGAGAGGTCGAGCCCCGTGAAGAAGGCATAGGATGCCGCGGCGTCATCGAGCGATCGCGTGCCGGTCGAGCGGTCGCGCAGGGCGCGGGCCTCGGCATCCGTCCCTGCGACGACGAAGGTGCCTGCGATCAGGCACCGGATCGACCGGGGATCCCGCCCGTACTCCTCGGCGCGCCGCCGGATGTCGGCGATCTGCGCCGCGAGCGCCGGCACCTCCGCGGCGAGGAAGACGGCCTCGGCGTAGCGCGCGGCCAGGTCGCGCCCGGGGGCGGAGGCCCCGGCCTGGAAGAGCATGGGGGTGCGCTGCGGGCCGGGCGGCACCGTGAGGATGCCGCGCGAGGAGAAGTGCGGCCCGTCGTGCGAGATCTCGCGCACGCGATCGGGGTCGGCGTAGACGCCCGCCTCCCGGTCGACGACGAGGCCGCCCTCGTCCCAGCATCCCTCCCAGAGCTTCAGCGACAGGTCGACGTGGTCGGCGGCGATCTCATACCGCTTGTCGTGTTCGGTCATGGGCAGCCCGAACAGGCGCGCGGAGGCGTTCTGCCCCGCTCCCGTGACGATGTTCCAGCCGATCCGGCCGTTCGTCATGTGGTCGAGCGTCGCCATCTTGCGCGCCACCATCGGCGGCTTCTCGACCGTCGTCGAGAGGGTCGTCACGAGCCCCAGGCGTTCGGTCACGGCCGCGAGAGCCGGGAGGATCATCGTCGGATCGGCCTTGGGGAACTGCACCCCGCCGCGCAGCGCCGTGGCGGGGATCCCCTCACCCACGACGGGGTAGCCGTAGTCGTCGGCGAAGAAGAGGAAGTCTACGCCGGCCTCCTCGCAGCGGCGGGCCATGGTGAGCCAGTGTCCCAGGTCGAGGAAGTCCGTCGCGGTGTTCTCGGGGAGCTTCCACGCCCCCATCAGGCCCGCGCACTGGAACATCCCGATCTTCCACGGAGCCGTCATCCGGCCACCCCCTGCACTGTAAGTGAACTGAACAGTTCAGACTGTACGAGGGGTTTGTTACGAGGGTGTCACCGCCGCGAGAAGCCTGGCGCACGTTCGAGGACGGGGCGGATGCCGAGGCGATACGCGTCGCGCAGCTGATCGGCCGGCACCCCCGACAGCAGGAGGAACTGCAGCCCGCGGAACAGGGCGATGATCTGCGTGGCGGCGGCCCGCGCGTCGCCCCCGTCGAAGCCCTCGGCGCGCAGCACGGCATCCACCTCCTCCACCCATTCACGACCCACGCGCTCGATGAAATCGCCCCACTCGTCGGGGTCGCGCATGGCGATGCCGAACCGCTGGAAGAACAGCCGCACGTAGGGGCGGCTCTCGGGGTCGGCGAGGTCGTCCCACGCCGCGATCAGACGCTCTTCGAGGTCGCCCGCGTCGCGGAGTCGGTCGAACATGTCGCGCAGGCGCGGAAACCGGTCGAACGCCACGAGCGCGGCCTCCCCGATCAGCTCCTGCTTCGAGCCGAAGTAGTACAGCAGCATCCGGTTGTTCGAGCCGATGGCCCGCGCGATCGCGCTGAGGCTGAGGTCGATGACGCCGTCGCGCAGGATCAGGTCGACGACGAGACCCAGCAGCCGCTGGCGCTCCGGTGTGCCGTCCACGACGCTCATTGTATGGCGCGCGATCGGGCCGAGGACGTCGCGGAAATCAGCGGGCCGCCACCGCCGGCGCCAGCACGGGATGCGCCGCGCCGAGGCGGTCGTTGCCGGGAGTCTCCGTCAGGCGGGCACGCAGGGAGTTCCCCGGCGCGCCGTCCCGCAGCCGGCCGCGCTCACGCAGGAGAGGCATGACGAGACGACCGAAGTCCTCGAGGTCGTTCGGCTCGAACACCGGCTCGATGAGGAAGCCGTCCAGGTCGGTGGTCGCGATGAGCGCCTCGATCTGATCGGCGATCTGCACGGGGTCGCCCACGATCCGGAAGCCGCGGGTTCCCCGGCCCCGCAGCTGGTCCAGGATCTCGCGCACGGTCGGCGCGTCCTCGCCCAGGAACCGCTCGATGTTGCTCGTGCCCATCTGGCCGACCGGGCCGCCGGCATCCATGATCTGCTGCAGCGTCCGATCGGGATCCAGCGCCAGGAGGTCGATGCCGGTGTTGCCCGCGTACAGGGAGGCGACAATCTCGTCGGTCTGCATCGCGTCGAACTCCGCCTCGTACCGACGGGCGTCCGCCTCGCTCTCCCCCACGAACACCGTCAGGCCCGCCATGAGCTTCACCCCCTGCGGGTCGCGGCCCGCCTCGCCCGCCAGCCGGCGGATGTCCGCCACCGCCGCCGCGGTGCGGGCGGGAGTCGTCGCCTGCACGAAGACGCATTCCGCGTTGCCCGCGGCGAACGCGCGGCCGGCCGGCGAGGTCCCCGCCTGGAAGAGCACGGGGGTTCGCTGGGGCGAGGGAGGCGCCCCGAAGTAGCCGCGGGAGCGGTAGTGCTCGCCCTCGAAGCTCACGCGGTGCACGCCGTCGCGCCGTGCGAAGACGCCGGATGCCGCATCGCCGACGAAGGCGTCGTCATCCCACGCCGTCTCCCAGAATCGCGACGCGAGCTCGACGTACTCGGCGGCCATCTCGTAGCGCGTGTCGTGGGGCACCATGCTTTGGTGACCGAAGACGTCGGCCACGGCGTTCTGCGACGCCCCCGTGACGATGTTCCACCCGATGCGCCCGCGAGTGAGGTGGTCGAGCGTGGCGAAGCGGCGTGCGAGCTGCACGGGGTGGTCCACGCCCGTCGACTGCGTCACGACGAATCCCAGCCGGTCGGTGTGCTGGGCGAGGATCGGGATCAGGTAGTCGGGGTCGGCGCCGGGGAAGTTGATGCCCTTCTCCACCGCGACCCGCGGAAGGTCGCCGTCGATGAGCGGGTACCCGTACCCGCCCGCGAAGAAGAGGAAGTCGAATCCGGAGTCTTCGAGGATCCTCGCCATCCGGATCCAGTACGCGGGGTCGAGATACGACAGGCCTTCGCTGCGCGGGTGCGCCCAGCTGTACGTGCCGCCCACCTGGGGACCCATGACCTCGAAGACACCGAAGTGGAGTGTCTTGCTCATGCCGCCAGCCACTCGTCGATCCTCGCCTTGGCCGTGGCCTTGACGTCCGCCGGCGCGAGCGTGGTCTCGATCGACGTCCACGCGCACGCGGCGAGCTGCTCGTCGCTCAGGCCGAGGCTGGTGCGGCACAGTTCGTACTCGGAGAGGATGTCGGGCCCGAACAGGATCGGGTCGTCGGCGTTGATCGAGCAGCGCACCCCGGCATCCAGCAGGCGGGTCAGAGGATGCTCCCCGATCTCGGCGACGACCTCCAGGAGGACGTTGGACGTGGGACACACATCGAGCGGGATGCCGCGCTCGGCCAGCTCGGCGACGAGCTCGGGGTCTTCGACCGAGCGTACGCCGTGAAGGATGCGGTCGGCGCGGAGCACATCCAACGCCTCCCGCACCGACTGCGGCCCGACGAGCTCCCCCGCGTGCGGCGTGGACTGCAGCCCCGCGGCGCGGGCGATCGCGAACGGCTCGCCGAAGTCGGCGCACGGGAATCCGCGCTCGTCCGCCGCGAGCCCGAGGGAGACGACCCCCTCGCCGGCGAAGCGCGCCGCCGAGCGGGCGACCTCGATGGCATTGTCGAGGCCGGCGGTGCGATCGATCGTGGGCATGAACCCGAAGGCCACGCCGTGCGCGGCGGAGGCGGCGCGGGCGAGGTCCAGCATCTCGGCGAGCGCCGCGTCGAGCGAGCCGTAGCGCTCGGCGTAGAACCGGGGACTGACCCCCAGCTCCAGGTACGCGACGCCCTCCTCGGCCTGGTCCTCGAAGATCTGATCCATCAGGATGCCGAGGTGGTCGTCGTGATCCATCGCCGCCAGGAGCCCCCGATAGGTCGCGCTGAACGCGGTGAACCCCTGGAAGCCGTTCGTCGGCGCGGGCTCGATGCCGAGCCTCTCGGAGAGCGCGACCAGGGTGGCCGGGCGCATCGCGGCCTCCATGTGCAGGTGCAGGTGCCCCTTGGGAAGCGCCCGCAGGTCGCGCGTCGTGGACGAGGAGGGAAGGGTGTCGCTGAGGGTCATCGGTGTCTTTCTGGCGCTCGGGGGTTGGCGGGGGGTGGGGCCGCAGGGATGGACTCCGGCCCCACCCGGATCACTCCTGCAGGCTGGCGTGCGCCGCCTCCAGGTAGCTGAGGTCGATGTAGTCCGCGGGATCCGGCAGATCGGTGTACCCGGCGGCTTCGAGACCGGGGTACATGACCTCCCGCATCAGCTCGGGGTCCATCCAGAACAGGGGGTCGCCGTACTCGCCGACGACGAGGGGCTGCTGCAGCTCGTTCTCCCGCGTCTGCTGCACGAGATCGAGGCCGAGGTCGGCGCCGAACTCGTCGACGGAGAGCTGAGCGCCCACCGCGAAGTCCTCGCCGTTCTCCTCCCACCCGCGGATCGACGCCCGCAGGAACGCCTCCATGAGATCGCCGTTCTCCTCGACGTAGGCCGAGTCGCCGTAGACGACGTTGCCGTAGAGGGGCATGCCGAGCTCGGCGTAGAGGGTGACGACGTAGTCGTCGGGCGACATCCCGTACTGCTCCTCGAGCATGATCGGCTGGTTCGTCGCGTACGCCGTGTAGGCGACGCCCTGACCCTCCACGAGGGGGGCGATGTCGAATCCGACCGGGATGAAGTCGTAGTCGGGCTCGAGCCCCGCGAGCGCGAACGCCGCGTCGTAGTTGATCTGCGTGCCCTCCTGCCCGAGCACCGTCTTGCCGACGAGGTCCTCGGCGGAGTAGACCGGATCCTCGGCGAGGGAGACGAGCGCGCCGGGGCTCTCCTGGAACAGCGCGCCGAGCGCCGTCCAGTCGTTGCCGTCGGCGAAGGTCTGCAGCCACTGCTGCGTGCTGGGCACGATGCCGAGGTCGGCATCACCGGCGGCGACCGTCGCCATCGTCGTCGGGGCGTTCGGACCGCCGCCGATCCACTCGATGTCCAGCCCCTCCTCGGCGTAGTACCCGTTGGCGTCGGCGATCCAGAATCCCGCCCACTCGACGTTCTTGATCCAGCCGAGCGAGACGCGGATGGTCGTGAGGTCCTCCGAGACCTCCGAGGAAGCCGAATCGCCCGCCGAGCCGGCGCAGCCGGCCAGAGCAAGGGAGGTGACGAGGGCGAGGGACGACGCGGCGACGAGCCGGGAGCGGCGTCGGGAGCTGATGGGGGGCATGGGACTCCTTGGTGTGGTGGGTGGAGCGGGCGAGATGGAGCGGCGGATCAGGTGACGCGAGCGTCGACACGGCGCTCCAGTGCGCGCGCTCCGACGAAGACGAGGACGGAGGCCACGGTCGCGACGAGGGCGGTGCCCCACGCGCGTTCCATGTCCATATAGCTGCGGGATTCCGAGAAGAGCGCACCGAGACCATTGGTGCCCATGAGGAACTCCGCGAGCATGGCCGCGAGCACCGCGCTGGGAGCGGTGATGCGCACCGAGATCATGAGGTTGGGCAGAGCGTGCAGGACGCCCAGGCGCGTGAGCACCTGCGCCTTGCCGGCTCCCATGACCCGGAAGAGGTCGCGACCGCTGTCGGGGATTGAGGCCAGGCCGGAGAGCGTGAAGACGAAGGCGGGGAAGAAGCAGATGAGGGCGGTGGAGGTGATCACCGCGGCATCTCCGTACCCCACGATCCGCGCGATGATCGGGATCATCGCCGTGATCGGGACCGAACGGATGACGAGGGCAGCGGGCGTCACGACGCCCGACAGCGCCGCCGACCACCAGACCGCGATGCCGGCGACGAAGCCGATCGCCGTGCCGCCGACGAGACCCCCGAGCGACACGCCGAGCGTGTACAGCACGGAGGGCACGTAGTCGCCGAACCCGACAGCGACATCGGCGATGACGAACCACGGCCGCGGCGCGACCGTCGAGGTGTACCCGTTGAGCACGATCCACAGGTCCCAGGCCACGATGATGAGGGCGATCGGCCAGAGGTGCACGAGGCCCATGGCGAGGGTGCGGAGCCTGCTCATGCGAACCTCCGGAGGGCGAGTCGTTGGAGCTGGACGAAGACGAGGTACGCCGCGAGCGACATGATCGTCGCGGCGAGAGCGGCCGCCCACAGCAGGGCCATCTGGTAGTTCTGCATGGCGCTGACCAGGACCAGCCCCAGCCCCATCGGAGCCCCGAACCATTCGCCGATCGTCGCCCCGAGCACGGCCGCGGGAGCGCTGAGCGTCAACCCGTCGAAGAAGGCCGGCACCGCTCGCGGGAGCTGGAGCCGTGTCAGGCGCCGCATCCGCCCCGAGCCGAGGACGGTGAAGACGTCCTCGTGCGCCGTGCTGGTGTGCGCGAAGCCCGACGTCATCGTGACGAACATGACGAAGCCGACACTGAGGGCGGCGATGACCATCGGGGTGTCCTCGCGCCCCACGGTCGTGATGAGGAGGGGCGCGAGAGCGATCGTCGGAACGGCGTGGAGGATCGCCGCGAACCGATCGAAGCCCGGCCGCAGCAGGGGGATCACGAGGGCGAGAGCCGCGCCGAGCACCGCGACCACGACCCCCAGGGCGAACCCCTCCGCCGCGGCGGCCAGCGTGACGAGGCTGTTGCGCCAGACGAGGCTGGCCCCGGCCGGAGTCGCGACGTACTGCGCGACGTCGGTCAGGGGCGGCCATGCCCTGCCTGCGAGCTCGAACTGCCCGATGACCTCGGCGGCGAGGATCAGCAGCACGCTGCCGACCACCCCGTACATGACCTTCATCGAGGCGCGGGCGGTCGGCCTCACGCCGCGGCGCCCTCGGCGTGATCCAGCAGAGAGGTGAGCTCGTCCACGAGCGCGTGGAACTCCGGCGAGCGGGTCGTCTCGGCATCGCGCGGACGCGGGAAGTCCACCTTCTTGACCTCCCGCACGTGCCCGGGACGGCCCGTCATGACGATGATCCGATCGGCGAGGATGAGCGCCTCGTCGACATCGTGCGTCACGAGGATCGTGGTGATCTTCTCCTCGCCCCAGATGCGGGCCAGCTCGGCGTTCATGCGACGCCTCGTCACCGCATCGAGCGCGCCGAAGGGCTCATCCAGCAGCAGCAGATCGGGGCTGAGTGCGAGGGCGCGGGCGATGGACACGCGCTGCCGCATGCCCCCCGAGAGCTGCTTGGGCCGTGCCTTCTCGAACCCGGAGAGGCCGACGAGCTCGATCAGCCCGTCCACCCGCTCGTCGTCGACCCGGCGGCCGGCGACCTTGAACGGCAGCGCGATGTTCTGCCGGACCGACGCCCACGGGAGCAGCGCGTGCTCCTGGAAGGCCACGCCCAGACGGTGCTGGCGGGCGAGCTGACGCGGGTCGGCACCGAAGACGTCGACGCTCCCGCTGGTCGCCTCATCCAGCCCCGCGGCGAGCCGGAGGACGGTGGACTTCCCGCACCCGGACGGCCCGATGATCGCGACGAACTCGGCCTCTGCGATCTCGATGTCGACGTTCGCGAGCGCCTGCAGGGTCTTGCCGCGCCCGAGCGCGAAGGACTTGTCGGCTCCTCGGATGGCGACGGCCGGACGGGGCTCCGCATCGTCCGGGGCCGGGATCCCGCTTCGCGCCGGCAGAGCGGTGGGTGCGGTGAGAGTTGCAGCAGACGCCATCGGAGGGCTCCGTTCGGTCGGGCGTTCCTGATCGAGGCACCCGAGGCGCTTGCTGCTCCGCCCGAGTGAATTGGTTAGTTCAACCGTAGGAATCTCCTGTTTCGGTCGCGTGACGCGATCGTGCGCACCTTGTTACGTTCTGAGCCCCCCGCACGGCGCGGCAGGATGGAGCAATGGCAAGAGCTGACTTCTCCCGGATCACCGAGGCCGACCTGCGCGAGGCGGGGAGCCTGAAGTGGACGATGTTCCCCGACACCATCGGCGCGTTCGTCGCGGAGATGGACTTCGGCGTCGCACCCGCCGTCGCCGACGCCCTCAAGGAGGCCGTCGACCGCGGCGAGACCGGCTACCTCACGCCGAAGCGGGGAGCGCAGCTGGCGACCGCGGCATCCCGGTGGTATTCGACGTCGTACGGATGGGATGTCCCGCCGGAGCGCGTCCACCACATCCCCGACGTCATCGCCGCGTTCGAGCTGGCCATCGAGAAGTTCACACCGGCGGGGTCCCCCGTCATCGTTCCGACGCCCGCCTACATGCCCTTCCTCTTCGTGCCGCAGCTGCGGGGCCGGGAGGTCATCCAGATCCCCGGCGTGCTGGTCGACGGCCGCATGGGGATGGATCTCGACGCGATCGGACGCGCGTTCGACGACGGCGCCGGCATGCTCGTCCTGTGCAACCCGCACAACCCCCTCGGCACGGTGTTCACCCGCGCCGAGCTCGAGGCCGTCGCGGCGCTGGTGGAGGCGAAGGGCGGACGGGTGTTCTCCGACGAGATCCACGCACCGCTCGTCTACGCTCCGGCGCGCCACATCCCCTACGCCTCGGTGTCGCCGGCGGCGGCGGGCCACACGATCACGGCGGCATCGGCATCCAAGGCCTGGAACCTCGCTGGACTCAAGTGCGCACAGCTCATCCTCTCCAACGACGAGGATGCCGCGGCGTGGGAGAAGCTCGGGATGCGGGCCGGCGTCGGCACCTCGACCCTCGGGGTGATCGCGAACATCGCCGCCTACGAGCACGGCCGGGGATGGCTGGAGGAGGTCACCGCCTATCTGGACGAGAACCGCCGGACACTCGTGGCCGACCTCGCCGCGGCGGCGCCCCTCGCCCGCGTGACGGTGCCCGAGGGCACGTACATCGCCCTCATCGACTTCCGCGCCTATGGGCTCGAGGGAGATCTCGGCGCGTGGTTCCGGGAGCACGCGAGGGTGGCGATGACCGACGGGGCCGCCTGCGGCGAAGCGGCAGCCGGTCACTGCCGCTTCGTGTTCGCGATGCCGCGCCCGCTCCTGCGCGAGGCCGTCGCCCGCATCGGCGCCGCCCTCGAAGCCCTGTCGTCGAGGCCGATCCCCGCGGCCGAGGGATGAGAAGCGTCTCATTTCCACATAGAGGTCATGCGGCCGCGGATTGACCGAAATCCGCGGATTGGGAGAGACTTGCGCTGCACACCCGAGCGCATGGAGCCCTAATCGGATGAGAACGGGCTCATCTTTCAGGAGGCCGATGACCACGCCGTCGAAGTCGCCCCCCATCCCCCACGATGACGACGCCGCGGGAGGAGCCGTTCCCGCGCTCGCACCGCCCTCTCCCCGGCCCCGGACGGCCCTCGCCCTCTACTACGGCACCGACCCCCACCGGCTGAGGGCCTCGCTCGCACGCAGCGTCCCCACCGACGCTCTGGGCCGGTCGACACGCCATGTCCTCCTGGCCCTCACCGGGGTCCCCGATCCCGGTGACACCGACGGCATCCTCCCGAGGGACGAGAAGATCGCCTGCGCCGTACGCGAGCGCGCCCGCGGCAGGCCCGGGAAAGCGCTGGAGATCCTCCGCGAACACGTCGCGGTGCAGCGCGCCTCCGCCACCGTCGACGACTCGGACGGGTGGCATCCCTTCCTCGCCCTGCTCCGCGGCAGCACGGCTATGTTCGCCGGCGACCTCGTCGATGCACAGGCCCATCTCACTCGCGCACGCATGTGGCACGTCGCGCCGGAGCTGCGCATCATCCACCGGCACGCCCACGCCCTCTCCGCCCTGCTGCACGCCGTGGTCGGCAACCGCGCGGTGGCGCTCGGCGAACTGAAGACGCTCGATCAGGTCCCCGTCACCGGGTCCTGGGTCGAGGCGGAGATCGCCGCGGCGAAGTCCCTGTGCCTCTCCGCGCTCGAGGCCGGCGACATCGACCGCCGCACCTCCCCGTCGATGCCCCTGTCGGATCTCCGGGAGCTCTGGCCCTTCGCCGCCCTCGTCTACACGCAGCCGCATCTGGAGCAGGGACACTTCGTGGATGTCGAGGCGACGCTCGAGAGCATCGAACGGGCCGGCTGGCCCGGAGTGGACACCAGCGACGGGCTCCCGGGGTCGGTGGTGCCGCTCCTGAGAGCCGGCATCGCCCGCGCGCGAGGAGACCTGCTCGGCGCCGCGCGGGCTCTCGGCCGCGCGGATCCGCGCTGCGGGGAAACCCGGTCGGCGCGGACCCTGCTGCTCCTCGACACCGGCGAGCTCGGCCGCGCACGAGACTCCGCCGAGGAACTCCTCCGACGCGCGACCGGGATGCGGCGTATACGCCTCACCGCCCTCGGCATCCTCGCGGCGTGCGCGCTCCGCACGAAGGACTCGGACGCGGCAGACCACCATCTCGGGGCGCTCTGTTCGCAGTCCATGCCCCTCAGCCCCAGCGAGTTCGGCCTCCTGCCCGCCGACGTCGCGGCGGCGCTGGATGACCGGGCGTCGTCGCCCACAGTCGAGTCGCCGGGCGAATCGAACCCGGGCGCCGTCACTCCCGGAGAGCGTGCGCTTCTCACGCTGCTCGAGACCGGGGCCACCCGCGCCGAGATCGCTGCGGCTCTCTTCGTCTCGGTGAACACCGTCAAGACCAGGCTCCGTCTGCTCTACCGCAAGCTCGGCGCGTCGTCCGCGGCCGAGGCCCTTGCCCATGCACACCGCCGCGGCGACCTCTGAGCGGATCGGGCCCGCTCACCGGGGTGAAGGTCGGGTGAGGCAGCGGTTTTTCGTCGGCTGCGCCGGCCGCTCCGTCTACCGTGGGGGTGCGAGGTCTATCGCCCGCCACCGTCGTCCCCAGCGACGGGTGCCGACGCAGTCCCCAATGCCCGGTGCACGGCGGGTCCTCGCGCTCGGGCCCCCTCGAGACGCTCGTTCCCCAAGAGCGCGTCTCGAGGGGGCCACCTCGAGCAGCCGCGGACCCGAACCGCTTCCCCCGCGGCTTCCTCGAGGTGGACAGCATGGGCGGCGCGCTTCCGGGAATGGTCTTCCACGGGATCTCGCGGGGCTGCCGCGGAGACGACGACCTCACTCTCTCCCAGCTGGCGGCCGCGGTGCGGACGGCGAGTGCGACGGTCGCCCGGCGCACGGGCGCTACGCTCGGCCAGAATAGGCTCCTGGACGCGCACCTCCCGGCCGACTGGGCGCTCGCGTCGGCCGTCTGCGCGGGCGCCGACGGCGCCACCGCGCTCGATCAGGCGGACCGTCTCGCGGGCGCGACGGCTCCTATCATCTGATCCCGCGGGGGTGGGGGCTGCCGGCCCGATACCACCCGAATCGACAGCCCCCGCACGTGACCGGCACGAGTCGAAGCCTGCTCCCCCAAGAGCCTCGGCCTTTCGTGATGTCAGTCCTATTCAAGCGGATATGACGCCGCGATCGCACCACCCGCCGTGAACGGATCAGCCGAGCTGCTTCTGCGCCCGCTTGACGGCGCGCCGGAACTTCTTGCTCGCACGCTTGCGGATCTTCTTCACCGTGCGGTCGTTCCACACCGACCCGGCGGCGTCGCGGACGGCGTCGTACTGCGCACGTCCCTGACGGGAACCGGCGAGGAACGAGGCGATCACGATGACCGTGAGCGCGGCGAGGATGAATGCCTTCTTCATGACGGAGTGTCCTTCCTGAGGCGGTCCGACCACGCTAGGTGGCGGGCGCCCGGCGCCGCGGGGGCTGGCGGATGCCACCCGGATGCGCTACACCGCGCAGCGGGTGCGGCTCACCCCAGGCCGCTCAGCCGGTGGAAGCGCTGCTGCTGATAGACGAGGGGATGGGCGTCGTGGTCCACGCTCAGGCCATGCACCTGCATCACGACGATGCGGTGGTCGCCCGCCGGGGTGGTCGAGAGCACCTCGCAGTCGAGCCACATCGTGGAGCCGTCGACGAAGAGAGCCCCGGCATCCGTCGCCGTCGTGGACAGCCCGGCGAACCGGTCGCGGCTGCGGGAGGCGAGCTGGAGGCAGGCGTCGGCGTGATCCCCGCCGAGGATCGACACCCCCAGCCGGCCCGCGCCCTCGAGCACGGGCCAGGTGGTGGAGGCGTTCTGCACCGAGAACATGACCATCGCGGGGCTGTAGGACACGCCCACCGAGAACGACGACGCGACCATGCCGACTGGGGACCCGTCGACCACGGCGCAGATCGCCGCGACGCCGGAGGGGAAGCGTCCGAACGCCCCCCGCACATGCGCGGGCTCGTCGCTTACGGCTGTCAGGGATCGAGACGGCGGCACGGTCTGTGCGGGGTGCTCGACGAGATCGGAAACGAAGCTCATGGGCAGACTCCTTCGACGGATGGCGCACGGGGCGACCAGGCGATCCGGTGGGGATCGCACCGACGGAGGACAGCCGAGCCGCATCTGCCGGTACGCACCGGTGGGAAAGATGCCCCCGAGGTCTTGTGTCTCGGATGGGTCCACAGCGGCTCACGCTGCCCCGCCAGTATGTCCGCGAGCGATTACGCCACCGTGACCCCGAGGTAACGGGAGTGTTGCGCGGTCACCGCGCCTCGTCGAGCACCGTCTTCATCTCAGGCATCCCGAACTGGTCGGCGATCTGCGCGGCCGTCGGCACGCTGAGATCCGGATCGCCTCCGGCTCCGAGGAGGGCGCGCAGCGTATCGACATCGCGGCGGAACACGGCGCACGCGATCGCCGTCTGACCCGCCTGGTTGACCGCGTTCACATCCGCTCCGCGCCGAAGGAGATCGGCGACCGTCTCGCTGTGCTCGGCGTACGTGGCGACGATGAGCAGCGTGTCCCCCCGCGCGTTGCGCGTGTTCACGGGCACACCGGCGTCGATCATCTCGGCCAGCGGGCCGGTACGTCCTTCGCGCGCAAGTGCGAACGTGCCGTCGATGACCTCAGCGCTCAGGTGCGCCCCGGGGTTGCCGTCGCTCATCGTGCCATTCTGGCGCCCCGCCGCGTGCGGTGCATCCCGGCGCCCGATCGCCGACCGCGTTGTGCGCAGGGGGCCCGCGGAGTATCGTCCCCGGCATCCACGATGATGTGGATGAAATCTGGGGTTGGGGAACGCCATGGTCGGATTCACGGTGCATGCGGAGCGCGCGCGGAGGAGCGCGCCAGAGGCGACACGACGCTCGGCGCCGCCGTTCGAGCCCTCGCGACGGCCGTTCGTGCCGCGGATGCTGTGGGGGACGGGGCAGGAACGCTGCGCCGAATGCGGCAGCACGCTGAGCCCGGGGGCGGCCTACCGCCTGTCCGCCAGAGCGGTGTACTGCTCGCCCGAGCACGCGGAGCGGGATCTGCGAAGCTGAACTCGCCCTCCCGGCGCTCATTCCGCAGTACGCACGCGTTCAGCGTCTCTTCACGCAGATGAAACATCCGGGGTTGGCATATCCTGCAAGCTTGCTGAATACTGGAACCCGGAGGGGGGCTGATCCGCTGGGGGTCTTGGCCGGCTGGGCTTCATGTTTCCCCGAGACCGTCGAAGTGGGGGCTTCTTGGTCTCAGTGCATACATCACGGTGACCACATACGCAGACCAAGGGAATACACAACATGAAGCTCACGATGAAGAAGGCAGCCGCCGCATTCGCCCTGGCCGGTGCCCTCGCGCTGGGCGCCCCTGCTGCTGCCAGCGCCTACGTCCCGAGCGGCAGCATCAGCGGCCCGTCGACCGTCGCACCCGGCGGTACCGGCACGTTCAGCTTCGCCGCCGGAGTCTTCGACCCGGGCGCCACCGTCACCTTCACGATCACGGGTGAAGGCGCGAGCGGGGTTACCCTCGCGTCGATCGTCAAGACCGCGATCGAGACGAAGAGCTACACGAAGCCCGCCAACGCGGACGGGTCCGCGTCGGTGCAGGTGACCCTGCACCCGCAGGCGACGGGCACCTACACGCTCACGGCGACCGACGGCAACGTCTCCACGCCCAACATCACGATCACCGCAGCGGCCGCCGCCGGCGGCTCGGGCGGCGACGCCCTGCCCGACACCGGCACCGACAGCGCGCTCATGCTCGGCCTCTGGGTCGGCGGCGGTGCCCTGCTGCTCGCCGGTGGCGCGATCGTCGTCGCCACGACCGTCCGCCGTCAGCGCCAGCACGCGGCCTGACACCGGCTCCACGAAGGCCCCGCACCGCTACGGCGTGCGGGGCCTTCGTCGTGCGCGGCGGGCGCCGCCGCCGGGATAGGATTCCGGCAACCCGGCAACGACGCCTCCCACGACCCGCGGAGGGCGAATGCACACATCGTACGAGCAGCGGCGACGTCCTGCGTCACAGGTCTCGCGCGGACTCGCGGTGGGCACGCTCGTCATCTATGTCGCGACCCTCGGTCTCATCGCCCTGTGGCCGACCCACGTCGACGCACCGTTCTCCCCGCACATCGCATGGCTCCTCGAACGCGTGCCCCTCCTGACATACAACCGTCTCGAGTTCGCCGCGAACATTCTCCTGTTCGTGCCCTTAGGCTTCCTGCTCGCGGTGCTGGTGGCACCCCGCTGGCGATGGACGATCCCGCTCGCCGCCCTCGCGGTGTCGGCCCTCATCGAGGGGTGGCAGGCGCTCGGGCCCGGCCGCACGTCGACGCTGCTGGATGTCGCGGCGAATGCCGCCGGGGGCGTGCTGGGGCTCGTGATCGCCCTGATCGCCCTTCCCCGTCGCCGATGATCCTCAGACGCCGGATGCCGCGACCGTCGAGATCAGGGGCACCGTTCCCGGGCTGGCCGTGACGAGGATCGGCTTATGATCGGACAGCCCCTGTGGGAGCGTGCGCACGCCCTCGATGTCGAACCCGACCGAGGTCGCGAAGTCGTAGTGACCGCGGAAGAACCGGTAACGGGTGTAGGTGCGGGCATCGCTGAGGTTCAGTTCGTACCCCTGCTCCCTCACCTTCTGCCCGAGGTTCTCCTTGAAGACCGGGTAGTTGTAGTCGCCGACCATGAGGGCCGGTAGCCCGGGGCCCATCTTCTCGAGCTCGACGAGCGCGGTACGGATCTGGTGTCGGCGAAGCGAGTTGAGTGCCGTGAGCGGGGCCGCGTGGAAGGAGGCGACGACGATCTCTCGACCCGCGTCGATGTCCAGCAGGCGCACTCCCAGCACGCGTTCCTCGGCCGGCTTGAGCACGCGATCGTGCAGGGACTTCTTCACCGCCAGCGCGCGCACATCCAGCGCCCGGAACCCGTTCGCGCGGTAGTACACGGCGAGCCCCAGCCGGTTGCGCGCCGTGGCCTCCGCGAGACGAAGCCCGTGGACCTCGTGCGGGATGCCTGTCGAGTCGCACTCCTGAAGACACAGCACGTCCGGATCGTGCCGGTCGGCGAGCGACGCCAGCTCGCGGGCGGCCCGGTGCTTGCGGAGGTTGTACGAGATGACTCTCATGGCATATCGAGCGTACGCCCACGTCGTTACGGCGAGGTGTCTCGGCCGCGTCCGGTCGGCCTTTCACCGCCGCCTCCCAGGCCGCGGCTTCCTGGGGTGCGGCAAGAAGGCTGTCTGCCGGACGAGGCTCGAGCGGCGTAGCATCACTATCGAGAGAGTTATCCTCGGCGACCACTATCCCCCCTGTGCCGCCGAACGCACTTTCGATTGCCCTCTACGGACACCTGCGTTTCCCCCCGACGCACCGTAGGGGGCGTTCTTCATTCCGCATGTTCGCCCGGAACCGCGTGTCGCTGCCCGCCAACTCGACATGTGGCGCCATTTCTCCTTAAAATGCTGACGGGGAGAGAATTCTCCGGTTGGCGCTGTCCCCAGCAGCGTGCGCGACACGGTCCCCAACGCGTCGCCCGCAACCGACTCTCCCGCAGTGGCCCCCTCGAGATGCCCGTTCCCCAAGAGTGCATCCCGAGGGGGCCACCTTCGTCAGCGCAGGGCGCTCGCGCGCGTCGACGCCGGCCATTCGAACAGCCACCCGACCAGAGGCGCCCGCGTGCGCAGCATGGCGAAGAGCGTCCCGACCACCATCGCGGCGCCGACTCCGATCATCCAGACCGCCCACGCCGCCCTCCACCCCGCCGCCGCGATGAGGAGCGAGTCGAGCATCCAGATGAGCGTGTAGTGGGTCACGTAGAACACGATCGAATTCCGCCCCACGTACTCGACCGGCATCGGCGCTCGGCCGAGCGCCTTCCCCGGCAGTACCGTCGCCACAGCGACGATGAGGCCCACGACCCCCCACGCGTAGGCCGGTTCGTAGCGCACCTGAACGCCGGCGACGCTCATCGCCGATACGGCGACAGCGGCCGCCAGACCGGCACCGACGGCGAGCCTGCGGATCGGCGCCGACCATCGCACCGGTCCCCTCCTCGACCACGCCCACCCGAGCAGGAAGAAGGCGAGGAGGAACAAGAAGCGCGACATCCGGTAGTCCTCGGGCGCGAAGCCCGAGGCGAGCATGGCCACAAGAGCCGGCCACAGGGGCGGGACTCCCGCGCGTGCCAGCAACCACGCGAGCGCGTAGTACGCCAGCAGGAACCACAGATACCAGAGGTAGGTGGGCGGGAAGAGGAGAATGTTGGGCACGAGCGAGAGCGTGAATGTCCCCGTGACGACGAGGAAGATGACCGACCACAGCAGGTAGGGCCAGCCGATCGCACGAAGCTTCCCCATGGCGTAGGCGCGGGTCGGCTTGGACAGCGCTCGCGGGACCAGGATGCCGGAGAGGAACATCAGTAGCGGCATCCGGAACGGCGAGACGATGTCGTCGAATGCGCTCAGCGCAGGTGGCACCGTGAGCCCGAAGTCCGCCACCCACGTCATGGAATGGTGCATCACGACGAGGAGGATGGCGACCCCCCGAGCCTGATCCATCCACCGCAAACGCTCCCCCAGCGCCCCCATGCCCCCAGCCTACGGACAACCCTCGCGTTACGGAAGGTTTGACCCTTCCGTGAGGTGAGGGTGACAGGGATTCACCCCAGTTCGCGCCGTGCGCGCGTCTGGGCCGCGCGTTCCGCGAGGAGATCTGATGCGGGGTAGCCCACCTCGGCCAGGGTGAGTCCCCGGGCGGCGAGCACCGGAAAGGCGCTCGATCGAGTCCTCTCGTCGCGAAGGCGCGCGGCATCCTCGACGTCCAGGCGCCCCTCTCCGATCGCCGCGCACACGCCGACGAGGGCGCGCACCATGCTGTGGCAGAAGGCGTCGGCCCGCACCTCGGCCTCGAGCACGCCGTCGGGCAGTCTCCGCCAGGTGTAGTCCAGCAGTGTCCGGATCGTCGTGGCCCCCTCTCGGGGGCGGCAGTAGGCCGCGAAGTCATGAAGCCCTCGAAGGCTGGATGCCGCGGCATCCATCGCAGCCGCGTCGAGCGACGCCCGCACCGAGGTGGTGTCATGACGGCGGAGCGGATCGTAGCCGGAGGCCGCATCGGCGATGCGGTAGACGTAGCGCCTCCAGACGGGCGAGAAGCGGGCGTCGAACCCCTCGGGGGCCGCGGTCGCGGCGCGCACCGTCACGTCGGAGTACGCCCCGAGCACCCCCCGGAGGCGATGCGCGAGCTGATCGAGCGGGGGACGCGTGTCACGAGGGCGGTGGAGTCGCTCGATGTCATCGGGGGCGACATCGACGTGCGCGACCTGCCCTGTGGCGTGCACGCCGGCATCCGTGCGTCCGGCAACGACCAGGCGCGGCGCGGCCGGGCTGCGCAGCACCCGCTGCAGCGCGGTCTCGAGCGCTCCCTGCACCGTCCGCAGTCCGGGCTGGCGCGCCCACCCGGCGAAGTGCGTGCCGTCGTAGGCGATGTCGAGGCGGATCCGCACGCCGCCAGCCTACTTGCGCTTGCCCGACCCGCCGCATGCTTCCGCCCGGCGGGTATCCCCCGGTGTCGGCAAGGACGACGAGGCCCATCGCGCGTGCGCCCGCGTCCTCATGCCTGCGGTCGATGCGGTGGCGAGGGCGCTGCGGATCGTCGGCCCCTGACTTGTGTCCTGTCCGCACGTGAGGCAGGGTGAGAGATGCCGTGCGCGGGCGCGTGACACGGCAGGGGCTGGGGGGGACGCATGGTGGGGCATGCTTGCGCGAGCGCGGGTGGGGACCGATGAGGTTCCGCCGTCTGCTGTACCTCGCGACGTTCCTGATGGTGCCGGCGCTCAGCGCCGTCACGCCCCTCATCGCCATCCCGGCGATCACGAGCACTGCGGGCGCGCGCGGGTGGGAGGCCTACGCGCTCGGCCTATCGATCGGATCCGCGGCATGCGTCATCATCGAGCTGGGCTGGCCGCTGACCGGACCCCAGCGGGTCGCCGCGGAGCCGCCGGGACGGCGCTGGGCGACCCTGGTCTCGTCGGTGCGCACTCGACTGCTGGCCTTGCTGGTGCTCGCTCCGCTGGCCGTGCTCGTGGCGATCGCGCTCACCCGGATCACCGGCGCGTCCTACACGATCACGGCGGCCCTCATGGCGGCTACGAGCGCCGCGACGGGCCTGTCGGGCAACTGGTACTTCACCGGCGTCGGGCGCCCGCTGCGCATCCTCACCTCCGACGCGCTTCCGCGTGCGCTCCTCGTCGTCGCAGGATCGATCGCGGTCGTGAACGGGGCGCCGCTGCAGACGATCCCCGCGGCGTTCCTCATCGCCGTCCTCTTCAGCCCCATCGCGAGCCTCCTGCTGGCGCGTCACGAACGGGAAGGGCCGACGCGTTTCCGCCTGCGCGACGATATCGCCACGATACGAGGTCAGCTGACCGCGATGAGCGGGCGGTCGATCGCCGCGCTGTACGCCGCGCTGCCCATCACGCTCGTGGGGATCTTCGCCCCCTCCGCGCTGGCCGCGTTCGCCGCTGTGGAGCGGCTCATGCGGATGTCGCTGACGATTCTGCAGGCCGTTCCCAACGCCCTGCAGAACTGGCTCGGCCAGGCGCGCGACCCCGCCGAGATCCGCCATCGCGTGCTCACCGTGATCAAGCTGAACTTGGCGCTGGGCCTCGTGTGCGGCGTCGGCTTCGCGGTGCTCGCCCCATGGATCAGCTCGATCCTGTTCACGGGCACGGTGGTGGTCGATCCGCTGCTCGCCGCGGCGTCCGGCACCGTCCTCGCCCTGGTCTGTCTGACCCGCGCCACGGGTCCCCTCGGCCTCATCCGATACCGGAAGATCCACGCGGTGACGATCTCCGCCGCGGCCGCCGCCGCCGTGGGCGTGCCCGCCATCTGCGTCCTCGCGGTGTTCTACGGAGCCGTGGGGGCGACCCTCGGCGGGGTCCTCGCCGAGACGACGGCGGCTGTGGTGCAGATCGTGGTGCTCGCGCGCGTCATGCGTCGGCGCACCTGAGCGGTCCGGTCGGGCTCAGGGCTGCGGCTCGACATTGCCGGCGGCGTCGGCACCATCACGCCGAGCGGGCGCGGGGTCGGCGACGCTCGCTCGCCAGCTTCCCATGACCTGCGCGTGCTCGTCGCCGCGCCGGACGACACGGCCGATGACGAGCGCGACTCCCACACCCACGGCCAGCCAGACGACGAGCACGAGAGCGACAACGACCAGGAATTCCACGCGTACCCGCCCTCGAGACCCTCGCGGATCCGAGCGGACCAGCGCCGTCATCCTATCGGCCGAACCCGATCACGGTGGTGAACCCGCGCCCAACCCTCTAGCATGGGAAGAGTTGGCCGCCTGGGGAGGGGGCCGCGTCGGGGAGTATCGAGACACGTCTGGGGGCGTTCGATGGCATACGGGGGCAACTGGGAAGGCGGACGCGTCGTCGTCCGTTCGGAGACGGTGGATTCCGAGCCCGCCCGCACCCAGACTGCGGGCCCGGCCGAACCGGTGGTTGCGCCCGCCGGCGGCGGGGGACGCCGCATCAGCCGGCGCGACGCGCTGCGTCTCGGCTTGTTCGGGCTCGGCGGCGTGATCATCGGAGGGCTCGGCGGGTTCGCCCTCGGCCGCTCGACGGCTCCGTCGGCGACCGCACCGCACCCCGTGAGCGGTGCGCCGGAGCGCGCCGGGCTGGCATCCGCCTCCTTCCCGATCACGATCGGCGCCGACGCGCGCTCGCTCGTCGACAGCGAAGGCCGCCACTTCCTCTACCTCGCCGACACCCCCTGGAACGCCATCAGCCGGATGACGCGCGAGTCGTTCACCACGCTCGCCACCGCGCGCAGTGAAGGCGGATTCACCGCCCTGCAGATGTCGGTGCTCGACTTCGACCCCCGGGCGCAGAACGCATACGGCGAGCGCCCCTTCGCCGAGCGCGGCGACCTTGCGGAGCCGCTGAGGGGCGAAGCCGACTATTGGACGCACGTCGAGTGGTGCGTCGACGAGTGCGCCCGCCTGGGACTGGTGGCCTGCCTCGTCCCGAGCTGGTACGGCGGATGGGGCGACGCGTGGCGGGGGTACGTCACCGAGGACAACGCCGCCGCCTACGGCACCTTCCTGGCGGACCTCCTGGGTGACCGCCCCAACGTGTGGTGGCTGCTCGGCGGCGACAACGATCCGACCGACGAGGGCGAGGCCACGTCGGGCGTCCCGGGCGGCCTCTCGCGCGGTCCGGTGGTCGCGGCGACCATCCAGATGGGCCGAGCGCTCTACGAGGGACAGTCCGTTCCTCAGCTGATGTCCTATCACACGGCCCGCGAGATGACCGTCGAGGAGCACTTCGGCGACGAGGCGTGGTATCAGCTGTCGGCGGCGTACAGCGGCGCCGACTCAGCACCGTTCGTCCGCGCGGAGTTCGACCGCAGCACCGTGCGCCCCGTCATCCTGTGGGAGTCCTACTACGACGGCCGTGACAGGGAACCCCTCCTCGACCGCCGGGAGGTGCGCGGTCAGGCCTACCACGCCTTCCTATCCGGCGCCGCGGGCGCCGCATACGGCCACGAGGACGTCTGGCCGGTGACCGAGGAGTGGCCGGCGGCGCTGGCGGCCGGCTCCGCGGAGGACGTCAGCGTGCTCAGCACCCTGCTCGCCGCTTTCGTGCCCGGCGTGCTCGAGCCGCTCGGCCCCGAGTCGGGACTGCTTCCCGACGGCCATGGCACCCCGGGCACCGCTTCGGCCGTGGCCGTGGCCGCGCTGCCGGACGGGGCGGGCGCAATGGCCTACTTCGGCGAGCCGCGCTCGACCATCAGGATCGACACCACCGCTCTCGATGCCGACGCCACCTTCGCCATCCGCTGGTTCGATCCGGCGACGGGAGAGGAGTTCTTCGTCGCAGACGACCGTGCCGGCGAGGACGTCGTCGTGAGCTGGCCCTCGACCTGGAGCGACGCAGTTCTGCTCGTGCGGCGCTGACCTCGGCGGCTGGGGCGCCGCCGGCGGCGCGGGGAGGGGGGATGCGCCGCCGGCGACGGTTCTAGGAGACGAGCGCGTCGCTACGACGCCCCGCCATCGCCTCGTACAACGCGATGGACGTCTCGCCCAACCGCGCGTCGGAGAGTCTTTCGCGCTGTACCTCGATCGCCCGCTCCGCCATCCGATCACGCTCGGCCCGATCGCTCACGAGGCGGGCGACGGCGGCGGTGAGCGCGGCGGTGTCGTCGCACAGCAGCCCGGTCTCGCCGGGGATGACGACATCGCGGTTGCCGACGATGTCGGTCGCGACCGCCGGCAACCCCATCACCTGGGCCTCCATGAGCGAGATCGGCATGCCCTCCCAGCGGGACGGGAAGAGGAAGACGTCGGATGCCGCGAGCCGCGCCACGACGTCGGTATGCGCCAGCCACCCCGTCACGGTCACGGGGGCATCGCCGATCCACCGGCGGCGCTCCTCCGGCGTCCCGTCCCCGATCCAGACGAACTCCGCCTGTCCGCCGAGGCTCCGTGCGATCTCGGCGAAGCGGTCGGGCGCCTTCTGCTCCATGAGTCGTCCCGATGCGATCACAACGGGTCGCCCCGCGGAGCCTGCCGCTCGAGGCAGCCCCGCGACGGGGATTCCGTTCTGCAGAACATGCACGTCGCCACCTGAGCGCCCGAGCCGTTCCCGCGTCACGCGCGCCTCGGAGTCGGACACCAGGATCAGCCCGTCGCAACGGGAGCGCAGCGCCCGTTCGACCGCCGCCGCAGCGCGGTTGGAGAAGGCCGGGCCATCCCCGCGAAGGAACGCCCAGCCGTGCGGCGAGTAGGCGATGACGTCCGCCTGCCGCCGGATGGCGGGAGAGAGGCGCCCCGCGAACCCCGCGAACGTCGAGTGCAGGTGCACGACATCGACACCGTCGCGGGTCGCGACGATGGCGGCGCGACGCAGCCCGTCGATGGCGCGGATCCGACCGCGGTAGGGCACCTCGATCCGCGTGACCTCGGCGGGGAAGCGCTCTACGAGCTGCGCCTCCGGCGGCACGGCCGGCTTCCGCGGGTACACGACGACGACGTCGTGCCCCAGCGCAGCCTGCTTCGCCGACAGCGCAGCGACCGCGGCGAGCACGCCCCCCACGAGCGTCTCCGTGACGTGGACGATCTTCACCGGGACTCCTTCACGACGGCATCCGCTCGCTCTTCGCCGTCGCGGCGAACAGCGCCAGGAAGAGGGGCAGCTGGGGCGTGATGTGCCTCAGATACGAGCCGTAGTCGGGTTCGAACGCCGTCTGCACCATGAGGAACGCAAGCAGGAATGCCAGCGGCAGCACGGCGCCGGTGCGCGTGCCGACGATGAAGCGGATCCTGCCGATCGCGAGCGCCCAGCACACCGCCATGAACGTGCCCGCCAGCAACTGCACGACATCGCCCGAGAAGATCATCCAGACGGGGAACGCGATCCACAGCATCATCGCGACGGCGTTCACCCACTGCGTAGGGATCGCCAGGCCCGGCACGAGGTCGTCCAGCTGCGTCGAGCGATCGTAGTCGAGCACCGTGTTGATGTCCGTGCGGAAGAACGTGAACGGCACGCCCATCACGAACTGGAATGCCACGACGAGGGCGAGAAAACCGACGAGGATCACCGGAATGAGCATCCACGCCGACTTCACGGCGGGAAGTACGAACCGGAACACGAGATAGAGCGCCACGACGAGGTACCAGTACTGGCGTACGTACGTGGCGTACAGGAGGGCGAGCGCGATCCAGGCGACCTCGAGCTTCCACGAGCGCCGCGCGGCAAGGAGCAGGATCGCCAACGGGAGGACGAAGAACTCCTTCGAATACTGCGAGAGATATACGCCGCCAAGAAGGAGCGAGCCCGCCGCGAGGCCGATCGCGGGGAAGGACATGCGCGGAATCGTGCGCCACCCGACGGCTACCACGACCGCCGCGGCGAAGACGAGGTAGGCGAGGATCGGGAACACCTCGGGGATCGACCCGAGGCCCGTCACCCGGTAGAGCCAGCCGGTGGTTCCATAGGAGCTCGGCCCGTCCGACTGCAGCTCCCCGGTGATGAATCTGCGGATGATGAACTCGTCGAGGAAGAGCTTCGCGGGAAGCATCGAGTGGCTCCGCCACGCGATGAAGGCCCCCGCGACGAGCGCGACGCTCACGAGCCAGTACTTCACGGCATCCAGCGGCATGCCGCTTCGAGCATCGTGCAGGGGGGCGCGGGTGGGCTCCCTGACGAGGCTCATGCGACACGCTCGACAGGCGCCGCCTCGGCCGGGACCACGCCCGCGGCCTCCCGGACGAGGGCGGAGAGGGTGTCGGCGGATGCCGCCCAGTCGAAGGCGCGCACCCCTTCCCGTCCTGCCCGGGCGAGCTCGTCCCGCATCCCGGCGTCGCCGTGGAGCTGCGCCACGGCCGCGGCCAGCGCCGCCGGGTCGCCGGCGGGCACGAGCAGCGACCCGCCGATCGCGCTCGCGAGCTCGGTCTGTCCCGGCACCCGCGTGACGATGCTCGGGGTGCCCGCCGCGGCCGACTCGATGATCTTGAACGGAGACACGCCGGTGGCGCTCGCCGCAACGTCGTGCCGCGTCGCCAGGGTCATCTCGGCACGGGCGGCGGCACGGGCCACCTCGTGCTTGGGACGCCGCCCCAGGTACGTCACGCGTGCGTCGTCGCACGCGCGCACGGCGGGCGCCATCTGCCCGTCGCCGATGACGTGGAGATCGAGGTCGCTCGGCCATGAGGGGTCGGCGAGCGCATCGAGGATCGTGTCGATGCCCTGCCACGACGCCATGTTCCCGAAGAACAGCGCGTGGGGCGGCGTCGAGGCGCCGCCGTCCCGTTCTGCCCGCGCACGCTCCGCATCGAACTGCGCGACGTCCGCGCCGTTGGGGATGACGGTGACGCAGTCCCGGCCGTCGTCGCGGACGCTCGCGACCCATTCGGCGAGCCCCTCGCTCGGCGTGACGATGCGCGTCGCCTGCCGGATCGAGGACAGCGCCAGACGGGTGAACCAGGGTGCGCGACGCGTCCACGGATTCGAGTCGTACATGTCGTCGAGGTTGCCCTGCACGAAGATCACCAGCGGCAGCCCGCGGCGCGTGAACCGGCCGCTCACGAGCGCCACGAACGGGCTCCAGCGCGCGAGCAGGACACCTCGGGGCCGGATCATCCGCCCCCGGACCACCACGGAGGCGAGCCGGAAGATCTTCCGCAATGCTCCCGGCACCCACCGCGGCCCCTCGCGCCAGACCGTGACGACGCGCACGCGGAAGTGCGGATCGGCCAGCCGAGCGAGGGTCCCCCGCGTGTGAGCGCCGGCCGCCGTGTAGTCGGCCGCCAACTCGGCGCAGAAAAGTGTGAGCGGCAAACCGCCCGGAGCGCTAGCGCCCTCGATCGTCCCCAACGATCGCATGACTCATCCCCCATCATGAGTGTGCGTGGGCCCCATGCTAGCCACCTCGGGCCCACCTTGCGCAACGTCTTCGCGCAAATGGCTCGTACGACGCGCCGTCGAATGTGTCCGCGGGGTGGCTTCCGAAGACCGATGGCGCTATACATGACTGAGCGACGTCGTCGGGGGGACCGACGGGGCATGGGGAAAGATCGCCTTCCACGTCGCTCATCACGCAATTCTCTGGGGGGGAAGAGTGGGGACTCGAGACTATGCGCGGATCTTCCGCCGTTCGTGGCTGCTGATCGTCGTCTTCGCGATCGTGGGCACGCTCGCGGCCTGGGCGGTGACCGCAACGACGACGCCTCGCTACTCGGCGACGAGCGCGGCGTTCGTCTCCAGTGACGCGGGCGGCACGCTCAACGAGCTCACGCAGGGCAACGCGTTCACGCAGCAGCGGGTGAACACGTACGCGAAGCTGATCACCGAGCCGATCGTCACGGAACCGGTCATCGAGGACTTCGGCCTCGACGTCTCGCCCGGAGCGTTCGCGGGCGACGTGACGGTGTCGATCCCCGTGCAGACGACGATGCTCGAGGTCACCGTGTCGGGCGAGTCGCCCGCGATCGCCGCGAGCGTCGCGAATGCGCTCATCACGAGCCTCGCCACCACGGTCGAGCAGATCGAGACCACCGCCGTCAGCAGCACGCAGGTGATGCTGGATGCCGCGGGCAATCCCGTCCTCGACGCCGCCGGCAACCCGGTGCCCTCCGAGCCCGTGCCTCCCGTGCAGATCACGCAGGTCCGCTTCGCGGAGACTCCCTCGACGCCCGTCAGCCCGAACCTCGCGCTGAACCTGGCCATCGGCCTGGCCGCCGGTCTCGCGCTCGGGGTGCTCGCTGCGATCCTCCGCGACCTGATCGACACACGACTGCGCACGCTCGACGATGTCGAAGCGGTCACGACCGCGCCGATCGTGGGAGCCATCCCGCAGGCGCCGCGGAGCAGGTCCGGCAACATCCTCGCGGAGGATGACCCGGGCAGCCCGACGGCCGAATCGTTCCGCATTCTCCGCACGAACCTCCAGTTCCTCGATGTCGACGGGCCCGCGACCTTCGTCGTGACCTCGCCCTCCAGCGGAGAGGGCAAGTCGACCGTCACCACGAACCTCGCCGCGTCGATCGCGGCGACCGGGGTGCGCGTGCTCGTCGTCGAGGCCGACCTGCGCCGTCCGCAGGTGCACAACTACTTCGGGGTCGAGGGCGGCGCGGGCCTGACCGACATCCTCATCGGCCGTGCCGAGCTCGCGGACGTCGTCCAGCCGTGGCGGTCGCCGAACCTCCACATCCTGGCGGCGGGGCGCATCCCGCCTAACCCCAGCGAGTTGCTGGGGTCTCACCAGATGCGCGAGCTCATGACGCAACTGCAGGAGCGGTACGACGTCGTGCTCTACGACACGCCGCCCGTGCTCCCGGTGCCCGACGCCGCGATCCTCTCCCGCACCGTCGGGGGCGTGCTTCTCGTCACGTCGATCGATCACACGCGCCGGGACGAGGTCAGAAGCGCGGTCACCGCGCTCGAGAAGGTCAACGCGCGGATCTCCGGGGTGGTGGCGAACCGCCTCCCCGGCCGGGGCACGACGTCCTACCTGGCCGAGGCCTATCACTCGAGCAGCACTCCTCAGCGCGAGCCTGCGGTGGAGAGCGAGGACAGCCTGTCCGACTTCGAACAGTTCTTGCGCGCCCCGGGGGGCGGGGCGCCGCTTGATCTCGACAGCCGGAAGAGCACGTTCGCGCGAAGCGGCAGACGTTCGCACCGGGGGCACGAGACGTCGCCGTAACACGACCGCTGCGCTGACCGCATAGCTGGGGAATCGATCGCTGGGGAAGATCATGGTCACGGAATCGCTGTCGCACTCGATCGTGCGCGCACCGGCAGCTCTGGATTGGCTGTCGCTGTATCGACGCACCCTCTGGGTGTCGGATGCTCTCGTCATCGCGGGGGTGATGTTCGCCACCCAGTACGTGTGGTTCAGCCTCACCGGAGAACCCGTGTCACGGCCCGTCGATGACATCGGGCCCGTCACCTACACGTGGCTGTCGACCGCCCTCATCCTCGGGTGGCTCGTCGCGCTGGCGATCTCCGGTTCCTACAGCGACCGGGTCGTCGGGATCGGCACGGCCGAGTACCGCAAGGTGATGGCCTCCGCGATCTATCTCTTCGCGATCCTCGCCGTCGTGTCCTATCTCACCTCCACTCCGATATCCCGGGGGTACCTGCTTCTCGCGTGTCCCGCCGGCACCGCGCTCCTGCTGCTCACGCGGGCGCTCTGGCGCCGTCGCCTGTGGGCGGCCCGGCGCGCGGGCGACGCGATGTCGCGGGTCCTCGTCATCGGCGACGACCAGGAGAGCGCGCGCATCATCGCGGAGCTGGGACGGATGCCGGAGGCCGGCTATCGCGTCGTGGGTGTGAGCGGACCCGGCACGCGGTCGGACTTCTCCTCCGCCGGCGTGGACGTTCCCTTCCTCGGACCGGTGCGGGACATCGACCGCATGCTGGAGGTCACGGGCGCCGACACCGTGCTGGTCGCGAGCGACGCCGCGCTCTCGGCGCAGAGCGTCAAGCAGATCAGCTGGCAGCTCGAGGCGGGGCGGCAGCACCTCATCATGGTGCCGAGCCTCACCGATGTCGGGGGCCCTCGGATGCACCTGCGTCCGGTCGCCGGGTTCCCCCTCGTCCACGTGGAGACCCCACGGTACTCGGGGCGTCAGCGCTTCGTGAAGCGATCCTTCGACGTCGTCGGCTCGGGGGCGCTGCTTCTCGTGCTCGCACCGTTGTTCGGCGTGCTCGCGCTCCTCGTGCGTCTCTCGAGCCGCGGTCCCGTCTTCTACCGGCAGGAGCGCATCGGGCAGGAGGGCGTGCCCTTCCGCATGATCAAGTTCCGCTCGATGATCCCGGACGCCGACGACATGCTCCAGCGCCTCCTGGCCGAACAGGGCAAGGCGGGGCAGCCCCTCTTCAAGCTCGAGAACGATCCCCGGATCACGCCGATCGGACGGATCCTCCGCAAGTACTCGCTCGATGAGTTCCCGCAGCTGATCAACGTCTTCCTCGGAGACATGAGCCTGGTGGGGCCGCGCCCCCAGCGCAAGGAAGAGGTGGCGTTCTACGACTCGGCCGCCGAGCGGCGCCTCATCGTCAAACCGGGGATGAGCGGGCTCTGGCAGGTCAGCGGCCGCTCGGCGCTCTCCTGGGACGAGGCCCTGCGCCTCGACCTCTACTACGTCGAGAACTGGACCCTACTGGGGGATGTCAGCATCCTGTTCCGCACCTTCAAGGCCGTGTTCGCTCCGGGCGACACCGCCCACTGACACCGACCGCCTCGATAACCGAACATCACAAACAAGGTCGTCGCCTGGGGGCTCCGACCACCTTCAGAGAGGAACACGTCGTCATGTCCGACGTCAGCACCGTCGTGCCTGAAAAGGCCGACATCCCCGTCGTCATCCTGTGCGGGGGCATGGGAACACGCATCCGGGAAGCCAGCGAGAAGCTGCCCAAGCCGCTCATCGAGATCGGCGGCAAGCCGATCCTGTGGCACATCATGAAGATCTACGCCGCGAACGGATTCCGCCGATTCGTCCTCCCCCTCGGGTACAAGGGCGACCAGATCCGCGACTTCTTCCTCACCTACGGCGATCAGGGGCGCGACGTCACCGTCAACCTCGCCAGCGGAGGGTCGCCGCAGTGGTACGGCGAGGCCCAGACCGAGGACTGGGAGGTCACGCTCGTCGAGACCGGCATCGAGACCGGCACGGGAGCGCGCATCAAGCGCGTGGCCCGATACCTCGACCAGCCCTACTTCCTGCAGACATACGGCGACGGCATCGGCAACGTCGACATCGGCGCCCTCTACGCCCAGCACGTCGCGAGCGGGCTCGTCTCGACGGTCACGGGCGTGCACCCGACGAGCCGCTTCGGCGAGATGCACGTCTCGGGCGAGCGCGTGACGGAGTTCAACGAGAAGCCGACCATGGCGGACGGCTGGGTCTCCGGCGGCTTCTTCGCGCACAAGCGGGAGATGGTCGACCGATACCTCGACGAGGACCCGGATCTGCTCCTGGAGAAGAAGCCGCTGCAGCAGCTCGCAGCCGACGGCAACCTGGGTGTCTTCACGCACGAGGGCTTCTGGATGGGCATGGACACGTACCGCGACTGGACCGAGCTCAACGGGCTCTGGGACTCCGGCGACGCGGCCTGGAAGGTGTGGGGCTGAGCATGAAGGTACTCGTCACGGGAACCGAGGGTTACCTCGGCTCCGTCCTCGCCCCCGAGCTGCTGCGCGACGGCCATGAGATCCGCGCCGTCGACACCGGCTTCTACAAGGCGGGGTGGCTCTACAACGGCGTGGACTCCACGCCGGAGACGCTGGCCAAGGACATCCGCCACGTCGAGCCGGCCGATCTGGAGGGCATCGACGCGATCGTCCACATGGCGGAGCTCTCGAACGACCCGCTCGGGCAGTTCAACCCCGGCCTGACGAAGTCCATCAACCACGAGGGATCGGTGCGCCTGGCCCGCCTGGCGAAGGATGCCGGGGTGTCCCGGTTCATCTACATGTCCTCGTGCAGCGTGTACGGCGTTGCGGACGGAGTCGTGGACGAGTCCTCCCCGGTCGACCCGCAGACGATCTACGCCGAGTGCAAGGCGATGGTGGAACGCGACGTGCTTCCGATGGCCGACGACGGTTTCTCGCCGACCTTCCTGCGCAACGCGACGGCGTTCGGCGCCTCCCCGCGCATGCGCTTCGACATCGTCCTCAACAACCTCGCGGGGCTCGCGTGGACGACGAAGCAGATCGCGATGACGAGCGACGGCACGCCGTGGCGTCCCCTCGTCCATGCGCTCGACATCGCCAAAGCGATCCGCATGACGCTGCAGGCGCCCCTCGACAGCGTGCGCGGTGAGATCTTCAACGTGGGGTCCGAGGAGCAGAACTACCAGGTGCGCGAGATCGCCGAGGTGATCGGCGAGGTGTTCCCGGGCTGCGACGTCTCCTTCGGTGAGGCGGGGGGCGACAACCGCAGCTACAAGGTCAACTTCGACCACATCCGCGAGGTGCTGCCCGGGTACGAGTGCGACTGGAACGCGCGCCGCGGCGCCGAGCAGCTGCTCGCCGTGTTCTCGTCGATCGATCTCGACGAGGCATCCTTCTCGGGCCGCGGCTTCACGCGCCTCAAGCAATTGGAGTACCTGATCCGCACGGGTCAGGTCGACGACGAGCTCTTCTGGAGGAAGCCGTGATCTTCCGCACCACCCCGATCGCGGGGGTCGCGATCATCGACCTCGAGGAGCACAGCGACGACCGCGGCTTCTTCGCGCGCTCGTTCGATCGAGCCGAGTTCGAGGCGGCGGGCCTGGACCCGCACATCGAACAGGCGAACATCTCATACAACCACCGCGCGGGGACGCTGCGGGGGATGCACTTCCAGATCGCTCCGAGCCCGGAGACGAAGCTGATCCGCTGCACGCGCGGAGCGATCGTCGACACGATCGTCGACATGCGGTGGGACTCCCCCACGCGCCTGCAGCACGTGTCGGTGGAGCTTTCGGCAGACAACCGCCGCGCCCTGTACGTGCCCGCGTACTTCGCTCACGGGTACCAGACCCTCGTCGACGACACGGAGGTCACCTACATGGTCTCGGGCGGCTACGCCCCGACGGCGGAGCGGGGACTGCGGCACGACGACCCCGCGCTGGGGCTGACCTGGCCGCTGCCCGTCGCGGACATCTCGGCGAAGGACGCCTCCTGGCCGCTCCTGTCGGAGTGGACGGACGAGCAGCTGGCCGCCGTGACGGGAGGGAGGCCGTGATCCTCATCGACCGCGCGCTGGCTCAGCGCGAATCTGACGGAAACCCGATCGGCGTCGCGCTCGTGGGCGCCGGTTTCATGGGGCGGGGCCTGATCAATCAGATCGTCAACAGCGTTCCGGGGATGCAGATCTCGGTCGTCGTGAACCGCACCCTGGAGAAGGCCGAACGCGCCTTGCGGGACGCCGGGATCACCGACGTGCGCGTCGTGACCGACGCCGCGGGTGTGGATGCCGCGGTCGCCGCCGGCGCTGTGGCGATCACGACGGATCACCGGGCAGCGTGCAGCGCGGAATCCGTCGACGCCCTCGTAGAGGCGACGGGAGCCGTCGAGTACGGCTGCCACGTGGTGGTCGACGCGATCGCGGCGCGCAAGGACATCGTGCTCATGAACGCCGAGGTCGACGGAACCGTGGGCCCTATCCTCAGCAGGCGGGCCAAGGCCGCCGGGGTCGTGCTCACGGGGTGCGACGGCGACCAGCCGGGCGTCCAGATGAACCTCGTCCGCTTCGTCCGCGGCATCGGGCTGACCCCGCTCGTCTGCGGCAACATCAAGGGCCTCCAGGACGAGTACCGCACCCCGGCCACGCAGGCGGCGTTCGCCGCGAAGTGGGGTCAGGACCCGTACATGGTCACGAGCTTCGCCGACGGCACGAAGGTGTCGTTCGAGCAGGCGATCGTCGCCAATGCCACCGGAATGAGCGTCGAGCGTCGCGGCATGCGCGGCGCCGATCACTCCGGTCACGTCGACGAGCTCACGGGCGCGTACGACGTGGAGGAGCTCGAGCGGCAGGGCGGCGTCGTCGACTATGTCGTGGGCGCGCAGCCCGGGCCCGGCGTCTTCGTGCTCGCGACGCACGACGACCCGAAGCAGCGTCACTACCTGAACCTGTACAAGCTCGGCGAAGGTCCGCTCTACAGCTTCTACACGCCCTATCACCTCTGCCACTTCGAAGTGCCGAACACCGTCGCCCGCGCGGTCGAGTTCCGCGACGCGGCGCTCGAGCCGCTCGGTGCGCCGACCGTGGAGGTCGTGACCGTCGCCAAGACGGATCTGCCGGCCGGCACGGTCCTCGACGGCCTCGGCGGCTTCCACACCTACGGCGTCGCCGAGCGGGCCGACACCACGGCGGCACAGGAGCTGCTGCCGATCGGGGTCGCCGAGGGATGCCGCACGCTGCGCGATATCGCGAAGGACGAGGTGCTCACCTACGCCGACGTCGAGCTGCCCGAGGGCCGCCTCGTCGACGCTCTCCGCGCGGAACAGGCGGCAGAGCTGCCCGCCGCTCTCCAGCGGGCCTGACCACCCCGGCGGGCGGGATCTTGGGGACCGAAAGGTGTCCCGCCCGCCGGGGAGACCCCCTCGCGCGTCATCGCGCGTCGAGCTGGGCGAGGAAGTCGTCCGCCATCGATGCCTGTTCGCGCAGACGATCGCGCCGACGCTGCGCTTCCGCGCGGATCTCGTCGAGCTCGGCGCGCTTCGCCGCATCGTGCGGGTCGGCCGTGAGGGCGTCGACGACGCGGAGGACCGCACCCATCTCCTCGAGCGTGTAGCCGAGCGGCTTCATACGGCGGATAACGAGCAAACGGGCGAGGTCCTGCTCCGTGTAGAGCCGGAAGCCGCCCTCGGTGCGCGCGGACGGTTTGAGAAGCCCCACCTCGTCGTAGTGGCGGATGGTACGCAGCGACATCTCGGCACGCTCGGCGAGCTCGCCGATCTGCATCACCTCGTCGGACACGAGTCCTCCTCCGCCGCCGATCGCGGCAAATCTCACGTTTGGGTAGAGTTGTCCCGGGGCGCGCTCTTCGCGCCCCGATCCCTCATTCTCCTCCGTCGCATCGTTGCGACCGGTCGGCGCGCGCATCCGCGCCAAACCTCGCGAACCTCTTCCGCCCGCACGTCCCAGGAGCGCACATGACAGCCCTCACCCCCGCACGCGAGAACGCATCCCGCTATCGCATCGAGCCGACGGTGATGCAGGCGCTGCGCACCCCGCGCCTGCTGACCCGCGAGGTGCTGGCCGGTCTCGTGGTCGCGCTCGCCCTCATCCCCGAGGCGATCGCCTTCTCGATCATCGCCGGCGTCGATCCTCAAGTGGGCCTGTTCTCCTCCTTCGTCATGGCCGTTGCGATCGCCTTCGTCGGCGGCAGGCCCGCGATGATCACCGCCGCCACCGGGGCGATCGCCCTGGTCATCGCCCCCGTCGCACGCGAATACGGCATGGACTACCTCATCGCGACCGTGCTGCTGGGCGGCCTCCTGCAGATCGTGCTCGCCCTGTTGGGCGTCGCGAAGCTCATGCGCTTCATCCCCCGATCCGTCATGGTCGGCTTCGTCAACGCGCTCGCGATCCTCATCTTCACGTCGCAGCTTCCGCAGCTGATCGGCGTGCCATGGCTCGTCTATCCGCTGGTCGCCGCCGGGCTGCTGATCATGATCGTCATGCCGCGGCTGACGAAGGTCGTTCCCGCGCCTCTCGTCGCCATCGTCCTGGTCACCGCCGCCGTCGTGGTCTTCGCCTTCCAGGTGCCCGACGTCGGGGGCCAGGGCGAGCTGCCGCGCAGCCTCCCCGAGCTGTTCATCCCGCAGGTGCCCCTCACGCTCGAGACGCTGCAGATCATCGCACCCTATGCGCTGGGTTTCGCCGTCGTCGGCCTCATCGAGTCCCTCCTGACGGCGAAGCTCGTCGACGACATCACCGACACGCACTCGCGCAAGACCCGCGAGGCGTGGGGTCAGGGCGTCGCGAACGTTCTCTCGGGCGCGTTCGGCGGCATGGGCGGTTGCGCGATGATCGGCCAGACCATGATCAACGTCAAGGCCTCGGGCGCGCGCACGCGCATCTCCACCTTCCTCGCGGGCGTCTTCCTGCTCATCCTGGTGGTCGCGCTGGGCGACGTCGTCGCGATCATCCCCATGGCCGCCCTCGTCGCCGTCATGATCATGGTGTCGGTGGCGACCTTCGACTGGCACAGCATCCACCCCGCGACCCTCAGGCGGATGCCGCTGAGCGAGACCGCCGTCATGGTCATCACCGTCGTGGCGACGGTGATGACGCACAACCTCGCCATCGGCGTCATCCTCGGCGCGCTGACCGCCATGGTGCTCTTCGCCCGCCGGGTCGCCCACTTCGTCACCGTGACGCGGACGATCGCGGAGGACGAGGGCGTCCCCACCGCCTACTACGCCGTCGACGGCGAGCTCTTCTTCGCCTCCAGCAACGACCTCACGACGCAGTTCGACTACGCAGGCGACCCCGACCGGATCGTCATCGACATGTCACGCTCGCACGTCTGGGACGCCTCCACCGTCGCCGCGCTCGACGCCATCGTGAACAAGTACGAGCGCCACGGCAAGCGGGTCGTCATCGAGGGCATGAACGAGACCGCCTCCGCCTTCCACGGGCGCCTCTCCGGCGGCCTCGGCGCCGGGCACTGACGGCGGGAACCGGCGCAGTGCCACCGGCTCAGCCGACGCGCTGACCGCGCCGCGCGATGCCGAGGAGCTCCTCCAGGGATGCCGCGGTCACCTCCGTGGCGAAGCGCTCGACGAACACCCGCCGAAGCCGGGCGCCGAGCGCCACCGGATCGGCCGAGCGGATGCGTGCCGCGACCGCCGCGGCATCCGTCCAATCCGTCACGGGAATGTAGGAGCCGGCGCAGTACTCCTCGATCACCGGCGTGGGCGTGGCCACGAGGCCGACACCGAAGGCCGCCGCCTCGACGATCTTGGACGGCAGCTGATTGCGTGCGGCACTCGAGGCCGGGTCCTGCGGCACGAGCGTGAAGTCGATATCGGCGTAGACCTCGCGCAGCGTGGCGTCGTTGCCGATCGAGTGCCACAGGGCTCCGCCGCTGTCGGGTCGGAACGAGCCGCTGAAGCTGGAGAACTCGATCTCGGGCATCGCGCGCACCAGGTCGAGGATGCGGTCGGCGCCCTTGTGCGGCCGCACCGTGCCGAGGTAGGCCAGGCGCGGCGGCCCGGGCCGCCGCGACGACCGCTCGGGAAGCAGCCAGCCCGTGGGCCGCGCGTGCGGGATGATCGTCGACGTGCGGCGCGGATGCGGGCGCTCGGCGTAGGTGTCCCGCAGCGTGGCGCTGGAGAAGCTGTAGGCGTCCGCGGCCTCGGCGGTGCGGCGCTGTGCCCGCGCCACCTGCAGCGGCGACTTGCGATGCAGCACGTTGAGATGGACGGCGGTCGTGACCGAGGCGTTCGCCTGCTCGCGCATGAGACTCACGTCGTCGTCGTCGAAGTCGGCGATCACCGTGACCCGCGGCGTCCCCGCGACGGCACGCGCGATGCGGTCGAGGGGCGAGAGCCCCTTCGAGATCCACACCACCACGGGCGCATGACGCGCGGCGTTCCGGATGCGATGGATCAACGGATCGAGTCGGTGCGGCGAGAACCGGTGAAGCGGCAGATCGAAGTGGCGCGCGCCCGTCCAGGCGGGGCCGTCGTCGAGCGCCCACAGCTCGACCTCGCCCACTTCCGCCGCGACGAGGCTCAGGCTGATCGCGCGCCCCAGCGAGTTTGTCACGGCGGACTCCGCCAACGTGAAGGTGATCATGCGGTTCCCCCAGAACCCCTGCGGCGGCGTCCCCCATGCACGCCGACCCCGCAACAATAGCGCGCTCCGGGGGCGCACGTACAGGGAGCGCCCGGACGCGCTTCATGCCGGGCTGGGAACGAGCCCTGCGCGCCGTCGGGAGCCCGACGTACACTAGGCGGGCCGCGCGCTCCGCCCGCCCGCGCGCACCCGAACGATGAGCATCTCACCCGCCCTTCTCGACGCGCCGCCCAGCGCCTCCGCATCGCCGGCTGACGGCGCAGCGGCGGCGCCGTCAGCCGTGCCGCGATACGCCGGGCTCGACGGGCTGCGCGCGGTCGCGGTCGCCCTCGTCGTGGCGTATCACCTGTTTCCCGGCCTCGGCGTGCGCCAGGGGTTCATCGGCGTCGACGTCTTCTTCGTCATCAGCGGCTTCCTCATCACCTCGCTCCTCCTGCGCGAGACCTCCCGCACCGGCCGGATACGCCTCGGCGAGTTCTGGCGGCGCCGCGCTCGTCGGCTGATCCCCGCCATCGTCGTCCTCATCCTGGTCTGCGCCACGTGGGCGTGGCTGCAGGGCGGCGACGCCCTGGTGGGCCTCGGCAGACAGGTGCTCGGCGCCCTGACGTTCAGCTACAACTGGCTCTCGATCCAAGCGGGGACGGGGTACTTCCAGGAGGGCACCCCCGAGCTCTTCCGCAATCTCTGGTCCCTCGCGGTCGAGGAGCAGTTCTACGTCGTCTGGCCCCTCGTGCTGCCGGCGGTGCTGCTCCTGCGGGCACAGTGGGCGCGGGGCGCGATCGCGGTCCTCGCCGCAGGGGCCTCCGCGGGGTGGATGGCCGCCCTCGTCGCCGGCGGTGCAGATCCCACGCGGGCGTACTTCGGAACCGACACGCACGGCTTCGGCATCCTGCTCGGCGTCGCGCTGGCCTTCGTCGCGGAGCGCGCGCTCTCAGCGCCGCGACCGTGGATGTCGCACGCAGCGGTTCGGATCGGCATGAGCGGATTCGCCGCCCTCGCCCTCGCCGCCCTGCTCCTGCTCGCCACGCTGCAGCCCACCCTCGGAACGGCGACGTTCCCGGGCGCGCTCGCGGCCGCCAGCCTGCTCTCCGCCGCCGCCATCGCGGGGGCCGTCTGGCCCGGTTCGCTCTTCGGCAGGGCCATCGACGCCTCTCCCCTGCGGTGGGTCGGCGAGCGCTCCTTCGGGATCTACCTCTGGCATTGGCCGCTCCTCGTGCTCCTGCTGCCCGCGGCGGCCGCCGACGCCGAGGGGGTTCCCGCCTGGATCGGCGGCACGGCGCTCGCACTCACGCTGGCCGCCTCCTGGGCTTCCTATCGGTGGGTGGAGCAGCCCGTTCGCAGGCTCGGCTACCGCGGCTGCCTGCGCAGACTTCGGGCGCGCCTCGGCGGCGCTCCGCTCACGCGCCTCTCCGCCGTGCTGACGATCCTCGTCATCTGCGCCGGCATCGCCGCGACCACCGCGGGCATCGCGGCCGCCCCCGCCCGGTCCTCCGGCGAGGCGGCGGTCTTCGCCGGCCAGGCAGCGCTTCGGCAGGGCGGATCCGTCGGCGATCGCGTCCCCGGCACGTCGACGCAGCCGCGCCCGCCGCTGGCGCCGACCCCGGCGGGATCGCCCACGGCGGCACCGCAGCCCGTCGCGATCGCCGGCGACCAGGTCACGGCCGTGGGCGACTCGGTCATGCTCGCCTCGGCAGGCGGCCTGATGGATCGCCTGCCCGGTATCCAGGTGGATGCCGCGGTGTCGCGCTCGATGCATGCCGCTCCCGGCATCCTCGAGTCCCTCTCCGGATCGGGGCAGCTCCGGCCCTTCGTGGTGCTCGCCCTGGGCACCAACGGGCCCGTCGACGATGCCGCTCTCTCGCGGGCGGCGGACATCGCCGGCCCCGATCGCACCCTCGTCCTCGTCAACGCCTACGCACCGCGCGACTGGATCCCCGGCGTCAACTCCGACCTCGAGGCTTTCGCAGCGACCCGCGAGAACGTCGTCATCGCCGACTGGTCGGCCACGGCGGCGGCGCATACGGACCTGCTGGCGGGCGACCGCATCCACCCCGGCCAGGCCGGTGGGCGACTCTTCGCCGAAACGGTCGCGTCGGCGGTGCAGGGAGCGGAGGACGCACGCGCCCAGAGGGAGTTCGAGCGCGCGCAGCTTCGCTCCGCGCTCGCGACCCGCCTCGTCGTCGGCGACGAATAGTCCGCGGGCCGGCGCACGACAGAGGAGGGCCCGCGCTCCTCTCGGATGCGCGGGCCCTCCTCTGTGCGGAGGCCGACGATTACTTCTCGGCGTTCTCCTCGGCCACGACCTCGTCGGCCTGCTCGGACGCCACGGCGGCCTCCTCTGCTGCGGCCTGGTCGGCGGCGGTCTCGCCCTCGGCCGGCGCCTCGGCGGGCTCGTCTGCCACGGGCTCCGCGGCGGGGGCGGCGACGGCGCTCTTCTTCGACGACTTCACCTTCGGGGTGACGGGCTCGAGGACGAGCTCGATCACGGCCATGGGGGCGTTGTCGCCCTTGCGGTTCCCGACCTTCGTGATGCGCGTGTAGCCGCCTTCACGGTCGGCCACGAGCGGCGCGATCTCGGTGAAGAGGACGTGCACGACCTCACGGTCGCCGATGACGCTCAGAACGCGGCGGCGCGCGTGCAGGTCGCCGCGCTTGGCGAACGTGATCAGGCGCTCGGCGAGGGGCCGCAGGCGCTTCGCCTTCGTCTCCGTCGTCTTGATCGAGCGGTGCGTGAACAGGGCCGCCGCGAGGTTGGCAAGCAGCAGGCGCTCGTGTGCGGGGCCGCCTCCGAGGCGGGGACCCTTCGTGGGCTTGGGCATTTCTCAGTTACTCCAGGGGTTCTCAGTCGGGTGTGCGGGCCGCTCAGGCGGTCTCGTCGTCGTAGCCGCCGTAGAAGGACGCACCGTCGAACCCGGGGACCGAGTCCTTCAGCGACAGGCCCAGCGAGACGAGCTTGTCGCGCACCTCGTCGACCGACTTCTGACCGAAGTTGCGGATGTTCATCAGCTGCGTCTCGGAGAGGGCGACCAGCTCCGAGACCGTGTTGATGCCCTCGCGCTTGAGGCAGTTGTACGAGCGGACCGACAGGTCGAGGTCCTCGATCGGCATCGACAGCTCGTTCGAGAGCACGGTCTCGACCGGCGCGGGGCCGATCTCGATGCCCTCGGCCTCCACGTTGAGCTCGCGGGCGAGACCGAAGAGCTCCGTGAGGGTGCGGCCGGCCGACGCGACGGCGTCGCGGGGCGCGATCGACGGCTTGGACTCGACGTCCAGCACGAGCTTGTCGAAGTCGGTGCGCTCGCCGGCACGCGTCGCCTCGACGCGGTAGCTCACCTTGAGCACGGGCGAGTAGATCGAGTCCACGGGGATCTGGCCGGCTTCGGCGTACTCGTTGCGGTTCTGGGTCGCCGAGACGTAGCCGCGGCCGCGCTCGATCGTCAGCTCGAGCTCGAACTTGGCGGTGTCGTTGAGCGTCGCGATGACGAGCTCCGGGTTGTGCACCTCGACGCCGGCCGGCGCGGAGATGTCGGCCGCCGTGACCTCGCCCGAACCGGTCTTGCGCAGGTAGGCGGTGATGGGCTCGTCGCGCTCCGAGGAGACGACGAGCTGCTTGATGTTGAGGATGATCTCGGTGACATCCTCCTTGACACCCGGGATGGTGGTGAATTCGTGGAGCACGCCGTCGATGCGGATGCTCGTGACCGCCGCGCCGGGGATGGAGGACAGCAGGCTGCGGCGCAGCGCGTTGCCGATCGTGTAACCGAAGCCGGGCTCCAGCGGCTCGATGACGAACCGGCTGCGGAACTCCGAGATCTTCTCCTCGGTGAGGGTGGGACGCTGTGCGATGAGCACGGTGTGATCCTTTCGGCTAAGTGCCCGCTATATGACACTTATGGATGAGGTGTTGAGTTTTGCTCGGGCGGAGGCCCGGCCGCGGGGCGACCGTGGGCTGCCGCGGAAGATTCGCGGGGCGCGACGGCGGGGCCGGGACCGCCTCGCGGCATCCCGGCCCGGCACGTCAGACGCGGCGGCGCTTGGGGGGACGGCAGCCGTTGTGCGCCTGCGGCGTCACGTCCTGGATGGACCCGACCTCGAGGCCGGCGGCGGTCAGCGAGCGGATCGCGGTCTCGCGGCCCGAGCCGGGGCCCTTCACGAAGACGTCGACCTTCTTCACTCCGTGCTCCTGCGCCTGGCGGGCGGCGGACTCGGCCGCCATGCCGGCGGCGTACGGCGTCGACTTGCGCGAGCCCTTGAAGCCCACACCGCCCGAGGACGCCCAGCTGATGACGGCGCCCGACGGGTCGGTGATCGAGACGATCGTGTTGTTGAACGTCGACTTGATGTGGGCCTGGCCCACCGCGATGTTCTTCTTCTCCTTGCGACGCGGCTTGCGCGCGGCGCTCTTGGCCTGTGCCATGTGTCTTCTCTCCTAAACCTGGGGCGCGCTTACTTGCGGCCGGCCTTCTTCTTGCCGGCGACGGTGCGCTTGGGGCCCTTGCGGGTACGCGCGTTCGTCTTCGTGCGCTGGCCGCGCACGGGAAGGCCGCGGCGGTGGCGCAGGCCCTCGTAGGAGCCGATCTCGACCTTGCGGCGGATGTCGGCGGCGACCTCGCGGCGGAGGTCGCCCTCCACCTTGTAGGTGGCCTCGATGTGGTCGCGGAGGGCGACGAGCTGGTCGTCCGAGAGGTCCTTGACGCGGACGTCGGGATCGACGCCCGTCGCGGCGAGGATCTCGTTCGAGCGGGTACGGCCCACGCCGTAGATGTAGGTCAGGGCGATGACCACGCGCTTATCGCGCGGGATGTCGACGCCGGCAAGACGTGCCATGCGGCTCTCCTAGGAGTGTCGTGGAGGTGTGGAGCAGGATCGGTGCCCGGGCCTCCGCCCCGGGGTGTCCCCCGCACGGATGCGGGATCTGAAACTGCCGGATGTGTTGTGTTCAGTTGTCCGTGTGCGAGCCGCGACGAGCGCGGCGGCCTCAGCCCTGGCGCTGCTTGTGGCGCGGGTTGGACTTGCAGATCACCATGACGCGGCCGTGGCGACGGATCACCTTGCAGTGATCGCAGATCGGCTTGACCGAGGGGTTGACCTTCATGTGCTTCTCTTTCGCTGTCTTCGTGCCGTCGGGCCGTTCCGCGGGCGCGGAGCGGCGATGACGGCCGTTACTTCTCGACCGGGTCTAGCGGTAGCGGTAGACGATGCGGCCGCGGGTGAGGTCGTAGGGCGAGAGCTCCACGACAACGCGGTCCTCGGGGATGATGCGAATGTAGTTCTGCCGCATCTTTCCCGAGATCGTCGCGAGGACCTTGTGTCCGTTGCTCAACTCAACGCGGAACATCGCGTTGGGAAGCGCCTCGGAGATCACGCCCTCGATCTCGATGACACCGTCTTTCTTGGCCATACACTCGCTTACGCTGGGCAGACCGGTCGGTCTGCGGATGAATGGGATGGGTGGCGCCCCGCTCAGCTCGCCGTGTCGATCGGACACGCCGAGAGAAGGCGCAAGGCACCAAAGATCTATGGTATCCCACGCGACCGGCCCTGTCCACCGCTGCCGGTGGCGGGCGACCCGGTTCAGCGGCGGTTGCGGCGCCACCCGAGGATCGCAAGGGCGCCGCCCGCGACGAGCAAGGCGATCGCGACGACCCACAGCCACCACGCGGGCGTCGACCCCGTGGGCGGCAGCGTCTGCTCGAAGACGTTCCGCACCGTCACGATCTGCTCGGATGCCGCGGCATCCGTCACGACGAACGACGCCGGCGTGATGCTCGGCTCGCGCCACCATCCCCCCGCTCGCGATGGCGGCTCCGCCTGGGACACGGCGCAGGTCGCGCCGATCGGCGCGGCGAACGGCCCCGCGCGACCCTCGCCGGCCGTCGCCCACGATCCGGCCGCGACGACCGATCCCGCGACCTCGCACGCCCACACCCCGGAGAACGCCGCAGCCGCGGCATCCGTCCCCCCTCCGCCCGAGACGGACGTGACGATAGCGAAACCGGAGACCGCCACCGCGTTGGTGACCGTCAGGGAGACCTGCGGGACACCGGTCGGCGGCGGCACGACGAACGTGACAGGCTCTCCGGCCGGCGTCCCGTCGACGCTCCACGCCGGGTCCCGCCATGCGAAGCCGGCAGGCAGGGCCGAGGCGAGCTCGGCCACGGTGCACGCCGACCCCACCGGCAGGCCCTCTACGCGGACGGGCTCCGCGGGCGTGACGGTCCACACCTCGAGTCGGACACCGAGCCGGCCCGGGACCTCGCACGAGACGAGGCCCGAGAAGCGCGCGTCGGGCGGCACGAACCCGGCCCCGTCGCCGAGCAGCTTGCGCACATCGACGTGTCCCTCGTCGAGCGGGGGGATCGGTGGAGTCACCTCGCACTCGAAAGGCGGCAGGACGAACGGGTAGTTGTGCAGCTCGTTGCCGACGCCGTCGACGATGAGGTCGCCGCCGACGTAGACCCGCCCGTTCGCCGACGCGGTGATCCGGGCGGAGCCGGCCGGCACCAGCAGCGATCCGAGCACCTGGCTCGAGCCGGCGATGTCCACCTGCCCCGCGTCCGGGAGGTTCCACAGCGTACTGGCCGCGACGGCGCCGAACAGCGGCGACGTCAGGTCGTCGGCGCGTACGCCGTCGTCGGCGTAGTAGGTGTGCAGCATCGTGACCGGGCCGGAACCGGTGACCGTGATGATCACGGCGGCATCCGAAGCGATGTCCTCGAAATAGATCTCGGAGACGGCGTTCGCCTGCGAGCCGGTGATCGTGAACATCTCGGTCGCCCCCGCGGCGCCGGACCCCGTGAACGTCACCCGGTTGCCCGAGACCGCGCCGGGGGTGGCTGCCGCGGCCGCCCAGGCCGCCGACTGAGTCGCCATCGCCCCGCCCCACGCGGCGAAGACGCCGAGCGCGTCGGCTGCTCCGAGACCGGCGTGCAGTCCGCCGTTGTTGAGCTCGTAGCGCGGCGACGGGAACGCGGGCGACGCGGACCCACCGACCTCGACGTTGCCACCCAGAAGGGTCGTCCCGGCGTCGTCGAAAGCGAGAGCACCGACATCCAGCACCGTCGTCGGCCCGACCATCAGGTCGCCGCCCACGAGCAGCATCTCGTCGCCGGAACTCGGCCGCACGTTGGATCCGACGCCGACCGAGCCGACGTTGACGCGACCGCTCTCGCGGGTGAATGCCGCGTCGCCCGTCACCACGACGAGACCCTCGATCTCGGCCGCGGAGCCCTCGGCGCGCAGATCGCCGCCCACGAACACCGAGACGTTGTTGTCCGTCCACAGCTCGTTGGTGTTGCCGGGCGGGGGGAGGGTTCCGTCGGGGCACTCCCCCGGCACGGCGTGCGCCGTCGGGGCGGATGCCGGGGCCGCCGCCCACACGCCTCCCACGCCCGCCGCGAGGGCGACCGCCATCGCGGCGCCCACCGCTCGTCGTGCCCGCGTCGTGGCGTGCGGCATCCGCGCCCCCTTCGTCGGGGCTTACGTTAGCGCACGGGCGGATTCAGCCCAGGCGGGCGACGATGTCGGCCTGCGGGTCGCCGGTGAGCTGGATCCGCTCGCCATCGACGACGACCGTCGGCGTGCCGCGACCGCCGTTCTCGTCCGCGGGCATCTCCCGTGTCATCGCGGCCACGAAGCGATCGTAGGTGCGCTCAGTGACGCACGCGTCGATGCCCGTCGCTCCCGCTTTCTCCGCGATCTCGATGATCTGCTCGTCGGTCAGGCCGGCGGAACCCTCTGCGGGCTGGTTCTCGTACATCGCCTGGACGAAGGGCGAGACCGCCTCGGGCGAGCTCTCGGCGACGCAGTAGAGAGCGTTGGCGGCGCGCGTGGAGTAGTCGGTTCCCTGCGAATAGCGGTCGAGGATCGCGACGGGGTGGTACTCGAGCGTGATCGACCCGTCGTCGACGAGCCCTGCGAGGGTCTCCCCGTAGATCTGCTCGAACTGCTTGCAGATGGGGCACATGAAGTCGATGTAGGTCGCGACGACGTCCTCGCCCTCGCCCACCGAGATCGCCCCGGTCTCCGCGTTCACGATGTCGGACTCGGGCGCCGGCCCCGCCGACGTCGCGCTGCTGTTGATCCACACGACGGCGACCGCCGCGACCACGAGCACGGCCACGACGCCGACCGAGATCCAGATCGCGAACCAGTTCGTCTTCTTGCCCGCGGCAGCGGCCATGTCATCCCTCCCGAGGACTTCTTCAGCTGATCGGCACCGGCGTGATGCCGAACGGCTCCAGGCCCGCGGCCCCGCCGTCGTGCGCCGTCAGCACCCAGATTCCGCCATCATGCACGGCGACGCTGTGCTCCCAGTGGGAGCCGGACGAGCCGTCCACCGTCGAGACCGTCCAGTCGTCGTCCTCGACGAGCGTCGCGGGGTCGCCGTCGACGACCATCGGCTCGATCGCCACGGCCAGACCGGGCTTGACCTCGGCGCCGCGGTCGGCGACGCGGTAGTTGAATACGGGGGGCGATTCGTGCATCTTGCGACCGATGCCGTGACCCACGTAGTCCTGCAGGATGCCGTAGCTCCGGCCGCTCTCGGCGCCGCGGTCCTCGATGTAGCCCTGGATCGCGGCCCCGACCTCACCGAGGAAGCGCGCCGACGCGAGCGCCGCGATGCCGGCCCAGAGCGAACCCTCGGTGACGCTGGAGAGCGCCTCGCGCCGGGCCACGAGCTCGGGGCGGTCGGGGTCGGGCAGGACGATCGTGAACGCCGAGTCCCCGTTCCACCCCTCGAACTCCGCGCCCGCGTCGATCGAGAGGATGTCACCGGGCTCCAGGACACGCGTGCCGGGGATGCCGTGGACGACCTGCTCGTTGACCGACGCGCACACGGTGTGTCGGTATCCGCGCACGAGCTGGAAGTTCGAGCGCGCACCGGCGCCGGTGATGACGGCGGACGCCGCGGCATCCAGCTCGAGGGTCGTCACGCCCGGGGCGGCCAGCCGGCGCACCGCCTCGAGCGCGTCGGCCGTGATCCGGCCGGGTCGCACCATCGCCCGCAGCTGCGCGGGGGACTTGTAGATCGAGCGTCGCAGGCCCACGTCAGGCGGCGGCCCGGCGGGCGAGCCCGCGCGCCTCGAGCGCGGCGAAGATGCGCTCGGTGATCTCCTCGAGCGAGCCGACGCCGTCGATCGTGTCCACGATCCCCCGCTCGCGGTAGACGCCGAGGATCGGGGCGGTCTCGTTCTCGTAGATGTCGAGACGCTTGGCGATCACCTCTTCGGTGTCGTCGGTGCGTCCCTGCTCGGCGGCGCGCAGCTTCAGTCGCTCGATGCTCTCCCGGCGGGGGACGTCGAGCTCGATGACGGCGTCGAGCGCCTCGCCCCGGCCCGAGAGGAAGTCGTCCAGGTGCGCGACCTGGCCGAGATTGCGCGGATAGCCGTCGAGAAGGAAGCCGGAGGCCGCATCCGGCTGCGTGAGCCGGTCGCGGACGATCTCGCTCGTCAGCTCGTCGGGAACGAGGTTGCCCGCCTCCACGATCTGCTGCACGCGCCGGCCGAGCTCGGTTCCCTCGCTGATGTTGGCCCGGAAGACATCTCCGGTCGAGACGACCGGGATCTCGTAGGCCTCGCCGACGAGGACCCCCTGGGTCCCTTTGCCGGAGCCCTGCGGGCCGACGATCAGGAAACGTGCGGAGGTCTGCGTCATCGGAGGAGCCCTTCGTAGTGGCGCTGCTGCAGCTGCGCGTCGATCTGCTTGACGGTCTCGAGACCCACGCCCACGATGATGAGGATCGAGGCGCCCCCGAACGGGAAGTTCTGGTTGGCGTCGACCGTGGCGAGCGCGATGAGCGGCAGCAGGGCGATGAGACCGAGGTAGATCGAGCCCGGCAGCGTGATGCGCGTGAGCACGTAGTCGAGGTACTCGGCGGTGGGGCGACCCGCCCGGATGCCGGGGATGAAACCGCCGTAGCGCTTCATGTTGTCGGCGACCTCGACCGGGTTGAAGGTGATCGCGACGTAGAAGTACGTGAAGCCGATGATGAGGAGGAAGTAGACCGCCATGTAGAGCGGGTGATCGCCGGTGGTGAAGTACTGCGAGATCCACACGACCCAGCCCGCGGGCTCCTCGCCGACGGCCGGCTGGTTGAACTGAGCCAGCAGGGCGGGGATGTACAGCAGCGAGGAGGCGAAGATGACGGGCACGACGCCGGCCATGTTCACCTTGATCGGGATGTATGTGTTGGTGCCGCCGTACGTGCGCCGGCCCACCATGCGCTTGGCGTACTGCACGGGGATGCGCCGCTGCGACTGCTCGACGAAGACGACGAGCGCGACGACCACGATTCCGATCGCCAGCACGAGGAGGAAGGTCTCGAAGCCGCGCGCCTGCCAGATCCCCCACATCGCGGCGGGGAACGTCGCGGCGATCGAGGTGAAGATCAGCAGCGACATGCCGTTGCCGACCCCCCGCTCGGTGACGAGCTCCGCGAACCACATGATGAGGCCGGTGCCCGCCGTCATCGTGATGATCATGAGCAGCTGGGCCCACCAGGCCTCGTTGGTCAGCAGCTGGTCGCATGCGGCGACGCCGGTGTTGCCGAAGAGCTGCCCGCTGCGGGCGACCGTGACGAGCGTCGTCGACTGCAGGAGCGCGAGGGCGATCGTGAGGTAGCGCGTGTACTGCGTGAGGCGGGCCTGGCCGGCCTGACCCTCCTTGTGCAGCGTCTCGAAGTGCGGGATCACGACGCGCAGCAGCTGCGTGATGATCGTCGCCGTGATGTACGGCATGACGCCGAGCGCGAAGATCGACAGCTGCAGCAGCGCACCGCCCGAGAAGAGGTTGACGAGCGAGAGCAGGCCCTCGGTCCCCTCGTTCTGCCCGATGCACGACTGCACGTTCACGAAGTCGACGAACGGCGTCGGCACGTGCGCACCGAGACGGTAGAGCACGATGATGCCCAGGGTGAAGGCGATCTTCCGGCGCAGATCGGGTGTGCGGAAGACGCGCGCGATTGCGCTGAACAAGAAGGATCCTCCTGAAGGGGAATGAGGCCGCCCGCGGGACGGCCAAGCACCAGGGTAGCCCAGGGTCGCTCGCGGGGCGTATCCCGACCGGCGACAGCAGTCCCGGACGACGAAAGGGCCGGAGGATTCCCCCGGCCCTTTCGTGCGTGGTTACTTGACGCTGCCGCCCGCGGCGACGATCTTCTGCTCGGCGGAGCCGGAGACCTTGTCGACCGTCACGGTGAGCTTGACGGCGATGTCGCCGTCGCCCAGCACCTTGACCTTCTCGTTCTTGCGAACGGCGCCCTTGGCGACGAGGTCGGCCACGGTCACGTCGCCGCCACTCGGGTAGAGCTCCGCGAGCTTGGCGAGGTTGACCACCTGGTACTCGACGCGGAACGGGTTCTTGAACCCGCGCAGCTTCGGGGTGCGCATGTGCAGCGGCATCTGCCCGCCCTCGAACCCGACGCGCACGGTGTTGCGGGCCTTCGTGCCCTTCGTGCCGCGACCGGCGGTCTTGCCCTTCGAGCCCTCTCCACGACCCACGCGGGTCTTGGCGGTGTTGGCTCCGGGCACCGGACGCAGGTGGTGCACCTTCAGCACACCGGGACGCGTCGTGGCCTGGGCGGGTGCCTTGTCGGCCTTGGCGGGGGCCTTCTTCGCCGCCGGCTTCGTGGCGGGCGCAGCCGCCTCGGCCGCAGCCTTGTCGTTCTCAGCCATCAGTCGATCTCCTCAACCTTCACGAGGTGGGCGACAGTCTTGACGTAGCCGCGGGTCTGGGCGTCATCGGGACGGACAACCGTGTCGCCGATCCGCTTGAGGCCGAGGCTCCGCAGCGTGTCGCGCTGGTTCTGCTTCTCGCTCACCTTGGACTTGACCTGCGTGACCTTCAGACGCGCAGCCATCATGCACCTGCCTTCGCAGCGGCGACGGCCTCGGCCTCGGCCCGCACCAGGCGCGCGGGGGCGACCTGGTCGAAGTCGAGACCACGGCGGGCGGCCACGGCGCGCGGCTCTTCGAGCTGCTTCAGCGCCGCGACGGTCGCGTGGACGATGTTGATCGTGTTCGACGAGCCGAGCGACTTCGACAGCACGTCGTGGATGCCGGCGCATTCGAGCACGGCGCGCACGGGGCCACCGGCGATAACACCGGTACCGGCGGTCGCCGGACGCAGGAGCACGACGCCGGCGGCCGCCTCACCCTGCACGGGGTGCGGGATCGTCACGCCGACGCGGGGCACGCGGAAGAAGTTGCGCTTGGCCTCTTCGACACCCTTGGAGATCGCCAGGGGGACCTCGCGCGCCTTGCCGTAGCCGACGCCGACGAGACCGTTGCCGTCGCCGACGACGACGAGCGCCGTGAAGCTGAAGCGACGACCGCCCTTGACGACCTTCGACACGCGGTTGATCGTGACGACGCGCTCGAGGAACTGGCTCTCGTTGCGGTCACGCGAACCGCGGTCGCGGTTCGGGTTGCGCTCGCGGCCGCCGCGGCGGGGCTCGCGCTCACGCTCCGTGGGCGCGTCCGTGGTGGCGGGCGCCTCGGTGGTGGCGGACACGTTGTTCTCCTTGTTGTCGGTGCTCACAGGTTCAGCCCGCCCTCTCGCGCGCCGTCCGCGATCGCGGCGACACGGCCGGCGTAGCGGTTGCCACCCCGGTCGAAGACGGCCTCACTGATTCCGGCGGCCTTCGCGCGCTCGGCGACGAGCTCGCCGACCTTGCGCGCCTTGGCCGTCTTGTCGGCCTCGAGGGAGCGCAGGTCGACCTCGAGCGTCGAGGCGGATGCCACGGTGTGGCCCTTGCTGTCGTCCACGAGCTGCACGAACACGTGGCGGGACGAGCGGTTCACGACCAGGCGCGGACGCTCGGTGGTGCCGACGATCTTCTTGCGAAGACGGGCGTGGCGGCGCGAGCGCGCGACGGACTTCGACGTCACAGCCATGGTTACTTACCAGCCTTTCCGGCCTTACGCCGAACGACCTCGCCGGCGTAGCGGATGCCCTTGCCCTTGTACGGCTCGGGCTTGCGGATCTTGCGGATGTTGGCGGCGGCCTCACCGACGGCCTGCTTGTCGATGCCGCTCACGGTGACCTTGTTGTTGCCCTCGACCGTGAGCGTGATGCCGGCCGGCGGCTCGACGAGCACGGGGTGCGAGAAGCCGAGCGCGAACTCCACGGAGCCGCCCTTCTGCGCGACGCGGTATCCGGTGCCGACGACCTCGAGACCCTTGGTGTAGCCCTGGGTCACGCCGATGATGTTGTTGTTGATGAGGGTGCGCGTGAGGCCGTGGAGCGAACGCGACTCGCGCTCGTCGTCGGGCCGGGTCACGAGAATCTGGTTCTCCTGCACCGCCACCTCGATGGGGCGGGCGATCTGAATGCTCAGTTCGCCCTTGGGGCCCTTGACCTGGACATCGCGGCCGCTGACCTCGACGGTCACGCCGGCGGGGATGTCGATGGGAAGCCTACCGATACGGGACATGACGGATCACCACACGTAGGCGAGGACTTCCCCACCCACGCCCTTCTGCTCGGCCTGACGGTCGGTGAGGAGACCGGAGGAGGTGGACAGGATGGCGACGCCGAGGCCGCCGAGCACGCGGGGCAGCTCGGTCGAGCGTGCGTACACGCGCAGACCGGGCTTGGACACCCGCTTGATGCCGGCGATCGACCGCTCGCGGTTCGGGCCGTACTTCAGCGTGAGGGTCAGCGTCTGACCGACGCGGGCGTCGGCGACGGCCCAGTCGGAGATGTAGCCCTCCTGCTTGAGGATCTCGGCGATGTGGGTCTTGAGCTTCGAGCTCGGCAGGCTCACGGAGTCGTGGTGCGCCGAATTCGCGTTGCGCAGACGGGTCAGCATGTCTGCGACCGGGTCTGTCATTGTCATGTGTGTAGTCCTTCGTTCACCAGGTTTCGACCGCCGTTACACGACGGGCGACCTGTGGTGGTGGTGTGCCCGGATGGGCGGGTTCAGGCCTGGGCGTTCGGGTCGCGGAACGGGAAGCCGAGGTGACGCAGCAGAGCACGACCCTCGTCATCCGACGTCGCGGTCGTCACGACCGTGATGTCGAAGCCGCGGACGCGATCGATCTTGTCCTGGTCGATCTCGTGGAAGACCGCCTGCTCCTGCAGACCGAACGTGTAGTTGCCGTGGCCGTCGAACTGCGTGGCCGACAGACCGCGGAAGTCGCGGATGCGGGGCAGCGCCAGCGAGATGAGGCGGTCGAGGAACTCCCACGCGCGGTCGCCGCGGAGGGTGACGTGCGCGCCGATGGCCTGGCCCTCGCGCAGCTTGAACTGCGCGATGGACTTGCGGGCCTTCGTCACGACGGGCTTCTGACCGGTGATCTTGGTGAGGTCGTCGACCGCACCATCGATCACCTTGCTGTCACGAGCGGCCTCGCCGACACCGGTGTTCACGACGACCTTGACCAGACCGGGGATCTGGTGGACGTTCGCGTACCCGAACTCCTCGCGCAGCTTCTGCTGGATCTCGGAGCGATACTTCTGCTTCAGGCGCGGCTGGATCTTGCCAGCCGGCGCGGCAGTGGACGTTGACATCAGAGGTCCTTACCTGACTTCTTCGCGTAGCGGACGCGCACGGTGCGCTTCTCGCCGTTCTTCACGACCTCCTCGACGCGGTGGCCGACGCGGGTCGGCTTCTTCGTCTCGGGGTCGACGATCGCGACGTTGGAGATGTGGATCGGGGCCTCGACGGTCTCGATTCCACCGGTCTTGGTTCCGCGCTGCGACTGGCCGACGCGCGTGTGCTTGGTGACGTAGTTCACGCCCTCCACCACGACGCGGTTGGTGCCGGGAACGACCTCGAGGACCTTCCCCTGCTTGCCGCGGTCGCCGCCGCGTTCGGGCTTGGCGCCCGAGATGACCTGAACGAGGTCACCCTTCTTGATCTTCGCCATGGGTTACAGCACCTCCGGGGCGAGCGAGACGATCTTCATGAATCGCTTGTCTCGCAGCTCACGGCCGACCGGTCCGAAGATGCGGGTGCCGCGGGGCTCCCCGTCGTTCTTCAGGATGACGGCGGCGTTCTCATCGAACTTGATGTAGGAGCCGTCCGAGCGACGCGTCTGCTTGACGGTGCGCACGACGACCGCCTTGACGACATCGCCCTTCTTGACGTTGCCGCCGGGGATCGCGTCCTTGACCGTGGCGACGATGACGTCGCCGAGGCCGGCGTAGCGACGGTTGGAGCCGCCGAGCACGCGGATCGTGAGCAGCTCCTTGGCGCCGCTGTTGTCGGCGACCTTGAGGCGGGATTCGTTCTGAATCATTGCTTACTTCGCCTTCTCGAGGATCTCCACCAGGCGCCAGCGCTTGGTCGCGCTCAGCGGGCGGGTCTCGTTGATGAGGACGAGGTCGCCGATGCCGGCGGTGTTGCCCTCGTCGTGCGCCTTGACCTTGGAGGTGCGACGGATGACCTTGCCGTAGAGGGGGTGCTTCACGCGGTCCTCGACCTCGACGACGATCGTCTTGTCCATCTTGTCGCTGACGACATAGCCGCGGCGGGACTTGCGGTACCCGCGGGCGCCGGCGTCACGGACGTCGTGCTCGGCGTGCTCGTGACCCGCGACCTGCTCTGCGGCGGTGTCGGCCTTCTTCGTGGTGGCCATCACTCAGCCTCTCCTTCGGCGGTGGCCGAGTCGTCCTCGGACTTCTTCGCCTTGCTCTTCTTGGCCTTCGTCGCCGTCTCCGCGGGAGCGGGCGTGGCACGGATGCCCAGCTCGCGCTCACGGATGACGGTGTAGAGCCGCGCGATGTCGCGCTTGACGGCGCGGATGCGGCCGTGGCTCTCGAGCTGGCCGGTGGCCGACTGGAAGCGCAGGTTGAACAGCTCTTCCTTGGCCTTGCGCAGCTCCTCGACGAGGCGCTGGTCTTCGAACGTGTCGAGCTCTGCCGGGGCGAGCTCCTTGGTGCCGATCGCCATTACGCGTCGCCCTCCTCGCGCTTGATGATGCGTGCCTTCAGGGGCAGCTTGTGAATGGCACGGGTCAGGGCCTCGCGAGCGAGTTGCTCGTTGACACCGGCGACCTCGAAGAGGACGCGACCCGGCTTGACGTTGGCGACCCACCACTCGGGGGAGCCCTTACCGGAACCCATGCGGGTCTCGGCGGGCTTCTTCGTGAGCGGACGGTCGGGGTAGATGTTGATCCACACCTTCCCGCCACGCTTGATGTGACGGGTCATCGCGATACGCGCCGACTCGATCTGGCGGTTGGTGACGTACGCGGGCGTGAGGGCCTGGATGCCGAACTCGCCGAACGACACCTTCGTGCCACCGGTCGCCTGCCCGTCCCGCTTGGGGTGGTGCTGCTTGCGGTACTTGACCTTGCGGGGGATGAGCATTACGCCGACACTCCTTCTGCGACGGGCGCCTCGCTGCGGGGGCCACGGCGACGGTCGCCGCGGTCATCACGACCGCGCGACTTGGGCGCGTTGGCCTGCTCGCGTGCGAGCTCCTTGTTGGTGAGGTCGCCCTTGTAGATCCAGACCTTCACGCCGATGCGGCCGAAGGTCGTCTTGGCCTCGTAGAAGCCGTAGTCGATGTTCGCGCGCAGCGTGTGCAGCGGCACACGACCCTCGCGGTAGAACTCCGAGCGGCTCATCTCGGCACCGCCGAGGCGGCCCGACACCTGGATGCGGACACCCTTGGCGCCGGCGCGCTGCGCGCCCTGCAGCCCCTTGCGCATCGCGCGTCGGAACGCCACGCGTGCGGAGAGCTGCTCGGCGACACCCTGCGCGACGAGCTGGGCGTCGGCCTCGGGGTTCTTCACCTCGAGGATGTTCAGCTGGATCTGCTTGCCGGTGAGCTTCTCGAGGTCGGCGCGGATGCGCTCGGCCTCGGCGCCGCGGCGGCCGATCACGATGCCGGGGCGGGCGGTGTGGATGTCGACGCGGACGCGGTCACGCGTGCGCTCGATCTCGATGTTGCTGACGCCCGCACGGTCGAGCGAGGTCTGCAGCATCTTGCGGATCTTGATGTCCTCGGCGACGTAGTCGGCGTAACGCTGACCCGGCTTCGTCGAGTCCGAGAACCACCGCGAGACGTGATCGGTCGTGATGCCGAGGCGGAAGCCGTACGGGTTTACCTTCTGTCCCATTACTTGCTCGCCTTCTTGGTCGGGGCGGCGGCCGCGTCAGCGACCTCGGGGGTCGACAGGACGACCGTGATGTGGCTCGTGCGCTTTTTGATCTGGAACGCGCGGCCCTGGGCGCGGGGCTGGAAACGCTTGAGCGTCGTGCCCTCGTCGACGTAGGCGTTCTTGACGAACAGACCCTGCTCGTCGAAGTACTCGCCGTCCTTGTCGGCCTTGACCCGTGCGTTGGCGATGGCCGACGCGACGAGCTTGTAGATCGGCTCGCTCGCACCCTGCGGTGCGAACTTCAGGATCGCGAGGGCCTCTTCGGCCTGCTTGCCCTTGATGAGCGCGACGACGCGACGAGCCTTCTGAGGGGTCACGCGGATGTGTCGCACGCGGGCGATGGACTCCACCATTTCTCTCTCCTCCTCGGTCGCCTTAGCGGCGACGGCCCTTCTTGTCGTCCTTCTCGTGACCGCGGAAGGTGCGGGTGGGCGCGAACTCGCCCAGCTTGTGGCCGACCATGGTCTCGGTCACGAACACGGGGATGTGCTTGCGACCGTCGTGGACGGCGATCGTGTGGCCGAGCATGGCCGGCACGATCATCGACCGGCGCGACCAGGTCTTGATGACGTTCTTCGAACCCGACTCGTTCTGAGCGGCGACCTTGCGAAGCAGGTGCTCGTCGACGAAGGGGCCCTTTTTGAGACTGCGTGGCATCTTCTGTTCCTACCTACTTGCGCTTCTTGCCGGCGTTGCGACGACGGACGATCAGCTTGTCGCTTTCCTTGTTGGCGTGGCGGGTGCGGCCCTCGGCCTGACCCCACGGCGACACGGGGTGGCGTCCACCGGACGTCTTGCCCTCACCACCACCGTGCGGGTGGTCGACCGGGTTCATCGCGACACCGCGGACCGTCGGGCGCACGCCCTTCCAGCGCTTGCGGCCGGCCTTGCCCCAGTTGATGTTGGACTGCTCGGCGTTGCCGACCTCGCCGACGGTCGCGCGGCAGCGCGCGTCGACGTTGCGGATCTCGCCCGAGGGCAGGCGCAGCTGGGCGTAGGGGCCGTCCTTTGCGACGAGACGCACCGACGCACCGGCCGAGCGCGCGATCTTCGCGCCGCCACCGGGGCGCAGCTCGATGGCGTGCACGACGGTACCGGTGGGGATGTTGCGCAGCGGCAGGTTGTTGCCGGGCTTGATGTCGGCGTTCGGGCCGGACTCGACGACGTCGCCCTGCGACAGCTTGTTCGGCGCCAGGATGTAGCGCTTCTCGCCGTCCACGTAGTGCAGAAGGGCGATGCGCGCCGTGCGGTTGGGGTCGTACTCGATGTGAGCGACCTTCGCGTCGATGCCGTCCTTGTCGTTGCGACGGAAGTCGATCAGGCGGTACTGGCGCTTGTGGCCACCACCGATGTGACGCGTCGTGATGCGACCCTGGTTGTTGCGACCACCGGTCTTGCTGAGCGGACGCAGCAGCGACTTCTCGGGCGTCGAACGCGTGATCTCGGCGAAGTCGGCGACCGACGAGCCGCGGCGACCGGGCGTCGTGGGCTTGTACTTGCGAATAGCCATGTTCTTAGTCCTCTATCCCGACCGTCAGCCGACAGCCGTGAAGATGTCGATGGTGCCCGACTTGAGGGTCACGATCGCGCGCTTGGTGTCCTTGCGCTTGCCGAGCCCGAACCGGGTGCGACGGGCCTTGCCGTTGCGGTTGGCGGTGTTGACCGCCGCGACCTTGACGCCGAAGATCTTCTCGACCGCGAACTTGATCTCGGTCTTGTTGGCGCGGGGGTCCACCAGGAAGGTGTACTTGCCCTCGTCGATCAGGCCGTAGCTCTTCTCGGAGACGACCGGCTTCAGGATGATGTCGCGCGGGTCCTTGTTCAGGGCGCTCATGCGGAGACCTCCTCGGTGGCCGACTTCGACGCGACGAAGGCGTCGTACGCGGCCTTGGTGAAGACGATGTCGTCGGAGACGAGCACGTCGTAGGCGTTGAGCTGGTCGAAGAACAGCACGTGCACGTACGCGAGGTTGCGCACGCTCTTGATGCTCAGCTCGTCGTCGCGGTGCAGGACGACCAGCACGTTCTTCGTGGGGGCGACCTGCGCGAGGTACGCCGCCGCCGCCTTGGTCGAGGGGGCGCCCTCGATGCCGAAGGACTCCACGATGTGCAGGCGCTGGCCCCGGGCGCGGTCGCTGAGCGCGCCCAGGAGGGCGGCCGCGATCATCTTCTTGGGGGTGCGCTGCGCGTAGTCGCGCGGCTTCGGACCGTGGACGATGCCACCGCCGGTCATGTGCGGCGCGCGGATCGAGCCCTGACGGGCGTTACCCGTGCCCTTCTGCTTGAAGGGCTTGCGGCCGGCACCGGAGACCTCGCCGCGACGCTTGGTCGAGTGCGTGCCCTGGCGGGCCGCGGCGCGCTGCGCGACGACGACCTGGTGGATCAGCGGGATGTTCGTCTTGACGTCGAACACCGAGGCGGGCAGCTCCACGGAGCCGGCCTTCTTGCCGTCGGTGCCACGGACATCGAGCGTGAGAGTCGAGTCAACCATGTGCTCAGGCGCCCTTCACTGCGTTGCGGACGTACACGATGCGACCGCGCGCACCGGGGACGGCGCCCTTGACGAGCAGCAGACCCTTCTCGGCGTCGATCGCGTGCACGGTGAGGTTCTGGACGGTCACGCGCTCGCCACCCATACGGCCGGCCATGCGCATGCCCTTGAAGACACGGCTCGGGGTCGACGAGGCGCCGATCGAGCCGGGCTTGCGGTGGTTGCGGTGCGCACCGTGCGAAGCGGAGACGCCCTTGAAGTTGTGGCGCTTCATGACACCCGCGGTGCCCTTGCCCTTGCTGGTGCCGACGACGTCGACCAGCTGGCCGGCCTCGAACACGCCGTCCACCGTGAGCTCCTGACCGAGTGAGTAGTCAGCGGCATCCGCGGTGCGCACCTCGGTGAGGTGACGGCGGGGGGTGACGCCCGCGGCCTCGAAGTGGGCCGTCAGGGGCTTGTTCACCTTGCGGGGGTCGATCTGGCCGTAGGCGATCTGAACGGCGTTGTAGCCGTCCTTCTCGGGCGTGCGCACCTGGGTCACGACGTTCGAGGCGAGCTCGATGACGGTGACGGGGATGAGCTTGCCCTCCTCGTTCCACACCTGGGTCATACCGAGCTTGGTGCCCAGCATGCCCTTCGAAATCTTGTTGTTGATGTCAGCCATGTCGTCCTCAGAGCTTGATCTCGATGTTGACGTCGGCCGGCAGATCGAGGCGCATCAGGGAGTCGACGGCCTTCGGCGTCGGGTCGATGATGTCGATCAGACGCTTGTGGGTGCGCATCTCGAAGTGCTCGCGGCTGTCCTTGTACTTGTGGGGGGAACGGATGACGCACACCACGTTCTTCTCCGTCGGAAGGGGCACGGGGCCCACGACGGTCGCTCCTGCACGGGTCACGGTGTCGACGATCTTGCGGGCCGAGCTGTCGAGCCCCGCGTGGTCGTACGACTTCAGGCGAATGCGGATCTTCTGTCCCGCCATTGTCTGCTCACTCTCTTTCTCGCGTCTTACGACACCGGTTCGGATGCCGGGCGCATTGGACGCACGGTGGCGCTCTCGCGCCGGGCACTTCGCCGCCGCCCGGAGGCGACGTGTTGCTGCACCGCTGTTCTGCTGTCAGCCCGGGAGCTCGATGCTCCCGGCATCCGCACGATCGCTCCGCACGCGCGCAGGGCACTCGGACGGAGCGATGATGGGATGTGTCGTTCTGCTGCCCGCGGCCTAGGTTCGACATCGGGGCCTGGGCCCTGCGATGCGTCCTATGCACTGCCCTGGCAGTGATCCGGTGCGCGCATACGCGGCCCCCGGAGTGTGGAACCTGACTAGTCTACGTGACGCCCGGGCGTGTCGCAAACCCGGGCGTGTTGCAGAGAGAAGGGCGGTGCCCCAAGCCACCGCCCCCTCCCCGCCCGCCGCGCGGCGGAACTCTGCGTCAGCCCGCGCCGCGTATGCGAGGCGGACCGTCGATCGGTGGGAGGGCCCCGGAGGAGATGCGGCCGCGCGTGCGCGTCGAGTCCGCGGGAGCGGCGCGACCAGGACGACGGGAGCACGGGGTCACCACCGCGGATGCACCGCACCGGGTGCCACGCGTCGTGGTCGATCCTGTCCCCATCAATGCATCCCCACATGCATCTCACCGGCGGCGCCCTGCGCCCACCGGACCGCGACCCCCGTCGCGGGTTCGCGGGCCGGGCCCGCATACGCCGCGTCCCCCACGGCGCGTGCCCATCCTGGCACAGCGGCCACCACGACGGAAGGGCGAGTGCGCATGAGCGACCGCAACCCTCCCGTAACGTGATGCCCGCTAGCATGTGGACATGCTGGGGGCAGATGGGGATCAGGGGACGAGCTCTGCGCACGCGCGGGAGCACGAGGCGTCGGGGGGTCACCGGCCGCACCGCCGCGCGTGGGTCGCACCCGTCGCGGCATCGGGCGGGGCCGTCCTCGTCGGCGGTGCGATATGGCTGCTCGCTCCCCTCGCGGTGGCGGCGCAATCGGAGCCCGCCCCGACCGTGACATCCCTCGTCCCGCTCATCACCTCGACGGTTCCGGCCGGCACCTCGGCCGTGCTGGCCGGGCCCGGCATCGACCCGACGGGCGCGACCGTCTCGACCGACGGCGTCAGGGCGTTCATCGCGAGCCTGCCCGCGGAGGGCGTGCGCACCGTCGAGGTGCCCTCCGGGTCGGTGATCCGCCTGGACGGCACGATCGAGATCCCCGGCAACACCATCCTGCGCGGGGGCGGGGAGCTGCGCTGGACCGAGGGGATCTCGGAGAGCGCGGCCCTGAGCGTCGTCGGCGACAACGTCGAGATCTCGGGCGTGACGATGACGAATCCGAACGAGCTCGGGAGCGCGGAGGGCGACCGCAACTACGGGATCGAGATCAAGGCGTCCGATGTTCGCGTGATCGGCAATCACATCGAGCGATTCCAGAACGGCATCGCCGTGCGGTACGGCGGCGAGTTCCACGACATCGTCATCTCCGGCAATCGGGTGAAGGACGTCATCGGCGTCGGCGCCGGGCCGGACTCGCGGGAGAACCGGGGCGAGGATCGCGGCGACGGGATCGTCGTGTGGGGGGCGCAGGCCACCGTGACCGGGAACATCGTCAACGCGAAGCCCGGCACCGACGCCCGCGTGGGCATCCACACCGAGAGCATCACCCTCGGCAACACCGAGGACGCCCCTCACACCGCGTCGATGGTCGCGATCACGGGCAACGTCGTCTACGGGCAGTTCCGCCGCTCGATCGTGAGCGAGAACGTCGCCCACACCACCATCACGGGCAACACCGTGGCGGATGCCACGTGGTGGGGCATCGCCGTGATCCTCCGCTCGCACGACAGCGTCGTGGCGGACAACACGATCCTGTACACGCGCACCGCCGCCGACGGCCAGGGGCAGAACTACGACCCTCGCAGGGCACCGATCATGATCTACGGGGGCGTGGAGCGCGCGCAGATCAGCGGCAACTCGCTCGTCGTGAAACCGGGCGCCGAGGCACGCGCGTTCATCGTCATCCAGGGCGAGGGCGATCAGGCCCCCGCGGACATCACGGTCGACGGCAACACGGGATTCAACGACGAGGGCACGGTGACGGACGGCATCGCGACGGTCGGCACGACATCCGGCGTCCGGGTGACGGACAACCGGCTCGAGGGCTTCTCATCGGCGGGCGTCTCGCTCTCGCGCACGAGCGACTATCTCGTCGACCGGAACGAGCTCTCCGGCGCCGGCGCGGCCGTCGGCGTGCGCATCGAGGACAGCTCGGGATGGGGCAGGGTGACCGGCAACATCACCACCGGCGTCGGGAGCGCGGTCGAGGCGCCCGACGGCGCGGACGTATCGGGCAATCTCGCCCCCTGATCCCGCGCCCGGGCGCGATGCCGCGACGACACGACGAAGGGGCCGGGCCCGAAGGCCCGACCCCTGTCGGTGCGGATGCCGAGGCATCCGGCGTGAATCAGATCACTTGATGATCTTGGTCACCGTTCCGGCGCCGACGGTGCGGCCACCCTCACGGATCGCGAAGCCGAGGCCCTCTTCCATGGCGATGGGCTGGATCAGCTCCACCGTCATGTCCGTGGTGTCGCCGGGCATGACCATCTCGGTGCCCTCGGGCAGCGAGATGACGCCGGTGACGTCCGTGGTGCGGAAGTAGAACTGCGGGCGGTAGTTCGTGTAGAAGGGGTTGTGACGGCCACCCTCCTCCTTGGACAGGATGTACGCCGTGCCCTCGAAGTTGGTGTGGGGCGTGACCGAACCCGGCTTCACGACGACCTGGCCGCGCTCGACGTCGTCGCGCTTGAGACCACGCAGGAGCAGACCGCAGTTCTCGCCGGCCCAGGCCTCGTCGAGCTGCTTGTGGAACATCTCGATACCCGTGACCGTCGTCTTCTGCGTCGGGCGGATGCCGACGATCTCGACCTCGGAGTTGATGCCCAGCGTGCCGCGCTCGGCGCGACCCGTCACGACCGTGCCACGACCGGTGATCGTGAAGACGTCCTCGATCGGCATGAGGAACGGCTTGTCCTTGTCACGCACGGGGTCGGGGATCGACTCGTCGGCGGCGTCCATCAGGTCGAGGATCGACTGGACCCACTTCTCGTCGCCCTCGAGAGCCTTCAGGCCCGAGACGCGGACGACCGGAGCGTCGTCGCCGGGGAAGCCCTGGCTCGACAGCAGCTCGCGGACCTCGAGCTCGACGAGCTCCAGGATCTCCTCGTCGTCGACCATGTCGGCCTTGTTCAGCGCGACCATGAGGTAGGGCACGCCGACCTGCTTGGCGAGCAGAACGTGCTCACGCGTCTGGGCCATCGGGCCGTCGGTGGCGGCGACCACGAGGATCGCGCCGTCCATCTGGGCAGCACCGGTGATCATGTTCTTGATGTAGTCGGCGTGACCCGGGGCGTCGACGTGCGCGTAGTGACGCTTGGGGGTCTCGTACTCGACGTGCGAGATGTTGATCGTGATGCCGCGCTGACGCTCCTCGGGAGCCGAGTCGATCGACGCGAAGTCGCGCTGAACGTTGGTGGCCGACGGGTACTTGTCGGCGAGCACCTTCGAGATCGCGGCGGTGAGCGTGGTCTTGCCGTGGTCGACGTGACCGATCGTTCCGATGTTCACGTGCGGCTTGGTCCGCTCGAACTTGGCCTTAGCCACTGGGTCCTCCTCAGGACTGTCGTGTAGAAGCCCCGGTCGCTGGATTGCGACCGGCTCTCTACGGGGATGGTTCTCAGTCTAGTTATGAAGTTGTAGAAACCGAATGCCGAGGCATCCGACGCGGGTTACTCGCCCTTGTTCTTCTGGACGATCTCGTCGGCCACGGCGCGCGGGACCTCGGCGTAGCTGTCGAACTCCATGGAGTAGACGGCGCGGCCGGAAGTCTTCGAGCGCAGGTCGCCGATGTAGCCGAACATCTCGGACAGCGGGACGTTCGCCCGCACGACCTTGACGCCCGCAGCATCCTCCATCGACTGGATCTGTCCGCGGCGGCTGTTGAGGTCACCGATGACGTCGCCCATGTACTCCTCGGGAGTACGCACCTCGACCGACATGATCGGTTCGAGGATGACCGGACTCGCCTTGCGGACGGCCTCCTTGAAGCCCATCGAACCGGCGATCTTGAACGCCATTTCAGACGAGTCGACATCGTGCGACGCACCATCGAGCAGGATCGCCTTGACACCCACCATGGGGTAGCCGGCGAGAACGCCGACGTTCATGGCGTCCTGGAAGCCCTGATCGACCGGCGCGATGTACTCGCGCGGGATTCGTCCGCCCGAGACCTTGTTGACGAACTCGTACGTGGTCTCGGCCGTGACTTCGAGCGGCTCGAGCGCGAACTGGATCTTCGCGAACTGACCCGAACCACCGGTCTGCTTCTTGTGGGTGTAGTCGTGACGCTCGACGGCCTTCTTGATCGTCTCGCGGTACGCCACCTGCGGCTTTCCGACGTTGGCCTCGACCTTGAACTCGCGCTTCATGCGGTCGACGAGGATGTCGAGGTGCAGCTCGCCCATGCCCTTGATGACCGTCTGGCCCGTCTCGGCGTTCTGCTCGACGCGGAACGTCGGGTCCTCTTCGGCGAGCTTCTGGATCGCGGTGCCGAGCTTCTCCTGGTCGGCCTTGGTCTTCGGCTCGATGGCGACCTCGATGACCGGCTCGGGGAACGTCATCGACTCGAGCACGACCTGGTGGTTCGCGTCCGAGAGCGTGTCGCCCGTCGTCGTGTCCTTGAGACCGATCACGGCGTAGATGTGACCCGCGGTGACCGAGTCGACCGGCATCTCCTTGTTGGCGTGCATCTGGAAGATCTTCCCGATGCGCTCCTTCTTGCCCTTGGTGGCGTTGACCACCTGGGCGCCCGAGTCGAGGTGACCCGAGTAGACGCGGATGTAGGTCAGGCGACCGAAGAACGGGTGCGTGACGATCTTGAACGCCAGGGCCGCGAACGGCTCCTTGCTGTCGGCGTGACGCTCGATGATCTTCTCTTCGTCCTTCGGGTCGCGCGCCTCGATGGCGGGGACGTCGAGGGGCGAGGGGAGGTAGTCGACGACCGCGTCGAGCATGGGCTGGACGCCGCGGTTCTTGAACGCGGAACCGCAGAGCACCGGGTAGACCTCGGACGCGATCGTCATCTTGCGGATGGCGCCCTTGATCTCGTCGGTGGTGAGCTCTTCGCCGCCGAAGTACTTCTCGAGCAGCACCTCGTCGGACTCGGCGACCGTCTCGAGAAGCTTCTCGCGGTACTCGGCGGCCTTGTCGGCGAGGTCGGCCGGGATCTCCTGGATCTCGTACTTGGCGCCCATGGTGACGTCACCCTTGGCATCGCCGGGCCATACCAGCGCACGCATGTAGACCAGGTCGACGACGCCGACGAAGTCGTTCTCGGCGCCGATCGGGATCTGCAGCACGAGCGGCTTGGCCTTCAGCCGGTTGATGATCGTGTCGACCGTGAAGTAGAAGTCGGCGCCGAGCTTGTCCATCTTGTTGACGAAGCAGATGCGGGGCACGTCGTACTTGTCGGCCTGACGCCACACGGTCTCGGACTGGGGCTCGACACCCTCCTTGCCATCGAAGACGGCGACAGCACCGTCGAGAACGCGGAGCGAACGCTCCACCTCGACCGTGAAGTCCACGTGTCCGGGGGTGTCGATGATGTTGATCTGGTTCTTCTCCCAGAAGCACGTGACCGCCGCAGAGGTGATCGTGATGCCACGCTCCTGCTCCTGCTCCATCCAGTCGGTCGTCGCCGCGCCGTCGTGCGTTTCGCCGATCTTGTGGTTGACGCCCGTGTAGAACAGGATGCGCTCGGTGGTCGTCGTCTTGCCAGCATCGATGTGGGCCATGATGCCGATGTTGCGGACCTTGTTGAGGTCGGTGAGCACGTCTTGTGCCACGGGTGCGTTTCCTTACGTGAGGTGACGGGATGTCGCGGGTTCCGCCGGCCGGAACCGGTGGTCCCGGCCGGCGGAGTGGATGCTGATTACCAGCGGTAGTGCGCGAAGGCGCGGTTCGACTCGGCCATCTTGTGGGTGTCTTCGCGGCGCTTGACCGCGGCACCCAGGCCGTTCGAGGCGTCGAGGATCTCGTTCTGCAGACGCTCGGTCATCGTCTTCTCACGACGACCCTTCGCGTAGCTGACCAGCCAGCGCAGCGCGAGGGTGTTCGCGCGGTGCGGCTTGACCTCGACCGGCACCTGGTAGGTCGAGCCGCCGACGCGGCGGCTGCGGACCTCGAGGGTGGGGCGGACGTTGTCGAGCGCCTTCTTGAGCGTCGCGACCGCGTCCTGGCTGTTCTTCGCCTCGACGCCCGCGAGGGCGTTGTAGACGATCGACTCGGCGAGGGACTTCTTGCCGTCGACGAGGATCTTGTTGACGAGCTGGGTGACGATGGGGGCGCCGTAGACCGGGTCGTTGACGACGGGGCGCTTCGGGGCAGGACCCTTACGAGGCATGGTTCTCAGCCCTTCTTCGCGCCGTAGCGGCTGCGAGCCTGCTTACGGTTCTTCACGGCCTGGGTGTCCAGGGCGCCACGGACGATCTTGTAACGCACGCCGGGCAGGTCCTTCACACGACCGCCACGCACGAGCACCATCGAGTGCTCCTGCAGGTTGTGGCCCTCGCCGGGGATGTAGGCGGTGACCTCGGTGCCGTTCGAGAGCTTGACACGGGCGACCTTGCGCATCGCCGAGTTCGGCTTCTTGGGCGTCGTGGTGTACACACGGGTGCACACGCCGCGCTGCTGCGGGTTGGCCTTCAGGGCGGGAGCCTTGGTCTTGGTGACCTTCGGCGAGCGACCCTTCCGGACCAACTGCTGAATGGTTGGCACTGGTTGTTCTCCTTCATGCTGCACGGTGACAGCGTTCGTGTTCTCTCCCGGGCATCCGGATATCGGTCCGGCCGGCCCGGGTCACGTAGACCCGCTCCCGCGCCAGAGGGCTGTCGCGATCGAGGGGGTATGCCGTGGGGGTGACCTGTTCGCAGGTCGTTCCCTGAGATGAGATGCGGCTTCCGCCCACCCCGGGACACGCTCACGGCACGTCGCAGGGCGCGCATGGGCGCACACCCGATCAATGATACGCGCGGGGGGCGAGGGCGGTCAAACGGATGCCGCGCCGACGGGCACACTCACGGCATCCGGTCAGCGAGGCGCGCGCCGCCACGCGCCCGCCGCGGCGAGCAGCAGCCCCGCCCCGGCCAGAAGCGCGCCCAGCGACAGCAGGCCGGGGGCCGTGCCCTCGCCGCCCGAGTTCGCCAGCGACGCCGGCCCCGCGGGAGCCGGAGACCCCGCGACTTCGAAGGCCACCCACGCCCGCACCGTCCCGTCCGCGTTCGTCAGCGCGAGCCGGTGCGTCCCGGGCGCGAGCGACGTCGGCACGCGTACCGATGCTCCGCCCTCGGCGTTCGTCCAGAGCCAGCCGCCCCACACCGGCTCGGAGAAGAACCAGGCCCCGAGCCACGTATGCGCGGGCAGCCCCGACAGGGTCAGCGTGCCACCGGCCTCCGCGACGGCGGGCGTCGCGACGAGGCCGCCCTCGGTGGCGGACGTGAGCGCGTCCGCCGCAGGGCCGACAGACGGCGTCTGCGGAGCGGCGGGCCGACCCGTGGCGACCGAGAGGGATGCCGCAGGGCCGGCGATCCCGTCGGCGTTGCGAGCGGCCACCTCGACCGCGAACGTCGACTCGGCGGGGAGCCCCTCGATCCGCAGAGAGGTCTCGTCGCCCTCCAGTGTCCAGTCGTCGGCCACGTCGGGATCGGTCCCGCGCAGCGTGACGACGATGTCCGTCGCGCCGGGCACCGGCTCCCACTCGAGGTCGATGGCATCCGACCCGGCCTGCGCCGTGAGCCCGTCGACGGCGCCGGCGGGCAGGTACGACAGGATGGCCGCCGCATCCAGCAGCCCCGCACCGACGATGTCCTCGTACGCCACGCCGGCATCCTCGAGCGGGTTCTCCATCTCGCGCGCCGTCCGTGCGGCGAGCTCATCCAGGTCGGCGGCCGAGGCGCCCGGGGCGTACTCCCGCGCGAGCGCGAAGACGGCGGCCGCGGCAGGAGCGGCGGCGGAGGTGCCGAAGAAGCGGTACTCGGGGCCGTCGGGGCCGACGTCCGGCGATCCGAAGAAGCTCGTGCGCGCGCCGTCCACCGCCGTGAACACCGGTCCGGGCACCATCGCCGGTTCGGGAAGAGGAGCCGACGGGGCGACCACCATGGGGTCGACGAGCTCGAACAGGAGGCGCCCGGGGCCGAGGGAGCTGAACACCTCGGGTCGCTGCGGCGTCTCCCAGTACGCCGCGCCGACCGCGGTCGCGTAGCCGTCGGCCTCATGCCCGTAGGCCACAGGCCCCACGGTGTCGGGGCCATCGCTGCGGTCGTACTCCCGCTCCAGCATGCGCTCCGCCCCGCCGATCACGCCGAACCACACCTCCGGCGTCGCGCCGTCCGTGCGCGTGCGGGCCAGGACGAACTGGTACGAACCGCCCTCCAGCGGAGCGGAGACCGAGAGCCACGACGTGGGCACGAAGGTGTTCAGGAGCGTCGACTCCGCCACGAACTCCGGCTCGGCGTCGTCGGTGTAGAGCTGCAGCACGAGATCGTTCTCGACCTCGTAGATGACCTCGCCCCACCCGAGCACGACCGAGGGGCTGGCCCCGTCCGAGAAGACGACCCTGTCGCCGGCGTCCTCTCCCATCCCGGGGTCGAAGTCCAGGCAGTCGACGACCTCCGCACCCTCGACCTCCACCCAGTCGGGGCACTCCATGCCGCGATAGGCCTCGGTGCGCCAGCCGCTGATCGGCAGACCCTCGCTCGCGGTCCCTTCGGCGCCGACGGCGGTGGCGTTGCCGACGGAGGTGAGATAGTGCACGCCCTGCTGCTGGACCCGGTCGATGGCCCACGACAGTGTGCCCGGCTGGAAGACCGGCTCGCCGTAGAACGAGATGTCGTCGACGATGATGTCGGCGCCCGCGTCCGCGAGGTCGAGGATCGCCTGGGCCATCGTCAGCTCGCTCGTGCCGGCCGCGGCGAACATGAGCCGCGCCCCCGGCGCGATCCCGTGGACGAGCTGCGCCATGGCCCGCCCCTCGTCACTGCCCTCGGCGTCGCCGAGCACCTCGACGTCTTCCTCGTAGCCGCACGGATTTCCCGCGCCGGGCAGCATGCCGAGGAGCACGTCGTCCTCGGGCGACGTCGGCTCGTCCCTGGCTCCGTACGAGTCGGAGATGATGCCGACGCTCACACCCGACCCGTCGACCTCGAAGAGCGATCGGGCGAGGTCGGCGGAGAGCGGGGCATCGGACTCGCTCGGGATCGCCCGGCAGGAGTCCGGATTGACCTCGGGCGCCGCGGGACGCGGGCCCTGGCCGAGGACGGATCCCGCGAGGGGGCGCAGATCGACGGTGATCCCCCGCACCCCGGATTGGGCGGCGATGGCCTCGAGGGCTTCGGGCGCGGCATACGCCGCAATGGATGCCGCGAAGGCGAAGGTGCGCTCTATCCGCGCCACGGCGGCGAGGGCATCACGCTGGGCCGCGGTGGGAACAGCGTCGTACTGGACGGTGATGGCGAGGCGGCCTTCCTCGTCCCACTGCAGGCTCCCGGGTCCGGACGCGGGCATTCCCAGTCCCGCGGCAAGCAGCTGCGGGTCGCTCCCGACCTCGCGCGCCTCCCGCACGATCTGCTCCGCGAGCGTGAGCGTCTGCGGCACGGATGCGGCGTCCTCCTCAGCGGCCGCTGGAGCCACGACACCGACCCCCACGACGGCGGGAACCGCCACCGCGGCGATCGCCAACATCGACCATCCCGCCCACCGGCGCCCAATCATGCGTGCACCCACGCCAACACACGCTAGGGCGCGGGCTCCAGCCTCCGCCCACTCGGGGGGTGACGCTCACCCTTTCTTCACCCTCCGACCAGGAGCAGCGCGAGAAGGCCCGCGCTCACCAGGACGATGCCCGACATGCCGAGCCCCAGCCGCACGAGCCGCCGGCGACCGCGCACCCGCACGGCGCGGGCGATGGCGATCGCATCCACCGGCTCCTGGCGTGCGCGACCGGTGGGCCACCGCCCCGTCATCCCCTCCGGGCGCCCCTCGAACGCCGCAGCGGCGGGGGAACGAGGGAGGTCGGCGACCGGCTCGACGGCCCCCGCCACCGGCACGCGTGCGCGACGGCCGTCCCCCGCGCCGTCGGCGCGGGGGCGGACACCGCCCCCCGGGATGCCCCGCGCCCGCGAACGGATCGTGTCCGACATCGACTCGGCCTCGTCCGCCTCGTCCGCATCAGGCTCGCCGGGCGCCCGCACCCGCGTCACAGTCCTTCGCGTCGGAGCCCGAACTCGGCATCGCCGAGCAGGAAGCGGTGGGTGACCTCCTGCGACTCACCCGGAGGGACCTCGACCTCGTCCCCGTCCTGAGCGAGGAGGATCACTCCGTTCGTCGAGTAGAGGTCCGTGATCGACCAGACATCGCCGTGCAGTTCGAGGCGCGCGTGCGTCTTCGACACGGTCCGGGTCTCGTCTGCCAGCGGAACCAGCTGTGCGCCGGGGTGATCGGGGTCCTCCTGGGGGCGGCGGCCGAGGACGACCAGCTCGGACGTGAGGCGGACGGGGGCGCCCTGCGGCGTGAGGAGGCTCCACACCGCGCGGCGCCGCGACGCGACGACCGTCTCGTCGAAGACGGAGTCGTCGGGGATCTCGGGCGCCGCGTGCTGCGCCGAGACGGATGCGCGCGCGGCGCGCGGCCCGCTCAGGACGGGCGCGCCCTGCACGGCCGACACCTCGGCGGAGCTGTGGGAGTCGGTGTCGGAGGACGCGCCGAACTCCGCCGCGTCCGGGCCCTGCGTCGCGGCGATGGGCGCCGCGAGGGGCGACCACCGGTCACCGCTCGTCGACGGAGGGGGCTGTGGCACCTCCCGCACGGGCGGTGCCTGCGGTGCCGCGACGGCGGGGCGCGCATCGCCGTCGCCGCCGGGGACGGCGCGGATCGGGGCGGCGGGCGGAAGCGCCGGCGGCACGGCCGGACCCTGAGCGGGGAACGTCTGCGTGAACGGTGCTCGTCCGGTGAATCCGGAGCCCGTCTCCTCGGCCGCCGCGGCGGCGTCGGCCTGCGCGCGGCGCATGGTCGAGCGGAAGGCGTGGGCGGGCTCCGACGGCTCGAGCGGTGGCGCCCGGTCGGGAAGCGGCGGAACCGGGGGAACGACCGAGGGATAGCCCGATACGGTCGGCGCCGGCGGCCGGGGCGGCAGTTCGGGGCCCCCGGCCGGTCCGTGACGACCGAAGACGGAAGCGCTGCTCGCGGATGCGGGACCCGTGTACGCGGGCGCCACCCTCCCCTCGAGGTCCAGGCCGGGGTTGGCGTGCCGCAGGGGACCGCTCTCGACGCCGGGCTCGTCCCCCAGCCACCGCGCCGGGCCCCATCCGACGACGGTCGCCCAGACCGGGAAGGCGAGGACGCCGAGCACGGTCATGCCGGCGCCGAACCCGAACGACCGGTTCACCCGCCAGAGAGCCATCGCGAGGACGACCAGGAACGGAACCTGGCCGAGGACGGGCACGAGGGCGAGCAGGGCGAACCATCCCGAGAAGCCGCCGACCTGCAGAACGACGGCGACGTTGAGCAGAGGCACCCACGCCGTCCAGGGGTCCTCGCCCACCTTCGCGAACACCGCCTGCAGCGCGAGGCTCGACCACACGTAGACGAGGATGCCGGCGCCCAGCCAGCCGAGGATCAGCAGGAGTGCTGCGGAATCGTTCATGATGTGCGCGTGCCCCCGTGAGGGTGCCGCGTCCTCCTCCCCTGTCGGCGGCCGTCGCGGGAACGCGCGACCGGTTCCACCGGAGCGACCGCGCGAGCGAACGACCTCAACGATACGACTGCACGGAGCCTTCGCCACAGAGTGGCTTCGGCGGCGAAGGCGTGACGCTCGGCATCCACGATGTCCCAGAAGCGCGCCGCCTCGTCAGGCGTGGTCCGCCCATCCGAGAACACCGCGCGATCGGCCCGCTCCGCGAGGGTGGGGGAACCCGCCGTCGCGTAGAGCTCCGCCGTCTCGGCCCGGGTGCGGCGCCCCGGCGCGGGAAGTCCCGCGTCCACGGCGGAATCGACGAACTCGTCCCAGCCCGCCACGATCGCCGCGCCGGGCGGCGCCCGCCGTCGTCCCCGTCTCCTCAGGACCTTCGCGAGTGCGACGAGGAGGAACGGCCCGGCGACGAGCAGCACGAGCAGCAGCCCGATCGCAGCGGTCCGCACGACGCCCCACAGCAGCGTCAGATCGACCCCCGCATCGTCGGCGTCGGGGTCGCGGACCACGGTGTCGGTCAGCCCCGCGTCGGGGGGTGCGACCTCTTCGGGCGTCTCCGGCAGCACCACCGTCGGGTTCTCGGGGTCGCGCTGTCTGCTCAGATCGGCGGTCGGCTCGACCCGGTGCTGCGGCGTGACATCGACCGGGATCCACGTCGCATCGGACGCTTGCACCTCGACCCACGCCCTCAGGTCAGACCCGCGGCAGACGCCGCCTTCGCAGAAGGGCGTCCCGTCGCCGGGATCGCTCAGGTGCGTCCCCACGACGATCCGGGCGGGGAACCCCAGTTCTCCGGCCATGAGCGCCACGGCGACCGCGAACTGCTCGTCGTCGCCGACGGCGGCCACGAGGGACTCCCCAGGCCGCGAGGCGGCGCCCTCCCTCTGCAGCAGGGCCCGGAAGAGCGCGTCGATCCTGCTCAGGGAGTGGCCCGCCGCGCTGGGGAGGAACGAGGCTCCGCCCAGCTCGGAGAGCCACGCGGGGGGCACCGCGGCGTCGATCGCGACGGAGTGGCTGAGGTAGCCGCGCTCGCGCAACAGATCGACGAGGGCGACCAGAGCGGCCCCGCCCTCCCCCTCGACGTGCTGCTGCATCCACCTGATCAGGGATTCCGGCGCCGCCACCGAGGGCGCCAGGCCCGGGGAGACCGCGTGCGCGAGCGGGGGCGTCGCGGGAACGATGGAGTCGATCCGGTAGGCGTCTCCCGGCTCGAGCGAGCCGCCCGCCACCTGCACGGCGGATGAGGCGCCGGGGCTGTAGTAGAAGCCGTCGCCGAGCGCCGTGGCGCGCGGGCCGTCGAACGCCACGGCGGAGGTCCGTCCGATCGTCGGCAGCCAGATCCCCTCGAGGCCGTCGATCCGCACCTGCGCGGCGACGGCCTCCCCGGCGCCGGCGTCCACGCGGTCGGGGACCCGCACGAAGGCCGCGGACGCCTCCGTCCCTGCGCTCGTGTACTGCACGCCGTCGTAGTGGGAGAGGGTCGCGATGCGCACCCTCTCCGGCTCCCCCCGAAGAGCGGCGACCGTGAACAGCTCCTCGTCGTATGCGGAGTCCGCGAAGAACGCCCGATACTCCGCGAGCGGGCTGATCGCCCGGGACAGCGCCAGGTCGGGCCCGACGCCGGAGCGGAGGACCGTCCGCTCCGCCCCCGCGGCGAGCGCGGGCGTGACCGCGGCCGCGACGATCACGGAGCCCACGATCATCACGGCGCCGAGCCCCATTCGCCGGGTGTCGGAGGCCGATCGCGACCGAGTGAGGCGCACCCCGCTGCCCGCTGCCGCACGACGCAGCGCGCGCGCCCGCTCGTCGTAGTGCTGCCACGCCAGCCACAACAGGCTGGCGATGAGGCCCGCCGCCCCCACCACCGTCTCGCGCGGCGCGGCCAGGGTGATCGGCCCCCACTCCCACGGCGCGCTCGAGACCGTGCGCCCGAACAGCAGACCGAAGGAGACCATCGCCAACCCGATGACGACGGCGAAGGCGGATGCCGGGGCGCGGCGCCAGGCGAAGAGCAGCGCGGCGCAGACGCCCACGAGGAAGACGATCAGGGCGGGCACGAGCAGGTTGCGGTACTGCCCCGCCGGCAGCTCGACCGTCAGCAGGTCCTTCCAGGCCGTGACCGTCCCCGTCAAGACGTCCCGCAGGCCTAGGCCCCAGTCCGCCGGAGAGCCCAGGCGGGACGGCACGGCCAGCGGAACGCCGAGCACGAGGACCGCAGTGCCCGTCGCGAGCGTCGTGAGCCACCCGGGCCATCGCGCGGCCCATGCGCCGATGGCGATCGCGGCGCCCGTGGCGGATGCCACCCCGACGAGCAGGAGGAACGCGGGGCTGCGGTACACGGGCCATGCGGCGACCGCCGCGAGTACGGTGAGCACCGCGACGTAGAGCGACCCCGCGACGATCCGCGGGCGTGCGACGGTCCGGTTCATGCCGCACCCCTCAGCATCAGGCTCGCGAGGTCGTCGAGCACCCCGATGGTGAGGACGCCCATGCCGCCGGGTGTCTGCACGCGCGGATGCGCCCGCTCGTCGCACCGGATCACGAGCACCGCCGTGTCGGCGGGGAAGGCCAGCGCCGCGCGCCGCAGACGCGACGGGGTCACCTGCGAACCGCACACGATGATCGCGATCGACAGCGTCGTCTTCGTCTCGGCCGTCAGCCGGCACACGCCTTCTACGGGCATCGTCTCCTCGAGCGTGCGCACGGCGCAGAAGCCGTCGAGGAGCGCGCGGGGGGATGCCGCAGTCAGGTCCCTCACCGCCTGAAGCCTTCCGCGCACGGCGCGCGGGATCTCGGCACCGATCACGACGTCGAGGTCGCGGCCGTCGCGGATGGCACGCGTGCCCAGCGACGCCGCCGCGCTGACGGCGAGCTCGAACTCGTCCGCGTCGGCGAACTCGGCGGCGGCCAGGCCGAGCACGATAGCCATCCGCGAGCGTCGGGACTCCTCGAACTGGCGGACCATGAGCTGTCCGGTCTTCGCGGTGGACTTCCAGTGGATCTGGCGTCGCGTGTCACCCGGGGCGTACTCGCGGATCGCGTGGAACGACATGTCGGCCTCGACCAGGCGCCGCGTCGGATTGCCTTCGAGATCTCGGATGAGCCCCGCGCTCGTCGAGGGCACCGAGACCGTGCGGGGGTGGACGTAGAGGCGGTGCACGTCGTCCCAGGCGTGCTCCCGCCGGACCAGCCCGATGGGGTCGCTGCGCACCGTGGTCGGCGGGCCGACCGTGATGATCCCGCGGCGCTCGGCCGGGAGGGTCAACGGCTGCGCGACGACGTGGTCGGCGCGCAGGAGGGGCACCCCCAGCTCGACGAGACCGTCGCCGACCGGAAGGTCCAGGCGTCCCGGCAGCTGTGTCGACCGGCCGCGGTTCCGGATGCGGATCTCGCCCCCGACGACCCCTCCCGCGACGACGCGTTCGTGATCGAGGAAGACCTCCACGTCGTAGGCCCGCGCGCCGAAGAGGAACGGAAGCGCGAGGGCCAGCATCACCGCCGAGGCGATCCCGGCCACGATCCATTCCACCCACCCGAGGATCGCGCCGGTCACGAGGCCGGCGCTGCCGGCGGCGATCACGAGCCAGCCGGCGGGAGTCACGGATTCCGCCGCGCGCTCGGCCAGCGTCATCCCCCGCTCCCGCGCGGCACGCCATACCCGGGCCGCCCCCGCGACGAGCGCGACGGTGCGCCCGCTCCGCGCCGCGGTGGTCAGGCGGGTATGCGACGCCGACGCGGTCCCCGTGCGCCCCGGCTCGGTGCTGCTCATATCGGTTCCCGCTGCGTGGGGGGCGGCACGTCGAGCAGTACCTGCCCGACGATCGCCTCGGGGGTTACCCCGTCGAACTCGGCCTCGGGATGGAGGATGAGTCGGTGGGAGAGCACCGCGACCGCGAGCGCCTTGACGTCGTCGGGGGTCGCGTACGTGCGTCCGCGCGAGGCCGCACGGGCCTTCGAGGCATGGGTGAGGGCCAATGCACCGCGGATGCTCACCCCGAGCCGCACCTGGTCCGCGTTGCGCGTGGCGTCCACGAGCCGCGCGACGTAGTCGAGGACGAGCGCGCTGACGTAGACCTCCCGCGCGAGATCCTGCATGCCCACGAGCGCCTGGGGCGCGATGACGGGTGAGAGCTCGGCGGTCGGCACGGCCGCTCCGTCGAGGATCCGGACCGTCGCGGCGTGGTCGGGATAGCCGAGGGACGTGCGGAGGAGGAAGCGGTCGAGCTGCGCCTCGGGGAGGCGGTAGGTGCCCGCCTGCTCCACCGGGTTCTGGGTCGCGATCACAAGGAACGGCACGCCCACGGGCCGGCTGACCCCGTCGACGGTCACCCTCCCCTCCTCCATGACCTCGAGCAGGGCGGACTGCGTCTTCGGGCTGGCCCGGTTGATCTCGTCGGCGAGGACGATGTTCGCGAAGACGGGGCCCGCGTGGAACTCGAACGATCCGTTCTTCTGGTCGTAGACGGTGATGCCCGTGATGTCGCCCGGGAGGAGGTCCGGCGTGAACTGGATGCGCGTGTTCGTGCCCTGCACCGTCTGCGCCAGCGCCCGCGCCAGCGAGGTCTTCCCCGTTCCCGGAACGTCTTCGAGCAGCACATGACCGTCGCTGAGCATCGCGGTCAGGACGAGCTCGATCACGTGGCGCTTGCCGAGCACCGCACGCTCGACGTTGTCGGTGAGCTGGTCGAAGGTCTGGGCGAACCAGGTCGCCTGCTCCTGTGCGAGGGTCATCGTGGAGTGTCCTTCGGGTCGTCGGATCGAAGTCGTGCGGGCCGGAGCGGCTGCGGCGAGGTCATCACGGGGCCTCCCCGTCGGCCGGCGGCACGGGGTCCGGCGGGGGCAGATTCGGCGAGCAGGCCGATCCGAACGCACCCGTGGCCGGCTGCAGCCCCCATCCCTGAGCGGCCCAGTCTGCCGTGACCCGGATGCCCTCGACGGAGACGGCCCCCACGGGCACGATTCCCGTGCCCGCATCGAACGGGAGGACGGCGCCGGAGGCGTCCCGGAACACCGCCCCGCCGCGGTCGAAGACGATCGACGCGCGGCCGCCTGCGGGATCGTTGGACGAATCACCCCGGAGGGCGAGGGGCTGTCCGCCCTCGCACACGTCCACGCGCCATCGGGCCCAGACCTGGTAGGGGGCGCTCCCCTCGCGGGGCAGCGCGAGCGCCCAGTCGGTCGCGGTGCCCCACTGCCGGTGCACGTAGCGCACGCGGATGCCGGGGTTGCGGTCGAAGACGCTCGAGGGCGGCCCGCCCTGGATCTCGACGGAGTTGTTGCGCGGGGGCTGCTCGGCGGATGCCGGCGCGTCGCGGATGATCCACGACGCGCCCTCCTGCGACACCTCGGGGGCGGGCGAGACGACGTACGTCCATCCCTCGGGCGGCCGCCCGCTCTGCAGCGCGCGCACCGTCGCGGAGGCGTTCGCCTCTCCGAACACGCGTTCACCCACCCGGGACTGCACGCACACCGTGTAGCCGTACTCCTGGCCGTCGGCCACGGGCCCGAACTCGGCCACGGACCCCTGCGCCTGCGGCACGCATCGCTGGCCGGCGGCGACGATCCCGTAGACCAGGCGCGACCCGTCGCCCCCGCTGCCGGCGGATGCCTCGGCGCGGATCCGCGAAGTCCCGTCCCCGAGGGAGGTCGCCGCGAGAGTCAGCGCGACATCCCTCGGGGCGCCGACGCCGTTGCCGAAGATCGTCAGGGACGGCCCCGTGGTCTCCCCCGGCAGACCCGGGGGCACCGCGTACCGGGAGTGCGGTGTCACGACGATCGGGGAGGCGGTGTTGGAGCCCACGCGGTAGGAGGCGACATCGATGGTCTCCCGGCCGCGCGGGACGTCGACCCGCAGCGTCTCGCCGGACTCGCTGGCGATCTCCAGCCAGCCCGTGTCGGCGGAGTCGACCCCCTCGATTCCGAGCGCGACGACGCCGCCCTCGCCCCCGGTCACGACCGGCTGCGCCGTGACGCGCCCGGGAGGCCCGGGCGGATCGTACGCCCAGGCCACCGTGCGTACGACACCGCGAGACTCGCCGACCGCGTTGGTCGAGGTCACCTCGTATCCGCGCTCCTCACCGTTGGGAGCGGGGATCGGACCGCATACACCGAGCGGATCGCACGTCGCCACGACGGATCCGCCCGTGCGCACCGTGAACCCGGTCAGCGCGGGGTAGGCGGAGCGGGCCTCCCCCGGGTCGACCCGGAGGGTGAGGGTGCCGTCGCCGTAGCCGGTCTGCACGACCCCGCCGGGCGCACGGGGGAACCCCTGCAGATCCAGCAGCAGCGAGCCGTCCCGCTCGCCCGCCGTGACGCGACCCTGCGCGTCGCGCAGGGAGAAGACGGCCGGGCAGGTCGCGCCGGCCGCATCCGCCGTCCAGCGCGCGATGACGGCGCGCGGCGAGGCGACCTCGAAGGTGACGCCGGTGCACGCGCCCGCGGCACGGACCCCGACCAGCTCCATCGGGGTGCGCGGCAGCGGGTTCACCTCGCCGGCGGCCGCGACGACGTCGATCGTGCAGGACGTTCCCGCCGCCTGCGAGCACACCTGCGCGACGGCGCCGGCGCGCGGCAGCAGACTCGGCGCGGGCCCCACCCGCAGCAGCAGCCGGGCGGGGGCCACGCCCGCGTGGCTCGTGATCGAGATCTCGACGGCCTCCTGGACACCGGGAACCGCGTCGTCGCGGCCCGTCACGGTCAGGACGCCCCCCTCGTCCAGGACCTCGAAGGCGGCGCCCGCATAGGCGACGCCGTACGCGACGCCGTCCCAGTCCTCGGTACCCTGCCAGGTGGTCAGCGAACGCAGGTCGAACGTCGTGCTCTCGCCCGGTGCGAGCGTCAGCGAGCCCGTGCGCAGCGCCGGCTGCGGCGCCGCCGCGCGGATCGTCACGGGCAGGGAGAGATAGGTCCACTCCTGCGCCCCGCCGACCCGCACCGGCACCTCGCACGCGTCCATCCACGGCGCGCCGTACCCGGCGTCGTAGCGCAGCCGCGTCCCCGACTCGAGTGCGCACGCGCTGCCCGGCCGGGCTCCGGACGCGCTCACCGCCTCCGAGACCTCCAGCCCGGCACCGCGCGGCACCGCGATCACCCTCGTGAGGTCGACCGCGCCCGACTCCCCCTCCATGACCTCCCATGCCGGGGCGGAGCTGCGCACGGCCGGAACGAGGTCGGCTTCGCCGGGGATGCGCAGGAATCCGAAGGTCGAGACGGGCCCGTCTGCGGCGTCGCCCGACAGCTCGAAGGCGACGACGCGGCTCTCTTCGGGGAGAGCTCCCGCGAGGCGGTTCCCGGTGACCCGCACCCCTTCGGGGTCGCCCCACAGACTCAGGGAGAGATCGGCGACGTCGCCGCCGATCCAGGAGGCCTTGCCGGAGACGACGTCGACCCCGCTCGGGAAGTCGTCACGGCTCTCGACGGTCAGGGTGGTGTCGGCGACGGTGGGGTAGTTCGGCACCGCCTCCCGAACGACCCGCACCACGATGCGCCCGCGCGCCGTGTTCCCGGAGTCGCTCTCGACGTCGTAGAGGAAGGACAGCGTTCCCCGGGCGTCTCCCGCCGCCACGAGCACCGACGTGTCGTCGAGCTCGCGGATCAGCTCCCGCTGCCGCGCGTACTCCGGATTCGCGCTTCCGTCGTCGAGGGTCGCCGACACGTCCGGCTGGATCCCGGTGAGGCGGAGGGTGCCGCGCGAGGGATCGACGTCGTTGTCGAGAGGGCTGATCCGCACCGTGTTGCCCTCGCCCGCCTGCACGTGCACATAGTCGGTGAACGTGACGGGTGCGGGGTCGGTCTGCGCATCGAGCACACCGATGCGCACCGTACCCGTGCCGGTGGATCCGAGGCCGTCGACGACGCGGTAGCGGAAGGACACCTGGCCGCGATGGCCGGGGACCGAGGAGTAGACGATCGATGTGCCATCCGGCGACACCGTCGCAGACCCGGATGCCGGCTGCGAGACGACCTGATCGAGGAGCACGGCATCGCCGTCCGGATCGACGCCGAACCCGTCGAAGGCGATCGTCGTCGTCTGCCCGGACACGACGCGTCCCTCCAGCGTCGCGGGGACGGGGGCGCGGTTGGCGTCCTCCGGCATCACACGGACGCGCACGCTCGCCGTGTCGGCCAGCGCCGGCGACGCGGCCGAGTACACCCCGTACTCGACCGTGTACTCTCCCGGGTCCGGGGGCGCGAGGTATCGCAGGGTCGAGCCCGAACCGAACGCGAGCGCGTCGGGGGTGCTCGAGACCACCTGCGCGGGGTTCAGGTTCACGGCCGATCCGGAGGGCGCGACATCGTTGTCGAGCACGGGGATGTCGACCTGCGCACCCGCGCGCACGACCACCGTGTCATCGACCGCGATCGGGGCGAGCTCCGGCGCCGGCGGAAGGAGGTACACGGTCGCCTCGCCCGCCACCTGGGCCCCGTCATCCGCCGTGCCGTCGCCGACGGTGTACGAGACCGTGCCCAGCAGGCCCGCCTCGCCCGATGCCGTGGCACCCGAGACGCGAAGGAAGTTCTGCCCCACCGCGTCGACGCTCAGGCTCGAGCCCGGCGCCGCGCGGGCGCGTACGTCACTGAGCAGCAGCACGCGGCGGGTGGGGTTGGACACGGCGGCGAAGACGTCGACGGTCGCGTCCTCGCGGGGATGCACGAACGCGACGACGGGAGCGGTCGTCAGCTGCGCCGGGGCGTCCTCGGCGACGAGGGTGATGCGCACCGTCGCGGTGGCCTCCCGCGCACCGTCGCTCACCGTGTAGGCGAGTCGGTAGGTGCCCGGCCCAGCGGCGGAGAAGTCGAAGACGGTGCCGCCCGGCGAGACCACGGCGGTCGCCGCCGCGTCATCGAGCACGCGCACGGCCGTCAGCTCGACCCGGCCCGCGGTTCCGACGACGTGGGGGCCGACGTCCACGGTCACCGCGTTCGCGCCGCTGTCGACGAGCGCGAACGAGTCGGCGGCGAGACCCGGCTGCTCCGACACGCGGATGCTCAGCGGCCGGCTGCTCACGGCGCCGAGCGCATCCGCCACCGTCACGACGAGATCGACCGTCCCCGCCGCGCCCGTGCCGTCGTCGGCGTGCTGGTACACGACCTCGCCCGCCGGGGTCGACGCGACGACCCCGACGCCCGAGGGGTTGGTCACGGAGAGCAGGAGGAGGGGATCGCCCTCGGGGTCGACCCATCCCGTCAGGACCGGGACGGACACGGTGCCGCCGGCGGCCACCTCGGGTGCGGGCCACTCGTGCAGGCACTCGGGGACGCCGCACCACTGCGGCGCGGAGTTGGCCCCCGCCGGGACGATCGTGAGCGTCACCGTCGCGGGCTCCGAGAACATGCCCTCGGATGCCGTGCCGTCGGTGACCCGGTAGGTGAGCGTCGCCGTGCCGCTCGCCCCGGGCGCGGCACGCACGGCCAGTCGCTGACCGTTGTCGGTGATCGTCACCTCCCCGAACCCGGGGTCCAGGCCCGTGACCGACGCGGGATCGATGCTCAGCACGTCCTCGTTGGGATCGTGGTCGTTCAGCAGAACCGGCACGACGGAGAGCGCCCCTTGCCGCAGACCGAACGCGTCGGCCTCGGCGACGGGGGGCCGGGGGTCCAGCACGACGGCGGCCTGTTCGAGGCTGTCGTCCGCGGTCGGGTCCTGCCGATCGTCGAGAGTCCAGTCCTGGCTGGTCGGCACGAGCCGGCCGCCGGGAACCTCCCACACCCAGCCCGAGCGCGTCTCGTTGAGGGCGGCGGTGCCCCCCGAGACGAGGAAGACGGGACGACGCTGATCGCCGAGGTCGCGCCCCGCGAAGTCGAGGGCGTTCTCTCCGGCCGCCGACGACCACAGCGTGCCGCCGCCCGTCTCCGGCAGCCACGCGGCGTAGGTCACGCCGGCCACGGTGACGGGCCGGGCGGGCGTGCCCCGCACCTCGTCCACCCCGCCGGCGACGATCTCCGGCTGCGCCGCGCCCACCTCCCACCGAAGCAGCCTGCTCTGGTCGGCGATGTAGACCGCGTCGTCGACGGACGACGGAACGCTCACGACCGCGGTGGCGTCCACATCGGTCGTGGCGCCCGCATCCGCGCCCCGCTGCCACGCGCCGCCGCTGGAGCGGTCGAGCAGGAACCACGCACCGGATGCCGCGGTGAGCGCCGGGTCCTCCGCGTCCGCATCGAGCGGATCCCGCCCTCGGGCCTGCCCCGCCGCGATGTCGTACCGCAGCACTTCCCCCCGCTCCGCCGAGTACGCGTAGAGCATCCCCCCGTCGTCCACGGCGATGGCGGCTGCCGTGTAGTCGGGGGCGTCTGCGCCGTCGGGGGCGACCTGGGCGGGCGAGGGATCGCCGAGGGCGCCGGTCCACACCGCGCCGGTATCGGTGCGGTACGCGACGAAATCGCCGGCCACCGCGACATCCGTCGTTCCCGCCGGCGTGGCCGGAGATTCCCGCAGGACGTCGTCGACGACATCGGCGGGCTGCGCTTCGTCGAGCCGGGTCACCCGGCCGAAGCTCTCGGAGAACAGGAAGGCACCGGCGGGCGATTGCGCGAGCGCGCTCGGATTGCCCACGTTGCGCACGGTGTCAAGCTCACCCACCGCCGTGTTGACGCGGGCGTAGCGGCGCCCGTCGCCGGTCTGCAGCGCCCACAGCGACGTCTCCGCCGGCGGGACCTCGCGGGCATCCAGACCCGGCCAGACCACCGACACCCCCACGACCACCCCGAGCACGGCGATCACCGACAGCCCGGTGATCAGCGCCCGCCGCCCGCGCGGCACGGGCGTCACCAGGCCCCCGATCCCACGAGCGCGCCGACGATCCCCGCCAGCACCCCGAAGGCGAGCACCGCGAGTCCGCCGACGAGCCACGGCCACAGCGGCCGCCGCGGCTCGATCGAGCGGGAGATGTCCTCGTCCTCGTCACGTGCCAGGGCGGCGATGCCCACGCGGGCGGGAGCGCGCCGCGTGCTCTCCTGGGCCACCTGCGAGCGGACCGGACCGCGCAGCGCCACGTCGGCGAAGTCGATCTGGGGGGCCGGCGGGGTCCAGTCCTCCGCCACGATCTCGAGCGGTGTCGCGGCCAGGCCCAGCTCCGTCTGCACGGCGCGCAGCGCCTCGGCCATGTCGAGCGCATGCGGGTAGCGGCGACGGGGATCCCGGCTCATCGCCGTGGCCAGCACCTGCTGCAGCGACTCGGGCACGTCACGACGCCCGAGCGTGCGATACGTGCCGCGCGTGATACGGCGACGCAGATGCTCCCTCGTGTTCTGGCCGCGCTCGAGGCGTTCGAAGGGGCTGTGGCCGGCCAGCAGGGAGTACACCGTCGCCCCGAGGCCCCACACCTCGCTCGCGACCGTGCCCGAGGTCTGTTCCGTGACGACCTCCGGAGCGCTCCACGGCACGCTCATCGCGAGAACCTGCTCGGCCCGGCCCCGCGCGAGCGAGGACGAGATGCCGAAGTCGGCCAGCACGGGCGCGCCGAAGCTCGTCACCAGGATGTTGCTCGGTTTCACGTCGCGGTGGATGAGGCCGGCGCGGTGGGCCGATTCGAGGGCGCTGGCCATCTTGACGCCGATCGTGAGGACCTCCGCCACCGGCATCCTCTCGACGCGATAGCGCTGCGCCAGCGAGTCGGGGCAGTACTCCATGACGATGTACGGTCTGCCCTCGGCCGAGATGCCGGCCTGATAGACGGTGACGATCGAGGGATGCGCCGACAGGTGCGCCAGCACGTCGGCCTCGGCGTTGAACATCCGCAGCAGGTCGGAGTCCTGCACGTCGCTCGGCAGCACCTTGACGGCGACGAACCGTCTCGGCATGTCCTGCGCGTAGAGGAAGACGTCGGCGAAACCGCCCGACCCGAGAGGGCGGACGTAGGTCAGCCCGGGCAGCAGCGGAGGCGACGACGGCAGACGCTTGCCCATGTCGATCCCCCCAGAACGCGCCCGCGGCGGCGCATGACATGCCCTCAGGCGCCGCCGCCCCCCTGACAGCAATCGGCGCGTCCCCCGCCGACGGCGAGGAGTGCAGTCATGGTAACAAAGCCGGATGCGAGGCGGGCGTCGCCGCGGAAGACCGTGGATGCGTGGGCTCAGCGCTCCGCGTCCAGGCCGCCCAGGCGCGGCTCGCCCGGGTCGAAGGGGGCGTCGAGCGACTGCGAGAGCTCGGACAGGAGGGCGTCCACCTGCGGTTCGACGAACTCCGTCACGGCGCTCTGCACGCGGAGCCGGTGATGGAGCAGGATCGCGCACACCTCTCGTCCGACGAGGTTCGCGTAGTCGTCGGCGAGACCGACCTCCTGCCGGAGGGCGGCCTTCGCCTCCGCGCTGAGGGGCGGCAGGGCGGGCACCGCGGCATCCATCTCCTGGGCCAGACCCGAGATCGTGAAGAGGAACGGCGCGCCGGGGGTCGGGTCGGGATCCAGCGGCAGGCCCTCGTACTCGGGCTCGAGGCCCTCCATGGGGCGGTAGCTGCGTGCGCGGTTGCGGGCCGCCTGCTGGTCGAGCTCCGCCTGCAGCATCGGCAGATTCTGCGCCGTGTACGTGGCCACGGCGTGGTCGACGATCGTCTTGATGCGGGTCGACAGCCCGTGCTGCACGCCGTGCGGGACGTCGGCACCGAGACCGACCGCCGACAGGATGGGCGAGCCGAAACAGCGACGACAGGGCGCCGTGCGTCCGCGGTGGGTCGCCGGCTCCCACCGGGGAAGCCAACGCAGCCAGGCATCCACCGCTTGGCCGACCTGCGTCTCGAGGGAGCGCTCCACCCCTCTACGGTAGCCCGCACGCGTGCGTGCTCGAGGGATCCGTGCGGAATCCTAGTCGTCGCGCTCCCATGGCCATCGCGGCACACCGGGTCCGGAGCGGGCGGCGACCGCGGCTCCGGCCCCCGCGAGCGCGCCCGCGATGACGATGACCGCCGCGACCCATGACACCGCCAGGCTCGCCCCGATGCCCAGGGCACGGAGCGGATCGGTCCCCGTCACGGTGGCACCGACGGCTACGCCCACGCAATAGGAGGCGGCCGCCACGAGACCCGTCAGCACGGCGGACCCGGCTCCCGCCCTGCCGCGCGGGAGCGCCCACGCGGTCACCGCCGCGAACCCGGCCACGGCGAGGATGGTGCCCAGGATGCCGGGGGCCTGGCCGAGCCCCGGTTCGGCGATGACGGCCTCACCCGTCAGCAGCGAGACCATGCCCAGCGCGAAGACGAGGAGCGCGAAGAACCCGGCCGTCGCGAAGGCGAGGATCGCGCGTTCCCGACCGCGACGACCGGGGTCCGCTCCTGCGGGGCCCCGGTCGTCGTCGGTCATGGGCTTGTACCGAACCCTAGGAGCGGACCAGCTGCGGGCCGGCTTCGAGCGTGCGCTCGTACTCCCGCTGGGCCGTCTCGTTGAGCTCGCGAACGCGGCGACCGCGGGCGGCGATCCATGCGCCGTACCAGATCGTGAGCTCACGCCCGATGACGAAGGCGGCGAAGGCGAGCGGCGCGACCACCTGGGCCTCGATGAGCTCGGCCCCCTCCGTGCGCGTGAGCTGCCAGAACGGAGCCTGGAACAGCTGACCGACCAGGTGGGCACCGTACGCGACGAAGCCCAGGAGAAGGCCCCAGATCACCCAGTGACCCCACCGGCCCGTGTTGATGATTGCGCCCAGCAGCCAGAAGCCGAGGAAGAACACCACGGTGGCGGTCCACAGCCACCACGACTGGAGCGCCGAGAGGGCGCCGTCGACGAGGGTGGAGAGCGTGTAAGTGCCATCCAGCAGCCCGAAGGCGAGCGCGCACGCGAGGTACAGCGCCGCGAAGCTGAGGGCGGCCAGCAGACCGATGAGACCGGCCGCGGCACGGTTGCCGCGGGCTCGGGGCGGTTCGGGAGCCTGCACGAAGATGTGCTGCGGCCCACCGAAAGCGGCGCCCGCGACGGGCTCGGCCCCGGACGCGGGTTCGGAGGCGGTGACGGCGGCACGCTCGGAGGAGCGCGCCGGTGCGTCGGAGGCGAGCGCGGCGGTCGGCGCGTCGGACCGCGCGGACGCGGCCTCGATGTAGGAGAGGTCGCCCGATCGCCCCGTGTCGCCCGCGTCGGAGGGGCGGTCGGCGGCGGGCGGCGTGTAGCTCGAACCGGGGACGCCGGCGGAGCGGTGCGCGGATGCCGCGGCATCCGTCCCGTCGGCGCGCGCGGCGCGCGCGTCGGTCGTCGAGCCCTCGTCGGAAGAGGAGCCCCGCTGCGCGGCTTCGGCGTCGGCGAGGCCCTGATTGGCGCGGACCACCACGTCGTCATCGGTGGGTCGCGGCTCCTCGACGGGGTCGCCGGGAGCTCTGCCTGCGTCGCTCATGGGTGCACTCCTCACACGGGGACTGTCCCCGCTCGCGTCAGGCTACCCCGGGGGCGCGCCGGCGTCCGTCAGGCATGCCGGGTGCGTGTCACAGCCGATCACGGCCAGATGCGGGACTCGATGGCGTCCTGCGGCACCGGCGGCCCGGGAAGGGTGCGCACCGTCGCGAGCCAGAGGTCGCCGCGCACGACGTGCTCCTCCGCTCGGTCATCCTCTCCGGCGGGCTTGGCGCACGCCACCCCGTCGGTGACCTGCTGACACTCGAAGCCCGCCCCGCCGAGCACCCCCGCCACCGTCGTGGCGGCCACCGGGGCGACGCGCGACAGCGTCACCGTGGCGGCCCCCGACGCATCCGTCCATGCGCACGAGACGAGCACGCTCGCGCCCAGCGCGTCGGCGAGGTCGGTCACCGCCGTCTGCGGCGCAGTCGCCCCCTCCTGGAGGGCGAGGCCGGCCGAAGAGGTCAGCTGCTGCCAGTTCGAGGGCGGGTAGAGCTCTTCGCACGTGCCGGGAGGGCCGGCGCGCTCGACCTCGATCGCCTCTCCCGCACCGCCCGATTCCTCTCCTGCGGCGGGGGACTCCGGAGGCACCGACACGGTGGGGGCGGGTCCCGGCCCGAGCGTCCCCGCGACCGCGCCCTGCGCCCACGCGACCACGACGGGCGTCATCGGATAAGCCAGCCAGGCCAGGCCCGCGACGACCGCGAAGGCGATGAGCCCGATGGGCCAGGCCAGCCACAGGCTCCGCCCACCGATCCGCGCCATTCCTCCACCTCCGACAAGCCCGTCCGCGCAGAACCATATCCCGCGTCGCGCCGGCCGCCGCGAGCCATGCCGTGCAACGCCGAAGGGCCCCGCACGGATGCGGGGCCCTTCGGGTGAAGCGGGTGGATCAGTTGTAGGTGCCGGGCGTGAAGTCGTCCGTCGAGAAGCTGTCGAAATCGACGAACCCGAGGTCGGCCTCGGAGTACACGCCGTCCGACGCGAACACCCGGTTGGGGTACCGCTCCGACTTCGCCTCCTCCGTGGCCTCGACCACGACGTTGCGATACTTCGCCAGACCCGTACCGGCCGGGATCAGCTTTCCGATGATCACGTTCTCCTTCAGGCCGACCAGCGGATCGCTCCTGCCCTCCATGGCGGCCTGCGTGAGCACGCGGGTCGTCTCCTGGAAGGACGCGGCCGACAGCCACGACTCGGTCGCGAGCGACGCCTTCGTGATGCCCATCAGCTCCGGGCGACCGGACGCGGGGCGCTTGCCCTCGGCGACCGCCTGGCGGTTGATGTCGATGAAGCGACGCGAGTCGACCAGCTCACCGGGCAGCAGGGTCGTGTCGCCGTGGTCGACGACCGTGACCTTGCGCAGCATCTGGCGCACGATGACCTCGATGTGCTTGTCGTGGATCGGCACACCCTGCGAGCGGTACACGCCCTGCACGCCGCCGACGAGGAACTTCTGCACCTCGCGGGCACCCTGCACGCGCATGATGTCCTTCGGGTCGAGCGTTCCGACCTGCACCGGGTCGCCCACCTCGACGTGCTGACCGTCCTCGACGAGGAGGGTCGCACGCTTGAGGACCGGGTACACCTTGGGCTCGTCGCCGTCGTCGGGAGTGATGATGACCTTGCGGGTCTTCTCCGTCTCGTCGATCGTGACGCGACCGGCGACCTCTGCGATGGGCGACGCACCCTTGGGGGTACGGGCCTCGAAGAGCTCCTGCACGCGGGGCAGACCCTGCGTGATGTCGTCGGCCGAGGCCGAGCCACCGGTGTGGAAGGTGCGCATCGTCAGCTGCGTGCCGGGCTCACCGATCGACTGGGCCGCGATGATGCCGACGGCCTCGCCGATGTCGACGAGCTTTCCGGTCGCGAGCGAGCGTCCGTAGCACTTGGCGCAGACGCCGACCGCCGAGTCGCAGGTGAGCACGGAGCGCACCTTGATCGAGGTCACTCCGGCGCCCACGAGGCGGTCGATCAGCACGTCGCCGACGTCGGAGCCGGCATCCGCGAGAACCTCACCCTTGGCGTCGACCACGTCGGCCGCCAGGGTACGGGCGAACACCGAGTTCTCGACATTCTTGTCCTTGATCAGCTCGCCGTCGGCACCCTCGGCCGCGATGACGTACTCGAGGCCCTTGCCGGTGCCGCAGTCCGTCTCGCGGATGATGACGTCCTGCGAGACGTCCACCAGGCGACGGGTCAGGTAGCCCGAGTCGGCGGTACGCAAGGCGGTGTCGGCGAGACCCTTGCGGGTACCGTGCGTGGCGATGAAGTACTCCGCCACCGACAGCCCCTCGCGGTACGAGGAGATGATCGGACGCGGGATGATCTCGCCCTTGGGGTTGTTCACCAGGCCTCGCATACCCGCGATGTTCCGGATCTGCAGCCAGTTGCCACGAGCGCCCGAGGACACCATGCGGTTGATGGTGTTGTCGACCGGGAAGTTCTCGCGCATCGCGACCTGCACCTCGTCGGTGGCCTTGGTCCAGATGTCGATGAGCTCCTTGCGGCGCGCACCGTCGTCGATGAAGCCCATCTCGAAGTCGTCCTGGACCTTCGCGGCGGCGGCCTCGTACTTCGAGACGATCTCGGCCTTGTTCGGAGGCGTCAGGATGTCGGACAGCGCCACGGTGACACCCGAACGGGTGGCCCAGTAGAAGCCGGCGTCCTTGATGCGGTCGAGCGTGGCCGCGACCTCGCCGGGGTACTCCTCGGCGAGCTTGTTGACGATCTGCGACAGCTTGCCCTTGTCGGCCTGCTCCCGCACGAAGGGGTAACCCTTGGGCAGCGCGTCGTTGAAGATCGCCTGACCGAGGGATGCCTCGACGAGACCGTGGCGGTCGTAGTCCTCGGGGGCCTCGCCCTCGAGGAACGACAGCCCCTGGATGCGGATGCGCGCCTTGGCCTGCAGGTCGAGGGTGCCCTCCTCGCGAGCCATGATCGCCTCGGAGACCGAGCCGAACACACGACCCTCGCCCGCGGCGCCCTCCTTGATCGTCGTGAGGTGGTGCAGACCGATGATCATGTCCTGCGAGGGCAGGGTCACCGGGCGGCCGTCCGACGGCTTCAGGATGTTGTTCGACGCCAGCATGAGCAGGCGGGCCTCGGCCTGAGCCTCGACCGACAGCGGAAGGTGCACAGCCATCTGGTCGCCGTCGAAGTCCGCGTTGAAGGCGGCGCAGACCAGCGGGTGGAGCTGGATGGCCTTGCCCTCGACGAGCTGCGGCTCGAACGCCTGAATGCCCAGGCGGTGCAGGGTGGGTGCACGGTTAAGCAGCACGGGGCGCTCGCGGATGATCTCCTCGAGCACGTCCCAGACCTCGGGACGCGTGCGCTCGACGGCGCGCTTGGCGGCCTTGATGTTCTGCGAGTGACCGAGGTCGATGAGGCGCTTGATCACGAACGGCTTGAACAGCTCGAGCGCCATCTGCTTGGGCAGACCGCACTGGTGCAGCTGCAGCTGCGGACCGACGACGATGACCGAACGGCCCGAGTAGTCGACGCGCTTGCCGAGCAGGTTCTGGCGGAACCGTCCCTGCTTGCCCTTGAGCATGTCGGAGAGCGACTTCAGCGCGCGGTTTCCGGTGCCCGTCACGGGGCGGCCGCGGCGGCCGTTGTCGAACAGCGCGTCGACGGCCTCCTGCAGCATCCGCTTCTCGTTGTTGACGATGATCTCGGGAGCACCGAGGTCGATCAGGCGACGGAGGCGGTTGTTGCGGTTGATCACGCGGCGGTACAGGTCGTTCAGGTCGCTCGTGGCGAACCGGCCGCCGTCGAGCTGGACCATCGGGCGCAGCTCGGGCGGGATGACCGGAACGACGTCGAGCACCATCGCGGCGGGGCTCATGCCCGTCGAGAGGAACGAGTTGACGACCTTGAGGCGCTTGATCGCACGGATCTTGCGCTGCCCGCGGCCCTCGGCGATCTGCAGGTGCAGCGCCTCGGCCTCGGCGGCCAGGTCGAAGTCCTGCAGGCGCTTCTGGATCGCCTCGGCGCCCATGTGCGCCTCGAAGTAGAGGCTGAAGCGGTCCTGCAGCTCCTGGAAGACGTCGTCCTCGGGCTTGAGGTCGCCGACCTTGAGGCCCCGGAAGTCCTCCCACACGCGCTCCAGGCGAGCGATCTGCTCGTCGAAGCCCTTGCGGGTCTGCGCCATCTCCTTCTCGGCGGCGTCCTTGACCTTCTTCTTCTGGTCGGCCTTGGCGCCCTCTGCCTCGAGCGAGGCGAGCTCCTCCTCCAGCGTGCGGAGGCGGGCGGCGATGCGCGAGTCGCGCTGGTCGCCGAGCGTCTTCAGCTCGAGACGCAGCTCGTTCTCCAGCTGGGGCATGTCGGCGTGACGAGCATCCTCGTCGACCGAGATGACCATGTACGCCGCGAAGTAGATGACCTTCTCGAGGTCCTTCGGAGCCATGTCGAGCAGGTACCCGAGGCGCGAGGGCACGCCCTTGAAGTACCAGATGTGGGTAACGGGCGCGGCGAGCTCGATGTGGCCCATGCGCTCGCGGCGGACGGAGGACTTGGTGACCTCCACGCCGCAGCGCTCGCAGACGATGCCCTTGAAGCGCACGCGCTTGTACTTGCCGCACGAGCACTCCCAGTCACGGCTGGGTCCGAAGATCTGCTCGCCGAAGAGGCCGTCCTTTTCGGGCTTGAGCGTGCGGTAGTTGATGGTCTCGGGCTTCTTGACCTCGCCGTAAGACCAACGACGGATGTCGTCGGCGGTGGCCAGGCCGATGCGAAGCTCATCGAATGTTGTTGCGTCGAGCACTAGTTCTCCTGTGCGTCTGAAGAGTCGAATTCGTTATCGGGCCTGGCTCAGATCTCGTCGATCGACGAGGACTCGAACCGGGAGGAGATGTTGATGCCGAGCTCCTCGGCGGCGCGGAAGGCGTCGTCGTCGGTGTCTCGGAGGTTGACCGCCGTGCCGTCGGCCGAGAGCACCTCGACGTTCAGGCAGAGCGACTGCATCTCCTTGATGAGCACCTTGAAGGACTCGGGGATGCCGGGCTCCTGGATGTTCTCGCCCTTGACGATCGCCTCGTACACCTTGACGCGGCCGAGGATGTCGTCGGACTTGATCGTGAGGAGCTCCTGCAGCGCGTACGCGGCACCGTAGGCCTCGAGCGCCCACACCTCCATCTCACCGAAGCGCTGGCCGCCGAACTGCGCCTTACCACCCAGCGGCTGCTGCGTGATCATCGAGTACGGGCCCGTCGAGCGTGCGTGGATCTTGTCGTCGACGAGGTGGTGCAGCTTCAGGATGTACATGTAGCCGACCGAGACGGGGTCGGGGAACGGCTCGCCCGAGCGCCCGTCGAACAGGCGCGTCTTGCCGGAGGAGTCGATGAGGCGGTCGCCGTCGCGGGTGGGGAGGGTCGAGTCGAGCAGACCCCGGATCTCCTCCTCGCGCGCGCCGTCGAAGACGGGCGTGGCGACCTTGGTGCCGGGGGCTGCCTCACGGGCCTCCTCGGGCAGCAGCTGCGCCCACTCCGGGTTCCCCTCGACCTTCCAGCCCTGCTTCGCGATCCACCCGAGGTGGGTCTCGAGCACCTGGCCGAAGTTCATCCGGCCCGGGATGCCGAGCGGGTTGAGCACGACGTCGACCGGCGTGCCGTCGGGGAGGAAGGGCATGTCCTCGACCGGGAGGATCTTCGCGATGACACCCTTGTTGCCGTGGCGGCCGGCGAGCTTGTCGCCCTCGGTGATCTTGCGCTTCTGGGCGATGTAGACCACGACGCGGCGGTTGACGCCCGAGCCGAGCTCGTCGTCGCCGTCCTCGGCGTTGAACTCCTTGACCGCGATGATCGTGCCCTGCTCACCGTGGGGCACCTTCAGCGACGTGTCGCGGACCTCGCGGCTCTTCTCGTTGAAGATCGCGCGCAGCAGTCGCTCCTCGGCCGAGAGCTCGGTCTCGCCCTTGGGCGTGACCTTGCCGACCAGGATGTCGCCGGGGCGGACCTCGGCGCCGATGCGGATGATGCCGCGCTCGTCGAGGTCCTTCAGCAGGTCGGGGCTGACGTTGGGGAGGTCACGGGTGATCTCCTCCTTGCCGAGCTTGGTGTCGCGCGCGTCGACCTCGTACTCCTCGATGTGGATCGAGGAGAGGGTGTCGTCCTTCACCAGATCCTGGTTGAGGATGATCGCGTCCTCGAAGTTGTGACCCTCCCACGGCATGAACGCCACGAGGAGGTTCTTGCCGAGGGCCAGCTCGCCGTTCTCGGTGGCGGGACCGTCGGCGATGACCTCGCCGACCTCGACCCGCTCGCCGGCGCTCACGACGACGCGCTGGTTGTAGGAGGTGCCCTGGTTGGAGCGGTCGAACTTGCGCAGGTAGTAGTCCTGCGTTCCGCCCTCGTCGAGCTGCACGGTCACGACGTCGGCGGAGACCTCCATCACGACGCCGGCCTTCTGCGCCGTGATGACGTCGCCGGCGTCGACGGCCGCGTAGCCCTCCATACCGGTGCCCACGAACGGCGAGTCGCTGCGCAACAGCGGCACGGCCTGACGCTGCATGTTGGCGCCCATGAGCGCGCGCTGCGCGTCGTCGTGCTCGAGGAAGGGCACGAGCGAGGTCGCGACCGACACCATCTGGCGCGGCGAGACATCCATGTACCCGATCTCCTCGGGGTGGAAGAGGTCGACCTCGCCGCCCTTGCCGCGGCGGGCGAGGACGCGCTCCTCGACGAAGTGGCCGTCGGCCTTCAGGGGCGCGTTGGCCTGGGCGACGATGAAGTCGTTCTCCTCGCTGGCGGTGAGGTAGTCGATGTCGTCGGTGACGCGGCCGTCGACCACGCGACGGTACGGCGTCTCGATGAAGCCGAACGCGTTGATCCGGGCGAACGAGGCGAGCGAGCCGATCAGACCGATGTTCGGGCCTTCCGGCGTCTCGATCGGGCACATGCGGCCGTAGTGCGACGGGTGGACGTCGCGGACCTCGACGCCGGCGCGCTCACGGGACAGACCGCCGGGACCGAGCGCCGAGAGGCGGCGCTTGTGGGTCAGGCCCGCGAGCGGGTTGTTCTGGTCCATGAACTGCGACAGCTGGCTCGTTCCGAAGAACTCCTTGATCGCGGCGACGACGGGGCGCACGTTGATCAGGGTCTGGGGCGTGATGGCCTCGATGTCCTGCGTCGTCATGCGCTCGCGCACGACGCGCTCCATGCGCGAGAGACCCGTGCGGACCTGGTTCTGGATGAGCTCTCCGACGGCGCGGATGCGGCGGTTGCCGAAGTTGTCGATGTCGTCGACGTCGAGGCGGATCTCGGCGGTCTTGCCGCCGCGGATCCCCTCGAAGGTCGCGTCGCCGCGGTGCAGACGGACGAGATACTTGATCGTCGCGACGATGTCGTCGACGGTGAGCACCGAGTCCGACAGGGCCGTGTCGAGACCGAGCTTCTGGTTGATCTTGTACCGACCGACCTTGGCCAGGTCGTAGCGCTTCGGGTTGAAGTAGAAGTTGTCCAGCAGCGCGCGGGCGGCCTCGGCGGCGACCTGCTCGCCCGGACGGAGCTTGCGGTAGATGTCGCGGAGCGCGTCTTCCTTCGTGAGGATCGTGTCCTTCGACAGCGTCTCCTCGATCGAGTCGAAGCCGGCGAACTCGTTCAGGATGTCCTCGCTGGTCAGGCCCAGCGCCTTGAGGAAGACGGTCACCGACTGCTTGCGCTTGCGGTCGATGCGCACGCCGACCTGGTCGCGCTTGTCGACCTCGAACTCGAGCCACGCGCCGCGGCTCGGGATGATGCGCGCCGAGACGATGTCCTTGTCACTCGTCTTGTCGGGCGTCTTGTCGAAGTACACACCGGGCGAGCGCACGAGCTGCGAGACGACGACGCGCTCGGTGCCGTTGATGATGAACGTGCCCTTGTCGGTCTGGAGCGGGAAGTCGCCCATGAAGACCGTCTGCGTCTTGATCTCACCGGTCTGGTGGTTCATGAACTCGGCCTCGACGTACAGCGGTGCGGCGTAGGTCTTGCCCCGCTCCTTGCACTCCTCGATCGAGTACTTCTCGGGCTCGAGGTAGGGGTTCGTGAACGACAGCTGCATCGTCTCCGAGAGGTCCTCGATCGGCGAGATCTCCTCGAAGATCTCCTCGAGTCCGCTCTTGAGTGCGATGTCGGTGCGACCGGCGGCCTGCGCCTCGGCCAGGCGCGTCTGCCACGCCTCGTTGCCGACGAGCCAGTCGAACGACTCGGTCTGCAGTGCCAGCAGGTCGGGGACCGTCAGCGTGTCGGAGATCTTGGCGAACGAGAGACGCGAAGCTCCGCGTCCGTTCTTGGTGGGGGTGGTGGATGCGTTGCGCGCAGCAGCCAAGGGGATAACCTCCATGGGCCCGGTGAGGGGCCGCTAGATTCCTTGTCGTGGGTGGATTGCTCGTCTTTCCCCGATATCCTGTCGCCGCACGCCGCTCACGCGGGGGGCGCACAGAACCAGCCGACCACCATATGAAGGCAGGGGGAACCTAGGAGCGCAAACAGCCACTATACGTCGATTGCCGCGCTGTGTCCAGCGTGATCCTTGACGGGTTTTCGTTCCTACGGTATAAACGCGCCCGAGCTCGCCCACCCCCGAGTCCTCCGTCTCTGGACGCGAGGGCCCCTCGGGGCCACAATGAACCGCATGACCGCGGGGAACGGTGCACCGACGCGTGCGATCCGCACACCGGACCAGCGGCTTCGGATCTTCGTCTCCTCGACGCTGCGCGAACTCGAAGCCGAGCGCCGGGCTGCGCGCGCGGCCATCGCGGGGCTGCGCCTGGCCCCCGTGATATTCGAGCACGGTCCCCACGCCGCGGCGCTGCAGGCGGCGATCGACCGCGGACGCGAGTACGGCGTCCTCGAGGCGGCCGAGTACGCCCTCGCCGGCGTGCCGGACACGGAAGCCGCGGCGACGATCAGTGCGTGGCGTGCCGAGGCACGCACCTGACGCCGGTCAGGGCGCCCGCCGCGCGTGCCGGAAGCGCAGGAGCGTGCCCGGCCGCGCCTGCCCGACGGCGTCGAGGGATGCCGCGGCGACGACCGCGATGACCGGGTATCCGCCCGTGACCGGTCCGTCGGCGAGGAGGACGGTGGGCTGGCCGGACGGCGGCACCTGGATGGCGCCGGGCACCATCGGCTCGCTCGGCAGCTCCCCGCCGCGGAGGCGCTCGATCGGAGGACCCTCGAGCCGGATGCCGACACGATCGGCCTCGGCGCCCACGCGCCAGGATGCGTCGAAGAGCAGTCGCAGCGCGTCGGGGGAGAACCAGTCGGCGCGCGGCCCCTCCGCGAGCTCGATCTCGAGGATGTCGGGCGGCACGCTCCACGGCACCACGTCGACGGGCGGCACGGGGCCCGCGGCATCCTCGCCCGCCTCGAGCGCATCGCCCGCCGCGAGGTGCGGCAGCCCGATCCCCGCGAGTCGATCGGTCGCCCGCGACCCCGCGACGACGGGCGCCCGGATGCCGCCCCGCACCGCCGCGTACGCGCGGGCGCCGTGCTGCGCCCAGCCCAGGCGCAGCTCGGTCCCCGCCGGCCAGAGCAGGGCGCGCTGCGCGTCGACGGCCACCCCGTCGATCGTGACGGCGGGCGCCGCGCCGGTGATCGCGATCCACTGGTCCGAGCGGGCGCGGGCCCGGAACCCGCCGAGGGTGATCTCGATGCCCGCGGCGGTTTCGCGATTGCCGACCAGCCGGTTCCCCAGGCGCAGCGCCGCGCGGTCGAGCGCACCGGAGACGGCCACGCCGACCGCCGCGTGGCCGGGACGCCCCAGATCCTGCACGGTCGCCAGCAGCCCCGGTTCGAGGACCTCGATGCCCCCCGCGCCCCGGTCCGCGGGGGGCATCGGGGCCGCGGCCGCGGCCGAGCGCGCACGACCGGGTCGCCACGTGACCCGCGTGCCGGGAGCGAGCAGTGCGGGCCTTTCCCGGACGGGGTCGAACAGCACCGCGCCGGTCGTGCCGATCAGGCGCCAGCCGCCGGGGGTGGCCCGGGGGTAGGCGCCGGTGAACTCGCCCGCCAGACCCACGGCGCCCGGCGGCACACGGGTGCGGGGCGCCTCGAGGCGGGGCACCTCGAAGGACCAGTCGGGCGCGACGAGGTAGGCGAAGCCGGGCGCGAAGCCGCCGAAGGCGACGGTCCACGCTGCGCCCGCGTGCCGCGCGGCGAGCGCCTCGGCGCCCATCCCCAGCATCCGCGCGGTCTCGTCGAGGTCGGGCCCGTCGTACACGATGGGAAGCTCGACGCCGACGGCCGGTCCCGGTGACGCGGAGCCCCCTTCGTCGTGCGCGGCGCGGATCCATGCCCGCGCCGCGGCGACGGGGAGCACCCCGGGGTCGAACTGCACCAGCACGGTGCGCGCCGCGGGCACGATATCGACGACGCCGCGGGGCGCCGACCCCGCGAGCGCCTCGCGCAGCGCCGTCGCCTCCGCAAGCCCGGCGACCTCGGCGAGCACGGCGCGGTCCCCCATCGGCAGCAGCCGGAGCACGGGCGCCCCGCCCGCGGCGCCCACCGCACCGCGACCGGCGTCGGGGCTCACCACGGCGCGCGCACCTCGACCCCCGCGGCATCCAGCGCCGCCCTCACGGCACGGGCCATCTCGACCGCGGCGGGCGTGTCGCCGTGAAGGCACAGGGATGCCGCGCCGGCGACGACCTCGCCGCCGTCCTCCGCCTCGACGACGCCGTCGAGGGCGAGCCTGACGGCGCGCCGCGCGACGAGGGCGGAGTCGTGCAGCAGGTCGCCCCGCTGTCCGCGCGGCACGAGGGTGCCGTCGGGGCGATAGCCGCGATCCAGGAACGCCTCGCGGACGAAGGGGAGCCCGGCGCGCTCGGCCGCCCGCGCGATGGCGCCGTCGAGCCCGAGGATCGGCAGCGGGCTGCCAACCCTTTCCGAGAGCTCGGCGACGACCGCCACGACGGCGTCCGCCTGGCCCGCATCGACCGTGACGGCGTGGTAGAGCGCGCCGTGCGGCTTGACGTAGCGGATGTCGGCGCCCGCGCGCCGCAGCGCCGCGAGCTGACCCGCGACGCTCGCACGCAGCTCGCCGGGCGGGAGGGACACGGCCCGCCGGCCGAAGCCGGCCCGGTCGGGGTAGGACGGGTGCGCACCGACGGCGACGCCGCGCTCGCGGGCGCGCCGCGCGGCATCCGCCATCGAGCGGTCGTCGCCCGCGTGTCCGCCGCACGCGATGCTCGCGCTCGAGACGACCTCGAACATCGCCGCGTCGTCGGCCGTGGCGACGCCGTCGACGGTCTCGCCCAGGTCGGCGTTGAGATCGATGACGGCCACGCCCCCACGCTAGCCCCGGGGCTGTCGGTACGGTGGTGCACATGGCCAGAACCCGCCGGGGCGATGCCGCCGAGCCGCCCCAGGCGCGCCTGGGCGACGGGACCCTGGCGCGCATCGTGCCCTCGCCGTACACCTCGGGGCACGAACTCGAGGTCGACGGCACACCCCAGTCGCACGTCGATCTCGACGACCCCACGCACCTGCACTTCGAGTACATCGGGCGGATGGCCGCCGTGATCGACCGGCTGCGGATGCCGGGGCAGCCGCTCACCGCGGTGCACCTGGGCGCGGGCGCCATGACGCTGCCGCGCTACATCGCACACACCCGCCCCGGGTCCCGGCAGCAGGTGATCGAGCTGGAGCAGCCCCTCATCGACCTCGTGCGAGAGCACCTCCCCCTTCCCGCCGGGGCCTCGATCCGCACCCGCATCGGCGACGCCCGTACCGTGCTCGGGAACCTGCCCGCGGGCCTTCGCGGCCAGGTCGACCTGCTCGTCTCCGACGTGTTCGCGGGATCGCAGACCCCCGCCCACCTGACCTCGGCGGAGTTCTACGACGCCGCGCTGGCGCTCCTCGCCGACGACGGCGTGCTCCTGGTCAACGTCGCCGACGGCGCCGGGCTGCGGTTCGCCCGAGGACAGGTGGCGACCGTGCGGGGCGCCCTCCCGCACGTCATCGTGCTCGCGGAGGTGCAGGTGCTGAAGGGGCGCCGTTTCGGGAACCTCGTGATCGCGGCGTCGTCGTCGCCGCTGCCCACCGAGTGGCTGCCGCGACTCATGGCGGCGGGACCCCACCCCGCCAAGGTGGCCGCGGGGGCGGAGCTCGACGCGTTCGTCGCGGGGGCGCGCGTCGTGCACGATGCGGATGCCGAGGCATCCCCGCGCCCGTCCTCGTCGCTGTTCCGATGATCGCGGCGCGCCAGGCACGGGGACGCACGGTCCTCGTTGCAGACTGTCAGGGCACGCCGGCCGGTTCGGGTCCGGGGCGAGTGAGGAGGTCACGGTGAGCTACATCCACGGGTACGATCCCGAGACTCTTCGCGAGATCATCGATCCCGCCGAATGCCTGGCACGCCTGGACGAGCTCGGAGACAAGCGCAGTCTGCCCTCCCTCCTGGAGCGGGTCTGGCTGCTGAAGGTGCTCGAACGGCTCGACGACGCGCTCGTCGTCTCGGAGGAGTCCGTCCGCGTGGCCCGCATGGCCGGCACCCGCAAGGACCTCCTGCGAGCGCGCATCCTCCACGCGACGGTGCTGCAGCGCCGCGGCGCGTTCGCCGCCGCGGCTCACGAGCTCGACACGTGCGCCGAGGAGGCCGAGGGCCAGGGATGGGCCTCGATCGCCGCCTTCGCGGCCCAGCACCGGGGCAAGGTCCACTACGAGGCCGGCGCCTTCGATCTCGCCCGCCGCGACTTCAAACGGGCTCTCTTCCTGCGGCAGGAGTCGGGAGCCTCCGACGCAGAGCTGGAATCGACGCTGCTCGCGGTGGATGCCGCCGACCGACGCCGCACCCGCGACGTCGTCGCCAGCTGACCCGCGTGTCGTAGGCACGCTCTACCCTCACGCCATGTCCGATCTGCAGCGCGTGCGCGTGTGGGCCGAAGCCCTCATCGCGCTCCACCTCGACGAGACGTGGTCGTTCGCTTTCGACAACGCCAAGCGCCGCGCCGGCCTGTGCGACTACACGCGACACCGCATCAGCGTGTCGCGGTACCTCACGGCGCGGTACGACGACGAGACGAACCACCAGACGCTGCTGCACGAGGTGGCGCACGCCCTCGCGGGCCCCGCCGCGGGGCACGGTCGCACGTGGAAGCGCATCGCGCGCGAACTGGGCTACACCGGGGGCACGACGCATCACGGCGAGACGGCCACCGAGCTCGCTCCGTGGGTGGGCACCTGTCCGGCGGGCCACCTCGCCTACCGGCACCGGCGCCCGACGCGACCCGCCTCCTGCGCGCAGTGCGCGCGCCGCTTCGACGAGCGCCACCTCTTCGTCTGGCAGCGCCGCGAGATCACCCCCGCCGAGAGGCTCGCCGCCCTGACGCCCCGCTGACCGGCGCCGTCTCGCCGTCGCGGCGGCCCCGCCGGCTCAGAGCGGCCGGAATCCGCCGTCGCGGAGCACAGGCACGACGCCGGCGCTGTCGTGGACGGCGGCGCCCGCGACCGCGTCGCGCTCGCCTCGTGCGGCCATTGCGCGACCCGATCCGCTCGCCGTGAGCAGGTGCCGCACGGCTCCGCGCAGCGCCCGGAAGCCCTCCGCCGCGACGGCCGCGTCGGGAGAGGTGTGGTCGATCCCGAGGTCGCCGAGCGCCGCCACGACGGCCCCGGCCCCGAGCTGGTCCTCGACCGCCGGGTGCACGAGGTCCGCGGCATCCGGCGCGACGAGCTCGCCCGCGGCGATGATCGCGACGCTCGTGCGGCCCGCGCGGCGGGTCTGCTCGGCGAGGACGGCCTCCGCGACCGCCCGGGCGTTCACCAGGCCGGCCGCGAGAACGATCGCGTCGGGCCCTGCGACGCGCGCGATCTCGCCGACCACGGGGTCGAGGCGATCGAGCAGGATCTCCTCGCCGGCCGCGGCGGCCTCGACCGCCCTCGTCGAGGAGTCGAGCACGTCGACGACGACGACGACGTCGGACGGCGCGAGGCGGGCCAGGCCCGCGGGGCCCCACTCGAGACGCACCTGGTACGTCGACTGGTCGTGTGGGCGGGGCGCGGGGCTCGAGGTCACCCCGAGAGCCTACGGCGACGCCACGGAGGCGGACAATCCGAGCCGACGCGGATGAGAGACTGCGGGCATGCGCATTCTGCTCAAGCACGTGATCGACTGCGATGCGGATGCCGCGTGGCGCGCCCTGCACTCGCCCGCCGCCGTGGCGGAGCTGTATGGTCCGCTCCTCACGATGCGCCCCCTGGCTCCGACCCCGCTGCCGACGCGGTGGGAACCGGGCACCGACGCCGCCGTCCAGCTGGAGGTGGCGGGACTACCCGCCGGCCGGCAGTTCCTCCACCTCAGCGACCGGACGGCGACCGAGCGGGACGGGCGTGTGCGCATCCTCCGCGACAGCGGCATCCCGCTGACGGGGCCTCTCGCCGCGCTGGATGTGTGGGACCACCAGATGGCGGTCTCCCCCGCGCCCGGCGACCCCGCACGCACCCTCTGGCGCGAGCGTCTCGTGATCGGAGGGGCCGCGGCGCCCGTCCTGTGGCCCGGGCTGTGGGCCCTCTGGCAGTGGCGTGCGGCCCGCATCCGCGGGCTCGCCCCCTCGTGGGCCTACGACCCGCCCGAGCCCGACGCCGGCTGAGCGGACGCAGCCCCGCAGGTCCGGCATCCGGCGCCTCCCGAGCATGACGTCTCCCGCTCAGCGGTAGACGTCGAGCGACCCCGGCAGCATCTCCACGCGCACGGAGAGCCGGGGCCCCTCGCCGCCCGTCCGGGCCGTCGCGACGGTCTCGACCTCGCCGTCGTGCACGAAGGGCGGGATGCCGCGGGCGACGTCCGCGCGGAGCGCGATCTCGATGCGAGGGGTCAGGACGCGCTCGATGTCGGTGGCGCGCGGCATGAGCCGCAGCGCCCGGAGCACCGACACCGTACGGCGCCCGAAGGCGAGCGACGCCATCGCCCGCACGCGCGGGCCCCGGGCGTGCACGATCCGCACATCGAGCACGTCGTCGTCGACGAGCCAGCGCTGCATCGTCGCGATGCGCTCGGGCGAGTTGCGGCCCACCCCCACGAACACCGACCACACCCGCATCCGCCGCCCGTCGATCTCGACCTCCAGCGGGTCGGCGCGGCGCAGCACCCGCACGGCCGCGACGACGCCGGCGACCCACTTCCCGAGGCGACCGCGCAGCCGGTCGCGCTGCGCGACGAAGTCGGGATAGATGCCGAGGGCGCCCGTGTTGAGCACCGTCATCTCGCCCTCACCCGCGTCGAGGACCGCGACGCCGACCCGCACACCGCGCCCGGCGACGAACGCGTCGAGCGCCGCGTCGGGGGTGTCGATGCCGAGGGCCCGCGCGAAGTGGTTGAAGGTGCCGCCAGGCAGCACGAGCAGTGGCAGCCCGGCATCGCGGGCCGCCTGCGCCGCCGAGGCCACCGACCCGTCGCCGCCGAGGACGCCGAGCACGCGGGGCGGCTCGGCTCCGGCGAGCGCGGCCGCGAGCACGCCGCCGGGGGTGTCGTCGCCGGTGAGCGCGTGGATGCGCGCGGCGGGCAGGCGCTCGCGGATGCCCGGAAGCGGGTCGGCGCGCACGACGGCGGTTCCGGCCGATCGGTTGGTGAGCAAGAGCACGCCCGCACCGTCGGGGGACGTGGGAAGGTCGATGCTCATTGCAGCGACCATACCCTCACGAGACGGAGCCCGTGGTGGGCGGGCGGGAATCCACCGCGCGATGTATTCCGGCGGAGGCGGTCGTACGCTGATGCCATCGCGCCCGCCGGCGGGGTGGGCGCCCGAGCCTCGACGAAAAGGAGGTTCCCATGTCCGTCAGCCCGACGCACCCCACCCCCGGTGTCCTGAAGGCGATCGTCGGCGAACCCGAGGTCGTCGAGGACTCCGCGCCGGATGCCGCGGCCGTCGCCCTCGCGGCGGGCGTCGAGCGCTCGGAGAGCTGGCTCGGCCTGCGGGAGGCCGTCTCGGCCCTGCAGGGCCTGCAGGCGCCGGACGGGTCGGTACCGGACCCCCGCGATCACGATGTCGCGCGCGCCCACGCGACGCGCATCCGCGCCGCGATCGCCGAGCTCGCTCCCCGGTTCCCGCATGACGCGTCCTATCTCGCGGCATGCGGAGCGGATCTGCGACGCTGGGCCGAGGGGGGCTTCGGGGTGCCCGACTTCCTGGACGCCCTCGTCGCCTTCCACCCCGAGCGGCACCGCATCGACGGGCTCCGCCACCTCGTGGTCTTCCCGATGTACACCCAGAACGGCTCGCGCGAGCGGCTGCTGGAGGCCGTGCTCGTCGAGACGATTTGGCCCGAGGCGATCGCCGCGCTCGAGGCCGGGGACTACGGCAACCGGCTGTTCGTCTCGCTGCGGCTCGTGGACTTCACGGCGGGGTACGACACCGACTCCGCCGTGCTGTTCCCCGAGACGGTGGCCGTGCGCGAGGTGCCGGAGTTCACGTGGGGGGCGATCTTCCAGGACAGGGAGGCCGCCCGATACCGGCGGGTGGTCGCGGCGGCGGCCGAGGTGACGAAGCTGGCGATGCCGGCGGATGCGCAGCGGATGCTGGATGACCAGCACCTCGCCGAGCAGACCTTCGTGATGTGGGACCTCATCCACGACCGCACCCACATGCGAGGCGACCTGCCCTTCGACCCGTTCATGATCAAGCAGCGGATGCCGTACTTCCTCTACTCGCTCGAGGAGCTGCGGTGCGACCTGACGGCGTATCGGGAGTGCGTGGACATCGAGCGCCGCCTGAGCGCTCACGCGGAGCGCTCGGACCTCGAGGAGGAGACGCGGGAGAAAGCGCGGCTCGTGCAGTACGCCGTCGTGTTCGATCGCATCTTCCGCTTCGCCCTCACGGGGTCCCGCGTGCGCAACTACGACGGGCTCGGCGGCCAGCTGCTGTTCGCGTGGCTGCACCAGCGCGGCGTGCTGCACTGGACGGACACGGCCCTCCGCGTCGACTGGGACGACGCGCCCGCCGCGGTCGTCGCCCTGGGCGACGCGATCGACGAGCTCTACTGGCGCTCGATCGACCGCCCGAAGGTCGCCCACTGGCTCGCGGCGTACGAGCTCATCCGCGGCGTTCTCACCCCTCATCCGGCGTCGGCGTGGGCCGCGGGCCTGCCGCCCGCGGTGCTCGCCGGCCCGCCTAGGGGCTACACCGACGCCGTGCTCGAGGACGAGTTCCCGCTGTCGATGTTCTACGAGGCCCTCGAGCACAAGCTGCGCCCCGTCATCGCCTCGACGCGCGGCATCCGGGCCTGAAACCCGCCCCGCGATCCGCGCGCGGCTGCCTCGTAGGCTGTGGGGGTGACCCCCCTCCACGACGGCGCCGTGCGCGGATTCGCCTCCGACAACTACTCCGGCATCCACCCCGAGGTGCTCGCCGCCATCGCCGCGGCCAACGACGGGCACCAGGTCGCCTACGGCGAGGACGCCTACACCCGGCGGCTGCAGGAGGTGTTGCGGGGGCACTTCGGCGACGGGGCCCTGGCGTTCCCCGTCTTCAACGGCACGGGCGCGAACGTCGTCGGGCTGCAGTCGATGCTGCCGCGGTGGGGCGCCGTCGTCACGGCCTCCTCGGCGCACATCAACGTCGACGAGGGCGGGGCGCCCGAGCGGGTCGCGGGCATCAAGCTGCTGGCGGTGCCGACGGATGACGGGAAGCTCACCCCCGAGCTGATCGATCGCGAGGCGTGGGGGTGGGGTGACGAGCACCGCGCCCAGCCGCTGGTCGTGTCGATCACGCAGTCGACCGAGCTCGGCACGGTCTACACCCCCGCGGAGGTGCGCGCGATCGCCGACCACGTTCACGAGCGGGGCATACGCCTGCACATGGACGGCGCGCGGCTGTCGAACGCCGCGGCATCCCTCGGCGTTCCGCTGCGCGCGCTCACCACCGACGCCGGCGTCGACGTGCTGAGCTACGGCGGCACGAAGAACGGCGCGATGATCGCCGAGGCGATCATCGTGATCGACCCGGCTGCGTCGGAGGGGCTGCGCTACCTGCGCAAGCTCGACATGCAGCTGTCGTCGAAGATGCGGTTCGTCTCGGCCCAGCTGTTGGCCCTCCTGGAGGGCGACCTGTGGCTGCGCAATGCGACGCACGCGAACACGATGGCGGCGCGGCTTCGCGCGGCGGTCGAGACGGGCACCGCCGACGGCTCGATACGCGGGGTCGTCTTCACCCAGCCGACGCAGGCGAACGCGCTCTTCGCGACGCTGCCCCCGGGGGTCGCCGACCGGCTTCGCGAGAGCTTCCGCTTCTACGACTGGGACAGGCGGACGAACGAGGTGCGCTGGGTGTGCTCGTTCGACACCACCGAAGGCGACGTCGATGCGTTCGCCGCGGAGCTCGCCCGCGAGACCACGTCTTAGCACACGAGTCATCCCGCAACGAGACGCTCTGTGTGCGGCTCGATCCTGATCACCACCGACTTCGACACCGGGGTGTTGCTGCCCTCGGCGGTGCTCTCCAGCGGAACCAAGACATTCGCCTCGGGGAAGTAGGCGGCAGCACACCCCGGTGCCGTGGGATATGCGACGGCGCGGAGCCCACGGAGCTCGCGGTCCGCGTCGCCGGGGAATTCGCTGAACACGTCCACCTGCTGGCCGTCGACCAGCCCCAGCGCGCTCAGGTCGTCAGGGTTGACGAGAATCACGGCGCGACCGTTCTTGATCCCTCGGTAGCGGTCATTCAAGCCATAGATCGTGGTGTTGAACTGGTCATGGGACCGGATCGTCTGCAAGAGCAGACGACCAGGCGGACATTCCACGTGCTCGAGTTCATTGACCGTGATCATCGCCTTGCGGGTCGGCGTCGGGAAGGTCCGGGAGTCGCGCGGCCCATGGGCGAGGACGAAACCGCCCGGCTGCCGGACTCGCTGGTTATAGCCCTCGCAGCCTGGTACGACTCGAGCGATGTGTTCCCGGATGGTGTCATAGTCTCGCTCGAATGCCGCCCAGTCGACGGGGATCGTATCGCCGAGAACCTCGCGTGCCAGCCGCGAGACGATGGCGACCTCCGAGAGAAGGCCGGGAGCGATCGGTTCGACTTGGCCGCGTGAGGGCCGGACGGCGCAGACGGTGTCCTCGACCGATACGAACTGTTCGCCGCTGTCCTGTCGGTCGATTTCGCTACGACCCAGCGTCGGCAGGATGAGCGCCTCCTCGCCGACGACCGTGTGTGATCGGTTTAGCTTGGTCGACACCTGCACCGTCAGCGCCGTGCGGGTCATCGCTTCCTCGGCCGTCGCCGAATCCGAGACCGCAGCAGCCAGATTGCCGCCCATCGCGAACCAGACCTTGACCCGCCCGTCGCGCATCGCCCGGATCGCCTGCACGCTGTCATGCCCGTGCTCGCGCGGAGGGGAGAAACCGAACTCGGCTTCGAGGGCGTCGAGGAACGCGTCGGGCATCTTCTCCCAGACCCCCATCGTGCGATCACCCTGCACGTTGCTGTGACCGCGGATCGGCGCTGCACCGGCGCCCGGCTTGCCGATGTTGCCGCGCAGCAGCAACAGGTTCATGATCTCCTTGATCGTGGGGACTGCCTTCTTGTGCTGGGTGAGGCCCATCGCCCAGGTGATGATCACGTTGTCCGCGGCCATGTACCTGGCCGCAAGGTCATCGATCTCGGCAGCGGTCAGTCCGGTTGCCTCCAGGACGGCCGACTCATCGAGGTCGTCGAGGTGGCGTTCGAACTCATCGAGCCCTTGACAGTGGCGGTCCAGGAAAGCGCGGTCGAGTACCGTTCCCGGCGCCGCCTTCTCTGCGGCGAAGACACGCCTCGACACCGCCTGCAACAGCGCCATGTCGCCGCCGAGGCGGACCTGCAGATACAGGTCGGCCAGTTGCGTGCCCTTGCCCACGATCCCCCGCACGGTTTGCGGGTTCTTGTAACGCAGGAGCCCGGCCTCCCGCAGCGGATTGATGGCCACGATCGAGGCGCCGGCTCGCTTGGCGTCCTCCAGTGCGGTCAGCATGCGCGGATGATTCGTGCCCGGATTCTGCCCCATGACGATGATCAGGTCGGACTTCTCGAAGTCGTCGTAGCCGATCGTCGCTTTCCCGACCCCGATCGCTTCCTCCATGGCCAGTCCGGACGACTCGTGGCACATGTTCGAACAGTCCGGAAGGTTGTTGGTGCCGAAGGCGCGCGCAAACAGCTGGTACACGAATGCGGTCTCGTTCGAGGCGCGCCCGCTGGTGTAGAACGCCGCTTCGTTCGGCGATGACAGGGCGTTCAGCCGATCGGCGATCACCGTGAACGCCGCATCCCAGCTGATCGGCCGATAGTGTGCGTCACCTTTCGCCTTGTAGACCGGCTCAACCAGCCGGCCTTGCTGACCCAGCCAGTACTCGCTCTTGGCACGCAGCTGAAGAATCGAATGCGATGCCCAGAACTGGGTCGGCACGGCGAGCGGCGTCGCCTCCCAGGTGACCGCTTTGGCGCCGTTCTCGCAGAATTCAGCGACCTTGCGGTGGTCGGGATCGGGCCACGCGCAGCTCATGCAGTCGAAGCCATCCTTCTGGTTCATCTTCGTGAGGAGCTTGACCGTCCGTCCCACGCCCATGCCGGTGAGCGCCGGAACGACCGAGTGGGTGACACCAGGGATACCCGCCGCCCATTTCATCGGAGCGGTCACGCGGACGCGGTCGCCGGTGTCCTCGCCACCTCGCGTCGTGCCTGCCATGTTGTCCGTCCTCCCCCGCCTATGAACACCAGAGTTTCGCTTCCGCGGGCGGCGCGTCAGCCGAAGAGTGACGCGCCGCTCGCGTGCGCGGTGGTGACAGGAGCGCTCCCCTTGCGCGCCTGTCGGTGTGTGTCAGCTTCTGTTCGCCGAGCGCGGGGCCCCGATCCCCGGGTCGATCTGCGTCGGTCCCGCGGACGAGGGCCGAACGTCGAAGTCGAAGATCGAAGTCGGCAGGTACACCGTCGAGCACGAGTTGGGAATATCCACCACGCCCGAGAGCCTGCCTTCGATGGGTGCGGCGCCCAGGAGCAGATAGGCCTGTTCGGGGCTGTATCCGAACTTCGTGAGGTAGTCGATCGCGTGCAGGCACGCGCGCTGGTACGACAGGTGCGAGTCGAGGTACCGCTGCTCGCCGTCCAGGGTCACCGAGGTCCCCGAGAATGCGAGCCATTCGCTGAACCGCGGGTCGACGTTGCCGGGCATGAAGATGGCGTTCTCCTGCACCCCGTAGGTATCCATTCCTCCCCGGATGATCTCGACTCGCAGGTCGATGAACCCGCCCATCTCGATTGCGCCACAGAAGGTGATCTCCCCGTCGCCCTGCGAGAAGTGGAGGTCGCCGACAGACAGGTTCGCGCCATCGACGAAGACCGGGTAGAAGATCCGCGTGCCCTTGGACAGGTTCTTGATGTCTTGGTTGCCGCCGTTCTCGCGCGGCGGCGCGGTACGGGCAGCCTCACCGGCGACGCGATCGACGTCGGATGCGGGCACTCCACCGAGTACCGCTTCTCGGGGTTCCGGAGGAAGCGCCAGCGGAGGCACGCGGTCCGGGTCGGTGGCGATCAGGTCCCGCTCACGCTTGTTCCACTTCGCAAGCAGCTCGGCGGAGGGCGCGGTTCCCATGAGCCCTGGGTGGATGAGTCCGGTGAAAGAGACGCCCGGGATGTGCCGCGAGGTCGCCGTCTGGCCGGAGAAGTCCCAGATCGCCTTGTACGCGTCGGGGAACTGATCGACCAGGAAGCCCCCACCGTTGTTCCGGGAGAAGATCCCCGTGTATCCCCACCCCTGCCCCGCGAGCGGGCCGGAATCCTCCTGCGGGATGGGGCCGACGTCGAGGATGTCGACGACGAGCAGGTCTCCCGGTTTCGCGCCCTCCACGGCGAACGGCCCGCTCAACTTGTGCACGGTCAGCAGCGGAGCATTGAGGATGTCGTCCGCTGAGTCGTCGTTGACGATGGCGCCGTCGAACCACTCTCGGCAGTCGACGCGGAACGAGTCCCCCGGCTTGACCGTGGCCACCGGCGGGATCTCCGGATGCCACCTGTTGTGGCCGATTTTCTCCTGGTCCTCGAACTTCTTCGTCGAGTCCAGCGGGAAGATGACGTCAGGCATTGCTTTCTCCTTGTCTGGTGATCCGCCGGGGTCGCCTACGGCCTCGGAAGCTTGCGATGCAGCGGGTTGGAGGTGTATCCACCTCCCGAACGACGGGGGGCGCCGGGGAGACCGCCGCGGACCACCTCCGGCTCGTGCGCGCTGCGCGCGCTGCGGTCGATGAGACCGTATGCGGAGCTGCCTGCGGCGCTCAGGTGCGGTGCACTCGGAAGCCGCACCGCAGGCTGCGCGCACTGCGGGCACATGGCGTTCGCCGGGACCTCGGCCATGCTGTGTCGCTCTTCGAAGACGTCGCCCTCGCGACAGCGAAAGGTGTACGTGGGCATGTGGCTCCTCCAGCCGGGAGATGATCTATCTGGTCGCGTCGCCCACGCGGACGCTGTCGGCGTCCGCGCTGGATCTGTTCCGCCCGAGGATGAGCGCGACGATCAGGGCGAGCACGCCGAGCGCTGCCACCACGCCCCCGAGGAGCGCGTCGGTCTGGAAGTAGCCCGAGAGAATGAACAATGCCGGAATGGTGCCCGTGAGGAACGACACGAAGATCGTGAACCATCCCGTGGCCTTCTGGATGTCCGATCTGCCGAGTGCGAGGAGGAGGAAGAACATGAACCACAGCACGGCCCAGACCAGCCAGATGGCGCCGAAGACCGGGTCTCCGACCGCTACGAACTGCAGGATCCCCACGACGACCGCGACGATCACGACGAACAGCGAGAACCATCCCAGTCCTTCTCCGCTCACGCCTGTCCATTGGATGATCCCGACGTACAGATAGGTGAACCCGAAGAGATAGAGGCCGAAGGCGCCGAAGACGACGGCGGGATTACCGGCCCCCTGCAGCAGGATCAGCGTCGGGAAGACCACCTGCATGCCGCCCACGAAGAAGTTCAGGATCGCCGCAGACCTGCCGGGAATGACCCCGATGAGCATGAGCCCGTTGATGAACAGCACGGCGCCGACATAGAGAAGTCCGACGTTCGCCATGGGCTCCACCTCGCGATCGAGAGCACATCAGCGACGACGAAAACGCAGCAGCAGACGCCCATCGTGCGCGCACGCTGCGTACGGCCAGCCCCAGACCAATTCGTTCGACTCTGAACAGCTCGGCAATGGATTTTCACGTTACGGGGCCATTGGTGCCCAAGCTAGTGTGCGCCCGAGTGCGCGTCAATAGACCGAGGTGGCGGGCGGAGAACCTAGCCCAGCGCGAAGCCGGTGCCAGCCGGGCCGGACGTGGACAAGCGTGCGCCGGCGGGCTGCGGGACGGCGCGCGGCTGTCGAGACGGGCACCGGCGATGGCTCGACCGGCTTCGCGAGAGCTTCCGCTTCTACGACTGGGACAGGCGGACGAATGAGGTGCGCTGGGTGTGCTCGTTCGACGGCGTTCAGCCCGCGCGGGGCCGCCCCGTCAGCACGCTCGCGAGCGTCGGCCGCCAGTGTCTCGAGACGTACTCGACGGCCTCGTCCACGCCGAGCGAGCGGGTGGAGTTGCCCACGCGCACCCACAGGTCGGTGGAGCCGCCGTCCCTGGACTGCACGAGGAAGACGGGCTTCGGCGAGGGTGGGCAGTTGACGGCGCAGACGACGGTGCCGTCAACGGCGGCGAATTGGATGTGCGGGAGCGTCGCGGCGTTTCGCCCGAGCAGGGTGGAGAGCAGGTCGCGCAGCCACAGCTCGAACCGGTCGTGGTCGGGGGTGCGCAGCGTCGCGAGATCGCGCTCGAGCCCGACCGGCTGGCCGGCATCGTCCGCCCCGATCACGAGAACTCCGCCGCGCGAGTTGAGGAACGCCGCGATCGTCTTGGCGATCGCGAGCTCCATACGCGGGTCCTTCTTGTCCTCGCGCACGTTCCAGCGCGCGGTCTCCTTGAACTCGGCGACGTCGGACTCGCCCGCCGCGATCACGGCGGAGACGTCGACATCGCCGTGCGCGGGGCGCACCGCGGCCGCGATCGCGGCGGTGGCGAACGCGATCGCGACGGTCGAACCGAGGGTGACCAGGATCGTCGTCGGCATCCACAGGCGCTGCCCGTACAGCAGCCATCCGGAGAGGAACAGCCCCACGCTCACGCCCAGCAGCGCCACGATCGTCATGGTCGTCAGGCTCAGCCGCAGGCGGCGCCCGAAGATGCGCCGCATCGCCCACGCGACGAGGTACGACACCGCGAGAACGATCGGGAGCGCGACCGCGAAGTCCACCAGGAGGGGGCTCTGCGCCATCCTCATCACCTCCGCCGCGGTCAGCGAAGGGCGCCGACGCTGGCGAGGGCGAGGCGCACGAGGGTGCCGCGACCGCCCTCCATCTCCCCCGCGAGCGTGTCGGAGCAGGCCTCCTCGGGCGACATCCACGTGACCTCGAGGGCGTCCTGCCGCGGCTCGCACGTGCCGGTCACGGGCACGACGAAGGCGAGCGAGACGGCGTGCTGCCGGTCGTCGTGGAAGGCGCCGAGGCCCGGCATGGGGAAGTACTCCGCGACTGTGAAGGGCGTGGGCTGCGGGGGCAGCAGGGGGAAGGCCATCGGCCCGAGGTCGTTTTCGAGGTGACGGAACAGCGCGTCCCGCACCGTCTCGCCGTACCGCACGCGGCCGCTCACGATCGTGCGGGTGATCTCACCCACGGGCGTCGCGCGCAGCAGGATCCCGACCTCGGTCACGGCGCCCACCCCGTCGGTGCGGACGGGTACGGCCTCGACGTAGAGCATCGGCATCCGCCGCCGGGCCTCGGCCAGCTCGACGTCGCTCAGCCAGCCGGGGTTGCTCGCGCTGTCCGCGGCCGGTGAGCCGAAGCCCGCGCCCATGCCGCCGAGCGGGTCGCGCGGCGTGCCGGGACGGTCGTTCTCGTCGTCGCGCTCGTTCGGATCGGGGTCGGGGGTGCGGACCGGCATGCCTCCTGTATACCGCAGGGCGGGCCCCGATCCGGGTGCGGTGATCGGCTCGCCCGCGATCGCCGACGCGACGCGCACGGTTGTCGGCGGGGTTTGCGAGGATGAGGGGCATGCCGCCGGAAACCCCCCTCCCCCTCGATGCCGACGCCGTGCTGTGGTCCTCGACCGATCCCGCCGCGCCGCTGCTCGTGCTGCTGCACGGATACGGATCCGACGAGAACGACCTCTTCGGGCTCGTGCCGCATCTGCCCGACGGGTACCGCGTCGCCGCCGTGCGGGCGCCGCTGAGCCCGCCCTGGCCAGCCCCCGGCCACTCGTGGTACCCCATCGAGGGCCTCGGCGGACGCGACCCGGAGGGCATCACCCGCGGCGCGGCCGCCTTCCTCGCGTGGCTCGACGCGCACGTGGATGCCGGGGCATCCGTGGGCCTGCTCGGCTTCTCCCAGGGGGCCGCCGTCTCCCTCCAGGCGATGCGCCTCCGGCCCGAGCGCTTCGCCTTCGTCGTCGCGCTCTCGGGATACGCGGCGCCGGGCGCGCTGCCCGGCGACGAGGCGCTCGCAGAGCGGCGTCCGCCCGTCTTCTGGGGCCGCGGCACCCACGACGATGTCATCCCCGAGGCGCTCATCGTGCACACGACGGACTGGCTCCCGGGTCACAGCGAGCTCTCGGGTCGCGTGTACACCGGCCTGACGCACAGCGTCTCGGAGCAGGAGCTCGCCGACGTGCACGCGTTCCTCGTCGCGCAGCGGCCCGCCGAGCCCGCGGGTTAGCGGGTTCCCCCTCCTCCCGCGCTCCCCGCTACGCCCCGGTTCGCCGCTCACCTGTCACATCCGGCTCCTCGGGGGGCCGGCGGGGAGCCGTTCTCGACGGGCGAGCGGGGGGTCACCTCCGGTGACGCGCTGCACACCCGCGCCGGGAGCGCGATCGGGCAACCCCCGGCCCGATGTCGCAGGCCGGGTCCATGATGGAGTCGATGAGCGACGTGCTCGAGCGATTCGGCCCCGCCACCCAGGAGTGGTTCCGCGGGGCCTTCGCCGCGCCCACCTCCGCGCAGGCCGGCGCCTGGGATGCGATCTCCGCCGGCAGGCACGCCCTCGTCGTCGCCCCGACCGGTTCGGGCAAGACGCTCTCGGCGTTCCTCTGGGCGATCGACCGCGTCTTCCGCGAGAAGCCGCTGAGCGCCCCCGCGGAGGCGCCCGTGCGCGGGCGGCGCGCGCCCCGCGGCGAGACCCCGCGGACGAGCATCCTCTACATCTCGCCGCTCAAGGCACTCGGCGTCGATGTCGAGCGCAACCTCCGCTCCCCGCTCGTGGGGATCGGCCAGGCCGCGCGACGGCTCGGCATCGCACTCCCCGACGTCACCGTCGGGGTGCGCTCGGGAGACACCCCCTCGAACGAGCGTCGCCGGCTCGTGCAGGATCCCCCCGACATCCTCATCACGACCCCGGAGTCGCTCTACCTCATGCTCACGAGCCAGGCGGGGCAGACGCTCGAGAGCGTCCACACCGTCATCGTCGACGAGGTGCACGCCGTCGCCGCGACCAAGCGCGGCGCCCACCTCGCCGTGAGTCTCGAGCGGCTCGACGCCACGCTCGAGCGCCCGGCCCAGCGCATCGGTCTCTCGGCCACGGTGCGGCCCATCGACGAGGTCGCGCGGTTCCTCGGCGGCTCCGCTCCCGTGGACATCGTGGCGCCGCCGGCGAGCAAGGCCTTCGACCTCCGGGTCGTCGTCCCGGTCGAAGACATGCTCAACCCGCCACCGCCCCCCTCGCGCGCAGGGGATGGGGCGGGCGCCGAGACGGGCGAGGACGACGCGTCATCCGCCGACGACGAATCGGGCGCGTGGTACACCGCCGACAGCCGACTGCGGCCCGAGAGCACGGAGATGACGGGGTCGGTGTGGCCCCATGTCGAGGAGGCGATCGTCGACCGCATCCTCGAGAACAGGTCGACGATCGTGTTCTCCAACTCCCGCCGGCTCGCGGAGCGGCTCACGGGCAGGCTCAACGAGATCTACGCCGAACGGCTCGGCATCGTGCCGTCCGAGGGCACCGGAGGGGGGCACACGGCCGCGGATGCCGAGGCCCCGCCCGTCCTCGCGCGCGCTCACCACGGTTCGGTGTCGAAGGAGCAGCGTGCGCAGGTGGAGGAGGAGCTCAAAGCCGGACGCCTGCGCTGCGTCGTCGCGACGAGCAGTCTCGAGCTCGGCATCGACATGGGTGCCGTCGACCTCGTCATCCAGGTGGAGGCCCCGCCGTCGGCGGCGAGCGGCCTTCAGCGGGTCGGACGCGCCGGGCACCAGGTGGGCGAGGTCAGCCGCGCCTTCCTCTTCCCCAAGCACCGCGCCGACGTGCTGCACACCGCCATCACGACGGAGCGCATGCTCGCCGGTCGCATCGAGGCCATCACGATCCCCCAGAACCCGCTCGACATCCTCGCCCAGCAGACCGTCGCGGCGGTGGCGCTCGGCGAGCTGCCCGTCGAGGACTGGTACGAGCAGGTCCGCCGCAGCGCGCCGTTCCGCACCCTGCCGCGATCGGCGTTCGAGGCGACGCTGGATCTGCTGGCGGGGCGCTACCCGTCCGACGAGTTCGCCGAGCTGCGCCCGCGCATCGTGTGGGACCGGGACGCCGGCACCATCACGGGCCGGCCCGGAGCGCAGCGGCTCGCGGTCACGAGCGGCGGCACGATCCCCGACCGGGGCCTGTTCGGCGTCTTCGTGGCGGGCGAGACGCGCAACGCCCGCGTGGGCGAGCTCGACGAGGAGATGGTCTACGAGTCCCGCGTGAACGACGTCTTCACACTCGGCACGACGAGCTGGCGGATCGTGGAGATCACCCACGATCGCGTCAACGTCGTCCCCGCCTTCGGACAGCCGGGGAAGCTGCCGTTCTGGCACGGCGACGGCCTCGGACGCCCCGCGGAGCTCGGCGAGGCGCTCGGCCGGCTCTCCCGCGAGCTGACGGCGTCGGACCCGGCGAAGGCGCGGGCGAGGCTGCGCGACGCGGGTCTCGACGATCTCGCCGTCGGCAACCTGCTGTCCTACCTGAGCGAGCAGAAGGAGGCCACGGGCAGCATCCCGACCGATCGCACCCTCACGGTCGAGCGCTCCCGCGACGAGGTGGGCGACTGGCGGATCATCCTTCATTCCCCGTACGGCATGAGCGTGCACTCGCCGTGGGCGCTCGCCGTGAACGCGCGCATCCGCGAGCGGCTGGGCGTCGAGGGATCGGCCGTCGCGAGCGACGACGGCGTCATCGCTCGCATCCCCGACGCCGCATCCGATCCGCCGGGGGCCGAGCTGTTCGTCTTCGAGCCCGACGAGCTGGAGCAGGTCGTCACCGACGAGGTGGGCGGCTCGGCGCTCTTCGCGTCGAGGTTCCGCGAGTGCGCCGCGCGGGCATTGCTGATGCCCCGGGTGAACCCGAATAGGCGCAGCCCGCTCTGGCAGCAGCGTCAGCGCTCCGCCCAGTTGCTCGAGGTCGCCAAGCGCCACCCCACCTTCCCGATCATCCTCGAGACGCTCCGGGAGGTGCTGCAGGACGTCTACGACGTCCCGGCCCTGCTGCGTCTGCTCCGGGGCATCGGCGAGCGGCGGATCCGACTCGTGGAGACGACGACGACGCAGCCGTCGCCGTTCGCCCGCGACCTGCTCTTCGGATACGTCGGCGCGTTCATGTACGAGGGGGATTCCCCGCTCGCCGAACGCCGCGCGGCCGCGCTCTCGGTGGACCCGGCGCTGCTGTCCGAGCTGCTCGGCAAGGTCGAGATGCGGGAGCTGCTCGATCCCGATGTCATCGCCCAGTTCGAACGGGAGGCGCAGCGCCTCGATCCCGACCGCCGGGTGCGGGGCGTGGAGGGCGTCGCCGACCTCCTGCGCCTCCTCGGCCCCCTGGACGCCGCCGAGGTCGCGCAGCGGCTGCAGGCGGGCGACGCTCCCACGGCCCCCGCCGACGACGACCCCGCCACCCCCGCAGCGCCCGCGCCCGCCGCGACCGTGGCCGAGGCAGCCGCCCACCTCGACGCGCTCGTCCAGGCGCGCCGGGCGATCCCCGTCAGCATCGCGGGCTCGACGCGCACCGCCGCGATCGAGGACGCGGGGCGCCTGCGCGACGCCCTCGGCGCGGCGCTGCCCGTGGGGCTTCCGCTCGCATTCCTCGAGCCCGTCGCCGATCCGCTCGCCGATCTCGTCGCGCGGTACGCCCGCACGCACGGCCCCTTCACAGCGGATGCCGTCGCCGGGCGGCTCGGCGTGGGGGTCGCGGTCGCGCGGCAGACGCTCCAGCGTCTCGAGTCGCAGGGGCGCGTCGCCGGCGGCTTCTTCCTGCCGGCCACCGCCGACACGCGCGACGAGACGGAATGGTGCGATGCGGAGGTGCTGCGGCGGCTGCGCATGCGCTCGCTCGCGGCGATCCGCGGCTCGGTCGAGCCCGTGCCGCCCGAGTCGTTCGCGAGGTTCCTGCCGTCCTGGCAGCACGTCACCCGCCCCCTCGAGGGCATCGACGGCGTGGCCGCGGTGATCGAGCAGCTCGCGGGCGTCCCCGCTCCCGCGAGCGCCTGGGAGACGCTCATCCTCCCCTCGCGGGTCTCCGACTACACCCCGGCCATGCTCGATGAGCTGACGGCGACGGGCGAGGTCGTGTGGTCGGGGCACGGGTCGCTCCCGGGCCGCGACGGGTGGATCGCGCTGCACCCCGCGGACGCCGCGCCGTTCACGCTCCCCGACCCCGACGCCGAGGTCGCGCCCGACTCCCTCGAGCACGCCCTGCGCGAGGCGCTCTCCAACGGCGGCGCATGGTTCGCCGCCCAGCTGCGTCAGGCCGTCGACGCCCCGAACGATCAGTCCGTCATCGAGGCGCTGTGGAACCTCACGTGGGCCGGGATCGTCACCAACGACACCTTCGCGCCGGTCCGCTCGCTGCTCGGCGGGGGGTCGCAGGCGCACCGCTCGGCGCGTCGCACGCCCCGCTCGCGCATGTTCCGGGGAACGAGCATGCCGCGACCGGCGGCGCCCCCGCGCCCCACGGCCGTCGGCGGACGCTGGTCGCTGCTCCCCGAGCGCGAGACGGATGCCGCCGCTCGGGCGACCGCGACGGCATCCCTCCTGCTCGACCGCTACGGAGTCGTGACCCGCGGATCGGTGCAGACGGAGGGCGTCTCCGGTGGCTTCGCGCAGGTGTACCGCATCCTCGCCGGCTTCGAGCAGGCCGGGCACTGCCGCCGCGGATACCTGATCGAGAAGCTCGGGGCGGCGCAGTTCGCGTCGTCGCCGACGATCGACCGGCTGCGCGAGTTCGCTTCGCTGCCCGACCCCGCACCGCGACGCGCGGTCACGCTGGCCGCGACAGACCCCGCCAATCCCTACGGCGCCGCGCTGTCGTGGCCGACGATCGAAGGCGTCACGCATCGCCCGGGCCGCAAGGCGGGGGGACTCGTCGTGATCGTCGACGGGAGCATCGTCCTCTATCTGGAGCGCGGCGGGAAGAGCGCGCTCGTCTTCGACGACGACGACGAGGCGCTCGCGTCGGCCGCCGCCGACCTCGCGCGCACCGCCCGCGCGCGGCGACTCGACACGCTCACGATCGAGCAGGTCAACGGCGACTTCGTCTACGGCACGGGCCTCGGCGTCGCGCTGCGCGCCGCCGGGTTCGTCGAGTCCCCGCGCGGGCTGACCCTGCGCAAGGTCACGGCCGGCGAGGCCGCGCGGGAGGCGGCACGTGCCTGAAGGCGACACGGTCTACCGCACCGCCCACCACCTCCACTCCGTTCTGGCGGGCAGCGAGATCGTGCGCTTCGACGTCCGCGTGCCCGGCAGCGCGACCGCCGACCTCAGCGGACAGCGGGTGCGGGAGGTCGTGCCCCGGGGCAAGCACATCCTGCACCGGATCGGAGATCACACGCTGCACTCGCATCTGAAGATGGAGGGGGCGTGGCACATCTACCGGCCCGGTACTCGTTGGCGCGCCCCCACCTATGCCGCCCGCGCGATCGTCGCGACCGCCCAGTGGGAGACCGTCGGCTTCGACCTCGCCATGGTCGAGGTCCTCCCCACGCGCGACGAGGCGCGGCTCGTCGGCCACCTGGGCCCCGACCCGCTCTCGGATGCCTGGGACGCACGGGAGGCGGCGCGGCGACTGAACGTCGACACCCGCCCGGTGCACGTCGCCCTCCTGGACCAGCGCAACGTCGCGGGCTTCGGGAACGAGTACGCCAACGAGCTGCTGTTCGTGCGCGGCATCCACCCCGAGACGCCCGCCACGGCGGTGGACGCCCTCGCCCTGGTCGAGCTGGGTGCGCGGATGATCCGGCAGAACCTGCCGGGCCCGGGGCGCACGTTCACCGGCGATTCCCGCGCGGGGCGCGGCACGTGGGTGTACGGGCGGGAGCGGCGGGCCTGCCGCCGGTGCGGCACGACGGTGCGGGCCACGACCCTCGGCGCATCGCCCACGAGCCAGCGCAACGTCTTCTGGTGCCCGCGCTGCCAGCCCGCGGTCCGGGACGACCCGGCCACGGCCGCGCGATCATAGGCGCCGCCCGCCACCGGCGCAACGGGAGGATGCAGCGCCAGACGCCCGAGAAGAATGGGCAATCCGGCAGGCAGGCGGCGACGAATGCCTCGTGAAAGCCGATGCGGGGAATGAGGCGGACCCTCCGTCCGTTGTCTCCAGTACTCGACTCCGACCGGAGCCGCGGGAGGAAGAATTGGGCAAGAACTACGTCGACATCGAACGTGACAACGGCGAGACCCTGCGCTACCGCAAGCACGTGAACGGGCGCGGGCTGATCGCCCACGGCGCGAAGGTGCACGCGAGCGCATTCGTCGAAACCGGGGCGTACGTCGAACCGGGAGCGCAGGTCGCCGCGGGCGCGCGGATCCTGCGCGGCGCATGGGTCGAATCCGACGCATTCGTCGGGCGCGACGCGCTCGTGGAGGAGCACGCCCACATCGGGCGCGGCGCCGCCATCGGCCCGGGAGCGCGCATCGGCGTCCGCACCCACGTGGGCGACCACGCGCGCGTGGCGAGCGGCGCCCTCATCGGAGACGACGAGACGATCGCCGACGGACAGGCCGTCGCCACGGATCGCCGCGGCCTCTGGCTCGCTGCCTGAAGGGCCCATCGCGCGGCATGAGCCGCACGTGCGACGGTAGCCTGGGCGGATGACCAGGGGTTCCGGCCGAAGGGCGCGCCGACCCGCGCGGCCGATCGAGCGCGGCAGCCGGAAGCCGCCGCCGAAGGCGCCTTCACCCTCGCGACCGGCCACCGCTCGGGAGCCGGGGTCGGTCGGCGACCGCACGGGCGTCTTCCGCCTGGGGGTCGTGCCCGGCACGACGCCGGGGACCTGGATCTCCCGCTGGCGCGAACGCCTGCCGGGCGTCGAGTTGCAGCTCGTGCCCGTCGAGGCGCGCGAGGCGCGCGAGATCCTCGACGCACGATCCGCCGACGCCGTCCTGGCGCGCCTGCCTCTGCAGGCGGACGGACTCCATGTCATCAGGCTCTACGACGAGGTGCCCGTCGTCGTGTTCGACAAGGCTTCGCATCTCGCGGCCGCCGACGAGCTCCGAGCGATCGACCTCGAGGGCCAGGTGCGTATCGTGCCGGCCGACGACGTCCTTCCGGGACTGGAGCTGCCCGGCACGGTGGCCCCGTCGTTCCCCTCCCTCGCGACCACCGCCGACGCGATCGAAACGGTGGCGGCGGGGGTGGGCATCGTCGTCGTTCCGCAGTCGCTGGCCCGTCTGCACCACCGCCGGGACACCGATTACCGCCCCCTGGCCGACGGACCGGTCTCCACGGTCGCGCTCGCCTGGATCGCGGAGCAGACGACCCCGGATGTCGAGGCTTTCGTCGGCATCGTGCGCGGGCGCACCGCCCGATCCTCGCGCGCGTGAGGACATGCACCCGGGGAGCCCGCCCGCGCCCCGCTCGCCGATCGGCCCCGAATCCGATCGTCCTAGAATCGAGCGCATGACCACCACCGACGCGGGCGGGCGGCCCCTTCTCTACGTGTGCGTGCGCCCGCAGTCCGGCGCCGCCGAGGCCGAATACCGCTCCTTCCGCGAGGCCACGCACCGGGACGAGACGGTCCTCCACGCGCACGACCTGGTGCGGCATCCGCTTCCCCCCGACGCCTTCGACCGCTACGCCGGCTTCCTCATCGGCGGCAGCCCGTTCAACGTGGCGGACCCGGAGTCGACCAAGACCGATGTGCAGCGGCGACTCGAGGCGGACCTGGAGGGGATCGCGCGGCGCGCGGCGGGCGCGGAGACGCACGCGATCTTCACGTGCTACGGGATCGGGATCGTCTCCCGCGTGCTGGGCGGAGAGGTCACTCGCGGGTTCCCCGAGGACACCGGACCCACGACCGTCGAACTCACCGACGCCGGCGCGTCCGACCCCGTGCTGGGCGGCCTGCCCCGGCGCTTCACGGCGCTGACGGCCCACAAGGAGGGCACCGGCCAGGCACCCCCCGGGGCCTCGCTCCTGGCGCGCAACGAGGCGTGCCCCGTGCAGGCCTACCGCGTGGGTCGCACGCTCTATGCGACCCAGTTCCATCCCGAGCCGACGGCGGCGGCGTTCATCGAGCGGATGGGCGTCTACCGCAACGACGGCTACTTCGACGCCGCCCGCTTCGACGAGATCGCGGGGCGCGTGCGGGCTGCCACCCTGAGCGAGCCGCCCCGCATCCTGCGCGCCTTCGCCGACCTCGTCGGTTGACGGGCGCCCCGCTCAATCTCCCTGCGGCTTGAGCAGACGCAGACCCGCGACAGCCACCGGAATCACGACCACGACCACGGCGACGATGATCGCGGCGATGCCGATCGGCTCGCTGCGCGGCTGCTCGAGCAGCCGCCCCGCGGCGAGCCACACGGCTCCCCATCCGATGGCGAGACCGGGCGTCACGCGCCATCCGCTCGCCCATGCGATCCCGAGGCCGAGGATGCCGAGGACGACGAGGACCGCGACCCCCCACGCGTGGGCGTGGTCCTCCCACGAGGTCGGCCCCACCTCGGTCAGCCACGCCGCGACGTTGGCGGCCGACGCCACGGTGACCCACCCGAGATGCAGGCCGGTCACGCCGTCCAGCAGCACGGCGTCGGCGGCGCCGTCGCCCGGCACTCGGGTCGCGACCGCCCGCTGGAAGGTGACGCACAGCGCCGCAAGCAGCAGGAAGATCACGATCACCGTCGCCCAGATCGGCAACAGCTGCGCCGCCACGAGCCAGAGACCGTTGAGGACGATCGTCAGGGCGACCCACCAGCCCAGGGCGCGCTGGCGCTCGGATGCGCGCTGCGACGGGAGCGCCTGCCAGACCACGTACGCCACGAGCCCTGCGTAGATGACCGACCAGATCGAGAACGCCGGGCCGGCCGGCGCGAGGTATGTCGCATCGGAATCCAGCGCGCCGCCCTGGGAGTTCTCGACCGCGGTCCCGCCGAGCCCACCCACCCCCACGAAAACGGCGACGAGCGTGAAACCCAGCGACGAGATCACCGCGATCTGGCGCAGCAGATCGCGGGCACGCAGGGCCTGGTCGTGCGATCGGACGCTCATGCCCACACGATACGGGGCACGGGCGTCCGATCGCGCGGGCTTGACAGCCTCCCGGCTAGGCCCGCTGGCTGGCGAGAACGCGCGCCGACTCGCGTGCCGCGTTCTCGTTCTTCTTCCCCGCTCGCGATCCGGCCAGCTTGGCGGAGATGTGCTCGCCGACGGTGATCGGCTCGTACAGGTCGGGGTGATCGGCGTCGACGCAGGAGGGCAGCGTACGGATCATCGCGTCGGTGTTGCCGTCGTGGAAGAAGGCTGCCGACCGCCGGCGCTTGATCGTGCCGTCGATGACCGGCGGCTTCACGCGGTGCAGCGTCGACATCCACCGCTCGTTCGTCCAGCGCGCCGTGACGTCGCCGAGGTTGATGAGCAGTGCGTCATCCGCCGGTTCCACGTCGTTCCACGATCCGTCGGCCCCGAGCACCTGGAGACCTCGCACCTGGTCCGCCCACAGGATCGTGACGATCCCGTAGTCGGTGTGCTCGCCCATGCCCATGAGCTCCCCGTCGAGGCGCACGTCGGTGCCGGGCGGCAGCGCGTAGTTGTTCATGCGCATGACATCGAGCGAGTGATCGGTGACCCGCTCGAAGAAGTCGGCGGGAAGACCGAGCGCGTCGGCGAAGATGCGGGTCATCGTGCGCGCGACCCGCCCCGCCTCGGCGAAGTAGGCCTGCACCTGTCCCTCGAAGCCGTCGACGTCGGGCCAGAGGTTGTCGGCGTAATCCGGCTGGGGCAGCTCGGCGACGTGCGGATAGTCGGCGGCGCCCGCCCCGACGTTGAAGGCTTCGAAGAAGTCGTTCATGCGGGTGGCCGATTCCACTCCGAGCGAGAGCGACAGCGACTCCGACTTGGGCGGGCTGTAGCCGCGGTTGACCCGCGGCGGCGTGCGGTACGACTTCTTCTGCTCCAGTTCGAGCGCGAAGAACCGGTCCATCGCGTCGGTGAGCCCGTCGATCACGGCGGCGGGGATGCCGTGGCCCGTGATCTGGATGAATCCGACCGTGCGGCATGCGTCGTCGATCTGCCGGGCGACCTCCGCCCGCTCTGCAGGCGTGCCGTTCGTCACATAGGGAGTGATGTCGACCAGGGGAACATGGAATGTCATTGCGACTCCTTGGATCGGGAGCCGCCCGAGAGGGCGGCCCGCGCTGAGGTGGGGTAGCCGCTTCACGTCTTTCCAGTCACCCGCGGCGGAAGTTCCGCGTCGGGCTTTCGCGTACGGTGAGCGTCGGCGGAGACGTTACCCCGCCGACGTTTCGCCCGGGTTACGGGAGGCGGGGCCCGACGATCGCCGCCGACTCCGGCGCGATCGTCGCGGTGTCCGCTTCGCGCGAGACGCCCGCGGCATCCGTCGCCAGCAGCACGACGGCGTCCTCGCGAACCGGCAGAACGGTCGGCCGGTCGCTCAGGTTCACGAGCACCGACAGCGCGCCGCGGTCGAGGCGGAAGACCCCCTCGGCGGGCGTCGACGCGGCCACCGAGGCGAAGGACGGGTCCGTCGCCTCCGGACGGGCCCGGCGCAGCGCCGCCAGGTCGCGGTGCAGGGCCAGCATGCGGGCGTGATCCCCGCGGCCCGGCTCGCTCCAGTCCAGCTTGGAGCGCTCGAACGTCTGGGGATCCTGCGGGTCGGGCACGGCCGATTCGTCCCAGCCCATCTTGGCGAACTCGGCGATGCGCCCCTTCGCGGTCGCCTCGCCGAGCTCGGGCTCGGGGTGCGAGGTGAAGAACTGCCACGGCGTGCCGGCCCCCCACTCCTCCCCCATGAACAGCATGGGCGTGAAGGGGGAGAAGAGGTTCAGCACGGCCGCGCAGGCGAGCCGCCCGTAGGACAGGGTCTGCGACAGACGGTCGCCCGCCGCACGGTTGCCGATCTGGTCGTGGTCCTGCGCGAAGGTCACGAGGCGCCAGGTGGGCACGTCGGCGGGAATGGGATGCCCGTGGTCGCGCTCCCGGAAGGAGGAGTAGGTGCCGTCGTGGAAGAAGCCCCGGGTCGACGTCTTGACCAGCGCCTCCGGCGTGGCGAAGTCCTCGTAGTACCCCGCCTTCTCCCCCGACACGGCGACATGCACCGAGTGGTGATAGTCGTCGCTCCACTGCGCGGTCAGGCCGTACCCTCCGGCCTCCCGGGGGAGGATCAGGGTCGGGTCGTTCATGTCCGACTCGGCGATGAGCGTCAGGGGTCGGCCGAGGTGCGCCGACAGGGCGTCGGTGGCCTCGGCCAGCTCCTTCAGGATGTGGCGGTCGCCGTCGTCGAGGAGGGCGTGCACGGCATCCAGGCGCAGGCCGTCGACGTGGTAGTCCCGCATCCACATGAGGGCGTTCTCGATGATGAACGCGCGCACCGCGGGCTCATCGAGGTTGACCGAGTCGCCCCACGTGTTGCGGCTTCCCTCGCGGAGGTACGGGCCGAACTCGGGCAGGTAGTTGCCGCTCGGCCCGAGGTGGTTGTACACGACGTCCTGGATGACGGCGAGGCCCGCCTGGTGGGCCGCGTCCACGAAGCGCTGGTAGGCGGCCGGCCCGCCGTACTCCTCCTGCACGGCGTACCAGAGGACGCCGTCGTACCCCCAGTTGTGCACGCCGTTGAAGCCGTTCACGGGGAGCAGCTCGATGTGGGTCACGCCGATCTCGAGGAGATGGTCGAACCGGTCGATCGCGGCGTCAAGCGTCCCCTCCGGGGTGAAGGTGCCCACGTGCAGCTCGTAGATGAGGCCGCCCGCCAGCTGCCGTCCGGTCCAGGAGTGATCGAGCCACGTGTGGGCGGCGGGATCGAAGAACGCCGACGCGGCGTGCACGCCCGACGGCTGGCGGCGGGATCGCGGGTCGGGCCGCAGATCGTCGCCGTCGTCGAGGACGAACCCGTACTCCTCGGCGTCCCCAAGAGCCAGCTCGGCGCTCCACCAGCCGTCGGCGCGCGCGGTCATCTCCGTGTCGCCCGCCCCGGGTCGGCGCAGCCGCACTCGGGACGCCTTGGGCGCCCATACGTCCACCGTCATGTCGTCTCCTCGTGTCGCTGGTCGCCCGTCGGCACGAGAACCGCCACGGGGTAGACCGCCAACAGGTCGCCGAGCGCCACCGCACCGCCGTCGACGCGGCGGCCCGTGAGTGCATCCGTCCACGATCCGACAGGGCACAGCACGGCCGTCTCGCCCCACCCGCCGCGCGCCGCGAGTCCCACCGGCAGCCGCGTCGCGACGGTGATCGCGCCGCCCCGGTCGAACGCGATCGCGTGCGCCGCGGCATCCCCGACCACCGTCATGGGCGTGTATCGCGTGAACAGCTCGGGGCGATCGCGCCGCAGCCGCAGGGCCCGCGAGGTCACGCGCAGCTTGGCGCGGGCGCTGTCGTCGATGGGCGGGTGCTCTCCGCGGTCGAACGCCTCGTCCACCTCGCTCAGCAGGCGGGCGCGTTCGCCGAAGTCCACCGCGCGCCGGTTGTCGGGATCGACCAGGCTGTCCTCCCACAGCTCGGAGCCCTGGTAGACGTCCGGCACCCCGGGCCCGGTCAGCTGCAGAACCTTCGCCGAGAGGGAGTTCACCCAGCCCGGGGCCGCGATCTCGTCCACGAACGACGACAGCGCGGCCGCCGCCCGCTCGTCGTCGAAGGCCGCATCGACGACGGCGTGCATCCGGTCCTCGAAGTCCGCGTCCGGATCCCACCACGAGGTCATCTCCCCCGCCTCGCGAGCCGCCTTCTCCGCGTAGGCGTGGAGACGCTCGCGCGAGGCGGGCCAGGCCCCGACGATCGCCTGCCACAGCAGGCTGTCGAACGGGCCGTGGCCGCTGGATGCCGCAGACCGAAGATCCTCGAGCACTTCCGCCCACCGCTCGGGCATCTCGGCCAGCACCGCGAGGCGAGCGCGTACGTCCTCGCCGCGCTTGGTGTCGTGCGTGGAGCGCGCCGTCATCGCCTGAGGCCAGGACGCCTGCCTGGCGGCCTGCGCGGCGTGGAAGCCGGCGGCATCCAGCGAGAACACCGACGGGTCTCCGCCGACCTCGGTGAGCGGGCCCAGCCGGGTGGCACGGTAGAAGGCGGTGTCCTCGACCCCCTTCGCCATGACGGGGCCCGTGGTCTGCTCGAACCGCCGGGAGACCTCCCTCTCCGGGTCGGCGAGCTGCGGCCCGATGACATCGATCGCACCGGCGAGATCGGGTCGGCGGCGCAGCGCCTCCGCGACCGCGGCGTCGAGGTGCTCCCGGCCGGCGGGGAGGTACGACCGGTACACGGCGACGCACGCGAGCAGTTCGGCGAGCGCGTCGGCGGCCCCCGTCACGGGCTCGTCGAGCAGGCGCACGAGCCGGGCGACCTCGGCCGCCTGGATCGTCTCGGCGATGGTGCGCTTGGTGTCGTGGATCAGGTCGTGCCACGAGGTGCCGGCGGGAAGGCCGGTGTCCGTGCGCAGCGCGGCGTCGAGGGCGTCCAGCCGCGACTCGCCGGCGGGATCGATCAGCACCCGATCGATCTCGGCCATCGCGTCGTACCCCGTCGTGCCGGCGGTCTTCCACCACGCGGGCAGGGCCTCGCCGTGCTCGAGGATCTTCTCCACGAGCACGTAGACGCCGCCCGTCGCCTCCGCAAGCCGGTCGAGGTACCCGCCCGGGTCGGCGAGGCCGTCGGGATGGTCGATACGCAGCCCGTCGACCAGCCCCTCGCGCACCCATCGCAGGATCTCCGCGTGGGACTCGTCGAACACCCAGGGCACCTCGACCCGCACGCCCGCGAGCGTCGTCACGGCGAAGAACCGCCGGTAGTTCAACTCGGCGGCCTCGCGTCGCCAGAACATCAGCTCGTAGTGCTGACGATCGTGCACGGTGCGCACGATCTCCGGCATCCCGAGCCGGTCGCGCTCATCGTCGGCGATCGAGCCCGCCGCGAGCGGGTAGGCGTTGTCGTAGTAGCGGAGCAGGCCGTCGGGGGCATCGTCGGCGGGCTCCGGATCCACGACGACCTCGCCGTTCGCGATCGCCTCGTCGAGCTCCGCGCCGAGGATCGGCACGCGCACCCTGCCGCCGCCGAACTCCCCGTCGACGTCGAACGCCTCGGCGTAGCGCGATGAGCGCCCCTGCCGCAGCAGATCCCACCACCACGGGTTCACCCTCGGCTGCGATACGCCCATGTGGTTGGGGACGGTGTCCACGAGGATGCCGAGGCCCGCCTCGCGCGCGGCGGCCGCGAACCGATCGAGCCCCGCCGCCCCGCCCCGCGCGGGGTCGACCCGCGTCGGGTCGACGACGTCGTAGCCGTGGTCCGACCCCGGCGTCGCCGTCAGCAGCGGCGAGAGGTAGGCCCACGAGACGCCGAGGTCACGGAGGTAGGCGGTGACGGATGCCGCGGCATCCAGATCGAACGTCTCCCGGATCTGCAGCCGGTACGTGGAGGACGGGTGGCGTTTCATGAGGGCTCCCGCGGATTCAGCGGCGGACTTCGGACGAGGGCGCCCGCGACGGGGTCTCCTCGCCCTGGCTGCTCGCCAGCGCCGCGAGAGACGCCGCCACGGAGTGGTCCACCTCCGGCTCGGGCACCGAGTGCTCACGCAGCACGATGAGGGATCTCTTCTGCAGATCGACGTGCTCACCCGGCAGGATGGGGCGCGTGTCGGCCAGTTCTCCCGCGGTGTCGATGATCACGTCCCACTTCGGAGAGAAGTCCAGATCGGGCAGATGGAACTCGATCGTCTCGTCGCTCGCGTTGAAGAGGATGACGAAGTGCTTGTCGACGATCGGCTCGCCGCGGCGATCGCGCTCGCGGATCCCGTTGCCGTTGAGGAACACCCCCACCGCGCGCCCGAAGCCGGAATCCCAGTCCTCGGGCTGCATCTCGGTGCCGTCGGGCCGCAGCCACACGATGTCGGGGAGGCCCTGCCCCTTCTCGCGCCGCACGGGACGGCCGTCGAAGAACCGCCGACGGCGGAAGGTCGGGTGCTCCTTGCGCAGCCGCGCCACGGCGGCGGTGAACTCCACGAGCGGGTGGTCGGCCTCATCCCAGTGCATCCAGGTCAGCTCGTTGTCCTGCGCGTACCCGTTGTTGTTGCCCTGCTGCGTGCGGCCCAGTTCGTCGCCGTGCAGCAGCATGGGGACGCCCTGCGAGAGCAGCAGAGTCGCGATGAAGTTGCGCTGCTGACGGGCGCGCAGGGTGAGCACCTCGGGGTCATCCGTCGGCCCCTCCACCCCGAAGTTGAACGAGCGGTTGTGCGATTCGCCGTCGTTGTTGTCTTCGCCGTTGGCCTCGTTGTGCTTCTCGTTGTAGCTCACGAGATCGCGAAGGGTGAACCCGTCGTGCGCCGTGACGAAGTTGATGGAGGCCACGGGGCGGCGCCCGGAGTGCTCGTACAGGTCGGCCGACCCGGTCAGTCGCGAAGCGAACTCGCCGAGGGCCTGCGGCTCGCCGCGCCAGAAGTCGCGCACGGTGTCGCGGTACTTGCCGTTCCACTCCGTCCACTGCGGGGGGAAGTTGCCCACCTGGTAGCCCCCGGGCCCGATGTCCCACGGCTCGGCGATGAGCTTGACCTGCGAGACCACCGGATCCTGCTGGACGAGCTCGAAGAAGGTCGCGAGACGGTCGACGTCGTAGAACTCGCGCGCGAGCGTCGCCGCGAGGTCGAAGCGGAAACCGTCGACGTGCATCTCGAGCACCCAGTAGCGCAGCGAGTCCATGATGAGCTGCAGCGTGTGGGGGTGACCCACGTTGAGGCTGTTCCCCGTGCCCGTGTAGTCGGTGTAGTACCGCTTGTCGTCGTCCTCGAGCCGGTAGTACGCCGCGTTGTCGATGCCCCGCATCGACAACGTCGGGCCCATGTGGTTGCCCTCCGCGGTGTGGTTGTAGACGACGTCGAGGATGACTTCGATGCCCGCCGCGTGGAGCGACTTGACCATCGCCTTGAACTCCTGCACCTGGTTGCCGAGGTCGCCCGTCGATGCGTAGGTGTTCTGCGGAGCGAAGAAGGCGATCGTGTTGTAGCCCCAGTAGTTCGACAGGCCCTTCTCCTGAAGGGTGCTGTCGTTGACGAACTGGTGCACCGGCATGAGCTCGATCGCCGTGACGCCGAGGCGCTGGAGGTGGTCGATCATCGCCGGGTGGCCGATGCCGCTGTAGGTGCCGCGGATCTCCTCGGGGATGCCGGGGTGGAGCTGCGTGAGCCCCTTGACGTGCCCCTCGTAGATGAACGACGACGCGTACGGGGTCTTCGGCTGCCGGTCGCCCGCCCAGTCGAAGAACGGGTTCACGACGACCCCCATCATCTGGTGGGGGGCGGAGTCCTCGTCGTTGCGCGTGTCGGGGTCGCCGAACTCGTAGCCGAAGACGGGCTGGCCCCACTCGACCTCCCCCGAGACCGCCTTCGCGTAGGGGTCGAGGAGCAGCTTGTTGGGGTTGAAGCGCAGCCCGTTGGCCGGGTCGTGCGGGCCGTGCACGCGATAGCCGTACCGCTGGCCGGGACCGATCTGCGGCAGGTACGCGTGCCACACGAAGGCGTCGACCTCGATGATCTCGACGCGGGTCTCCTCACCGTCCTCGCTGAACAGGCACAGCTCGACGCGTTCGGCGCCTTCGCTGAAAAGGGCGAAGTTCGTTCCGTTTCCATCGAACGTCGCACCGAGCGGATAGGTGGATCCAGGCCAGGTCTGCACGGGGCTCCTCGGGTAGGGGGTACTCACCATATCCAAGCGGTGCGGGCGACCCGGTGTCATGGCATTCTCTTTGGACAGCCGCTGTGCTATGTCCGGAGCGGCCTCGGCACATACCCCCCTCCGACATTAGGCTGGCGGCGTGGGCACGATCTATTACGGGGGCGGAGCCACCCCCATCGATATCGAGGACCGCGCCCTTGCGCACCTCAAGGTGGTCATCGCGACCAAGCTTCGCCGAGGGGAGAGCTTCACCGTCTCCTGGCGGCACCCCGATGACCAGCCGCGCGGGCGCAGCACGATCTGGCTGCACCCCTCCATCCCCCTGCGTTTCGTCTTCGACGACCCCGAACCCGCGGAACTCAGCCGCGAGTGGATGGAAGAGCTGGCACAGTCGGCGAACTCCTCGGGCGGGATCATGCTCGTCGCCGAGCATTTCACCGGCGAGGAGTCGGCGGACGGAGAACGCGCCGACGCCACGGCGCACGCCAACTAGAGGGTCCGGCTATCCGGACTGCTCCGCGTCGGCTGCCGACATCTCCTGGGGCTCCGGCACGACGAACAATCCGTTGGGGCTCGACGCCGACGTCATGAGCTCCTCCACCCATGCCCGGTTCAGGCGCGGCTCGCGGCTGCCGTGGAACGCGAACTGCATGGGCACGGAGGGGTGCATCCAGAAGCTGCGGCGACTGATGCCCTCGCTGTCGAGATCGACGGTGAACATGAACGACTCGCTGCGGCGGAGCTTGTTCATGATGACCACCCGGAGATGGGCCAGGGTGCGGTCCTCGATGTCGACGGAGTTGTTGATCGTGTCGTAAATGAATCGACCCATGGCCCGAGCATAGCCCCGCGATCACGCGCCCTGCGGCGGACGCAGCAGCAGGGCGATGCGCTCGTCGAGGTACTCCGCCAGCGGCATCCGTCCCGCCCCTCGGCTCCATCGCACGGAGGGCACTGCGCCGACCAGCGTCACCGGGCCGGATGCCTCCCCGCGCGCGACCGCGTCGAGGTCGACGACATGCCAGCCCACGTGCACGGTCTCGCCCTCCGCGAATCCGCCGCGCAGCGCCGCGAGGGCCAGTTCGGCGCGCTCCCGGGATGCCTGTGCGGTGAATCCGCGCCGCCCGGGGTCGTGAGCACGGACGATCTCGCCCGTCGCGAGCAGTGCGTCGTCGGCGATCAACAGCACGCCGAGATGCCAGGCCTCCCCGCGCGGCACGACGCGGGGCCCCCGCGCCGCGGCGAACAGGCGCGGGGTGACGAGCTCGCCGAGGCGCGCCCGCGGAGCGCCCGCAAGACGCCGCCGGGCGGAGGCGACGACACCCGCGGCATCCGTCATGCGTGCGCGCTCAGCCCAGCCCGTGGCGTGTCTCGTGCGAGGAGTCGGCTCCCTCGACGGGTTTGCGCGAGAGCCCGACCGAACCGGCATCCGCGCCCGTGGACAGCGCCGCCGACACCGCCACCTGCTCGTCGACATCGCTGTAGCGGGGGCGCAGCTTGACGGCCTCGGTGCGGGCCTTGGCGCGCTTGGCCTTGCGGCCCGCGTAGGAGAGGTTCAGCACCTCGACGAAGATGGCGAACGCCATCGGCCCGTAGATGAACGCCTTGTCGATGTGGATCTCGAACCCCTCGGCGATGAGGAACACGCCGATCAGCAGCAGGAACGACAGCGCGAGCATCTTCACCGTGGGGTGCCTGTTGACGAACTCGAAGATGAAGCGCGCCGCGAAGAGCATGATGCCGAAGGACAGCACGACGACGGTGATGATGACGAGCAGGTTGTCGGTCATGCCCACCGCGGTGATGACCGAGTCGAGCGAGAACACCAGGTCGAGCACGAGGATCTGCGCGATCACCGAGCCGAAGGTGACGGCCTCGCGCTTGTCGCCGTGACCCTCCTCCTCGCCCTCGAGCTTGTGATGGATCTCGGTGACGGCCTTGTAGACCAGGAAGAGACCGCCCGCGATGAGGATGAAGTCCTTCCACGAGAAGCCCATGCCGAGCAGCTCGACGACGTCGTCCTTCAGCGTGATGATCCAGCCGGCGAAGAGCACGAGCAGCACGCGCATGAGCATCGCCAGGGTGAGGCCGAGATTGCGTGCCTTCGCCTGCTGCTCCCTGGGCAGCTTCGACGCGAGGATCGAGATGAAGATGACGTTGTCGACCCCGAGCACGACCTCCAGCACGAACAGCGTGAGGAAGACCGCGATGAGATCCGGCGTGAAGGCGAGGGAGAAGTCCACGGGCTCAGGGTAGCCGCGCGAGCGCGCCGCGTCTCACACCTGGTCGTCGGCGGCGGGATCGCGGACGACGTCGCGCCTGCGCGAGCCTTGCAGCGCCATGCCCACGAGCGGATACAGCAGCACCGACAGCATCCCGGCACCGACCAGTGCCGCGGCGAGGCCCGGCCGGAGGATCCCCTCCGCGACCCCGATCGACGTGACGGCGACGATGATCGGCAGCCCCGTGGCGCCGAGGAAGGCCATCGCGACGCGTTCCCGGCCCGACGATCCGGGCGGTGCCGAGAGCATCGAGGGGAGCCCCCGCACGACGAGCAGCAGGGTGAGGAAGACGGGGACGAGCAGGGCGTCACGCGCATCGCCGAGGAGCGACGCGAGATCGAACGTCACCCCCGTGTAGACGAAGAAGACCGGGACGAACACCCCGAAGGCGAGGCCCTCGACCTTCGACTCCACCTGCTGACGATCCGGCTCGGGCGCGTTGCGCATGATCAGCTGCCAGACGACGCCCGCCACGAACGCGCCGAGCAGCATGTCGAGGTCGAGCACCAGACTGAGCGCGACGAGGCCGGCGAGGATCAGGATGATGACGCGGACGGCGAACTGCCCCGAGGTGTGCAGCGTCGACGTCACCACGGCGTGGAGTCGTCTGTGCGGTACCCGCGCCGCCGCGAAGACGGCGAGCCCCGCGATCCCCACGAAGACCGCGAGGACGATGCTCGCCAGGCCGATGTCGCGGCCGCCGAGGAACAGGGAGATCGCCACCAGCGGCCCGAACTCCCCCAGGGCCCCCACGGCCATGACGGCGCGGCCGAAGGGGGTGGGCAGCAGGTCCGCGTCGCGCAGGATCGGCAGCAGCGCACCGAGGGCCGTCGAGCAGAGCGCGACGCCGATGACGACCGCGGCCTCCCCCGGCGCGATGAGCAGACCGACGGCCACGCCGGCGGCGAGGCTGACGATCCACCCGGTCGCGGCTCGGCGCCCCGAGCGACCCCGCACGACGGCGAAGTCGATCTCGTTGCCCGCGACGAAGAAGAGCAGCGCGAGGCCGAAGTCCGCGAGGCGCTCGCTGACGACGCCGGGCTGCACCCAGCCGAGCAGGCTCGGGCCGATCAGGATGCCGAGGGCGAGCTCGAACACGACGATCGGCACGCGCGCCCACCGGGAGAGCCCGCGGGCGAGCAGCGGCGCCGAGACCGCGACGAGCGCGATCACGAGGACGTCGATCTCGCTCAGGGCCACGGGCCCAGGTTAGCGAGCGGCGCGCTCAGCGCCAGACGTCGTCCGCGATCGCGACGACCTCACGGATCTTCGCCCACTGCTCGTCCTCGGTGAGGACGTTGCCCTCCTCCGTCGAGGCGAAGCCGCACTGCGGGCTGATCGCGAGCTGCTCGAGGGGGGCGAACCGCGAGGCCTCGTCGATGCGGTTCTTGACGGCATCCACGTCTTCGAGCTCTCCGCTCTTGGACGTGATGAGCCCCAGCACCACTGTCTGGTCGCCCTCCGGAAGGAAGCGCAGCGGCTCGAATCCGCCGGCCCGGTCGCTGTCATACTCCAGGAAGAACCCGTCGTAGGCGACCCGGCCGAGCAGCTGTTCGGCGACCGGCTCGTACCCGCCCGAGGAGATCCATGTGGAGCGGAAGTTGCCCCGGCAGACGTGCGTCGTCACGACCAGGTCGTCCGGCTTGCCGTCGAGGATGCGGCCCAGCATGTCGGCGTACCGCTCGGCCAGGCCCTCGGTGCGGATGCCGCGGTCCCGAGCCTTGGCGAGCTCCTCGTCGCTGCAAAGGTAGGCCCAGGCGGTGTCGTCGAACTGCAGGTAGCGGCATCCGGCGTCGTAGAACGCGGCGACCGCGTCGCGGTAGGCCTGGATCAGGTCGTCGACGAACGCGTCGCGACCGTCGTAGACGCGGGGGTCGATGTGGTCGGGCTCGAGCCGGAAGTCGAGCACCGTCGGGGCGGGGATGCTGAACTTGGGCTGCGCCCCGGTGGTCTCCGCGAGCACCGACTGCAGGGAGCGGTAGTGATCCAGCATGGGGTGGGTGTCACTGAAGCCGACCTTGCCGCCCAGGTGGACCCCGCGGGGCTTCGTCTGCACGCCCTGGAACTGGATGCCGTGGTCGAGCTCGACCACCTCGACGCCGTCGAGCATGCCGAAGAAGTCGAAGTGCCACCACGACCGGCGGAACTCGCCGTCGGTCGCCAGCCGGAGGCCGTTGGCGGCCTGCTTCTGCACGAGGTCGCGGATCTGGGCGTCCTCGACCTCGCGCAGCGCGGCGTCGTCGATGACGCCCGCGGCGCGGTCGGCACGGGCGGCCTTGAGGGCCTCGGGGCGCAGGAACGAGCCGACGATGTCGGCGCGGTACGGGGGATTCACACTCACCCTGTCACTGTAGCCGCGGCATCCGCGGGGCACGATGGATGTGTCGGCGGATGGCGAACACACCGGCACCGCTCACCGCCGTGCCGCGGGCGGCGCCTCCCGCGGCACGCGGATGAGCGCGCCCGCGGTGAGGAAGAGGGCGGCGCCGACGACGTGCGCGACGATCCACCCGATCCCCTCGGCGGGGACGGGGAAGATCGGGTTCCACGCCACCGCGACGGCGAAGAAGACGATCGCCCACCACCACTGCTGCGCCTGCACCCCGAACCACGCGACGATGAGGGCGAGGATCGCGACGACGAAGCGGATGAGCAGGTACCAGTCGGCGCCCAGCAGGGGCACACCCGCCAGCAGGGCCGCGGCGGCGATGATGCCCGGCACGAATGCGGGGCGGCTGGTCTCTGGCTTCGCGGGCGTCTGCGGCATGCCCCCATCCTGCCCCGCCGCGCGAGACACCACATCCGCGCCCAGACACCGGACGGGCGATGGTGCCTCGGCACGAATGCGGGGTTTCGGGCCGTGCTCGTCAGACCGCGAGCGGGCGAGGCGGCGGGGCCGGCGGCGTCTCGGCGGCGCCGTGCACCTGGTGGTGAAGGCGCTCCATTCGTGCGTCGAGCTCGGCGGCGGTATCGGCCGCGTCCTTGAGCGAGGCCAGCAGGCCCGCGGGCACCTGACGGTCGTACTTGTAGTAGATCTTGTGCTCGAGGCTGGCCCAGAAGTCCATCGCGATGGTGCGGAACTGCACCTCGACCGGCACGTCCACGCGGCCCGTCGAGAGGAACACGGGAACCTCCACGATCGCGTGCAGGCTCTTGTATCCGTTCGCCTTCGGCCGGGCGATGTAGTCCTTCACCGTGCGGACGGAGATGTCGTCCTGGGCCGTGAGCAGGTCGAACAGGCGGTAGGCGTCGGCGACGAAGCTGACGGTGACACGGATGCCCGCGACATCCGTGATGTGCCGTCGGATCGCGGCGAAGTCGGGTTCGATCCCCTTGCGCGACACCTTCTCGGTGAGGCTGTCGGGCGACTTGACCCGGCTCGTCACATGCTCGATCGGATTGTAGTCGTGCATGTGCTGGAACTCGTCGCGCAGGATCGCGATCTTCGTCTCCACCTCCTGCAGACCGAACCGGTACTCCAGCAGGAACCGCTGGAACTCGTCGCGCAGGGCCCTCATCTCTCGCAGGGTGGCGGAGAACGAGGCGTCATCGAGCGAGACCGACATGGGCAGAACGCTAGGCGCCCCGGTTACGAGGTCACTGGGAATCGGATGCCGCAGCCAGCGCGGCACGAGCGCGCTCCGCCCGCGTCGCCGCCTCCCGCGCGCGCGCAGCGGCGGCATCCCTCTCCCGCGCGTGCCGGTCGGCTTCGGCAGCCGCCTCGTCCGCCTGCGCAGCGACGCGCGCGAGCTCCTGCTCGAGGGCGGACACCCGCTCGCTCAGCAGCGCCGACCGCTCGCGGGCCTTCTCCTCGCGCGCCCGCGCCGCCGCCAGATCGCGGTCCGCGTCGGTGGCTCCGCGCTCCGCCTCCCGGACGGCCTTCTCGGCGGCGCGGCGCGCCCGGAGCTCCGCAGGATCGTCGCGCGGCGCCGCGGCTACGCGTGCCCCGCCCCCGGGAGTCCCGCCCCCGACGGCACCGGAGAGGTCGACGGGGTCGAGCCCCGAGGCATCCAGCGCCCGCACGAGGCGTCCCGTCTGCACCGCGACCGCCGCCCCGGCGTCTCGCAGTGCGGCGTTCAGCGTGCGCGCGACGTCGTCGCGGGACGCTGCGCTGACCGATACCCCGGCCTCGCCGGCGAGGGAGACGGCGTCGCGGGTGAGCGCCGCGACGAGGTCGCGTCGCTGCCGGTTGAGCGCGGTCAGAGCCGTCGCATCGAGGTCGTCCTGCGCCTCGCGCAGCTCCGCGGCGAGCGCCAGCACCTCCTCGAACCTGCCGGGGTCGGCGCGGACGAGGACGTTGACGGCCCATGCCGCGACGGAGGGACGGCGCAGGGCCCTGATCGCGCGAGACGCGGAACGCTCGCCCGCCTCGGACGCCGCGGCATCCCGTGCCGCGGTGAACTCGTCGGGGCGCAGTCCGTACAGACGCGCGGCCGCCTCATCGACCTCCGTGTCCGCCACGACGCCATTCTCCCGCTACTCGCCGTCAGAGCGGCTTGCCGCCCGTCACCGGCAGCACGGCACCCGACACGTACGTTGCCGCTTCGGACGCGAGGTAGACGTAGGCGCCGGCCAGCTCGGCAGGCTGCCCGGCCCGACCGAGCGGCGCGTCCTGCCCGAAGGTCGCCAGCCGCTCCTCGTCCCAGCCCGTGCCGGGGATGAGGGGGGTCCACACCGGTCCGGGGGCGACCGCGTTCACGCGGATGCCCTTTTCGCCGAGCTCGCCCGCGAGGGCCTTCACGAACGCCACCTGGGCGGCCTTGGTCATCGCGTAGTCGATCAGTCCGGGCGAAGGGTTGAACGCCTGCACCGACGAGGTGACGATGATCGAGGCCCCTGCCTCCAGGTGCGGGACGGCCGCCCGGGCGCTCCAGATGAGGCCGTAGAGGTTGGTGCGGAAGACGCGGTCGAACTCCTCGGTCGGAAGGGACGCGAGGCTTTCCCGGTCCTTCTGGTACGCGGCGTTCAGCACGACGACGTCGAGGCCGCCGAGCTGAGCGACGGTGTCCTCCACGATCGACGTGGCGAACGCCTCGTCGCGCACGTCGCCGGCGAAGGCGACGGCGCGCCGACCCGCCGCCTCGACGAGCGAGACCGTGGATGCCGCGTCCTGCTCCTCCTCGGGCATGTGCGCGATCGCGACATCCGCCCCCTCCCTGGCGAAGGCGATCGCGACGGCGCGCCCGATGCCGGAGTCGCCGCCGGTGATGAGCGCGCGGCGGCCCTCGAGCAGGCCGTGACCGACGTAGCTGTCCTCGCCGTGGTCGGGCTGCGGCGTCATCGGGCCGGTCGTGGCCGGCTGATCCTGCTCCTGGCCCGGGAATCCCTCGTCGTGGTGTTTGGTCGTGGGGTCGGTCTGCTCGTTCGCCATCGCTGGCTCCTCTCGTTCGACGTCTCCGACGCTAGGGACGCCCTCCGACCCCACGCAGGCCCTTGACATCCGGACCACCGGCCGCATAGGGGCGAAAGCGCATAGCAGCACGACGCGCGACGGGCAATCCCCCGTGCCGCGTCGGCGCCTCCTCCTACCGTGAGACCGACCGAGTGCGGTCGCCCGTGCGACCGCGGAAGGAGATCAGCAATGGCCGAGACGAAGAAGAGTGACACCACCTCGACGACGAAGGGCCGCCGTCGCCCCGGCCGGGGTGCGGGGCTGACGAAGGAGCAGAACGCCGAGACGGGTTTCCGCGCCTCTGCGCAGCTCAGCGAGAACATGCAGCGCGTGCTCGTCGACCTCATCGAGCTCTCGCTGCAGGGCAAGCAGGCGCACTGGAACGTCGTGGGCGCCAACTTCCGCGACATGCACCTGCAGCTCGACGAGATCATCGAGGCCGCCCGCGGATACAGCGACCAGGTCGCGGAGCGCATGCGAGCCTTGCACGCCCTGCCCGACGGGCGTTCCGACACCGTCGCGGAGATGACGACACTGCCCGAGTTCCCGCACGGCGAGGTGTCCACCGCCGAGACGATCGATCTGGTGACCGAACGGCTCGACGCCGTCATCGCCACGGTGCGCGAGGTGCACGACCCCGTCGACGACGAAGACCCCACGACCGCGGACATCCTGCACGGCGTGCTCGAGGGGCTCGAGCAGTTCTCGTGGATGGTCAGCGCCGAGAAGCGCACCCCCACGGGACGGTGACGCTCCCCACCGCGCCGGGGGCTGTTGCGGGAGCGCTTGTGGAACCGGCGACGCTCGGAGACCGCCCCACTCCCGGTGCGGTGGCGGCGGCATCGTCGATGGGCGACGTCGTCGGCTTCGGCGTCCACGTGGATGCGACGATCGACTGGGCCGTCGAAGTCGGCAGATCCGCGCCCGCCCCCGGCACGGGCCGCACCCGCGAGCTGTGGGAGATCCTGGCCACCAGCGCCCGGCGCGATGTCGCCGCCGCCCGCATCCTCGAGCCCCACCTCGACGCCCTCGCGATCCTCCATCAAGCGGCCGGGGCGGGGCGCCCGGTGGATGCCGTGCGTCGCGCCGTGAACGCGACGGGCGATTCGTCGTGGGGGGTGTTCGCCGCGGAGGCGCGGGGGACGCGGCTCACGGCGACCCGCGCGGGCGACGGGTGGGTGCTGGAGGGCACCAAGCCGTGGTGCTCCCTCGCGGGCCGGCTCTCGCACGCCCTCGTCACGGCGTGGGTGAGCGACGACGAGCGGGCCCTGTTCGCCGTCGATCTGCGCAGCGACGCCGTGGCGGCCCACGGCGGCCCGTGGGTCTCGCGGGGACTATCCCAGATCTCCAGCACGCCCGTCGATTTCACCGCGACGCCCGCTACGCCCGTCGGAGCGCCGGGGTGGTATCTGAGCCGACCGGGATTCCGCTGGGGAGGCGCCGGTGTCGCCGCGTGCTGGTGGGGCGGCGCCCTCCCGTTGCTCGACGCCCTCCGCGCGGCGTCGGCGCGCTCCGGCGCGGACCAGCTCTCGCGTGCGTGGCTCGGCGAGGCCGACAGCCGCCTGTGGGCCGCGGGCCTCGCGCTCGCAGAGGCGGCGCGCCAGGAGGACGCCGGGGCGAACGCCGACGAGGCCCGGGTGATCGCCGAGCGCGTGCGAGCGGTCGTCTCCGACGCCGTGGAGCGGGTGATCGCGATCGCGGACACCGCGCTCGGGCCCGCACCGCTGACCGCCGACGAGGATCATGCGCGCCGCGTGGCCGACCTCCGGGTGTACCTGAGGCAGCATCACGGCGGGCGCGATCTGGCGCGGCTCGGCACCGCGCTGACCGCCGAGCCCGGCGCGGGTGCACGGTGACGACCGTCTTCGACCACCGGGAGGCGGGCACCGGGGAGTCCGAATGGCGCGAGCATGCGCCGTGGCGGTCTTCTCCCGAGCTGCGGATCGACGCCGCGGCGCTCGACGCGCTCGTCGTCTGCGCGGCGCACCCCGACGACGAAACGCTCGGCGCGGGCGGACTGCTCGCGACGGCGGCCGCCCACGGCATCCCGTGCACCGTCATCATCGCCACCGACGGCGAGGCGTCGCACCCCGGCTCCCCGACGTGGACGGCGCCCGCGCTGGCCCGCGCGCGACGCACCGAGGCGACGCGGGCGCTCGACGTGCTGGCTCCGGGTTCCGCGGTGCATTTCCTGGGCCTCGGCGACGGCATGCTCCGCGAGCGCCGATCCCGCCTGGCGCGCGGTGTCGATGCGATCGTCGGCGCCACCGAGGGACCGAGGGTGCTGGTCGTCGCCCCGTGGGACGGCGACGGGCATCGCGATCACCGGGTGATGGGCGAGGTCGCCGCCAGTGCGGCGCGCCGCGCGGGCGCGCGCTACGCCGGCTACCCGGTGTGGCTCTGGCACTGGGGCGATCCCGCGGCGGTGCGCACCGACGGATGGATGCGCCTCGAGCTGTGCCCCGATGTGCGCGCGGCGAAGGCCCGGGCCCTCCGCCTCCACGCGAGCCAGACGCAGCCCCTCTCGCCCGCGGAGGGCGATGAGGCGATCCTCTCCCCGGAGATGCTGGCCCACTTCGAACGCGACACGGAGGTGTTCGTGACACCCGCCCCGCCCACCCCCACCCCGCCGACCGGGTCGCTCGACGCAGCGTTCTTCGACGGGTTCTATGCCCGTCACACCGATCCGTGGGGGTTCGAATCGCGCTGGTACGAGCGGCGCAAGCGCGATCTCCTCCTCGCCGCTCTCCCCCGCCCGCGCTACGGCAGCGCGCTCGAGCTCGGGTGCGCGACCGGCCTGCTCACCGAACGCCTCGCCGAGCGCTGCGACAGCGTCGTCGCGCTCGACATCGCCCAGAGCGCCCTCGATCGGGCGTCCGCCCGGATCGGAGCGGACGCCCGCGTGACGCTCGTACGCGCGCGGCTGCCCGAGGAGTGGCCGTCCGGTCGATTCGAGCTGATCGTGCTGTCTGAGATCGCGTACTACTGGGATGCCGACGACCGGGCGCGCGCCCTCGCCCGCCTGCGGGAGTCGCTCGCCCCCGACGGCGCGCTCGTGGCGTGCCACTGGCGCCATCCCGTCGCCGACCACCCCGCGTCCGGTGACGAGGTCCACGCCGCGCTGCGGCGGATACCGGGGCTGCACGGGGCGGTGCGCCACGAGGAGGACGACTTCCTGCTCGATGTGCTCGTCCCCGACTCGACGCCGTCGGTCGCCCGAGCGGAGGGGCTGGCACCGTGACCGCCGACCACGTCACCAACCTCGCCGTCGTCGTCCCCGCGCACAACGAGGAGGCGCTGCTTCCCGACTGCCTCGCCGCGCTCCGGGCGGCGGTCGAGCGCGTGCGTCGCCGCGTCGCGCTCGTGACGGTGCATCTCGTGCTGGATGCCTGCACCGACGCGTCGGCGGCGATCGCCGCGGCATCCACGCTCGGCGTCTCCGTCGTCAACGCGCGGGCCGTCGGCGTGGCCCGCACGGTGGGGGTCACGGCCGCGCTTCGCGCACACCCGAGAGTCGCATCCTCGCGGCTGTGGACGGCGCACACCGACGCGGACTCCGTCGTGCCCGCGCACTGGCTGGAGCACCAGATCGAGCTGGCCGCGGCGGGCGCGGACGTCATCGTCGGCACGGTCAGACCCGACTTCCGCGACCTCACCCGCGCGCAGTCCGACGCCTGGTGGGCGACGCACACGCCGGGGGTGGCGAACGGGCACGTGCACGGCGCGAACCTCGGCATCCGGGCCTCGACGCTGCTGGCCGCGGGGGGCTTCGACCCCGTGCCCGAGCACGAGGACGTGCGCCTCGTCGACCGCGCGGCGGGCATCGGCGCCCGGATCACGGCATCCGACGACGCCTGGGTGCAGACGTCGGGCCGCCCCGTGGGCCGCACCGCGGGCGGCTACGCCGCCTACCTGCGGGAGAAGCTGGTGCCGCTGGCGGCGCGCGACGTCGGCGACACCACGGAAGGGCGCACGGCGCAGCCGGACGACGCGAGCGTCCAGGCGGTGGCAGGATGACGCGCCTGGAGCGGCTGGCTCGGCGCGCACAGAGAGGGACCCGGCCGGTCAGATCGTCGCGACGGAGCCGGAGTCCACGCGGCAGTTCGATCCGACCACGAACGAGGCGAGATCAGAGCAGCGGCCGGGCAGCGTGTACTGGGGGAACTCGAAATCCATCTCCGCCGCCGGCCGCGTCGTCGACGCGCGCGTGACCGGCCCCCCGGCGTCGAGCTCCCAGAACACGAGACCGAACGCGATGGCGTTGGTCGACCACAGCTGCAGTGCGGCGACGAGGATGATCACTCCGGTGGCGGGCGGCGCGGTGAGCAGCTCGAGGACGAGCTGGACCAGCAGCACCTGGGTGAACAGCAGCACGACGAACGCGAGAGCGAGCGACAGCGCACGCGACCATGCCGTCTGACGGGTCATGTGGCGCGGGTTGAGGATGACGAGCGGAACGATCAGCAGCGCGCACACGATGGCCGCGCCCCACTGCAGCGGCGGGAAGAAGTAGGGCGGGAGCAGAACCCAGAGCACGACGGCCCCGAGCACGGCGACGATCGGCGGCCACCGATGCTCGGGCGCCTCCATCGGCGCGGCGGAGCGGCGGCGTGACATGTGCCCAGTGTGCCAGGGGCCCGCGTGGCTAGGCTGGTACGGGCGCGCCTCGCCGACGCTCCGTCACGGAAGGACCCGGATGCCGCACGCCTCGTCTCCCTCTCCCGGCCGCAACTGGGCCGGAAACCTCGTCTACGGCGCGAGCCGGCTCGAGCGCCCGCGCACGATCGACGAGGTCGCGCACATCGCACGCACCGCGGGTCGCGTGAAGGTGCTCGGGAGCAGGCACTCGTTCAACGACATCGCCGACACGGACGGTGTCGCCATCAGCCTCGACACCCTCGAGGGCGACATCGAGATCGACGCGTCGGAGCGGGTGGCGGAGGTTCCAGGCGGCATCCGATACGGAGAGCTCGCCTCCGCGCTCCACGAGTACGGCTGGGCTCTCCCGAATCTGGCTTCCCTGCCCCACATCTCGGTGGCCGGCGCGATCGCGACCGGCACCCACGGTTCCGGCGACCGGCAGGGCAGCCTCGCCACCGCCGTGCGAGCCCTCGAGATCGTCGACTCGGCCGGCGAGGCGCGCCGGATCAGCCGCGGCGAGCCGGACTTCGAGGGGGCGGTGGTCTCCCTCGGCGCGCTGGGGGTCACCACGCGGATCGCTCTGGACATCGAGCCGGCCTACGACATCGCCCAGACCGTCTACGACGCCCCGCGCTGGGACGCGGTGCTCGCCGACCTGGACGCGGTCACGGGCGCGGGCGATTCGGTCAGCGTCTTCACGACGTGGCAGCGCGAGCAGACCCTCGACCAGATCTGGGTCAAGACGCGCGGGGAGGTGCCCAGGGAGCTCGCCGGCGCGCGTCGCGCCGACGGCCCGCGGCATCCGATCCCCGGCGTCGACCCCGCCCCGGCGACGGTCCAGGCCGGCGCGCGCGGGCCGTGGCACGAACGGCTGCCCCACTTCCGCCTCGAGTTCACGCCGAGCGCCGGCGATGAGCTGCAGAGCGAGTATCTGATCGATCGATCGCACGCCGTGGACGCCCTTCAGGCGCTCCGCGAGCTGCGGGAGGAGATCGCGCCGCTCGTCCTCGTGACCGAGCTGCGCACGATCGCCGCGGACGACCTGTGGCTGAGCGGCGCCTTCGGACGCTCCACGCTCTGCGTCCACTTCACATGGCAGCGGCGCGAAGACGACGTCCGCGCGCTCCTGCCCCGCATCGAGGCGGCCCTGGCGCCCTTCGGCTCGCGTGCGCACTGGGGCAAGCTCTTCACCGCCGACCCGTCGACGTTGCCCACCCTCTATCCCCGGTGGCAGGAGTTCCGGTCGCTCCGCGCCGCGTGGGACCCGCGCGGCGCGTTCCGGAACGCCTACCTCGAGCGCATCGGTCTCTGACCCCGAGGTGCCGGCTCCGTCAACCCCCGTACCTCCGGGGGCGCTGCTGCCCTAGCCTCGGACACACGTCCGATGCCGAGGAGCCCCCATGTCGACCACCGTTCGCGCCATCCAGTGCCCGCCCCAGACCGTGTTCGACGTCCTGGCCGACGGGTGGCTCTATCCCTGCTGGGTCGTCGGCGCCTCGCGCATGCGCGACGTCGACGAGGCCTGGCCGCAACCGGGATCCCAGCTGCACCACTCCGTGGGCACCTGGCCGTTCGTCCTCGACGACCAGACCCGCTGCGAGGAGTGGAACCCGCCCCACCGCGCGGTGCTGCGGGCGAAGGGGTGGCCGATCGGCGAGGCGCGGGTCGTCATCGACGTCCGGCCGCGCGGCGACGGCTGCGTCGTCCGGATGCAGGAGGACGCCGTCGCCGGGCCAGCGACCCTCGTCCCCCGTCCGGTCGCCGACATCATGCTGCATCTGCGCAACCGTGAGACCCTGCTGCGGCTCGCCTACATCGCCGAGGGCCACGAGTCCCGCCCGGAGCCGTCGACCGCGGAGCGGGAGCGCGCCGAGGACGGCGAGCCGACGGAGCCCGGGGAGGAAATCGCATCGTGACGGCGGGTTCGGATGCCGACGCCGTCGTCGTCGGCGCGGGCCCGAACGGGCTGGCCGCCGCCGTCACCCTCGCGCGGGCGGGGCTGCGCGTGCGCGTATTCGAAGCCTCCGACCGCATCGGCGGCGGCTCGTCGACGCGGGAGCTGACCGCACCCGGCTTCCATCACGACGTGTGCTCGGCCGTGCATCCCCTCGCTTTCGAGTCCCGGTTCTTCCGGGAGTTCGCGCTGCCGCAGCGGGTGGCCTTCGCGGTTCCGGCCGTCTCCTTCGCCCACCCGCTCGACGGCGGCCGCGCCGGCATCGCCTACCGCGACCTGGACCGTACGCGCGACGCGCTCGGCCGCGACGGACGCGCGTACGACGCCCTCGTGCGGCCGCTCGCGGAGCGCTCCGCGCAGGTCGCGGAGCTGACCGGCTCGACGCTTCTGCGGATGCCGCGGCATCCGCTCACCGCGGCGCGCTTCGGGCTCGCGACCCTCGAGCAGGGAAGCGCGCTCTGGGGAGCGCGCTTCACGGGGGAGGCTGCCCCGGCGATGCTGACGGGGGTCGCAGCCCACACGATCCTCCCCCTGCCGAGCCTCGCGTCGGCGGGCGCGGGACTCGCCCTGACGACCTACGCGCACGCGCGGGGGTGGCCGATCCCGATCGGCGGATCGCAGGCGATCGCCGAGGCGATGGCCGCTGACATCCGGGCGCACGGGGGGGACATCCTCACCGGCACCCGCATCGACAGCCTCACCGAGCTGCCGCCCGCGCGGATCACCGTGCTGGACGTCACGCCGCGGGCTCTCCTGCGCATGAGCGCGCATCGTCTCCCGGCCGTCTATCGGCGCGCGCTGGAGGGGTTCCGCTACGGCAACGCCGTCGCGAAGGTCGACTTCGCGCTGTCCGAGCCCGTCCCGTGGACCAACCCGGAGGTGCGGCGTGCGGGAACGGTGCACGTCGGCGGCTCCCGCGCGGAGATCGCCGCGGCCGAGAACGCCGTCGCGCACGGCCGCCTCGTCGACGACCCGTACGTGCTCGCGTCGCAGCCGAGCCTGTTCGACCACACCCGCGCCCCGACGGGGCGGCACACGCTGTGGACGTACACGCATGTCCCCGCGGGCTCGACCGCCGACCGCACCGAGGCCGTCATCCGGCAGATCGAGCGCTTCGCGCCCGGCTTCCGCGACACCGTCCTGCACACGTCGTCGTCGACGGCGCAGGAGGTCGCGGCGCACAACGCGAACTACCCCGGCGGCGATATCGCGGCAGGGGTCCCCGACGTCGCGCAGCTGCTGCGCCGGCCCGTGCTGCGCCCCGACCCGTGGCGGACACCGCTGGCGGGGGTGTACCTCGCATCGGCATCGACGAGCCCCGGGCCCGGCGTGCACGGGCTCGCCGGGTGGCGCGCCGCGCTCAGTGCGCTCCGCCGCGAGATGGGTGTCCGGCAGGAGCCGAACCTCTCACCCGGCGCCTGACGGGCGAGCCGCCGGCCGCCTCCGGCGTCAGCCCCCGAACTCGTCGATCTCGCGCAGGTGACGGTACGCGCCCCGGAAGAACACCAGCGGTCCGCGCCCGTCGGCCGCGAGGGGACTGAGCTCGCGGACGCGACCGATGACGATGAGATGGTCCCCGGCCTCGTGCTCGGCCCAGAGATCGCAGTCGACCCACAGGAGCGTGTCGTCGATCAGCGGATTGCCGCCGGGCGAGGGGCGCCACAAGACCCCGGACCACTTGTCCGTGCCCGAGCGCGCGAACCGGCTCGACAGCGCGTGCTGGTCATGTGCCAGGACGTTGACCGCGAAGCGGCCGGTCGCCGCGATCCGGGGATAGGACGTCGACGTGCGCATGACGCTGAACATCACCAGCGGCGGATCGATCGACACGGACGAGAAGGACTGGCAGGTGAACCCCACCGGCTCCCCTTCATCCGTCCCGGTGACGACGGTCAGTCCGGAGGCGTAGTGGCCCAGCGCATCCCGGAAGCGCCTCGCCTCGATCGAGGTCGGGGCCAGGGCGGGCGTGGCGTCTTCCCTCACGCGCCCACGGGGCTCGCCGACGCGGCAGCGACGCGGGCGAGCCGGGCGAGGTTGCCCGCGTACTCGGATGCCGCGGCATCCACGACCTCGGCGAGCTGGTCCATCTGGCTGAGCGCGAGGTAGAAGCCTCGGCCCGGCACCGTCGCCCCCAGCTCGACCAGCAGCGGGGAGAGGGTGAAGGTCGGGCCCATCGAGTGGGTGAAATCGGCTCCCGTGTGCACCGGAATGGCCGTCACGCCGGCAAGTCCGTTGGCCGGATACCGGTCGAGGAACGCCTTCAGCAGTCCCGTGTAGGTCGCCTTGTAGGTGGGGGACGCGAACACGGCCAGGTCGCTCTCGGCGACGCGGGCGTTGAGCGCGGACATCTTCTCCGACGGCCAGGCGAAGATCTCGTCGGTGTGGTCGGCGAGGTCGATGACCTCGAGGTCGTAGGTGCCGGGCACGAGCAGCTTCTCCACGAGCAGCTCGGCCACCTTCCGCGTACGGGACGCCGGCTTGGGGTTGCCGACGACGGTCGTCACGTGCAGGGTCATGTCACTTCTCACATTCGTACCGGTGAACAGGAACGAAGGACGACGCCGCCCACCCGCCGCACCGGCGCGCGTGGCGCATCGCACCTCATACACCGCCGGGATCTTTTGGCCCCGCGGGCCCGCAACGGCTCACGCTGCGCAGCCATTATGCGCGGTCGCGGGTTTCCGGGGTGTTTCGCCCTTCCGCGCCGCGCCGCGGCCTACCGCAGCGTTATCCCGCCGTCCCGCCGCCGGATCAGTCCTGCGAGTCGTCCACCTGGACGGGACCGCCCTCGGGACGATCGATGTTGGGGTCGCCCGTTCCGCTCGGCGACGGTGCCTGGGGGACGCCCTCGGCGCCCGGCTCGTCGGTCGACGGGTCGATGGGGTTCTTCTCGCTCATGCGTTCTCCTCGGGGTCGTCGTCGGGGTCCATACCGGGCCGGACCGCCGCATCCGGAACGATGTCGATCCGCTTCACTCCATCGCCCTGCGTGACGGAGATGCGCGGCGCCGCGTCGGCCTCGGTCGCGTGCGGCGCGCTCGTGAGCTGGTCGTGCCGTTTCTCCTCAGAGCTGGCGGGATCGGTCTCGTGTGCGTCCATGCGACGACGCTAGCCCCCGCCATCGCGGCTGCGCCACGGCTGGCGCTCGACGCGGCCGGATGCTACGCCGGGGCGTCGCGCCGGCGGGGCGGGGGGAAGTGACGGATCGGGACGGGTCGGTTCGACCGGTCGGCGCCGGCCTCCGCGGAGACCGACCGCTCGATCGCGGCCATCGCCTCCTCGAACGACCGGTGGATGCTCTCCGCCGCGCGCGAGCGCAGCCACAGCACGGCAGCGCGCTCCCCTCGGCACTCCACGAATGCGATCACCCGACGGGGATCGTGGTCGTCCAGCGCGCCGTCGCACACGCGCCAGCATCCTTCGTCTACCTTCGTCAGCTCCAGCCCGCTGTGCATTGCCGCAGCCATCATCGTGACCTCCTCGTCACTGGGTGTGTGTTCGTACTCGGGGGGACATCGCCGCCCGTCGGGCGGGCGCGTCGCCTGGCCGACGCGATTCGCCGATATCTCACGCAGGCGCCCCCTCGCCGGGCCGGAGCACGACCTTGATGCATCCGTCGTGCTTCTTCTGGAACGTCTCGTACAGCCCGGGGGCCTCGTCGAGCCCGCCGCGGTGCGTCACGAGGTCGGCCACGCCCAGGGGGTCGGAGGGATCCTCGACGAGCGGGATCAGCTGGTCGACCCAGCTCTTCACGTTGCACTGCCCCATCCGCAGCGTCACCTGCTTGTCGAAGAGCGTCTTCATGGGCATCGGGTCGGCATCGCCGGCGTAGACGCCGCTGATCGAGACCGTGCCGCCGCGGCGCACGAGCTCGATCGCGGAGTGCAGGGCGGCCAGCCGGTCGACGCCGGCCTTCTCCATGAGCGGCTTCGCGAGCGTCCGCGGCATCCGGGACATGACGGTGTGCGCCGCCTTCACGAGTCCGCTCCCGTGCGCCTCCATGCCGACGGCGTCGATGACGGCGTCCGGGCCGCGGCCCTCCGTGGCATCCCGGAGCGCGGCGACGGTGTCGTCCCCGTCCTCCCAGACCTCGACTCCGTGGCGGGCCGCCATCGTCCGTCGCTCCTCGACCGGGTCGACGCCGAACACGCGATGGCCCCTTCTGGCGGCGATCCGTGCGGCGAATTGGCCGACGGGTCCGAGGCCGAGCACCGCGACCGAGCCGCCGTCGGGAACCTGTGCGTATTCGACGCCCTGCAGCGCCGTGGGCAGGATGTCACTCAGGAAGAGGTAGCGCTCGTCGGGTCCTTCGTCGGGGACGGGGATCGTGTTGTAGTCCGCGAGCGGCACCCGGAGCAGCTCCGCCTGGCCGCCGGGAACCTGGCCGTAGAGCTTGGTGTAGCCGAAGAGGGCGGCACCGCTGCCCTGCTCCCTCACCTGGGTCGTCTCGCACTGCGACTGCAGGCCTGCCCGGCACATGAAGCACTCGCCGCAGGAGATGTTGAAGGGGACCACCACGCGCTGACCCACCCGAAGGCCGGTCACCTCGGCGCCCACCGCCTCGACGACTCCCATCGGCTCATGACCGAGGATGTCGCCCGGATCGATGAAGGGGCCGAGCAGCTCGTACAGGTGCAGGTCGGACCCGCAGATGGCGGTGGCCGTGATCCGGACGACGGCGTCGGTGGGCTTCTCGATTCGGGGATCGGGGACGTCCTCCACGCGGATGTCGCGCGTGCCATGCCATGTGACGGCTCTCATCGATTCGCCTTTCGTCGTGCGCGGGCCGACGGACGGGCCCGGCGCTTGGGAGTTGCGGTCCCGCCAGCCTCCCCCGGTTCACCGGCCCGCCGAGGGGGGTTGACGGGAGCGTTCCCGCTGGCTAGCCAGGCGGGCCCACACAGCGCCGTCTGGCGCATTCGCGAGCGGCGCGCAACCCCCGCCGCCGGGGCCGCGCCCATCCGTAGTCTCGCCTCACACCGACAGAAGGATGCCCCCCTCCATGGCGGACTTCGGATACACCCTCATGACCGAGCAGAGCAGGCCCCGCGAACTCGTGCGGTACGCCGCGACGGTCGAGCGGGTGTTCGAGCTGGAGGAGCTGCCCCAGTCGCTCATCGGCAAGGTGCTGCGTCGAGAGGTGCACGAGCGCATCCTCTCTCTGTAGGCGGGACCGCCGGCCGGGCGCGCTCGGCCGGTCAGAGGGCCGTGAGTCCGGCGACGCCGCTGCCGAGCGCCACGGCGCCGACCAGCAGCAGCACGGCGGCCATGACGACGCCGTTGTCGCATGACCCCCGGCTCAGAGGGGGATGAGGGCGACGTCTCGCAGGTCGCCGGCATCCGCCAGCGCCGTCATCATCGTGCAGCGCGGCTGCCGGCGACGGTCGGTCGGCGAGCCCGGATTGAGCAGCCGCAGCCCCGACGCGGTGCGCGTGTCCCAGGGGATGTGGCTGTGCCCGAAGACCAGGACATCGGTGTCGGGAAACGCCTGCGTCATCCGCGCCTCCCGGCGCCGCGCGTCGCCGGTCTCGTGCACGACGGCGAACCGGATGCCCTCGATCCCGCGCCGCGCGATCTCGGGGAGGCGCTCGCGCAGGTCGGGCCCGTCGTTGTTGCCCCACACGCCCATCACGGAAGCGTGCCCTTCGAGGTCGTCCAGCACCGACGCGGAGACCCAGTCGCCGGCGTGGATGACGAGGTCGGCGTCGTCCGCTGCCCGGCGCACCGCGTCGGGCAGCGCCCGCGCTCGGCCGGGGATGTGCGTGTCGGCGAGCAGCAGCAGCCGTGTGCTCACGGGCGCGCCCGGGTCTCGATGATCGGGGCGTCGAACGTCCGCCCGTTGAGCTCGAGGTAGAGGTGCCCCTCCGTGACCGACACGGTGATGGTGTTGCGACGCTCGATCGCGGATGTCGCGGCATCCACGAAACCGGGGCCGAAGCTGCGCACGACGAGGTCCTCGGCGCGATGCAGGGGCTTGCCCTGCCAGGCGGCGACGACCTTCGCGGGATCGCGGTGCGTGTAGACGACGGCGCGATCGGCGAGCTTGGCGCCGTAGTGCAGGCGCGCGGAATCCGGCGCCCCGACCTCTATCCACGACGTCACCCGACCGGTCGGGTCGCGCACGAGGACGGCGGGCTCGTCGGTCGAGGCGATCCCGTCGCTGAACGCGATGCCCTCCGCGAACTCGAGGCAGTAGGCGAGCACGCGGGTGAGCATGAAGGCGTTGGTCTCGGAGGCGTGCCGCGCCACCCGCAGCGCCAGGTCGTCGTAGACGCCGCGGTCGACGTCGGCGAGCTGCCCGGTGAAAGTGTGGATCGTTGCGCCGATGGCCATGGTGAACGAGCCTACGCGCGACGGGGCGATCTTCCATCTGGTGGAAGAACGCCCCGCATCGCTTGTTCGCCCGAGCCGTGCCGCGGAGACTGATCCGGGCGACACACCGGTCGAGGGAGAGGGTGGGCGATGGCACGCACGGTCGAGGGCATGATGAGCGCGGCCGTGCTGCGCGACGGCGCGCCCGGGCTCGATGTCGTCGACATCCCGATCCCCACGCCTCTCGCAGGAGAGGCCCTCGTGAAAGTGCGCGCATGCGGCGTGTGCCATACCGACCTGCATGTCATGAAGGGCGAAGTCGCCTTCCCGCGACCCGCCGTGCTCGGCCACGAGATCAGCGGCACGATCGTCGCGATCGGCGACGGCACCGCCGAGGCGGGCGGGCTGGCGGTCGGCGACGACGTCGTCGGCGCGTTCATCATGCCGTGCGATGCATGCGACGCGTGCGACCGCGGGCGGGACGACCTCTGCGCCGAGTTCTTCGGCCAGAACCGGCTGCGCGGGACGCTCTACGACGGGCAGAGCCGGCTCACGCTCGCCGACGGGTCGTTCCTGGCGATGTACTCGATGGGCGGGCTCGCGCAGTACGCGGTCGTTCCGCTCACGGCGCTCGCCGTCCTTCCCGAGGGCGTGGACCCCGTCTCCGCCGCCGTCCTCGGGTGCGCGGCCTTCACATCGTACGGCGCCGTCCATCGCGCCGGGCGCGTGCAGGCGGGCGAATCCGTCGCGGTCATCGCCGTCGGCGGCGTGGGTAGCGGGGTCGTGCAGATGGCCAGGGCCGCCGGCGCCGACCCCATCGTCGCGATCGACGTCGCGGACGACAAGCTCGACGCCGCGCGCGCGCTCGGCGCGACGCACGCCGTCAACTCCCGCGAGGAGGACGTCGTCGCGCAGGTGCGCGCGGCGACCGGGGGGCGTGGCGTCGACGTCGCCTTCGAGGCGCTCGGGCATCCCGCGACCTTCCGCCAGGCGATCGACGTGCTCGCCGACGGGGGCCGGATGGTGGCGATCGGCATCGCCGCCGGCGCCTCCGTCGCCCAGATCGAGATCACGCCGCTCGTGCGCCGCGGATACTCGATCACGGGCTCGTTCGGCGCCCGCACCCGGGAGGACCTGCCCGCCGTCGTGCGCCTGGCCGCCGACGGCGACATCGACACCGTCGGCCTGGTGACCCGTACGTTCCCGCTGAGCGAGGCGGATGCCGCGTACCGCGCCCTCGCGGAGGGCCGGATTACCGGCCGCGCCGTCATCGTGATGGACGAGGCCCCGAGGAAGGACGAGACCGCGTGAGCAGACGCATCCCCCACTGGATCGACGGTGAACCGGCCGACGTACCCGACCGACGCGTGGCACCCGTGTACGACCCCGCAACCGGCGCGCCCACGGGCGAGGTCGTCCTCGCCGAGCCCGGCGACGTGGACCGGGCGGTGCGCTCGGCCGCTGCCGCGTTCCCCGCGTGGAGGGACCTGTCGATCGCGCGCAGGCAGGCGGTGCTGTTCCGGTTCCGCGAGCTCCTCGAGCAGCGCAAGGGAGAGCTGGCCGAGATCATCACGAGCGAGCACGGCAAGGTGCTCGCCGATGCGCTCGGGGAGATCGCGCGAGGACAGGAGGTGCTCGAGTTCGCCCTCGGGTTCGCCGAGGTCCTCAAAGGCGACTACTCCGTCAACGCCTCGAGCGGCGTGGACGTGTACTCGTTCCGCCAGCCCATCGGAGTCGCGGCGGTCATCAGTCCCTTCAACTTCCCCGCGATGGTGCCCCTGTGGTTCCTTCCGGTCGCGCTGGCCGCCGGGAACGCCGTCGTGCTCAAACCGAGTGAGAAGGATCCGTCGGCGTCGCTGTGGATGGCGCAGCTGCTCGCCGAGGCGGGCCTGCCGGCCGGTGTGTTCACGGTCGTCAACGGCGACAGGGTCGCGGTCGACGCGCTGCTGGAGCATCCGGGGATCGCCTCGGTGTCCTTCGTCGGATCCACTCCGATCGCCCGCCACATCTACGAGACCGCCGCGCGACACGGCAAGCGCGTTCAGGCGCTCGGCGGCGCGAAGAACCACATGCTCGTGCTGCCGGATGCCGATCTCGACCTCGTGGCGGATGCCGCCGTCAACGCCGGCTTCGGATCGGCGGGCGAGCGCTGCATGGCGATCTCGGTGATCGTGGCGGTGGAGCCGGTCGCCGACGAGCTGCTCGGCAAGATCGCCGAGCGCATGGCGGGGCTGAGGATCGGGGACGGCCGCCGAGGGTGCGACATGGGCCCCCTCATCACCCGCGAGCACCGCGACAGGGTGTCGGGATACATCGACACGGCCGCCGCGGACGGAGCCGCCGTCGTCGTGGACGGCCGTGGCGTCGTCGTCGACGGCGAGCCGGGGGGCTTCTGGCTCGGCCCCACGCTGCTCGACCGAGTGCCGACGACCTCGGCGGCGTACACCGACGAGATCTTCGGACCGGTGCTGTCGATCGTGCGGGTCGACTCGTACGAGGAGGGTGTGAGTCTCATCAACACGGGGGCGTTCGGCGACACGAAGGCGTACGGCCGGCAAGGCTTCCACTTCTTCACCCGCGAGAAGGCGGTCACGGCGCGCTGGCTCGACCCGAGCCACGGCGGAATCAACCTGGGATTCCCGCAGAACGCCTAACAGCGGTCCGGGATCAGCTCGTCGAGGGCAGGTGGGCGAGACCCATCTCGGGGGCGTCGACGGCATCGGGGGTGAGCGACGGCGGTGCGGCGGCGTACGCCGCCGACAGGCGCCGGTACGGCCGGGAGACGAAGGCGAGCATCACGGTGACGAGGAGAACCAGGCTCGCTCCCACGAAGGCGAGCGCGATGCCCCGCGCCTCGCCCGGGCCCAGCAACCACCCGAGGGAGTCCTGCCCGTCCTGCGAGTCCATGAAGGGGATGAGCCAGAACTGTGCCAGCGGACCGACCAGGAACGAGGAGACCGGTGCCGCGGCCGACTCCACGCTCGCGGCGAAGCCGAACACCCGGCCCTGCTTGTCGAACGGCACGACGCGCTGCACGATGGTCTGCTCGGCCGCCTCCGCGATCGGCATGAGGCACATGAAGACGAGGACGCCGAGCGCGTAGAGCCACCACCACTCGCGGATGGCGAAGGTGAGACCCAGCAGCGCGATCCCGACGTTGACGAGCAGCAGCGTGCGGACCGGGTTTTTTCCGAGGCCGAAGCGGGCAACGAGGGCGCCTCCCATCACGAACCCGAAGCTGGTCATCCCGAGCACGATCCCCCACATCTCCACCGAGAAGAGAGTGAGGCCGTACGGGTCCATGAGGGCCATGAACACGCCGCCCACGAGGTTGTTGAACGTCGAGAAGAGGATGAGCGCGAGCAGACCCGGCACGGCGACGACGGCCGGGATGACCCCGCGGAAGCCGACCTGAGCGGGAGCACCCTCGACGTGGACGACCCCGCGCTCCGGGATGGGGACGAAGAGGAGGTGCCCGAGCGCGAGCGCCGTCGCCGCGATCGCGATGACGACGGTCCACCCCATTCCGAGCAGGCCGATCGACAGCCCCGAGAACACGCTCGTGACCATGAATGCGATGCCCTGCACCGCGCCCACCAGCCCGTTCGCCCTGTCGCGCCGATCTGCCGGCACGAGCAGGGTCACGGTGGTCGACAGCGCGATGTTGCGCAGGTTCTCGACCACGCCGCCCACGAGGATCACGCCCGCGAACACCCAGAACCAGGGGCCGCCCCAGTCGACCAGCACGCTCTCCGGGAACGAGAGGTAGAGAGCGCCGGCGAGCAGATACGTCACGAGCGTGACCCCGCTCGAGAGCACCATGACCGCCTTCTTCTTCATGCGGTCGACGATGACCCCGAAGATGACACCGAAGGCGGCGACCAGAAGCATGTAGGAGCCGCCGATGATCGCCGTCGCGAGCACCGAGCGCGTCTCGAGATACGCCCAGAAGGTCAGCGCCCACCACAGATAGCTGGAGGTCACGTTCGCGGCCGCGGTGTTCGCGAGCACCTGATGGAACGCCCGCACGGTGCGGGGACCGGGCGGAGCCTGCGCGGCCTCATCCCGGCCCGGCTGGCGAAGCGACTCGGCCATGGATTCTCCTGGGGGTGCGGCGGGAGCGTCCGCCCCACGATGACCGCAAGGTACAGACCGCCGCGGACACCGCGTCGTCTGCATGCTCCCGCGCCCGCCCCACGCGCGCAACCCCGATGTCGGAGGAGGGGAGTACGATCCGCGCATGGCGTACATCGAGACGCAGCAGATCGTCAAGACCTACCGCCCCAAGGGAGCCGCCGTCGTGCGCGCGCTCGACGGGCTCGACCTGTCGGTCGAGCAGGGCAGCGTGACGGCGCTGCTCGGCCCGAACGGTGCGGGCAAGACCACCGCCGTCAAGGTCCTCACGACCCTCATCCGACCCGACTCGGGGCGCGCGATCATCGCGGGGGTCGACGTCTTCGACGACCCCGCCGAGATCCGCCGGATGATCGGCGCCAGCGGTCAGTACGCCGCCGTCGACGAGAACCTCACCGGCTACGAGAACCTCTACATGGTCGGCCGGCTCTATCACCTCGGCCACCGGCTCGCGGCGCAGCGAGCACGTGAGCTGATCGAGGTCTTCGACCTCGTCGAGGCGCAGAACCGTCCCGTCAAGGGGTTCTCAGGGGGCATGCGGCGGCGAATCGACCTGGCGGGCGCCCTCGTCATCAACCCGCCCGTGCTCTTCCTCGACGAACCCACGACAGGACTCGATCCCCGCAGTCGGCTCGCCCTCTGGGAGGTGATCGAGTCGCTCGTCGCCGGCGGGACAACGGTCCTCCTGACGACGCAGTATCTCGAGGAGGCCGATCGGCTCGCGGATTCGATCTCGATCGTCGACAGCGGCCGCGTGATCGCCGAGGGCACCGCCGACCAGCTGAAGGCCTCGGTGGGCGGGCAGCGCGTGGCCGTCACACTCGTCGACGACGCCGACGGCGAGCGCGTCCGCGACATCCTGAGTCGCTACGGCTCCGGTCCCGTCGCAGAGGGGGGCGATCGGACATGGGTCGTGCCCGTCGCCGACGGCGCCACCGGCCTCGGCGGCATCGTGGCCGACATCGCCGCCCAGGGCATCGAGCTGCACGACGCCGGCATGAGGCGCCCGACGCTCGACGACGTCTTCCTGCAACTGACCGGCCGCGCAACCGGCACGGACGACGAGGCGGAGGATGCGGCATGACCGAGACGAGCGCCGCGGCCCACACGGGCCGCACCCCGCCGGGCCGGATCCGGGCCCCCGAGGGAAGCGCGGTCAGCCGCCTCCTCTCCGACGGCGCGATCGCGACGTGGCGGAACCTCAAGAAGATCGTGCGCGTTCCCGACATCCTGCTGTTCACGCTGATCCAGCCGATCATGTTCGTGCTGCTGTTCACCTTCGTCTTCGGCTCCGCCATCCCCGTGCCGGGCGGCGACTACACCTCGTTCCTCATGGCGGGGATCTTCGCGCAGACGATCGTCTTCGGCTCCACCTACTCGGGCTCGGCCATGGCGCAGGACCTGAAGGACGGCATCATCGACCGGTTCCGCACGCTTCCGATGAACGGCGCGGCCGTGCTGATCGGACGCACCACGGGCGATCTCGTCATCAACCTGCTCTCGCTCGCGGTCATGATGCTGACGGGTCTCGTCGTCGGGTGGCGGGTCACGTCGTCGCCTCTCGAGTTCCTGGCCGGCGTGCTCCTGCTGCTGTCGTTCTCCTACGCGTTCTCGTGGCTCATGGCCTACCTCGGCATGATCGTGCGCAGCCCCGAGGTGATCAACAACGCGTCGTTCCTGATCCTCTTCCCCCTCACGTTCCTCTCCAACGCGTTCGTGCCGAGCGAGGGCCTCCCCACACCGCTGCGGGTGTTCGCGGAATGGAACCCCGTGACCGCGCTGGTCACATCCGCGCGGCAGCTCTTCGGCAACGTCCCCGCCGGCACACCGGTCGGCGACGCCTGGCCGGCCCAGTATCCGATCCCGACCGTCATCGGGGGGATCGTCGTGCTGCTGCTCGTCTTCGTGCCGCTGTCGATCCGCCGGTTCGCGACGCTCGATCGCTGAGCAGTCGGAACGGGGCGCAGGGCGCCAGCGGGGAGATGATGGGGGCATGACCGCTCATCACCGCCCAGGACTGCGCGTCACGGCGGGCGTGACGATCCCCGAGAGCGAGCTCTCCTGGCGATTCAGCCGTTCGTCGGGTCCGGGCGGACAGGGCGTGAACACCGCCGACTCCCGCGTGGAGCTCACGTGGGACATCGCGGCCTCGCGAGCGCTGTCGGAACATGAGCGTGAGCGGCTGCTCGATCGGCTGGGCGGTCGGCTCGTGCGGGGCACCCTGACGATTGCCGCGTCGGAGCACCGGACGCAGGTGCGCAACCGGGACGCGGCCCGCGAACGGCTCGCCTCGGCGGTGGCCGACGCACTGCGCCCGCCGTCGCCGTCGCGACGCGCGACCATGCCCAGCCGGGGAGCGAAGGAACGGCGCCTCGGCGCCAAGCGCCGGCGAACCGACGTCAAGCGGCTGAGGCGCCCGCCCACGGACTGACCCGGGACCCGTGACCTCCGCGCGATTCGGCCGGCCCACGGGCTGAGCGGCCCCTCGCGGCGCGCAATGACCCTCACCCCCGTAGCTGATCGAGCAGCTCGACATGGTCGGCGGTCCCGGTGAACTCGGTGATCCGACCGTTCACGACCCGGCACATCGCGAACTCGGCGACGTTCACGTGCCGTCGCGTCGCGGCGATGCCGCGGAACTCCCCGGCGTGCGTGCCGCTCGCGCGCAGATGCACGGCCAGGCGATCCTCTTCGACGAGCAGTTGAATGCGGCGCCACCGCCAGTCCGGGAAAGCGCGGAACAGCTCCGCCGCATCCTTCACCCAGGCATCCGCGCCGCGCGGCAGGTGCGCGCGGCGGACCGCGGGATCCAGAAAGGAGCGGATGGCGTCGAGATCGTGACGGTTGCACGCATCGAGGTAGTCGCCGAACCACTCACGCATCTCCCACGGCTCCACCCCTCCATTCTCGTCGGGTCGGGGCGCCGCTCTCCCGAGACGCCCGCCTAGGATGCCTGAGTCAGCGCTTCCTCGGCGGCGCCGTCCTCCGTGAGGCTGTGCCAGATGTCGAGGGACACGGATTCAGCGCCCCGCACGTCGCCGGAGGCCATGAAGCCGATCAGTTGCTCGTGCCTCTCCACAGACGACCGGCCACCTCGCGTGAAGCGCGACAGCTCCGCTCGGCGCACCAGCGGTCCGAACTGCTCCAGCACCGCCTCGGCGGCACTGTTGCCGAGCGCCGCGACGGGGATCATGTGGAGTTCGTCATCGGCGTCCAGCGCCGCGCTGATGTCGCCCGCCGCGAGCGACGCGGCGAATCGGCGATTCGCGCCCCGCATGCGCTCGATGTCTGCAGCGCTCAGCCGACCTGTCGTCTCGCGCACCGCCAGGCCGTGCATGGCGGCGATGACATCCCGCGCGTCCCGCACCGCCCGCGGGTCGATGGTGCTCACCGCCGTCGACCGGCCCGGCACGGCCACCACCAGTCCGCTCGCCTCCAGGCGCAGTAGCGCTTCGCGCACAGGCGTACGGCTCACTCCCAGCCACGCCGCGACATCGCCGTCCTTCAGTTGCTCCCCGGGCTCGAATGCGCCTTCGACGATCGCGTCGCGAAGCCGTCGGTAGACGTCGTCGCGAAGGAGGGAGCGACCCAGCCCTGGGCGGCCCGAGGGAATCGGCATGCAATACATTGCGCACACCATCGGCGTCGACGCAAGTCCGGCTCGACCGCGCCCACGCGACCGGCTCGGAGACGCAGCCGCCGCCGACCTACCTGCCCGGCTTACAGCCCGGCGCCCGGGAGGCGTCCTCGCGTGTTCAGCGGGCGGAGAAGGCCGCGTCGAAGGAAGCCGTGGGCTGCTTCCACAGCTTCGATCGCACGAACTGCACCGCCTCGGCGGCGCCGTGCAGGCGGTCCATCCCGGCATCCTCCCACTCGATCGAGATGGGTCCGCGGTAGCCGATCGACTCGAGGGCGCGGAACGCGTCCTCCCAGGGCACGTCGCCGTGTCCGGTGGAGACGAAATCCCAGCCGCGCCTCGGATCGCCCCAGGGCAGGTGCGATCCGAGCACCCCGGCTCGCCCGTTCGTCGGGCGCAGGCGCGTGTCCTTGCAGTCGACGTGGTAGATACGGTCACGGAAGTCCCAGATGAAACCCACCGGATCGATGTTCTGCCACATCATGTGCGACGGGTCCCAGTTAAAGCCGAACGCCTCCCTGTGATCGATCGCGTCGAGGGTGCGCACGCTCGTCCAGTAGTCGTAGGCCACCTCGCCCGGGTGCACCTCGTGCGCGAACCGCACACCCTCGCCGTCGAACACATCGAGGATCGGGTTCCATCGGGCCGCGAAGTCCTCGTAGCCGGCCTCAATCACCGAGGCGGGCACGGGCGGGAACATCGCGACGTAAGGCCATACCGACGACCCGGTGAACCCCACGACCGTGTCGACTCCGAGTCGCCGCGCAACCCGCGCGGCGCGCTTCATGTCCTCCGCAGCGCGCCGCCGGACGCCCTCTGCATCGCCGTCGCCCCACACCGAGGGGCGCAGGATGGCCTCGTGCCGGAAGTCGATGGGCGCATCGCACACGGCCTGCCCGGCCAGGTGGTTCGAGATCGCGAATACCGAGAGCCCGTGGCGGTCGAGGATCTCCTTTCGCGACGCGAGGTAGCCCGGCTCCTCTTCAGCGCGCTCCAGATCGAGGTGGTCCCCCGAGGCCGCGATCTCGAGGCCGTCATAGCCCCACGACGCCGCCAATCGGGCGACTTCTTCCAAGGGCAGGTCAGCCCACTGCCCGGTGAAGAGCGTAACGGGATGCGTGGACTCACTCATGCGGCGCTCGATTCCGGCTCGCGAACCGGCGCGACATCCACCCACTGTCCGGAGTCGGACGAGGCGATCACCGCCTCCGTCAGTCGTGCGGCGCGCACGCCGTCGGAGAAGGTGGGCAGCCCGTCGACGGGGCGCCCCTCGATCGTCGCGTGCACATCACGCATGAACAGGGAGAAGCAGTCCTGATAGCCCTGAGGGTGTCCGGACGGCACCGTCACATACGCTCTGGCAGCGTCGTGATGAAGGGTCTCGAGACCCTTCGGCAGGATGGACGCGTCATGCGTCGCGCCGACCCAGAGATCGTTGGGGTTCTCCTGATCGAACGCGTACGACCTCGTCTCCCCGTCCAGCGAGAGCCAGAGCCGGTTCTTCCGCCCCGGCGTGGCCTGCGAGATCACGACGGAACCGGTCGCGCCGCGGTCGGTCTGGAACATCATCGTCACCCCATCCTCGGTCGATACGGGCACTTCGCCGTCGTCGGAGTGCCGCGTCTCGTGCAGTCGGGACTTCTGGGCGAGCAGGCGCTCGATGCGATGGCCCGTGGTGAACTCGAAGAGGTCGCACCAATGCACACCGATATCGGCGAACGCTCGGGAACCCTCGTCCGTCACCCGCCAATTGTAGGTCGACTGATCGGACAGCCAATCCTGCAGGTAGTGTCCGTGGGCCAGCCAGATGCGCTCCCCGGTGGCGGTGATACGTGCCCGCGCCTCGCGCACCGTCGGGTAGAAGCGGTAGATGAACGGCACCGCCGTCACCACGAAAGCGTCGCGCGCGGCGCTTTCCAGGAGCAGGGCGTCCTCCGCCGTCAGAGCGAGCGGCTTCTCGCAGACGACGTGCTTGCCGGCCGCGATGGCGGCGAGCGCGAGCGGTAGGTGCTGTGCGTTGGGGGTGCAGATGTGGACGATGTCGACGTCGGGGTGGGCGACCAGCTCGTCCGCCGTGAGCGCGAGCGGGACGTTCTCCTCCTGCGCGGCCTCCCGGGTGCGCTCGAGATCGCGACCGGCGTACGCGACGACGATGCCCCCGGTCGAGCGCACGGCGCGGGTGTGCACCCGGCCCATAAAGCCCGTGCCGATGATGCCGCTTCGCAGCGGCGGGCGGGCCATCACTTCTTCCTCGACAGCGCGACGGCGGCGATGATGATCGCGCCGCGTACGACCTGCTGCTGAGCGACGTCCAGCCCGGCGAGGATCAGCCCGTTGTTGATCAGGCCCATGAAGAGCGACCCGAACAGCGTGCCGATGATGGCGCCGCGGCCGCCGAAGAGGCTCGTACCGCCCAGGATGACGGCGGCGATGACCGTGAGCTCATCGCCCTGGCCCCACTGGAAACGTCCCGATTCGAGTCGACCGGCGTAGAGCATGCCGGCGACCGCCGCCGCGATGCCGGAGATGAGCAGCACGGTGAACTTGATGCGCGCCGTGTTGATGCCCGTGTAGGCAGCCGCTGTCGGGTTTCCACCCGTCGCCAGGACCTTCCGCCCGAAGCCGGTGCGGTTCATCACGAGCCATCCCACCGCCACCGCCACGATCGTCCACACGAGCAGGCCCGGCACGGGGCCGAAGTCGCTGCCGCCGAAGATCATCACGTAGAGGCGATCGGTGATCGGCTGCGGCGCCGACGCGGTGATCCACTGCGCGAGGCCCGCGGCCAGGCCCAGCATTCCGAGGGTGACCAGGAAGGACGGGATCCTCAGCAGGGCGACGAGCCCACCGTTGATGGCGCCGATCGCCGCGCCCGCGGCGAGACCCGCGAGGATGCCCGGGACGAGGCCGAACTGCATCGTGGTCATCGCCGTCACGACGGATGCCAGGCCCGCGACCGATCCGACGCTCAAGTCGATCTCGGCGGCCGCGATCACGAACGTCATCGCGATGGCCATGATCGAGATCGTCGCGGTCTGCCGAACGATGTTCAGCATGTTGTTCGCGGAGAGGAAGCCGTCGTTGCCCAGGAATATCGCGAAGAAGAGGAACACCACCACGAATGCGATGTAGATGATGTTGCTGCGCCAGTCCAAGCGGGTGATGACCCGTGACAGTCTGGACGGCTGAGTGGACGGTGCGGCGCTGCTCATGCTGCTGCTCCTTGGATGATGAGTTGAAGCTGCTCTTCGCTGTCGATGTCGGTGCGGGGGAGTTCGCGGATCGAACGCCCTTCCCGCATGACCACGATGCGGTCGGCAACGGCCAGGAGTTCGGGAAGTTCGGACGAGATGAACAGGACCGCGTTGCCCTGCGAAGCGAAGGCACGCACGATATCGAGGATCTCCGTCTTCGTCCCGATGTCGACACCTGCGGTGGGCTCGTCCATGACGAGAACCCGCGGCTCGGTGTTGATCCACTTCGCGACGACGACCTTCTGCTGGTTGCCGCCGGATAGTTGGCTGATGGGTGCGTAGGGATCGGCGACCTTCACCGCGAAGCGCTCTACAAGCTGTTCGGTGAGGTCGCGGAGCTTGCGAGGAGAGAGCAGGCCGCTCGTCTTGACGTGCTCGAGGACGGGGAGCGTCAGGTTGTCGGACACGGAGTGCTCCAGCACCAGTCCCTGATCCCGGCGGTCCTCGGGGATGAGGGCGACGCCCGCGCGTTGAGCGGCGATCGGCGTGACGAAGCGGACGCGCTCCCCGTCGATGCTCAACGAGCCCCGCGTCGGCCGGTCCATTCCCGCCACGACCCGCGCGAATTCCGTGCGGCCGCTGCCCATGAGGCCCGCGAGACCGACGATCTCGCCGGCGCGGATGGTGAGGGAAACCGATTCGAGTACGGTACTGCTCGCGATGTCCTCCGCCGCGAGGAGCACGGGTGCGTCCCTGGGGACCTCGCGCTCCTGGTAGACGAGATCGGAAGCGAGCCGCCGTCCGATGATGGCCTCGATGATCTGTTCCGCGCTCATCTCCGCCACGGGAGCCGCGAGAGCCACCCGGCCATCGCGCAGGACCGTGATTCGATCGGCGATCCGGCGGATCTCGTCCATCCGGTGCGAGATGTAGACGATCGCGATCCCGCGGTTCTTCAGCGTCTCGATCAGCGAGAAGAGATTCTCGACCTCGTGCTTGGCGAGGCTGGCGGTGGGCTCATCCATCACGAGGATGCTGGCCTGCTTGGCCAGTGCCTTCGCGATCTCGACGAGCTGCCAGTAGGCCGTCCCGAGGTCCTCCACCCGCGCACGGGGGTCGATGGTGACACCCAGCCCGTCGAAGAGCTCCTTCGCCGCGCGCTCCGCCGCGCGGTCATCGATGAGGCCGGCCTTTCCGGTGATTTCCCGGTTGAGGAAGATGTTCTGCGCCACCGTCATCGAGGGGATGAGGCTGAACTCCTGGAAGACCATGCCGATCCCGGCACGCTCCGCGTCGGCGGTGCTCCGGATCTCGACCGGTTCGCCCCGCACTTCGATCGTGCCCGACGTGATCGGGTGGACGCCCTGCAGCACCTTCATGAGAGTGGACTTGCCGGCTCCGTTCTCACCGGCGAGGGCATGCACCTCCCCCGCGATGATGTCCATGTCCACGGACTTCAGGACCTCGACGGGGCCGAAGCTCTTCACGATCGCCCGCATCCGTACGGCGGGCGGTTCGAGGGGGATCTCAGCCATGTTCGGCGTCCGCGCCGGTGGCATCCGCGACCTTGACCCACTGGCCGGTCCGGCCCGATTCGAGGATGGCGTCGTCCACGAGTGCCGCCTGGTAGCCGTCCCCGAAGTTCGGGGACACCGTTCCGCCCTCGACCACGGCCTTCAGGAAGTCGTGCGCCTCGATGATCTTGGTCTCGCCGTAGCCGATGCCGAGCGCGGGGATGGGCCACAGCGACTCGCCGTAGGGCGTGTTCGGCCCGGTGTAGACGGTGCGGAAGCCCCGGCGGTCGGCCGGGTCGCCCTTGAAGGCGACCTGCAGCTCGTCACGGTTCTCGTAGTTGAAGAAGATCGAGCCCTCGGTGCCGTGGATCTCGAAGGTGATGAAGTTGTTCCGGCCCCACGCGTTGCGCGTCGCCTCGATCGAGCCGACGGCGCCGCTACGGAAGCGGACGAGCGACATCGCCTCGTCGTCCACGTCGACGGCGCCGCGGGGCCCGTCGTTCTTGACCGAGCCGCCCAGGGCGTCGAATCCGCTCGACTGCAGCGGGCGGTCCGGAATGAAGGTCGACACGACGGAGGTGACCTCGGAGATCTCGCCGACGAGGTAGCGGGCCAGGTCGACGACGTGGGATCCGATGTCTCCGACGGCCCCGGAGCCCGCGATGCTCTTCTGGAAGCGCCAGCTGAGCGGCGAGTTGGGGTCCGCGCTCCAGTCCTGGAGGTAGGTGCCGCGGAAGTTGAGGATCTCGCCGATGGCGCCCTCTTCGATGTACTTCTTGGCCAGCGCCACGGCGGGCGTGCGACGGTAATTGAACGCGACGGCGGTGACGATGCCGGCCTTCTTCGCGGCCTCGTACATGCGGCCCGCCTCTTCCGCGGTGGGCGCGAGGGGCTTCTCGCAGATGATGTGCTTGCCCGCCTCGGCGGCGGCGATCGCGATCTCCGCGTGCAGGTTGTTGGGCGTCGCGATGTCGATCACGTCGATCGACGGGTCGTTGACCACGTCGCGCCACGAGGACGAGAAGCCCTCCCACGAGTAGCGCTCGGCCGCGGTGCGCGCGAGGTCATCCGTGGCGTCGACCACGATCTTCTTGATCGGACGCGCCGGCGCCGGCCAGAAGAACATGGGCATCGCGGCGTAGGCGAGCGAGTGGGCCTTGCCCATGAATCCGCCACCGATCATGGCGATGTTGATGTCCTGCATGTTCTGCCTTTCTTTGTGCAATCGGATGCCCCGTGGGGACGACCGGAGTCGGACGCCCCCACGGCGCGGACAAGCTCAGCGACGAACGTCAGTCGACGTACGCGTCCCGCACGGATGCCGGCGCTTCGGCGTCGTAGACCAGCTCCCAGGCCTCGAGCACGTTCTCGTGGTCGACGGGAAGAGAGCTGAGCGCGACGTACGGAGGCACGTCGACCCCGAGGATGCTGAGCGCGGCGAGGTCGGCCTCGGCGACGCCCTGGTCGTAGGGCAGCTGGGCACCCAGTCCGACGATCATCTCGTTCTTGGCGAGGGCGATGGCCACGTTCGTGCCCAGGTCCTGCGTCGCGATCTTGATGTCGGTACGACCTGTCTCGCGAGCGGCGGCCATGACGCCCTCCGCGGGCACATCCCACACCGCCCAGATGCCGTCGAGGTCGGCGTGCCTCGTGAGCATCGCGTTGGCCACGCCCTGGGCGTCACCCGCGAAGTCGGGGCCGGCGATGCCCTGCTCCTGAACGATCTCGATGTCGGGGAACTCCTCCGTGATCGTCTCGACGAAGCCGTCGTAGCGCTGCTGCGTGACGAAGAAGTCGGCCTCGTGGTAGATGACGCCGATCTGGCCTTCGCCGCCGAGAGCGCGCGCGAGAAGGTACGCAGAGGTGACCCCGTTGCCGTAGTTGTCGGCGGAGACCATCGACACGTAGTCCTGCCCGGCCACGAAGCCGTCGGGCACGTTGTCCATGAACACGAGCTTCACGCCCTGCTCAGCGGCCCTGCGGTAAGCGCTGGCGGTGGCCACCGTGTCGGTCGGGATGGACACGATGATGTCCGGGTCCTGGGTCAGCACGGTCTCGATCTGCGAGACCTGCGTCGCGGGGTCGAAGTCGGCGTCGGTCGTGGCGATCACTTCGATCCCGAGCCGATCGAACTCCGCGTTGAGGCCGGCGATCTGGGCGTTGGCCCAGTCATTGCCGCCGTAGTGCATGACGATCGCGGCCGTGAGGCCCATCGCCGCGATCTCTTCCGCCTGCGCATCCGTCACGACGGTGGTGTCGACCGAGGCCGGCTCCTCGCCGTTGGGGCCGGTGCTGAGCACCTGTCCCGTGATCTCGGCGAGCGCGGCGTCGATCTCCGCAGAGATCTCGGGGTCGACTTCTTCGCTCGCGCCGCCGCCGGCGGGCGTGCAGCCCGCGAGGGCGGCGATGCTCATGGCCGCGACGAGCGCGACCACCGTTGTCCTGATTTTCATCCTTCTTGCTCCTTTGCTGTGGGACTGCGACTGCATTGTTCGGCAGGTGAGTAGGGGACGACTACGGTCAGGCCAGCTTTCCGGCCTGGAGGAATCGAAGGCTTCGTGCGGCGGCGGCGCTCTGGTCACCCTCGTACCCGTCGAGCTCGACGGTGATCCAGTCGTCGTAGCCGGCGTCGACGACCGCGTCGATGATGCCGCCGAGGTCGAGGTCTCCCTCGCCGAGCGGCATGAACGCGTGAGTCGTCGCGTCGAGGTCCTTGAGGTGCACGTAGGCCAGGCGGTCCGCGTGCCGACGGATGACGGCGGCGGGGTCGCCGCCGCCGGCCGCGATGTGTGCCACGTCGGCGCAGAGGCCGATCGATGTCGCCGCGAACAGGGCGTCGATCTGCTCGGGGGCCTGCGCGAGGCTGCCGAGGTGCGGGTGGTAGCTGGCGACGAGACCGGCCGCCCGGGCGCGCTCCGCGACCGTGTCGAGGAACTCACCCGCGATCCGGTAATCCTCGTCGCGGCGCCCGGTCGAGCGAATGGCACCGCCGCCGATCACGTAGTGCCGGGCACCCGCGGAAGCGGCGAGACGGATCGAGCGATCGAACCGGGCCAGCTCGTCCTCGTGCGCGTCGCGGTAGATCAAGTGTCCCCCGCTGTACACGCCCGCGACCTCGAGCCCCTGGCCATTGACAGCCGCGACGAAGTCCGAGATGGAGTCTTCGAAGGGAAGGAGATTGCCGTCGAACAGCTCGAGGCCCTGGTAGCCGACCGCTGCGATCGCCTCCAACGTGCCGTGCACGTCTCCGGGCGTCTCATAGAAACCGGATCCCAGATTCGTCACAGAACCGGGCGTGCCGACGACGCCGCCCCACGCATTTGCTTCGTAAGCGAATTTCACGCTTCTACCCCCTCGTAGATATTGGCTACATTGAGAAGCTAACACTTATGACTCCCGGAAGTCAAATATAAAATCCGCGCCTCCGCCGTTCGACACATTGCATGCCGTTTTCGCCATTAGCCTGGTCTGACGATTCGAAGGTGAGGGGACATGATCTCTGCGGGCGCCGGTGAGCTCTTCCAGCTGATGCGCGACGGACGTCCGCGGACGCGCGCCGAACTGGTGGAAGAGACGGGACTCGCCCGCACCAGCGTGGTGAATCGGCTCGCGGCCCTCGCGGCTGTCGGACTCGTCACCCCGACCGGTACCGCGGCCGCTTCCGGCGGACGCCCCGCCGCCCGCCTCGTTTTCGAGCAGACGTCACGGGTGTGCATCGGGATCGACCTCGGCGCGACTCACGGCTCGGTCGGAATCCTCGACCTGGCCGGGGAGGTGCTGCATGAGGAGAGCAGGACCCTCGACATCGCGGAGGGGCCGATCCAGATCCTGACGTGGGCACTCGATACGGCCGAGCGCCTGCTCGCCGCGGCGGGCAGGCAGCGGCACCTGCTGGGAGTGGGCGTGGGGGTTCCAGGTCCGGTCGAGCACTCGACGGGCAGGCCGATCCGCCCGCCGATCATGCCCGGCTGGGACGGCTTCGACATCCCCGCTTTCATTCGTCAGCGGCTCGACGCGCCCGTCCTCGTCGACAACGACGTGAACCTCCTGGCGCTCGGCGAGCGTGCCACGCGGTGGCCCGGCGTCAGCGACCTCTTGTTCATCAAGGTCGCCACGGGCATCGGTGCGGGCATCATCCTCGGCGGACAGCTTCAGCGCGGAGCCCGCGGATCCGCCGGAGACATAGGACACGTGCAGGTGCCGGGCGTAGCGGACGATCGCGACCTGGAAGCGCTCGCCAGCACGCCGGCGATCGCAGCGAGCCTCAGCCGCGACGGCGCGAGCGTGGACACGACCGACGTGATCGAACGAATCCGTACCGGCGACCCGATGGCGGTCACCGCGGCCCGCGACGCCGGCCGCATCATCGGCAAGGTCACCGCGGCCTGCGTCAGCATCCTCAACCCCTCCGTCGTCGTGATCGGCGGCCAGCTGGGGGTGAACGTGCAGGAGATCATCGCCGGCGTACGCGAAGTCGTCTACCAGACGTCGATCCCGCTCGCGACGCAGCACCTGAACATCGTGCCCGCCGAGGGAGGCACGACCGCGGGTATCCGCGGGGCGGGGCTAATGGTCCTCAACGAACGCCTGAGCGCAACGGCGGTCGACGAACTGATCGCCGACATCTGATCCCGGCGGCCGTCGGGGGCCCGCTCGCCGCCGGGATCGGCAGCGGTTCGGCTACACGAGCGCGGTCGACCCCCGCGTCACGAGCTTCGTCGCGACGGAGTGGATCCCTCCTCGCCCCTCGCCGTTGATCGCTTCGAAGAGGAGTTCCGCGGCGCGCCTGCCGACCAGCTCGAGCCGCATGTCGATCGTCGACAGCGGCGGCCGCGCCTGCGTGGCGATCGGCACCCAATTGTCGTGTGCCATGACGGCAACCTCGGAGGGAACCGACCGCCCGCTCTCGCGCAGGGCGTCCAGCGCACCGCGCGCGATCTGATCGCTGCCGCAGAGCACGGCATCGAGATCGGGGAATCTCGCCAGCAGGGTGCGTATCGCTCCGCGCCCCCACTCTTCCGTCCAGGCCCCGTACAGCGCCTCACCCCCCAGCAGCTCGAGGCCCGCGGCACCGAGCGTCTGGACGGCGCCCTCGACGCGATCCCGTGCGGCGGCGTACGTGACGTCGCCCGAGACGTACGCGATCCGTCGTCGCCCGCAGCTGAGTACGTGCTCCGCGGCCAGACTCCCCGCACCGACGTTGTCGCTGATCACCGAGATGTCCCTCGGGTCATCGGACGGTGCGTACGCGTAGACGATCGGAACGGGGAAGGCATGCCCGAGCGAGGGGCGGGGATCGGTCTTGTCACCCACGACGATGAGCCCATCGACCCGACGGCCGAGCAGCGCGCGGATGTGATGCTGCTCGCGTATCGCGTCTCCGCGGGCGTCGCACAGGAATACCGACGTGCTGCCGGTTCCGAACGCATCCTCCGCCCCCATCATGACGGGCAGGGAGAAGCGCCCCTCCATGTCGCTCGTGAGCAGGCCGACGGTGCCTGTTCGACCGGTCAGGAGCCCCTGCGCGAGCGAGTTCGGCGCGAAGTTCAGCTTCTCCGCAGCTCTCAGCACGCGCTCCCGCGTCTCCGGCCGGACGTGGTCGCGTCCGTTCAGCGACTTCGACACCGTCGCGATCGACACCCCTGCGAGCTGTGCCACGTCGCGCAACGTGGCCGGCCGGGAGCGCTTGTCGATCGGGTCGGCTCGCTCTGGCATCATCTTCCCTTCGAGGGCTCTCTACCGGGGCCTACGCCACCACTCTCCCAGATCGCTCGTGCCGTAACGCTGCACGAGAACATCGTGCGCATCGATTCCGACCGCCGAGATCCAGGGCAGGCAGGTCTTGTTGCCCTCACCCTTCCCGCGACCGCCGAAGTGGGTGCCCTCGAACATCGGATCGTCGATCATCCACCAGCTCACGAGTACACCTTCCTCCTGCAGGCCCGGGCGCGCATAGCCCCACGACTTCTCGGGCGTCTCGACGTTCGCGCTCGATCCGGCGAGAACGAGCTCTGCGATGCGCGCCAGGTCCTCGTCGCCGGTCGCCACGGCGACCTCGAAGAGGTCGGGGACGGCGTGCAACTCGTACGGATGGATGTATCCGGCGCCCGACGTGTCGCAGGCGCTCCATCCCGTCGTGCGGAATCCGTATCCGGCCAGCGTGCTCGACGGCGGCAGCGGCACGTCCCACAGGTACACCCACGTGGCCAGCAGTCTCGCCGCGTCGAGAGCGCTGCGCAGGGCCCGCTCGTCGCCGGTGCTCCGCCATACCGAGAGCGACGCGCGCAGGCAGAACAGGATGCTCTCGCTGTCGACCAGCTGAGCCCTCGCGTAGATGCTGTCGTGGATGCCGCCATTGTGCTTGACATCGCGCACGAAGCGCTCTGCGGTGAAGCGCTCGGCTTTCCGTGCGGATTCGAGATAGCGATCCTCGCCTGTGATCTCCGAGAGCGCGACGAGGAAGGGAACGGCCGTCGCCGTGGATGACTTCTGGTTCAGTTCGGCGAGACCGAACCACACGCGCGGCTCCACGAGGGGCGAGCCGTCGAAACCGTACGCGCGACGCCACGTCCCGTCCTCTTCCTGCGCGGAGAGCAGGAAGTCGCCGAACGAGACCGCAGCGGCGAGCCAATCCGCGTGTTCACTCCCGCGGTCCGCCTCGGAGCGGTAGGCGCGCAGCAGCGCGGTGTGCTCCTCGGCCATGCACCGCAGGTACGTTCCCTCGAGGCCCTTCAGCGGCTCGATCGCGTATTTCATGTGGTTGTACACGGGCCCCATGAGCTGCTCGAGGTCATCGCCCTCACTCGCGTACGCGAGCGGCAGGATCAGCCCGCTCCACCAGTTCGAGGTGCGGCCGTGTTCGAGGTCGTACAAGGTCGGCGTCAGGCCGCGCGGAGAGGCGAGAGCCTGAGAGGCGAAGAAGTCGATCACCCGCAGGCCCTTGTCGCGGGCCGCGGGATCCGCGCTGGTGTCGGCGTGGTTGAGGGCGTGCAGGGCATTCAGCACGTTCTGTCCTGTGAAGCCGTACTGGATGATGTTCCCGAGCTGGATGCCGTCCTGGGGATGACAGTTCGTGACGAAGCCCGCAGCCTGCTCGCCGTTGACGACTCCCTCCGCGTAATACGGGAGGAGTGCCTCGACCCGCAGGCGGGTGATCTCCTCGAGCGTCGTCGGGAGCTCGACACGCTGCGGGTCCAGCTCCGCGAGCCGAGCCGACCACAGCTGCCAAAGCGCGTCGATGTCGGATTCGGCGCGTAGCGCGCGGAACTCGTACGTCACGTCGAAGAGCTCGGCCCCGGCGCTGAGTGGATAGAAGGCGCCCCACCCCTCGCGGCCGCGCGCGGTCAACGCGTGGGAGTGGGAACGCTCCACGAAGGGATACGCCGCCACGAGGCTCGCTCGGTCTTCCGCCGTCGGCGCCACGCCGAGGCTTCCCACATCGGTCGACTGCAGGAACTCGACCTCTCCCCGCTCCCGCTCCGGGCTGTCGTCCCGCTCGGGCAGGTCCGTGCGCACCAGTGCGATGCCACCGCCCAGGCGCGGGAAGTAGGCCAGCACGCTCAGCGCCGTCAGGCGGTCGTCGCGGTAGACCAGCTCCCGGCTGTCGACGTAGTCCTCGAGACCGTCCTCGTCGATGTCATTGAGGTTGTACAGAGCCGGCGGGGCGTAGTAGCGCCCCGCATCGAAGAGCTCCCCTCCTGCGTGCAGGTCGGCGGTGATGGTCGCGCGCACGCCGCATAGTGACGTCCCCGACCGGAGGACGCGGACGCTCCTGTGCACCCGCAGGACCGATGCCTGCACGGTCCACTCGTCGTCGACCGCGATCTCCCAGCCGTCATACGTCACGTGCGCCGTTGCCCGCAGTCCCGAGTCCGATTCGACGGCTTCGTCGTAGCCGACCGAGACGGAATCGGTCGGCTTACCGGGTACGTGGAACTCGAGAGAGACGGGGCGGGGAACTCGAACCGTGATGTCGGGGAGCTCGCGCAGAGCGAACTCGAGCGGAGCGGCGTGGGCAGCGTGCATGGAAATGCGTCTCCTTTGAAGGCAACGGTAACGGGACGTGTCGAAATGGGTGGGCGGGCTGCCCTGCTCAGCCCTTGCTCGCCCCGCTCATCAGGCCCGCGATAATGCCCCGCTGCGCGATGAGGGTGATGATGAGGACGGGAAGCAGATACAGCACGGATGCTGCGGTCATCTGGCCCCAGACGGTCTGGAACTGGGTGATGTAGGAAGCGATCCCGACGGGCATGGTCTGCGCATCCGGTGTACGCGTGAGCGAGAGCGCGATGACGAACTCGTTCCATGCGGCCAGGAATCCGAAGAGGGCGGCGACGGCGATCGCCGGGCGCGACAACGGTATGACGATCCGGATGAGCGTGCGAAGGGTCCCGAGCCCGTCCATCCGTGCGGCCTCGAGCAGCTCCTCCGGGAACTCGCGGAAGAACCCCTCGAGCATCCAGATGACGAGAGGCAGGACGATGGGGATGTACGCGATCGTGAGGCCCACGGTCGTGTTGATCAGCCCGAGCTCCCTGAACTGCAGGAAGAAGGGGAGCGCGAGCGCGACGGGCGGGAACATCCGTGTCACGAGGGCTGCGGCGAGAAGCGCTCCGCTCAACCGGTAGCGGTATCGCGCGAATCCGAACGCCGCCGGCACGCCGAGAAGGAGGCTCAGGATCGTCGCCCCCGCCCCGACCACCAGGCTGTTGCCAAACATCTGAAGGAGGGCGCCGTCGCTCAGGACCGCGCCGAAATGCTCCAGGGTCGGCGCTTCCGGCAGCAGCCGCGCCGGGATGGCGAAGATCTCGGACGTGGGCTTCAACGACGTGGCGAAGATCCATGCGATGGGCATGAGGAAGAGCGCGACCGCCGCGACCGAGATCGTCGTGAACGCGACGGCGGGGGCGACGCGGCGAGCGCGGACCCGGCGGTGTCGAGGTGGCACTGCCGTCGGCGCAGTCGACGTCTTGGCGATGGTGGAGGTCATCGGCGATCCTCGCGATCTCTCAGAAGGAAGAAGATGCTTCCCGCGCACACGGCGATCACGATCACGAAGAGGATCGTCGCGGCGGCGGCACCGGGGAAGTCCGCCCGGGTGAACATGAGTCGGTACAGGTAAGAGCTCATCACTTCCGTCGAGTTCGCCGGCCCGCCTCCCGTGAGCACGTACACGGCGTCGAAGACGCGGAACGCGTCGGCCAGACGGATGACGAGGATGATGAGGATCGCGGGGCGCAGCAGGGGAAGGATGATGTGGACGAAGGTGCGCCACCTGCTGGCGCCGTCGGTGCGCGCAGCCTCGACGAGCTCGTCGGGGATGTTCGCCAGGCCCGCGAGAAGCACGAGCACGACGAAGGGAAGCGCGAGCCACAGATTGGACACGAGGATGGTCGTTCGGGCGAGCCAGACATCCGCAAACCACGTCGGCTCGGGCAGCCCCAGGATCTCGAGCCCGCGGTTGATCAGGCCGTAGTCACTGGAGAACAGGAACTTGAAGGCGAGCGCGGCGACCACCGGCGCCACCATGAGCGGCAGCGCGACGATGACACGAAGAATGCGGCGACCCGTGGTCGCCCGGTGCAGAGCGAGCGCGATCGGGAGACCGACGATGAGTTCGAGGAGCAACGTCGTCGCGACGTAGCCGAGGGTCTGCATCAGCGCGTGCACGAACTCGGGCGACGTCAGCACCCCCACGTAGTTCTCCGCCCCGACGAACGATGAGTCCCCGCCGGCCCCCACACGGAAGTCCTGCACGCTCAACGAGATCGTCCAGAGAAGGGGGAACAGCGCTGTCACGCCCAGCGCGATGATCGCGGGCGCCGTCAACGCCACTCCGGTCCAGCGGCGCTGCGTTCTGATCGATGAAGCGGCTATCGGCCGTCGTCCCGTGGCTGCCATTGTGTGTCCTCTTCTGATCCGGGGCCCGGAAGGATGAACTCCCGAGCCCCGGAGGTGGAACCGACTATCCGAATGCCGCTTCGGCGGTCGCCTGCGCGTCGCGCAAGGCGGCGGCGGCATCCTGGTTCTGCGACATGACGCTCGAGACCGCCACGGCGATCGCGTCCTGGTACTGCGGATAGAAGGGCGTCATCGGGATCGTGGTGCTCTCGGCGACGGAGTCCGAGAAGGTGGCGATCGCCGCGTGCTGCTCGGCGGTGAGGGCCGGATCCTCGGCGGCGGCCTCGGTGGCCGATTCGCGGGGAACCGGCGATACATGCGTGACGCTCAGCTCGGTCAGCACATCCGTGCTCGTGGCCCACAGCACCCACTCGGTGGCCGCGTCGACATGGGCGCTCGCGGAGTTCACTCCGAAGCCCCACGAGAACGTCGTGGACACCCGGTCGGGGTTGCCGGGGCTGATCGCGAGCCCGACCTGGTCGACGACCTTGGACTGTGAGGGGTCAGCCGTCATCCCGTACATGTAGGGCCACTGGAAGACCATGGCCACCTTGCCCTCGAGGAACTGGCCCTGGATCTCCGTGATGTCGTGCAGACCCGGGGGGCTCGACTGATCCTCGAACTGGATCGCCGTCATCATGTCGAAGGCCTCGAGCGCCTGCGGCGTGTCGATCGTGGGAGCACCGTCCTCCGCCGCGATGTCCGACCCCGTCTGCTTGACGAACGTCTGGAACCGCGTCGCGACCTCCCCGTCCTGCTTGCCCGGGATGATCGTGCCCCAGATGCCGGCGTCGCGGTCGGTGAGGATGCGGGCGTACTCGCGGTACTCGTCCCACGTCGTGGGCGGCTCTTCCAGGCCGGCGGCCTCGAACAGGTCGGTCCGGTAGTACAGCACCGTGTTGTGCACCATATAGGGCAGCCCGTACAGGCCACCGTCGTAGCTCACGGTGTCGAGAGTGTGCGGCAGGAAGTCCGCGCGGTCCTCTTCGGACACGACGTCGTCGAGGGGCACGAGGTATCCCTGCGAGGCGAACTCCGGCAGCCACGGCTGGTCGATGGTGAACACGTCGATGGATCCCGCGCCGGCGATTGCGTCGGTGAGGAACTGCTGACGCATGTTCGCGTGGGGAATCGCCTGGAACTCCACCTCGATGCCGGTCTCGGCGGTGAACTCGACGGCCTTCTCCTTGAAGAACGTCTCCCACGGCGAGCCGGCTTCGACTCCCACCGTGATGGGCCCGTCGCCACCGGACTCACCACCACCACCACCCGGCGCGCACCCGCCGATCACTACGACGGAGGACACGGCGATCATTGCGGTCGCCCACCTGCCGACGGAGCCGCGCGAACGAGCTCTGCGTACCATCATCTGCTCCCTTGCTCGATGCTGACCCGCCGCTCGCATCGTTAGACGGCGACAGGGCAAGAAATGCTTTTCCTGGGTTACCGTATTCTCCAAAGTTTTCGCTGTCAAGCTCTTCAATAATGCCGCTTGTTGGATGAATTGACGAGCATCAGTTCGGTGGATACTCTTCACGAAAACCTTTCCCTAACTTTGCAACAGGAGGCGTCGTGACCATCCCCACCTCAGGCATTCGCCACTCGGTCGCGCCCGTCATGCCGGCCGCGCCCACGAGGCAGCGGCCGCTGTCGGCGACCGACGTCACGATCACGGGCGGCTTTTGGGCCGCGAGGCAGCGGGCCAACGCCGAGTCGACGATCCCGCTCAGCTTGGACTGGATGGAACGAGTCGGATGGCTGCACAACTTCGACGCAGCCGCCGGCGGGACGCTGCCGCAGGAGAGGCGAGGGCGGGAGTTCTCGGACTCCGAGATCTACAAGCTGCTGGAAGCCATGTCATGGCACCTGGCGGCGACCGTTGATCCGGCTCTCGAGGAGACCGTCCGCGCCGTGACCGAGCGCGTCTCGGCCGCGCAGGAGGACGACGGCTACCTGAACACGATGTTCGGGCGCCCCGGCCAGCAACCCCGGTACTCCGACCTGGAGTGGGGACACGAGTTGTACAACGTCGGGCACCTTCTGCAAGCGGCGGTCGCTCGCCTCCGCACGGGCGTCGAGGACGAACTCGTCCAGATCGCACGACGCGCGGCGGACCACGTGTGCGACGTCTTCGGCGACGACGGGATGCGAGCCGTCTGCGGGCACCCCGAGATCGAGCTGGGTCTCATCGAGTTCGCACGCGCAACCGGCGACCAGAAGTACCGCGATCAGGCGCGCCTCTTCCTCGATCGACGAGGGCAGGGGTCGCTGCGCGAGATCGAATGGGGGCGCTCCTACTTCCAGGACGATGTCCCGATACGCGAAGCCACCGTCCTGCGGGGACATGCCGTACGGGCCCTGTACCTGACCGCCGCCGCGACGGACGTCGCCGTGGACACCGGCGACGCCGAGCTCCTCGCGACGATCGAGCGCCAGTGGGAGGCCACCGTGGCGCGGCGCACCTACGTGACGGGCGGAATGGGCTCCCACCACCAGGACGAGGCGTTCGGCGAGGACTTCGAACTGCCCTCGGATCGGGCGTACTGCGAGACCTGTGCCGGCGTCGGGTCGATCATGCTCTCGTGGCGTCTGCTGCTCGCCACGGGAAACCCCCGGTACGCGGACCTGATCGAGCGCACGCTGTTCAACGTCGTCGCCGTGTCGCAGGCGCCCGACGGTCGGTCGTTCTTCTACTCCAACACGTTGCACCAGCGCACCCCCACGGTCCCCGCGGCACCCGACGAGGTGAGCCTGCGCGCGAACTCCGGGCTGCGCGCGCCCTGGTTCGAAGTCTCGTGCTGTCCGACCAACCTGGCGCGCACCTTCGCGACGTTGACCGCCTATCTCGCCTCCACCTCGAGCACCGGGATCGACATCCACCAGTACAGCGAGTCGGTCATCCGCGCGACGCTCCCCGACCTCGGTCAGGTCCGACTCAGCATCCACACCGAGTATCCCACCGACGAGGTCATCGACATCGTCGTCGAGGACTCCCCTGACGCGCCATGGGAGCTCGCGCTCCGCGTCCCCGCGTGGGCGAAGGACGCGACCCTGGAAGTCGACGGGGTGAGCCGACCCGTCCTGCCCGGCCGCGTGACCGTGACCCGCGCCTTCGCCCGGGGCGAACGCGTCCGGCTCATCCTGCCGCTGCGGCCGAGATGGACCTTCCCCGACCCGCGCATCGACGGGATCCGCGGCACCGCCGCCGTCGAGGTCGGCCCGCTCGTGTACGCGCTCGAGTCCGTCGACCTTCCCGACCACGCCCACGTGGACCGCTTCGTCGCAGACACGTCCCGAGCTCCCTCCAGAAGCGCGGACGGCGTCTTCGTGACCGGGCTGTTGGAGGACTCCGACATCCACTCGTGGCCGTACACGGAGGACGCCCGACCGCGGGAATCGAATGCCGTGCAGGCGGTTGCGCTCACTCCGTACCACGCGTGGGCGAACCGCGGGCCCAGCACCATGCGCGTCTGGATGCGCACCGCGCCCGGCTCCGCCGAGAACTCGGGCTCCGGATCGGGCGCATGATCGCCGATCTGCGTCACGTCCCGTTCTCGGCTGCCGGTTCCTACATCGCGTTCTCCCGTCTCTCCGGCAGCGGCGAGACGTCGGAGACCGTGAGGATGCGCACGGTTCGAAGCGGCGCATGCACACCCGATCTTCTCGAGGTCCTCCCCCTCACCGACGGGGGTCCTGCCGCCGGGGAGGCGAGCTTCACCCCGGACGAACTCGCGATCCAGGCGGGATCCGGCGCCGTGCGGATAGCGTTCGAGGATCCCTCGCGCGTCCGCGTGCACGGCGACGGCGTCGGCATCCTGCTCCGCGCGGATGCAGCCGGGCCCTACGACACACTCGTCCCCCTCGGGGACGGCGAGTGGCGGTACCTGCGCTACGAGGCGCGCACGACGCTGCGCATCCGCGTCCGCGCCGGCTCGGCCCGGTCCCTGTCGACGTGGGACGGCGTCCGGAGCGGCCTGCTGCTGTTGGCGGGGGACCCGGGAACGGTGTTTCACATCGAGGAGGAGGCCGAGTCGTCCGGCCCGCTCCAGGCCGTGCCTGCGGACGGCGTCGTGCCCCACTTCGCCGAGTTCCTCGATCTGATGCCCGACTGCGGCCCGGAGTTCCAAGACGCACGGGAGCTCGCCGCCTACGTCCTCTGGTCCACGCTCGTCGAGCCGTCCGGGTTCCTCAACCGACCTTCGATCCTGATGTCGAAGAACTGGATGACGAACCTCTGGAGCTGGGACAACTGCTTCAACGCGATGTCGCTCGAGCGGATGCCGTGGCTCGCTGCGCACCAGTACTTCAGCGTGTTCGACCACCAGACCGCCGATGGACGCCTGCCCGACTACATCAACGACGCGTTCCGGAGCTATTCGTTCGTCAAGCCACCCATCCACGGATGGGCGCTGCAGCGGATGCGTGAGCGTGGCCTGGTCGACGAGTCGTGGCTCGCGGCGTCCTACGAGCCGCTGAGCCGGTGGACGCGTTGGTGGCTCACCGAGCGCACCGCGACGGAGGCGGCCCTGCCGCACTACTACCACGGCAACGACTCCGGGTGGGACAACAGCACGGTCTTCGAAAGCGGAGTGCCGGTCGAATCCCCCGACCTGGCGGCGTTGCTCGTGGTGCAGATGGACGCACTCGCCGATGCCGCGGCGACTCTCGGTCGCCCGCAAGAGGCCGACGAGTGGCGCGAGCGCGCTGAACGCATGCTGGGCATGCTGTTGGAGCGGCTCTGGAGGGGCGACCGGTTCGTCGTGCGTCGAGCCGGCAGCGCACGGGAGGTCGCGTCATCCAGCCTGCTCACGAGAGTGCCAGTCATTCTGGGGAACAGACTGCCCGGCGATGTCTTCCGCGCCCTCGCGGAGGACATCGGCAGCCACGACTTCCTCACCGCAAGCGGCCTCGCCACCGAATCGGTGCGCAGCAGCGCGTACGACAGCGACGGCTACTGGCGCGGCCCCGTCTGGGCGCCGTCGACCATGCTCATCGTCGACGGGCTCACCGCGGGGGGCGACTCCGCGCTCGCAGGGCGCATCGCCGACGCCTTCTGCCGCAATGTCGCACGATCGGGGATGGCGGAGAATTTCGACGCCCTCTCCGGCCACGGCCTTCGCGACCGTGCCTACTCGTGGACGGCGAGCGTCTTCCTCACACTCGCGTCCCGCTACCGCGGCGGGCGCGCTTAGCGGTCGGTCGGGCACGCCTGCTCGACCGGCCGGGCCGTCAACGGTCGCGTACCGCGAGGAATCGGATCGGCAGTTCGCGCAATTCCACGGGGCCGTGCGGGCCCTCACCGTCGAGCAGCAGGGAATCGCCGGGCTCCATTTCGTACTCGTAGCTACCATGCCCATAGACCATGCGCCCCTCGAGCATGTAGAGAAACTCGGTCCCCGGGTGCTGGAAGAGCGGAAAGACGTTCGAAGCGTCGGTGAGGGTCACGAGCGTGGGCTCGATCGCGTCCGGCAGGTCCTTCAAGACGCCGAGCATTCGATATTGATGGCCGTACTGCGTGCCGCTGCGCACGCTGACGCTGCCGGCACCGGCCTTCGTGAAGGATGCCTCCCGATCGCTGTCGGTGCCGCGGAAGAGGGCTGTCACCGGCACCGACAGCCCTTCTGCGAGGCGCTGGAGCGTCGTCAAAGAACACGAGGTCGTCGCCGACTCGATGCGAGAGATCATGCCCTTCGACAGCCCCGTGCGGGCCGCGAGGTCGGCCGCGGAGATGCCCAGTTCCGCGCGATAGTGGCGCACCTGTTGGGCGATGATCGGCTCGAGGATGCCGCCCTGCACGCTCGCGGGATCCGTCATCCGTCCATCATACGGAGGGGCCTGCGCCGGTGAGCGACGCGAGTACGTCCGCGAGTGCGCCGGCGCCTAGGGCGTGTCTGACAAAGGTTTGGGGGTTTGATTGAGACCCTGGGGACGTGTCTCGGTTCCAGATGTTTTCGGATGCTCAGTGGTCGTTGATCGAGGGGATGCTGCCGAGTCCGACGGGTCGGCCGGGTCGGAAGTTCGCAGACGCGAGAACGATGGTCGAGGCGATCATCTACCGGTATCGGTGCGGGATCGCGTGGCGGGATCTGCCGGAGGTGTTCGGGCCGTGGCAGACGGTGTGGACGTGGCATCATCGGTTGGCCTCGGATGGCACCTGGGATCGGGTGCTCGCGAAGGTCACCGCGGCAGCGGATGCGGCCGGCATGGTCGACTGGTCGCTGTCGGTGGACTCCACGATCGCCCGCGCCCACCAGCACGCCACGAACACCACCCGCCTCACAGGGGGCTGGATCGAATTACACGAATCCGGGGCTCGAGCCGCCTGATCACGGCATCGGCCGATCCCGCGGGGGCCTGTCGACGAAGATCCATCAGCTCGTCGACGGCAACGGCCTGCCGCTGGTGACCCTGATCACACCGGGTCAGGCGGGTGACTCGCCGATGTTCCTGCCGCTGATGGCGCAGTTGCGTGTGGGCCGCGACACGGGCAGGCCGCGGACCCGCCCGGACGCGGTGCGAGGCGACAAGGCGTACTCGTCCCGCGCGATCCGACATCATCTTCGATCACGCGGAATCAAGGCCGTGATCCCCGAGCCTGACGACCAGAAAGGCCATCGAAAGCGACGCGGTCCCCGCGGTGGCAGACCCGTGGGCCTGGACGCGGCCGACTACCGGAACCGCAACGTCATCGAGCGCCGCTACTGCCACATCAAGCAGTGGCGAGGCCTCGCGACTCGATATGACAAACACGCCGTGACCTACCGCGCCGCCGTCGTTCTCAACGCCGTCATCGCCTGGACCAAGGCTTTGTCAGACACGCCCTGATATGGGGGTGGGGTTTGTCAAGGGGCAGGGGTGAGCGGACGCCGTGCCCGTCGGCTTCGGCGTCCGCTCGTTCCGGTCGTGTCGGGTGGTGACGCGCGGGTCGTGTTCGACGCGTTGTCACTCTGATATGCGCGGGTTGGTTACCGCATGACGGCTTGTTCGGCGGGGCGTTCACGCGAGTCTAGAGATCGAGCGTGGCCAGCCTGGGCGGGTTGCTCATAGGGCGTGTCGCGAGTCGCCCGGACGCTGCCGTCACCACCGTCGAGGACCGGAAGCAGGGGGGGCGGGTCAGGTCATGACGGCCAGGGACCAGCACCAGCCGGCGAGCTCGCGAGCGATCGCGGCGTTGGCGACGACGCTGCGCTTCCGGCGCGCCTGGAACCCGGCCCAGCGCTCGTGGAGACGCTGGTTGCCGGCGTGGCCTCGCGCCCGGGCTGCGGCGCTGGCGCGGTCCCATCGGGCGCGCATGATCGGCGAGGTGGGCCGGTAGATCGGCCGGTGGTGCCAAGCCGCTTCGATCAGTAGCCGTCGGGCGTGGCCGTTGCCGGTCTTGGTGATCCCGCCCAGTGCGCGTGACGCCCCGGATGAGGACTCCGACGGGGTCAGGCCGACATAGGCGCCGATGCGGTGCCCGTCCAGCCGGGTCCAGTCGCCGATCTCGACCGCGAGCCCGAACCCGGTCAGCGTCGAGACTCCTCGCAGGCAGCAGAGCCGGTTCACGACGTCGGTGAACTCGCTGTCCGCGGCCATGCGGATGATCGCCGCGTCAAGACGGTCCCGCCGGTCGACGGCCTGGATCATCGCCTCGTAGGCGGCATCGAACGCGGCCTGCAGCCCGACCAGCTCGAACCGCTGCGATCGCAGCCAGGTGTCGTGCGCGACCGTCCATGCCTTCCCGCCCGCGTACTGGATGCCCTGCCGCAGCAACAGCTTGCTGACCCGGTGACGGGCGGACATCAGATCGCCGCGCGCATCCTCGCGGGCGCGCACCAGATCCCTGGCGGCCTCAGACTCGACGCTCGGGACGACCACCTCGACGATCTCCCCGAGCCGCAGCAGCCGGGCCAGATGCACCGCGTCACGCGCGTCCGTCTTCACCCTGTCACCAACCGGGCGCTGCAGCTTCGATGGCGCCGCGACCACGCATCGCACTCCGGAGGCCGTCAACGCGCGCGCCAGCCCGAATCCCGTCGGACCGGCCTCATACGTCGCTGCGACCGGGCCCGGCAGGCCCGTCACCCAGGCGACGATCTCCTCGGTGCTGGAGCCCATGCGCCGCTGCACGAGCTCCCCGGTTTGTTCGTCGATCGCGGCCGCGACCACGCTCCGCGCGTGCACATCCAGCCCGACACTCGTACGCTCAGATATCACTGGGGCCTCCCTCACGTATGTGGATAGGCGAAGCCGGGATACCGGCCCGCAACCCACGGTCTACGCGAGCGGAGGCCTCAGGCTCAACCACTCATAGCGTCTAGCTCGGCGTCGGCGTCCTCGACGAGCTCCTCGGGCGCGTGGGAGACGCCCGTCGGATTGCGGACGAAGAGCATGCCCGTGGGGATCGCACCGGCCATGACGCCGGCGTCGTGGCCGGCCCCGCTGCCGAGCTCCGGTGCGCCCGGCAGGGCGGCACGCAACTCCGCGCGCAGGCTGCGGTCGAAGTCGACGGTGGGGCTCAGCGACTCCTCACGTACGTCGGCCCGGCATCCCTCCTCCGCCGCGATCCGTTCGACCGAGTCGCGGATGCGGGTGACGAGCGCCGCCGTCACGGCATCTTCGGGATGACGCGCGTCCAGCCAGAAGGACACCCTCGACGCGATCACGTTCGTCCCGCCCGGCACCGGCTCGATCCGTCCGACCGTCGCGCGCGCGTCAGGCACGTCGCGCGCGACCTCCCGGATCGCCACGACCATGCGCGCTGCCGCGACCATCGGGTCACGGCGGTCGGCCATGAGGGTCGTGCCGGCATGGTTGCCCTGCCCGTCGACCGTGATGCGCCAGCGCCCATGCCCGAGTATCGAGGACCCGACCGCGATCGGGTGGCCCAGGTCGATGAGTCCGCGCCCCTGCTCGACGTGCAGCTCGACGAAGCACCCGATGCCGTCGAGCGACTCGCGATCCATGCCGACATGTCGGGGATCGAGACCGTCACGGATCAGCGCCTCCGCGAGCGTGGTGCCGTCCCGGTCTTTCAGCGCGAGCGCGCGTTCGGGTGCGACGGCTCCCGCCATCAGGCGCGAGCCGAGGCACGCGAGACCGAACCGGGACCCCTCCTCCTCGGGGAACACCGCCAGCGCCACCGGACGCGACGGTGTCACGCCGCGCTCCCGCAGCAGGTCGACAGCGGCGAGCGCGGATGCGACGCCCAGCGGTCCGTCGTAGCCGCCGCCACCGGGCACCGAGTCGAGGTGGCTGCCGGTGACGACAGCCGGACCAGCGCTGCCTCGGGGGCGCCACCACGCCCAGACGATGCCGTTGACGTCTCGATGCACCTCCAGCCCGCGGGCCTCGGCGTGGGCGCCGAACCACTCGCGCAGCTCCCTGTCCTCATGACCGTAACCGGGCCGCAAGTAGCCGCCGCGCGGATCCGCGCCGATGTGTGCGATCTCGGCGAGCATGCCCGCGACGCTCACGCGCGCACTCCCGCGGTCAGTGGGCGGAAGCGGTCCGGGACGTCGCCGTCACCTTCGACCAGGCGTGCAACGTACTCGCCCAGCAGGGGTGCGAACTTCGCGCCGTGGCCCGAACAGGGCGAGAGGATCGTGATCCCGTCGATGCGATCGATCACGAAGTCCTCGCCCGCGATGTTCGTGAACAGGCACGTGGTCTCGGCGTACGGCTCGGGGACGAGGCCCGGCAGGTTCTCCCGCACGTACGCGACGACCCGCTCCCTCCGGACGGGATCTATCGCACGGTTGTGCCACGCTGCTGAGCGGATCGTGTGTCCGCCGTTGTACTCCGCCACCTTCTGTCCTCGAAACTCCGCATCGCGGCCGCCCGGCAGTGCGTAGACCTGTATGGGTGCGGACTTGTGAATGATGGTCGGCCAGACATCTGCCGCGTCGCGGTACGGGAAGTGGAAGGCCTGCTCCTGCCGAACCTCGAGGGAGGGGAACGCGGCGAGGCGTTCCGTACCGATGCCCAGACCCCCCAGCAGGTCGGGCAGCCACCCGCCCGCCGCCACGACGACCTGCTCGGCTTCCACGACATCGCCCGTGCTCGAAACGGCCATGTACCCGGCTCCACGGGCGGAGACCGCCGCGACCGGCCACCCGGTGCGCACGGTCGCGCCTGCCGCCACGGCCAGGCGCAGCATCGTGTTCACCGCCCCCTCCGCATCGATGACGCCGGCCTCGTCGTGCCACAGCACGGCCCCGTCGAACGCGATACCGCCCCAGCGGTCGGTCGCCTCGGCCGCACTGAGCAACTCGTGCGCGACTCCCTGGTCGGCGAGAACGCGCGCGAGCCGCACCGGATCGCGCCTGTCGCCGTGATCCACCGCGCCGACGGCTGAGATCAGTGGCATTGCGCCTCCGCTCATGCCGGGGTGGGACGGCTTCAGCGTCTGCAAGTTCATGGCGGAACGCTTCGTCTGCGACGTCATCGTCGACAACGACGTCAACCTCGTGGCGCTGGCCGAGGCACGCGCCTACGGCGGCGCCCACCTCCCCCTGTTGATGATCAACATCAGCACGGGAGTCGGCGCCGGTTTCGTCAGCGAGAGCGGCCTGCTGCTGCATGGTGCGGCCGCTGACATCGGGCACATCCAGATGCGCGACATGAGCGACGTGCTCTGCAGCTGCGGGAACCGCGGGTGCCTCGAGGCGATCGCGTCAGTGGGCGCCATGGCAGGTCGCGTTTCGAAGGCGCTCGGCACTCCCGTCACGTCGAAGGACCTCATCAGCCGACTCGTGCTCGGAGACGCCACGACCGTCAGCGTCGTGCGGGAGACCGCCGCGACGCTCGGGCGCGCGATCGCCGACCTCGTGAACTTCTGCAATCCGGCCCGGATCGTGATCGGCGGAGATGTCACCGAGTGCACGGAAGACGTGCTCTCGCAGATCCGGAGCGTGGTCTACCAGCAGGCGCAACCGCTGGCGACCCGCAACCTCTCCGTCACGCACGGCTCACTCGGAAACGAGGCCGGTCTGATCGGTGGGATGGTCTCCGGCATCGAACAGGTGCTCTCGCCCCGCGGCATCCAGTACCTCACCCGTCCGGCCGACTCCACGATGCTTCCCCTCGGGCTGCAGATCGGAGCGTAGGGCGCACACGCGTCCGGTTCCCCCCGCCTGATCAGGCGCGCACCACGACGCCGGGAGTCGCGGCCCACACGACGACGCGATCGCCCACGCCCAGGTCGTGGAGACCCGTCCGGCGGATCGTGACCCGGCTGCCGGCCCGGTCCAGGCGCACCGCGATCACGGCGTGCGAGCCGAATCTGCTGATCCGTTCGATCGTGCCGACCGGGGTACGGCCGGGCATCGTCGTCATGCGCTCCGTCGGCTTGAGGGCGAGCTGCTCCGGGCGGTACAGCCCGAGCGAGCCCGACCCGGGCGCGGTACCCTGCGAACCCACGAGCGGACCCAGCACGGTCGCCAGCCCGCCGCTGCCGTCCCGGGTGGCCGGCAGCAGTACCGCGTCGCCGACGAAACCCGCCACCCACGCGTTCTCGGGCCTGGCGTAAAGCCGGTCGGGGCTGTCGAGCTGCTCCATCCTGCCGTCGCGCAGAACCCCGACCCGATCGCTCACGGACAGCGCCTCCTCCTGATCGTGGGTGATGAGCAGAGTGCTCACTCCCTGGGCGCGCAGCAGATCCACGACCTCGATCCGAAGACGCGCGCGCAGGCTCGCGTCGAGAGCGCTGAACGGCTCGTCGAGCAGCATGAGACGCGGCGCGGGTGCCAGCGCCCTCGCGAGCGCCACCCGCTGCTGCTGGCCACCGGAGAGCTCATGGGGGAACCTTCCCGCGAGCGGGGTCAGATCGGTCAGCTCCAGGAGCTGCCGAACGCGAGGGTGCCCGGCGGCACGATGGGCGGGCACGCCCCGCAGCCCGTACGCGATGTTGCCCGCGACCGACATCCGGGGGAACAGCGCCCCATCCTGCGGGACCAGGCCGACCCGCCGGCGTTCGGGCCTGACCGTCGTCACGTCGCGGCCGCCGAGGTGCACGGTTCCGCTACGGGCCGGATGCAGCCCGGCGATGGTCCGCAGCAGCGTGGATTTCCCGCTTCCCGAGGGACCGAGCACGGTTACGAGCTCGCCGTCCTCGATGCCCAGATCGATGTCTCGCAAGACCTCGACCCCGCCACCATAGTCCGCCGAGAGGGCAGCCACGCCGTGCGGCTGTGCGATCGGCCGACGCGTCATCGACGTGCTCCTTCGTACAGGGTCGCGGCCAGCATCATCGCCGGCACCAGGCCTACGAGCACCAGCAGCACCCCGATCGGGGCGGCCGCCCCGTAGGCGCCGATGCTGGTCTTGCTCCACAGCTCCGTCGCGAGCGTGTCGACTCCGATCGGTCGCAACATGAGCGTTGCCGGCAGCTCCTTCATGACCGCCGTCGCGACGAGCACCCATCCGGCGACGATGCCGGGCAGCGCGGTGCGCGCCGTGACCCGCCACCAGGTGAAGAACGGGCCGTGACCGAGAGTGCGGGATACCTCCTCCAGCCGAGGAGGCACCCTCGCGATCGCCGAGCGCAGTGCGCCGATCGCGAGCGAGAAGCACAGCACCACGTAGGCGGCGATCAGGGCCGCAGCGCTCTGATATGCCGCCGGGACGAGCGCCAACGACAGCGCCACGAGGGCCAGAGCCACCACGACACCGGGGATCGCGTGCGTCAGGTAGGACACCGACTCGGCGAGCGCGATGAGCCGCGACCGGTACCGTGCCGCGAGCACACCGATCGGCAGCGCGAGCACGACCGTGACGGTGCCGGCTACGGCACCGAGGAGCAGCGTCGTCACGGTCGCCGCGGCGAGATCCTCCATCGTGCTCCCGAACCGCTCGCTGCTGAGCCAGCGCACCGTCATGGCGATGAGCGGCGCGAGGACACCGAGTGCGGCGACGAGACCGAGCCCCGCGCCGCACGCGAGAGTGCTCAGTGTACCCAGGGGACGCGCCGTCTGCCCTCGCTGCACCGAACCGGGGTCCGCCCCTGCGCGATCGCCCCGCAGTCGCCGCTCGCCGAGCACCAGAACGAGCGCGAACGCGACCAGCGCAAGCGACGTGACGGCCGACGCCGATCTGTCGATGCCGCCGCTGAACAGCGCGTACACGCCCGTCGTCAGCGTCTCGTAGCGCAGGATGGCGGGCGAGCCGAAGTCCGAGATGGTGTACAGCGCGACCAGGAGCGTGCCGGTGACCGCCGCGGGAAGGATCTGCGGCAGCGTCACGGTGAAGAACGCGGACGATCGGCTGCGACCGAGGGTGCGCGCGACGTCGGCCAGACCGTGATCGGCAAGGGCGAGCGCGCCGATGGTGGGCACGGTGACGAGCGGTACCGTGGTCAGCACGGTGACGATCACGAGCGGCCCGAGGCCGTGCAACTGCGGGAGGGCCGAGGACCAGGCGAACGCGCCGACGAAGCTCGGCACCGCGAGCGGCAGGCAGGCCAGAACAGGCCAGAGCGGGCGGAACGGGAGCCTGACCCGGACAGTCGCCACGGCGATCGCGACGCCGAGGACGAGGCACGCGGCACTGACCAGCACCGCGAGTAGGAGCGTGTTGCCGAACAGCTCGAGAGTGCGCTGACGGAACAGGATCGCGGCGGCGTGACGACCACCCGAGCCGAGGGCCCGGACGATCAGCTGCGCGACGGGCGCGAGCATGATCACCGCGATCACGACCGCGAGCACGACCAAGAGGGCGGGGGGCCGCCGTGCGGCGCCCCCGCCCTCGGTCAGGCTCCGCGAGCGTGTCCCGTTCGCGGAGCCTGCGGGCGGTAGAAGCTCAGTCAGAGCAGGCCGACCTCGGTGATCATCGCCACGGTGTTCTGAAGCGAGGAGAGCTGCGACAGGTCGACATCCGGGGCACCCAGATCGGCGAGCGGCGGGACGCCCGCCGGACCCTCGAGGTCGCCGATCAGCGGGTACTCGTACGTCTCCTCGAGGAAGTAGGTCTGCCCCTCGTTCGAGACGAGGTACTCGACGAACTCGAGCGCCTCGGATGATCCCTCAGCCGGGGCGAGGATGCCCGCGCCGGTGACGTTCACGAGCGCGCCGATCGAGCCGGGGTCGCCGAACTTCAGCTGCGCACGCAGGGTGGCCGGGTCCTGCTCGGAGCGGGCCCAGTAGTAGTGGTTGATCAGGCCCACGTCGACGGCGCCGGCGTTGACGGCCTCGAGCAGCTCGCCGTTGCGGCCGAAGATCTGCGCCCCGTTGGCCTTCATCCCCTCGAGCCATTCCCGCGCGCGGTCCTCGCCCTCCTGCACGCGCATCGCGGTGATGAAGGATTGGAAGGACGCGTTCGCGGGCACGATGCCGACCTTGCCCTGCCAGGCCGGGTCGAGCAGCTGCCATACGTCGCCCGGGATCTGGTCGGCCGTGTACTTCTCGCTGTCGTAGGCGATGACACGGGCGCGACCGGTCAGACCGACCCAGGAGTCGTCGCGAGACGTGTACTTTGACGGCACCAGCGAGGTGATCTCGCTGGGCAGAGTGGTGAGCAGCCCCTCCGCGGCGACGGCGCCGAGTGCGCCCGAATCCTGCGACAGGAACACCTGGGCCGGCGTGGCCGAGCCCTCCTCGAGCAACTGGGCGGCGAGTTCGGTCGATCCGGCGTACCGGACCTCCACGTCGATCCCGCTCGCGTCCTCGAACTGCTCTATCAGCGGAGCGACGAGCTCTTCATCACGGCCCGAGTAGACCACCAGCGTACGGTCCTCGTCGGCGGCAACGGTCTCGGTCGCGGCGGGTTCGCTGCTCGCGGTGGAGCAGGCGGTCAGCAGCATGGCGGCGGCCACGGCCGACGCGAAGAATGCGGCCGTGCGTCCTGGAGCGGTCATTTGAAGTGATCCTTCGGTGCGTAGGGAGTGAACTGTGGGATCCCATGAATGAGGGTAGCCTTACCTCAAGGGAGCACTCCCCCCAAGATTGGGGGTGGGCCCCGTCGAGCCCCCATCCAGCCCCGAATGGAGCGTCCGTGATCAAAGTCCTGGTCGTCGATGATCATCGGGTGTTCACGGAATTGCTCTCGCTCGCGCTCGATGCGACCGCGGACATCGCGTGCGTCGCGACCGCGACGACGGCCGCCGAGGGCCTGGCGAAGCTCGCGGCGTACGAGATTGACGTCGTCGTGCTCGATGTGCGACTGCCGGACGGTGATGGACTCCAGCTGGTGCACTCATTGCTGGCTCTGCGGCCGAGCTGCCGAGTGGTGCTGTTGACCGCGCACCCTCGCGCCGATCACGCGGCGACTGCGCTCGCAGCGGGAGCGGTCGCGTTCCTGGCGAAGGACGAACGACTCGACGACCTGCTCGCCGCGGTCCGCTCGGCATCCACGACCCGTCCCGTGCTCTCGCGGACGCTGCCGGCATCGCCGCACGAGGTCGTCGATCTGACTCCGAGGGAATGGGATGTGCTGGGTGCACTCTCGCGCGGCCGCGCGGCGGCCGAGATCGCAGACGAGCTGGACCTGTCGCAGCACACCGTGAGGGACCACATCAAGGGGCTGCTGCGCAAACTCGGCGCGCGCTCGCAGCTGGAGGCGGTCGCGCGGGCGCGGGAGCTGGGCGCACTCGACTCGAGCCTCGGGTGAGCACGCACCGCGCGAAGGCGGACTCGAGGCACACGGCTGGATTCGACTCGCCTCGGCTCCTCCGCCGCGCCCTCCGCGTGCACCTCATCGCCACGTCTTCCGTCTTGCTCGCGGTGCTCGGTGCGATGCTCCTGACCGAGTGGCTGCTCACGACTCGCCAGGCCGACCGGATCGCCGCCGTCGTCACGACGAGGCTTGCCGAGTCCGTACTGCAGCCGCTCAGCGCGATGGACTTCGCCGACGAGGGTCTCGACACCGAGGCTCTCGACGCCGAGCTGCGCGGATTCTTCGCCAGCGGCACGATCGAGCGGATCAAGGTCTGGCGAGTCGAAGGGGACGAGGTCAGAGTGGTCTACTCGGACCTCGACGAGATCGTCGGCGAGGTGCGCCCGTTCTCGGCTGAGCTGGCGACCAGGCTGGACGCGGGAGAAACCGTTGTGCTCTCGGTGCCGGACGACGTCGAGCATCGTTTCGAGGCGGGACTGCCGGTCGAGCTGCGGGAGGCATTCATCGGTTTCACCGACGCCGCCGGGCGTGACATGCGGCTCGAGGTGTACGTCCCGGTCTATACCCGGCAGATGATCGCAGGAGCGCTCTCGCTGCAGGCGCCCGTCATCGCAGGCGGCCTGGTCGCCCTGCTCGTCGTGCTGCTGCCGCTGTCGATCCGGCTGGCGAGGCGGCTCGAACGGCTGGACGCCGAACACGAGCGGGTGCTCGCCTTCGGGCAGCGGGCGCGCGAGCAGGAGCGCGCCGAACTGGCTCGGCGGTTGCACGACGACGTCGTCCAGTCGCTGTCGGGTGCGCGACTCGCCGTCGGCTCGCTCGAGCGCACCGCAGGCACGCGCGAATCGGATGTGCTCGACCGGGTCGGCGATGTCCTCGCCGAGAGCATGGCGACCCTGCGCGGCATGCTCACCGAGTTCGTTCCCGGCGCTGTGACCGCGGCCTCACTCGACCACGACGTCGCCGAGCTCGCCGCTCGGGTAAGAGCGGGGAGGAATGGAGCGCCGCCGACGCTGCTCTACACGGGCCCCAGCGAGGAGGACCGAGCGGTGCTCGCCCGTCTCGACGACGATGCGGCAGCGGTGTTGTTCCACGCAGCGCAGGAGGGTCTGCGCAACGCGGTTGAGCACGCGGACGCCCTCGTGATCGCGCTGAGATTGACCGTCGGCCGGGAGGCGGATGGTGCGCGGACGGTGCGCATCACGGTCGAGGACGACGGCGCAGGCATCGACGAGGGCGCCGCGCGGCAGGCGCGGGTCCAGGGACACGTCGGGCTCGAGCTCGTCCGCCGCGCGGTCGAGGCGATCGACGGCGGCATGACGGTGCGCGCACGCCATCCCGAGCACACCGGCGGCCCCGGCACGGTGCTGACGTGCGTCGTCCGAGCGGAGATGGGCGCCAGCGGGCCCGAGATCCGTCCTACTCTCCGTCCCCTCCGTTCCCGTTCCCGCTCCCGCGGCGGAACGCCCGATAGACCGCATCTGCGACGACAAGGTCCTGCCACCCCTGCCCCACCGACTTGAACACCACCGGCCCTGCGCGCCGGGGCCGGTGACCCCTCGGGCCGTTCGCGCGGATCAGGTCGCCCAGGGGCACGAGTCGATCGGCGCGCAGCGCACCCGACGCGATCGCCAACACGACGTCGCCGGCCTCGCGCAGCGCCGTCGGGACGTCCTCGATCACCACCATCGCTCGACGCATCAGGACCGGATCGAGCTCCCTGCGTTCGGGATGGTGGGAGCCCACCGCCACGACCATCGCGTCATCCCGGACCATCGCGCCATCGAAGAGCGGACTTCCCGCGCTGGTCGCGGTGGCGATGATGTCGGCTCGGCTCACGTCACCGGCGACACCGACCGCCGCGGGGATGCCGTGCTCGCCGAGCCGCTCGACGAGGGCCGTCGCGCTCTCGGGTGAGCGCGAGACGATCCGGATGTCGTCGATCGTGCGAACGGCGCGCAACGCGTGCACGTGGCCCTCGGCCTGCGGTCCCGCGCCGAACACCACGAGGCGGTGAGCATCGGGCGCCGCGAGCTCGTCCACGGCGACCGCCGAGAGCGCCGGGGTGCGGAGCGTCGTCAACGCCGCACCATCCAGCACGGCACGGGGCGTGAGCGTCTCGGAGTCCATCAGGATGTAGGTCGCCTGGATCCGGGGATGACCGAGCGCGTCGTTTCCCGGCGCGACGGAGAGGACCTTGACGCCCGCCATCCCACCGTGCTCCCCCGGCATCAGGAGGAGCTCTCCGCGCGCCGTCGGAACGGCGGTGCGAGCCGGTTGTCCGGCCGGATCCAGACCGTCGCTCAGAGCCGACCGCAACTCCGTCACCGCGTCGCGCCAGGATACGAGCGAACACACGGTGGCCGCGTCTATCGTCAACACGCCGGGCACCGCCCACCGTTGTGGAGTCCATCGCGACCGCGGTCGTCGTGGACTGCACTCCTCGGCGCGCAGCGCATCGCCGTGCGGACCGTCATGACGACCGGACCATCTCTGCGATCAGTGCGACGCCGTAGCCCGTGCCGCCCGCAGCGCCCTCGGCGTCTGCCACGTGGCGGAAGGCCGGCCCCGCCATGTCGACGTGGGCCCAGGGAATCTGCGCGACGAATCGGCTGAGCAGCAGCGCAGCGGTGGAGACGCGCGCGCGAGGCACGCCCGGGAAGTTCTTGTAGTCCGCGATGTCGGATGCGATCTGCGCGTGGAGGCCCGTCTGCAGAGGCAGCCGCCACACGCGATCCCCCGTCCGCTCACCCGCGGCCGACAGCCGCGACGCCAGTGCGTCGTCGGTCGACACGAGCGCCGCGAAGTCATCCCCGAGAGCGTTGCGTGCGGCGTAGGTGAGGGTGGCGAAATCGACGATCGCCTGCGGGCGCATCTCCGCCGCTCGCGCGAGCGCATCGGCAAGGATGACCCGTCCCTCGAAGTCGGTGTCGAGGATCTCCAGCGTCGATCCGTCCCGAAGGCGCACGACATCGCCCGGCCGGACGGCGTGGGCGCCGGGCATGTTCTCGACGACGGGGATCACGGCCGAGAACGAACGGCCCGGCGCGATCGCCGGCAGCAGCGAGAACGCAGCGATGACGGCCGCCGCGCCGGCCATGTCCGACTTCATGTCCATGAGCGCATCCGCGGGCTTCAGGGAGAGCCCGCCCGAGTCGTACGTCACTCCCTTGGCCACGAAGACGCATTCGGGAGCCCCATCGCCGGTCGCGAGTTCGAGCAACAGGGGCGGATGGGCGGATCCCCTGCCGATCGCGACGATGCCGCCGTATCCGCCGTCGGCGAGCTCGGCCGCCTCCCGCACGATGACGCGCACGCCCAGCGGTTCCAGCAGGTCCCGCGCACGACGGGCGAGCTCAGCGGGCGTGAGTGCGGACGGCGGAAGGTTGACGAGGTCACGAGCGTGCCGCACGGCCTCTGCGGCCCGGGCACCGCGCTCCCACGCCTCGGCGAAGGACCCGCTCGCACCCGCGGGGAGGGAACGAGACACGAATGTCGTCTCGCCGGTCATCCGGAACCGGTACCCACCCCGCGCGATGCCCTCGGCGATGGCCGCGATCGCATCCTCGTCGCCGGATGGGGAGAACGAGTCGACGTCGACCTCGAGTGCCACCGGGTCGGTTGGCTCGGTCACCGCGCACGCCGTGGAGACACGGCGTGCGATGGCCGCCGCGGCGCGCGCGAGCCGCTCGGGGGACGACGCGGCGCGGGCGCCCGCGCCCGTGAGCCCGACGACGACGTCGCCGGACTGCTCGATCCGGGTCTGGCCGAGCTGACCGGTGAAGCCGTCCACGCGTCGCGCATCGAAGCTCTCGGCATCGACATCGTCGGCATAGATCGCCCGCACCACGACGGTACTCATCTCGAGGGCCCCGCACCGATCGGCACTCCGTCGAGCACGACGCGCGGCCTCCGGTCGCTCCAGAGCAACGAGGGGTCCTCGAGGGGATTGCCGTCGAAGATCAGCACGTCGCCGAACGCCCCGGGGCCGATCCTGCCGATGCGGTCGTTGCGCAGCAGCGCGGCGTTCACCGAGGTGACGCTTCGCAGCAGCTCGAGCACGCCCGCGACGTCGGCCTGCAGCCGCAGGCCATGCAGGTGCTCGGTCTCGAGCTCGCCCATCAGGTCCGACCCGAAGCCGACGGGAACACCCGCGCCGTATGCGCGTTCGATCGCGGTCATTCCGCGGTCGAGCACTTCGGCGTTCTTCGCAAGGCCGACGGCCGTCATTCCGAGTTCCCCACCACGGCGCGACATCGCGTCGTAGGTGACCAGGGTGGGCACGAGATAGGCGCCGGCGTCCGCCATGGCGCGCGCAGTGACCGCGTCCAGCAGGTTGCCGTGCTCGATCGAGCGCACCCCTCCTCGCAGGGCATGCTGGATGGCCTCCGATGAGTACGCGTGCGCGGCGACATAGCTTCCGCGCCTGGTCGCCTCTTCGGAGACGGTGCGGATCTCCTCCAGCGAGTACTGCGGGATCTTCAGGGGATCGGTGGGCGACGTGACGCCGCCCGAAGCCATGATCTTGATCGCGTGCGCTCCGCCGTGGAGGCGGCTGCGAACGGCGACGCGCAACGCGTCCGCCCCGTCGACGATCTCAAGGCCCGGGCCGCCATGGAAGCAGAGCGTGTCGTCCGGCGACGTCGGGTCGCCGTGTCCGCCGGTCTGGCTCAGCGCGGCACCGGTGTAGAAGTACCGCGGCGACGTGAACAGGCCTTCCTCGATCGCGGTGTGCAGCCCGGCGTCGCCGCCCGCGACATCCCGGACGGTCGTGAATCCGCGACGCAATGCAGCGCCCAGGCGCCTGCGTGCGAGGAGTGCGACATAGCTGAGATGACGAGTCTCGTTGTGCAGGAGATTGAGCGACACGGCATATGCGTGCAGGTGAGCATCGATGAAGCCGGGAGTCACGACCCCGCCGCGTGCGTCGATCTCGGGGATGTCGTCCGGCGCGGAGTCGTCGGGGTCCAGCATGACGCCCTCGCGGATGATCAGGTCCCGCGCGTCGAGCGATGCCGAGGATCCATCGAACAGGAGGCCGTTGCGAATGCGGAGGGAACCACCGCGTGTACGGAACTGCGTCATCGCGCGACCTCCGGGAAGGCCTCGGAACGCGCACGCGCGACGGCGTCGGTAGCCGCGGCGGTGATCTCCTGCGCGATGGCGACCGAGTCCTCGTCGAGGCTTCCGTCGGGGCCGAGGAAATTGATGGAGCCGATCGTCTCACCCGCGTGCACGACCGGCGTGTTGACGATCGCACCGCAGCCGAGCGACTCGATCGTCGCCCAGTCGAAGAAGAACTCTCGCACGGAGTCGCGATCGGCTCCGAGGAACGGACGCTGACCCGCGACGACCTGCTCGAGCCAGATCGGCGAAGTCTGCGTGGGATCCAGCCGCTTCCGGCCGCCCACCGCGTACACCTCGGGATGCGTCGTGTACACGCGGGAGACCTCGGTGCCGTCCGGCGTGAGCACCGTCACCGTGACGAGGATGCTGCCGAGTCGCCGGGTCGCGGACTCCGCTGCCTGGGGGAGGGACAGTGATGACATGTGTGAGGCTCCGTTCGTGGGGTGGTCAGCGGTCTCGTGAGAGGTCAGCGGTCGATGGGCGGGGACGGCGAGGTCGGTACGGATCCCGGATCGAGGGCCGCGAGCAGCAGGTGCGTGGACAACAACTCCCCGGGGTGGTCGAGGTGGACTCCGAGTGCTGCCGCGCGCCGCAAGCGCAGCTGGAGTGTGTTGCGGTGGACCCCGAGCCGCTCCGCTGCCGCCGTGGCAGAGCCGGCACAGTCCAGGTATGCGACGACCGTGGCGATGATGTCGGCGGCATGCGGGTCCCGCATCAGCAGGGGATAGGCGGTCTGTGCAAGATCCATCGCATCCTGCGCGGGAAGGAGTCGCCGCACGAGCGGAAGGCCGAAGCGACGGAAGTCGATGACCGGCCCGCCGGCCTCGGCGAGACGCGCGGCCAGTCCCGCCCGGCGCAGCAGGTTCGACACCTGCTCCGTCCCCTCCGGGTCTTGCGCCACGCCGAGTGCCGTTCCGAGGGGACCGAGGCCCGCGTCCGCGAGCTGCTGCAGCGCACCGTCCACCTCGGCGGAGGGATGCGCGAGCGGCACGATGGCGAACCATCCTGCGCTCATCCGCGCGAGCGGCACGCGGGGAAACGCTTCGCGCCAGCGACTGGTGACGACGGGTGCGATGCGGTCGGCTCGATGATCGACGTCGTCGACGACCCGCAGCACGACGGCCGCCACCGGTGTACCCGGAGGCCACCGCTGGAGCGCGGCCTGATCCGGATGACCATCGTCGACCGCGCTGTCCTCGCGCACGCCGGCGAGGGCGGCGAAGGAGAGGAGCGGTGCCGCGTCGACGAGGTCGGTCAGCTCGTGAGCGAGGAGAAGCGCCCGCACGGTCATGCCGGCGCGGGCGAGCGCCTGCTCCGCGAACGCCTGCTGCGACGGCGAGACCGTGGCGACCAGTTCCGGACCGCGTCTGCCGTCGGCGAGCACCGACCTCACCGTGACCGCGTCATTCGGGCGCTCGCCGCGCGACACGAGCTCGATCCCCTCCACCAGCACCTGCACGTGCGCGTCGTTCAGCTCCTGCGAGATCTCACTCAACACCTCGGCGATGGTGGTGGCGCGGACGACCCGGTTGTGGAGCGCATCGAGGCGGAACAGGATCCCCGCCTCGAGAGCCCCGAGCTGCCGCGCCAGGGCGAGGGCCGTGCGGTCGATGCCGACGGCCGCCGTGAACAGCGCGACGCCGAATCTTCGTGCGAGCTCGATGACCGATTCCGAGAATGACTGCTCAGACACCACGAGCGCGGCGGCACGTCGCTCCCACGCGTATCGCAGCGCGACGGATACGACCCATCCGCCCAGGGCCAGCTCTTCACCGAGCAGCACGATGCTGTCCGGACCGACCTCGAGGATCTGGTCCACGTGGGTGATGAGCACGATCTCCCGCACCGACTGCGCAGAGGAGGGGACGTGATGAGCGGTGAGCCCCGCGCTGTCGTGGGCCAGCAGGAGATCGCGAAGGATCACACCGCGTCGCGTGGAGCTCATCGGGCCCGACCGCCTCTCACGTGCCCGACGACATGCATCGCCATGGGCTCGACGAGCGCCCGGCCCTCCGGCGAATACCACTGCGGGGCCGCCGGAAAGCTGATGAGATCGAGCTTGTTCCCCACCCACAGGTCGTCGAGGCTCGCAACGCTGGCGTCCTCGGGGCGCACCATCGTGATGACGTCGGGGACGACGGCTTGGATCGCGCCGTCGACGAGCATCATGAGGATCTCGTTCTGGATCTCCAGCCGCACGATGCGTCCTTGCGCCTCGTCGACCAGGGTCGCGCTGGAGGGTCGATCCGGCAGGCCCGGGACGGATGGCCGCGAAAGCCCTTCCACGTCGGTGACTCGTGCCCGGATGACCTTACGCATCCCGAGCAGCGTGGTCAGCTGGGCGTACTTGGCCTGCGTGTGCTGCGCGGAATCGAGGATCTGGCCGATTTCGATGAGGCGACTGATGCTGCCGATCACTCCATGCTCCTGGAGCACGGCCGCCGTCACGGGATACGAGGCTGTCGCCGCCCACCCGCCGAGCTCCGACGCGAGCGCGCGTACGATCCGTTCCGCCCGCGCGGGCGCGACGACGTCGACGACCGCGGTCTCTCCCGTCGGCCCCGTCAGCGCGATCGGCCCGGCGCTCATGCCCGCCAACGCGAGGGTGGTCTGGCTGACGAGCGGGAAGACGCGCCCCATCGGGTCGGCGTCGACCAGAGGGAGTCCGGTCTGCAACGCCACGCTGACCGGAACCATCGCGTTCACACTGGCCGCCGCGAGCGGGAATATCCCCTGCAGAGGCACGCCAAGCCTCCCCTGCAGCAGGTTCAACGCCGTCTCGAACTCATCGCCGATCGGGATCATCTCCGAGAACATGAGTCCACGGTTCACGAATCCTGTGGACGTCGTCATCGCCGCCGGATCGAGGTCGTCCGCCGAGACCAGGAGGGGGCCCTCCCCGTTGAGCTCGATGAGCCCGAGCGTCATGTCGCGGTACTGCAGCGCGCTCTCGTGATCGATCGTGCACGCCACGAACATCGCGCCGGTGCAGAGGTGGCCCATATCGGCGGCGGTGAGGCGACGGCGGGTCATGCGCGGCTCTCCTCCAGCGCACGCGCGGCCGGAAGGCTCGCGACCTGCGTTTCCGCGACCCCGCGCACGCGGGCCCGGATCATCTGGGCCTCGCCGTACGTCGTCGCGAGCACACGAGCCTCCGTTATCCGAACGCCCGAGGGGTGCGCACCCCATGCGACGAGGTTCGCCCGGGCGATCGCCTCTCCATCGGCGAGCGCCCGGTCGATGTCCTCCGCGCTGACCACTCGGGCGACCCGATTGTGCCAATAGGATGCCGGCGCCACCGCAGCCCCCACCGCGACGAGATCTTCGTCGGTGCCGATCGCGGGAGCGAGCCCGAACTCGGCCAGTTCCCGTTCCGCCCCCTCCACGAGAACGGTCACGGGCGGCTCCGCCGAGCCGGAGAGAAGCAGGTCGGTGAGCGGCACGACCCGGGCGAAGCTCGATGCGAGCGAGATGCCGCCCGGGAGCGATGTCCGGCTGACGACCGACGGCAGACCGTCCACGAACTCGCCGATCCGCACGGCGCCCCGGCGTGCCACGATGATCCGACCGCTCGTTCGACCCGCAACGGCGGCACCGCCGAGCATCTCGCCCGCGACATCGGCGCGCATCGAATGCACGGGCGTGATCGGCAGCCTCGACAGCGGTGTGCATCCACCCTCGTTCGTGGCCACGAAAGCGCGGACCTCTTCTCCGGCACCCTGCGCGACCGCATCCTCGAGAGAGGCCGCGAGTTGTTCCGCGCGTGCGAGCATCACCGCGTTGAGAATCGCGGTGAACTCCCGGACCAGGAGCGAGTCGCTGTAGAAGGCGCTCGATTCCGTGATGCTGCCGACCGCTGCGGCGGACCGGAGCACTTCGGCCGCCCGTCGCTCGTGCTCGGCGTTGACCGGAGAGCCCGCGGCCGAGACGACGAGGTGCGCCCCCGGTGCGATGTGCTCCGCGAGACGGCGCAGGGCCTGCTCGTCAAGCGGCACGAGCTCATGACCGAGCGCGTTGTGTCCTCCGCCGACGTGGGCGACGTCGACCGGGATATGCTCCGACGACCACAGGTGACGACGCGGTTCGCGCGGTGCGCGGGGCTCGATGAGCACCGAGACGACCCCGGCATCCGCGTCTCTGACGAGCGCCCGACTCACATCGAAGACGACGGAGGAGACGGGTTCGTCTTGGTCGCTCCGCAGACTTCTGAGGGCATCCGCGACAGCGCTGGTCAGATCGCCGTGAGGCGATCGCCGCGCACGAGCGAAGTGCCCGTCCTCATGGACGCCGACGGCCGAGATCTCGTCGGGGGTGACGCGCACACCGATTCGCATGGGATCCTTCCGCGGCTCTGCGAGCCGTTGAGGTTTGTGCCTCTATCCTGGCGCGCGCACCGTCACGAACGTCTGGATCTGCGTGAGAGCCAGGCATCCGCGGCAACCGCCACGAGGATCAGGACACCGGTCACGACCTGCTGGTAGGTCGTGTCCCAACGCAACAGGTTGAAGCCGTTGCCGATGACGGTCAGGATGATGACTCCTACGACGGTGCGCCAGACCGCTCCGGCACCGCCGAGGATGCTGGTGCCGCCGATCACGACGGCGGCGATGGCGGTGAGCTCCATGCCGGAGCCCATCGAAGGCTGGGCCGACCCTGCCCGCGACGCCAGCACCATTCCCGCGGCCGCCGCGCAGACGCCGTTGATCGCGAACACCGAGATGTGGATGAGGGGCGTGCGGACGCCGCTCAGCCGTGCGGCCTCTTCGTTCCCGCCGACCGCATAGATGCGCCGCCCGAACGTCGTCCCCCAGAGGACGAAGCCCAGAACCACGGCCGCGACGGCGAACAGGATCGTGCCGCCGGACAGCCCGCCCACCGCGGGCAGCGCCCAGAAGCGGAACGCCTCGAGCTGATCGCTGGGGACGGACAGGATCATCCCGCCGGTCAGCACGATGGCGAGCCCGCGGTAGATGATGCTGATGGCGAGCGACCCGATGAAGGAGTTGACGCGCGTCAGAACGATGAGCGTCCCCGTGATCGTGCCGAGGACCGCGCCGACACCTAGGGCCAGGACGAACCCCAGGGGGACGCCGAGATGCGTCGTGAGGAAGACCCCGGCGATGGCCGACACGGCGAGGGTCGCCGACGAGGACAGGTCGAACACGCCGGAGACGATGCAGAGCGTCGCGCCGACGGCCAGCAGACCGATGACGACGGCCTGGTCGAGGAGGTTGACGATGTTCTGGCCCGTGAGGAATGTCGTGGTCGACAGGCTCAGGTAGACGATGATCGCCAGCAGTCCCCCGAGGATGCCGAAGTCCTTCAGGTCGATCCCTCGGCGGCGCGGGCGTAGTGCGATGTCGGATGTCACGGTGGTCATCTCCTAGAGGAAAGCGGCGGACATGATGTCCTCGCGGTCGGCAGGATTCGGGAACTCGGCGACGACCCGCCCGAGGCGCATGACGAGGATGCGGTGCGACAGGGCCATCACCTCCTCGAGTTCGGAACTCACGACGATCACCGCCGTTCCCGCGGCGGCGAGGTCGAGGATCAGATTGTGGATGTTGACCTTGGCGCCGATGTCGACGCCCCGGGTGGGTTCGTCGATGAGGAACACCTTCGGAGGCGTGATGAGCCACTTCCCGAACAGCGCCTTCTGTTGGTTGCCTCCCGACAGCGCGGCAAGGGGAACACGGTGGACGCTTCCACGCACGTCGACCATGGTGACGACGCGGTCCACCGCCGCACGCTCGGCGCCCCGTCGCAGGATCCCGCCGACCTGGCGGCCCCCGAGCGAGGGCAACGCGATGTTCTCGCTCGCGTCGCGGCGAAGGACGAGGCCCTCGTCCTTCCGGGACTCCGGCACCAGCGCGAGCCCCCGGTCGATCATGCTCCGGATCGTCGCCCGTCGCACCGGCGCACCCGAGACGGACACCCGACCGGACGTCAGGCGGTCCGCGCCGAAGATGGCCCGGAGCGTCTCGGATCGACCGCTGCCGACGAGTCCGGCCAGCCCGAGTATCTCGCCTTCGCGCACCTCGAGGCTGACATCGAGGATGCGCCCGTTCGTCAGGCCCTCGGCACGGAGCACCACGGGCGCGGACTCCGGCACCGGAGCGGGCGTTCTCGCCAGCGCGGCGATCTCGCGGCCGACCATGAGTCGCACGAGCGAGTCGGTCGTATGACCCGACGCGTCCTCGGTGACGATCTGCGCGCCATCCCGGAGCACCGTGATCCGATCCGCGATGCCGAGCACCTCCTCGAGGAAGTGCGACACGATGACGACCGTCGTGCCACGGTCCGCGAGCGTGCGCAGCACCACCAGCAGCTGTTCGGTCTCCGCTTCGGCGAGCGCCGCGGTCGGCTCATCCAGGCACAGCACCCGTGACCCCCGGGCGAGTGCCTTCAGGATCTCGACCTGCTGCGCCTTGCCGAGCGGGAGAGAGGACACCACCGCGTTCGGGTCGAGATCGAATCCGATCTCGGCCGCGAGCGCGTCGAAGCGGCGGCGATCCGCGGAGGGCGTCGCGACTCCGCCCGCGTTGGCCCAGCCGCCCAGGAAGACGTTCTCGAGAACGGTCCGCTGGGGGACGAGTGCCAGCTCCTGCGAGATCAACGAGACACCGTGAGCAATCGAGTCCCGCGGGCTCGACAGGCGCGTCGGAACGCCGTCGAAGAGGACGCGGCCGGCATCCGCGGTGATCGCCCCGCCGAGAATGTTCAGCAGCGTGGACTTGCCCGCACCGTTCTCGCCGAGCAGGCCATGGATCTCGCCGGGCGCGATCTCGAACGAGACGTCACGCAGGACCGAGATGCCGTTGTAGGACTTCCCGACCGCGTCGAGCCCGATGAGCGGTGTGCTGGTGAGCGTCGTCGGCTTTGCCACCGTCGTCCCTTCGTGATCTATCGGTGGAACGATCGCACCCTCCGGTGAGCCGCATGCGAGCGACCCACCGGAGGAAGGCGATCAGTCGTCGTACGTCGCCTCGAAGCCCTCGAGGTTCGCGGCGGTGCCGATTCCCTTGCTGGGGGTGAGGTCCGCCTCGTTGATGGCCACCTCGACGTCCTCGCCCTGGTGCTTCTTGATGCCGAGCTCCGCGGCCGTGTAGCCGTTGAGGTAGAGGTCGAGCGTGTACGTCGCGAACCATTCGCCGCTGCGCACCGCCTCGACCGCCTGGCGCGACGAGCCGTTGCCGACGAACATGACCGGGCTGTCGGCACCTGCCGCGAGCCGCGCGCCGCCGATGGCCTGCGAGGAGCCGATCACGACGTCCACATCCGGGTTGGCGGTGATGATGTCCTGGAACGCCGCCTGACCGGAGTCCGCGGTGTATCCGCCCTCGACCTGTGCGACGACCTCCGCACCGCCCGCCTCGAGGGTGTCGACGACGGCCTGCGTGCGGGCGTTGTCGAGCGGCAGCGCCCGGAAGCCCTCCATGTACCCGACCTGACACGGGTCCGCGCCGGCCTCTTCGCAGGCCATCAGGCCCATCTCGCCGAGCTTCTCGCCGTTGACGACGGCGGGGTCCACGATCGAGATCGCACCTTCCACCTGGGGTTCGACGGTCTCGAAGTCGGGGCCGACTGCCGTGAACTCGATGACGACCGTGATGCCGGCGGCGATCGCGTCTTCCAGCGGCTTCTGAACGACGAGGTTGTCATTGGCCTGGATGACGATGACGTCGTACTGGCCGGACGTGACGGCATCCGTCACCTGCTGCGCCTGCAGCTGGCCGTCGAAGTTGGAGTCGACGAACTCGGATGTCGCGCCCATCTCCTGCGCGGCAGCCTCGACGCCCTCATACACGCCCTGGGCGAACGAGTTCGCCGCGGCGAACCCGAAGAACCCGATGCTCAGCTGGTCGTCGCCGGCGGGTTCCGAGCCGGGCTCGGGGCCCGACGCGGCGCAGCCGGCCAGGAGTGCGACCGTGGCCAGTGCCAGGCCGGGGACTGCGAAGTACTTCCTCTTCATTGCAGGTACCGCTTCCTCTCGTTGGGGTGGAACTGTGATCTCATTCGGGGTGCACGTATCCGTAGTCCGCCCGGGCGCGCTCGACCGAGACGTAGCCGTTCTCCACGTCGTACCGGACGGCCTCGTGATCGCGCTCCTCGGGTCGGCCGTAGCCGCCACCCCCGCCGACGGCCAGACGGATGACGGTGCCCTTCGTCGCAGGCTGGGCGTTGATCTTCAGGGTGCGGAACTCATCCGGCCCTCCGGGGTTGATGACCACCTCGGGACCCGCGGCGCCGTTCCCGTCGAAGAGCCCCCAGGCGGGGGTCTTCGAACGCTCGAACCAGAGACCGAAGACACCGTCTGCGAGGAACTCGTACTCGCGGATCACGCCGTTGCCCCCGCGCCAGCGTCCGGCACCACCCGAGTCCGGGCGGATCGAGTACTCGCGGATGCGGAACGGCCACTTCGTCTCGACCATCTCGATCGGGAAGTCCTGCAGCGAGCCGTTGACGTTGTTGATCAGCGCCGACTCGCCGTCGGAGCCGTCCCACGCGCCCCAGCCGCCGAGGGTCGCCTCCATCGACACCCAGTTGCGACCCACGCGGGGGTCGAATCCGGCACTCGTGATGATCATCGAGTCGCCGTGGCTCGCGGCGGCGACGCGGTCGGGCAGTGCCGGCGCCAGGGCGCGCGAGACCATGTCGATCAGCATCCCGAGGTGCGAGAAGTACCACTGGCACGCAGCGGGCGCGACCGCCCCCAGCACGGAGCCCTCCCGCACCTTCACCGTGAGCGGCCGGAACGACCCGCCGTTGGAGTTGGTCTCGGGGCTCACGAGGATCTTGTAGCCGACGCGCAGGGCCGAGATGGCCTGGGCGACGCCGCAGTTGACCGGGCCCTGCGTCTGATCGGCCGACTCGGTGACGTCGAACTCGATCTGGTTGCCGGAGACCGTGACGGTCAGCTTGATGGGAATCGGGACATCGAGGTTGATGCCGTCGTTGTCGAGGAAGCCCTCGGCGGTGTACACGCCGTCCGGGATCTCGCGCACCCGCTCGAGCTCGAGCTCCTCGGTCTGGCGGAAGATCTCGTCGCGTGCCGCCTCGATGACATCGAGTCCGTACTTGCGCACGAGCTCCTGCATGCGGACGGAGCCCATGCGCAGGGCCGCGACCATCGCGTGCATGTCGCCCACGGTCTGGTACGGGAAGCGGGTGTTCGTCTGGATCAGCTCGACGACGTCCGTCTCCACCCCCTGCGAGATGAGCTTGACCGGACCCATCCGGAAGCCCTCCTGGAAGATGTCGGTGGAGTCCATCGACGCCCCGACATCCTTTCCGCCCATGTCCATCCAGTGGGCACGGGTGGCCGAGAAGCCGACCAGCACGCCGTCGACGAAGACCGGGGCGAAGATCGTCACGTCGTTGAGGTGGGTCCCGCCGATGTAGGCGTCGTTGAGGATCCAGACGTCGTCCTCACGCCAGACATCGCGACCGTACTTCTCCTCGACGGCCCTCGAACAGGTCTCGATGTTTCCGAGGAACAGCGGCAGGCCCGCGGACTGCCCCAGCACCTGGTGGTTCTGGTCGAGCAGTGCCACGACGCAGTCGCCGCCTTCGTAGATGATCATCGAGTACGCCGACCGGATGAGCGTGGCGTTCATGTCCTCCGCCGCGCTGGTCAGCGCGTTGCGCAGGATCTCCACGGTGACGGGGTCGACGGTGACCGGAGCGGCCGCGGCATCGAGGGCGGTGGTGTCGACGGTGGTCGAAGTCATGATTCAGGCCTCACTTTCGATTTCGAGGTTCGTGATGATGAGCGAGCCGTGCTCGTCGACCGTGACCGAGAAGCCCGGCGGCACGACCGTCGTGGCGGTCGCCTCGATGACGATCGCCGGTCCGGTGAACACGTGTCCCGCCCGCAGCGCGTCCCGCTCGGTGACGACCGTGTCGACCTCCTGACCGTCGAAGATGACCTTGCGGACCTCGTGGTCGAACTCGGGGCCGTCGGCCTGTCCGATCGTGAAGGTGTTCGCCGACTCGAGCCGGCCGACGACGCGCGTGCGCAGCGTGACGATCTCGATCGGAGCGCCCAGAGTGGAGTGCCCGTAGCGCGCCTCGTACGCTTTCGCGAAGCGCGCGCCGAGCGCGTCGAGGAAGCCCTCCTGCAGCGGTTCGTCCGCGTTCTCGAGCGGGACGGTCAGGAAGTACTCCTGCCCCAGGTAGCGGACGTCGACCGAGTGCTCGGCGTATCGGTCCGCCGCGGGGATGCCTTCGCTCTCGAGCGAGGCAAGCGCCTCGGTCTCGACTCTGCGCAGAACCCGGCTCATGTCGGTCGAGTCGATGTCCTCGTCGAGGAAGTAGTAGGGCTCGGTGAAGTCGCGCCGGATGTCGCCCTGCAGCATGCCCCACGCGGAGAACGCCCCGGGGAACCGAGGCACGATCGTCTCGCGGATGCCGAGCTCCTTGGCCAGGAAGACCGCGTGCATCGGACCCGCGCCGCCGAACGCCACGAGGGAGAAGTCGCGCGGCTCGATGCCGCGGGAGATGGTGATGGTCCGGATGGCCTGCGCCATCTGGGAGTTGGCGACGTTGCAGATGCCCTCTGCCATCTGCACCACGTCGAACCCGAGCTGCTCGCCGACGGATTCGATGGCGCTGACTGCGGCCGCGTGATCCAGACGCATCTGTCCGCCGGCGAAGTTCTCGGCGTCGACGCGGCCGAGCACGAAGTTCGCGTCCGTCACCGTGGGCTCGGTGCCGCCGCGGCCGTAGCACGCCGGTCCGGGCTGGGCGCCCGCCGATCGCGGGCCGACGCGCAGTCCGCCCGCCTCGACCCATGCGACCGAGCCGCCGCCCGCGCCGATTGTGTGGATGTTGACGATGCTCATCAGCATCGGCAGGCCTTCGAGCGTCGCCTCCGTCGAGACGTCCGGCACGCCGTTCACGACGAGCGACACGTCGAAGGAGGTGCCGCCCATGTCCACGCCGATCAGGTTGTCGTTGCCCACGATCTTCGTCAGGGCTTCCCCGCCGATCGCACCGCCGACCGGGCCGGACAGAAGCGTCTGAAGGGGACGCTCGCGCGCCGACTTGGCGGTGAGCACGCCACCGGAGGACTGCATGATGTGCAGCGGGGCATCGACGCCGCGTGCCGTCAGCTTCTCCTCGAGATCGACAAGGTAGCTGCGCACGACCGGGCCGGTGTACGCCTCGATGACCGCCGACGAGGTGCGCTCGTACTCGCGCCATTCCTTGGCGGCCTCGTGCGAGAGCGAGACCGTGAAGTCCTCGCCGAGCACCTCGCGCAGGATCTCACGGGTGCGCAGCTCGTGCGCGGGGTTCCGATAGCTGAAGAGGTACCCGACGGCGACGGCACCGTAGCCTTCGTCCTTCGCACGGATGGCGGCGGCGCGGACGGCGTCCTCGTCGAGGGGGACCAGCTCGCTGCCGTCGTACTGGAAGCGACCGGGGATGCCGATCACATCCTTGCGCTCGACGAGCGGCTCGGGCTTGCGATACTGCGCGTCGTAGAGGCGCATTCGCGGGCCCCGCGCGATGTGGTAGACGTCCTGAACGCCGTCCGTCGCCAGGAGCAGCACGCGCACTCCGCGTCTCTCGAGGAAGGCGTTCAAGCCCTGGGTCGTGCCGTGCACGATGAAGTCGATGTCCGCCAGATCGTCGATGATCGACTCGAGGCCTCCCAGGACTCCGGTGCTCAAGTGGCCCGGGGTCGTCGACGCCTTGGTCGCTCGGAACTCCCCCGTCGACTCATTGAATGTCACGATGTCCGTGAAGGTTCCGCCGATGTCCATCGACACCCTGTAGCTGGTCACTGCTTGCCTCCTGCTGGGTCTGATTAGCGTGCATCGTATGAGTCGCGCCGGATCTGTTGGCGTGCACTTTGCCTACTCGCGCCGGTACAGTCAGGGCGTTATGACCAAATGAGCCGAGGCGGGACGCGGAACCTTCGCGGCGAGTGGCCTGCAGCCGCGATTTCACAATGGAGTTCGCGGCCCTGACGGTCATGTTTCGGGCGTGTAAGACGTGTGTTAACCGAATTGCCCAGCGTCGGGCCGACTGCTCAGCGTTGCTGGCGCGCCGCGAGCGCGTCCTTCAGCGCTGCCAGCACCGCTGCGATCGCGGGGCTCTTGCGGGACGCCGTTCGGGCCGCCGCGAAGACCTCACGCTCGGGCCGGCCCGGTAGATCGACGAGGCGGACGGCGCCACCGTCCTGCGCCCACACGAGGTCGGGCAACATCGCGACGGCGTGTCCCGATGCCACCAGCCGGATGTGCGCAGTCAGGTCGGTCGCCTCGTACCGCACATCGGGTTCGAAGCCCGCCGCACGGCACTGCTGCACGGCCCAGTTGCGCACCGCCGTCCCCGACGGTTCGAAGATCCACGCCCGCTCCGCGAGGTCCGCCAGGCGGTGAGCCGGATCCTCCGCCGGCAGCGCGAGGCGGATCGGATCGGTGCCGAGGCTCGTCCGATCGATGCCCGCGCGGAGCTCGCGCGTGTGACCCGGGTACTGCTCGGCCACCACCAGGTCAAATGTCCGTGCCGCGAGCTCGAACAGGGCGTCCTCGGGGGGCATTTCCCGGTACTCGAGGCGCACGGCCGCCCCACGATCGGCCAGCAGACCAAGCGCGGCCGGCACCAGCGACTGCGCGGCGGTGGGCATGACCGCGATGCGAACCCGCGACTCCCCCGCCCCGGAATCCCGCAGTTCGGCGCGCGCGGCCTCGTCGAGCTCGAGCACTCGCGCAGCGTGCCGCGCCAACCGCACCCCTTCCGCAGTGAGCCGCACACGCCGCCCATCCGGTTCGAGCAGCACGGCACCCGCCTCGCGCTCGAGAAGCCCGAGCTGCTGCGAAACGGTCGAGGAGCTGTAGCCCAGCGCCCGCGCGACCTCGGCGATCGTGCCCCTCAGGCTGAGCTCGTGCAGCAGACGTAGTCGTCGTAACTCGAGCATGCGGTCCAATCATCGGTTTTCTCGAAGAGTACTCGATATGAACATGCGCTTTTCATGATGCGTTTTCCTGATGACACTGGGAGTCCCCGCACCCGCGGGGCACACTTCTCTGGAGGAAACCCATGTCGCTCTCCCCCTCGATGAATCCGATCGGCGGAGAATCCCGCGCGGACGACGCGGTCGCCGACCTCGCGGACGACGCGGTCGCGCTCGTGCAGGCATGGCTGGAAGAGGCGCGCGGGGTGCCGGTCGACAAGTCGGCGCGTCGCCTCGCCGGGGTCCTGGGCGACGAGAACGGACTCGCGTTCACCGTTGGGTTCGTCGACGGAGTGGTGCGCCCGGAGGACACCGCGGTGGCGGCACGCAACCTGCGTGCTCTCGCGCCCCTCACGCCCCGATTTCTTCCCACGCCGCTGCGCGCGCTCGTTCGCCTGGGCGGAAGCCTCGCTCCGATAATCCCCGGCGTCGTCGTCCCGATCAGCCGGCGGGTGCTGCGCTCGATGGTCCGGCATCTCATCGTCGATGCGACGGATCGGCGACTGGGACCGGCCATCCGCCGCATCCGCTCGGCCGACGGCGTGCGGCTCAACGTCAACCTGCTGGGCGAGGCGATCCTGGGCCAGGACGAGGCGGCCCGGCGGCTCGACGGCACGCGCCGCCTGCTCAGCCGGGACGATGTCGACTACGTGTCGATCAAGGTCTCGTCCACCGTCGCACCCCACAGCCCCTGGGCGTTCGACGAGGCCGTCGCGCACGCCGCCGACGCACTGGTCCCGCTCTTCAGGATCGCGCGCGACGCGCCCACGGGTCGCAAATTCATCAACCTCGACATGGAGGAGTACAAGGACCTCGACCTGACGCTCGCCGTCTTCACGTCGATCCTGGAGCGCCCCGAGTTCCGAACGCTGGAAGCGGGCATCGTCCTGCAGGCCTATCTACCGGACGCGCTGGGCGCCATGATGCGCCTGCAGGAATGGGCGGGCAAGCGGGTCTCGGAGGGCGGAGCGCCGATCAAGGTCCGCGTCGTGAAGGGGGCGAACCTGCCCATGGAGCGCGTGGACGCCGAGGTTCACGACTGGCCCCTCGCCACGTGGTCCACGAAGCAGGAGTCCGACTCTTCGTACAAGGCCGTTCTCGAATACGCCCTCCGGCCCGAGCACACGCCCGCCGTGCGCATCGGCGTCGCCGGCCACAACCTCTTCGACATCGCGCTCGCCTGGCTGCTGGCGCAGCGCCGGGGAGTGACCGACGCCATCGAGTTCGAGATGCTGCTCGGAATGGCGTCCGCGCAGGCGAGCGTCGTCCGGCGGACGGTCGGCTCGCTTCTGCTGTACACACCCGTGGTCCACCCGGCAGAGTTCGACGTCGCCATCGCCTACCTGATCCGCAGGCTGGAGGAGGGCGCCTCCAGCGACAACTTCATGTCCGCCGTCTTCGAGCTCGACAGCGACCCCGCCCTCTTCGCCCGGGAGCGTGACCGGTTCATCGCCTCGACGAAGGCGATCCCGCGCGATGTGCCGCAGCCCCGGCGGCGCCAGGACCGCCGGCGCGCACCGGGAACCACTGCCGTCGACGCCTTCCGCAACGCGGCAGACACCGATCCGAGCCTCGCGGCGAACCGCGTGTGGGCAGAGCACATCCGGGGCCGGATGCAGTCATCCTCCCTCGGTGAGCGCACCGTGATCGAGAACACGCTGTCGGACGTCCGTGCGCTCGACAGCGTGATCGCCGGGACCGTCGAAGCGGGCGCGGGATGGCGGGCGCTCGGCGAGGATGCCCGGGCCCGGATCCTGCACCGAGCCGGCGACATCCTCGAGGCCCGCCGCGCGGAGCTGCTCGAGGTGATGGGGTCCGAGTGCGGCAAGGTCATCGAACAGGGCGACCCCGAGGTCTCCGAGGCGATCGACTTCGCGCACTACTACGCCGAGAGCGGGCGGGCGCTCGCCGGAATGCGGGGAGCCGCCGCCGTACCCGCACGCCTCACCGTCGTCACGCCGCCGTGGAACTTCCCCGTCGCGATCCCGGCCGGCTCGACGCTCGCCGCGCTCGCCGCAGGGTCGCCCGTCATCATCAAGCCCGCGCGCCGGGCGCGCCGCTCCGGCGCGGTCATGGTCGAGGCGCTCTGGGAGGCAGGCGTGCCGCGCGACGTCCTCCAGTTCGTCCAGCTCGAAGGACGCGAGCTCGGCGACCGGCTGATCGGTCACCCCGCTGTGGAGCGCGTGATCCTGACGGGTGGGTATGAGACCGCCGAGTCCTTCCGCGCGATGCGACCCGACCTTCCGCTGCTGGCGGAGACGAGCGGCAAGAACGCGATCATCGTCACGCCGAGCGCCGACCTCGACCTCGCCGCCAAGGATGTCGCGTACTCGGCATTCGGCCACGCGGGTCAGAAGTGCTCTGCCGCATCGCTCGTCATCCTCGTGGGCTCGGTCGCCTCGTCGCAGCGTTTCCGGCGTCAGCTGGTCGATGCGGTGCGCGCGTACGACGTCGGGATGCCCTGGGACGGCACGGCGCGGATCGGACCGCTCATCGCCCCGGCCGAGGGCAAGCTGCTCCACGCCCTCACCGAACTCGAGCCGGGAGAGCGCTGGGCGCTCGCGCCCGAGAGGCTCGACGACGAGGGCGCGCTGTGGCGACCCGGCATCCGTGACGGCGTGATGCCCGGATCGCCCTTCCACCTCACCGAATACTTCGGCCCCGTGCTGGGGATCATGACCGCAGCATCGCTCGATGAGGCGGTGCGGCTGGTGAACGCGATCGACTACGGGCTGACGTCGGGACTGCACTCGCTGGACGAGGACGAGATCGCGCAGTGGATGGCCACCGTCGAGGCCGGGAACCTGTATGTCAATCGGGGGACCACGGGAGCCATCGTGCAACGGCAGCCGTTCGGCGGCTGGAAGAAGGCCTCGGTGGGGACCGGGACGAAAGCCGGCGGCCCGAATTACCTGATCGGGCTCTCGGACTGGATCGATTCGCCCGTGGCGGCAGCGGCGGTGACGGACCCGCTCTCTCGCGCGGCCCTGGCCGCCGCGCACGGCGCCGAGGCCGCCGACGTGGATTGGCTGGGCGGAGCTCTCGCTGCGGACGAATCGGCGTGGGCCGACGAGTTCGGGGTGGTCCGCGACGTGACCGGCCTCGAGAGCGAGCAGAACGCGCTGCGTTACCAGGCCGTGCCGGTGACCGTCCGCGCCGACGGCGGCCGCGCGGTCGACCTCATCCGCGTCGTCGCGGCAGGCCTGCGGGCAGGATCGGACGTGTCGGTGAGCGCCGCGGGCGAGCCCTCCGCCGCGGTACGGGAGTGGCTGTCCGATTCCGGCGTGCCGTTGTCGATCGAGTCCGACCGGGCGTGGTTCTCGCGGGCATCTTCGCTGAGCGGTGCCGGGGGCAGGATCCGGCTGATCGGGGGCGACTCAGCGCGCCTCGCCGCACATCTCGGCGGTACGCCCGCAATCGCCGTCTACGCCGGCCCCGTGACGTCGGCGGGGCGGGTCGAGATGCTCGCGTTCGTGCGCGAGCAGGCCGTCTCGATCTCCGCTCACCGGTTCGGAACGCCACGCCGGTACGAGATCGACCGGCTCCTGCCCGCGGCTCGCTCCTGAGCCGGGGCGGTCTCGACCCGTCGAACCCGGCGGCGACGGGATGCCGCGGGCAGCCGTACCTCGCTACGGAAGCGTCAGCAGCTTCTGGAGCAGGCGGGCGCCGAAGCCCTCCGCGGTCTCCAGCACGACCACGTTGACTTCGTCCTCGCGGTCGACGGGGCCGCGGTACGACGTCCGCAGGTCGGCGACGGTCATCCCTCTCGCCGGTCCTGCAGAGCAGTCGACGGCGAGAGTCGTCCTCGCCGAACGGAGGACCTGTTCCTCGCCGACGGCGAGCGCGACGGCCAGGGGGTCGTGGAGAGCGCACTCGGGAGCGCCGAACACGCCGGTGTAGAAGGAGAGATAGTGCTCGAGCGCCGACCCGATCAGTCGGGGAATCCGGCCCGGAGCGGCCCTCAGCTCCGCGGCGTCGGCGGCCGTGAGGCGCTGTCGCATCGTGGCGTCGAGCGGAACCAGGACGACGCGGAGGTTCGACCCGAGGACCCGCTGCGCCGCCTCCGGATCGTGCCAGATGTTCGCCTCGCCGACGGGCGTCGCGTTTCCGGGATGCAGCACGGCACCACCCATGATGACGACCTGGTCGATGAGCTCGGCGATCGAGGGGTCCAAGGAAAGCGCGATCGCGAGGTTGGTCAGGGGTCCGACCGCGATGATCACGAGGCGTCCCGCATGCTCGTGCGCGAGCCGAACGATCGCGGCGGGCGCGGACTCGGCCGAGGCATCCACCGGCGAGCGCTCGAGCTCGACGCCGCCGAAACCGTTCGCCCCGTGAACCCTATGAGCTGAACCGGAGAAGGCTCCGTCGAGCGATGAGGCGGCGCCGACATGAACCGGGATGTCGGCATGGCCCGCTATGGCGAGCAGGTCGAGCGTGTTCTGCGTGGCTTGGCCGACCGACACGTTCCCGAAGACCGTCGTGACGGCGACGAGTGCGTCCGCATTGTCTGCGAGCAGATAGCCGAGCGCGAGCGCGTCGTCGATTCCCGTGTCGCAGTCGAGGAGATAACGGCGATCCGCGGCCGACGCCCGCCCGTTCGGTGGTGTCGCCATGGCGTCCGCCTTCCACAATCTGTTGCCCGCCGCGACGCGAGGGCACCGCCTTGTTAACTGTTCGTTTCCGCGCCCGACGGAGGAGATGACCTGCGTGATACTGGGTGCGGAATCGATTCGTCACCACCCTATCCAAGCCGCGGTGCGAACGGGAAACGAGGACACGAGGATGCTGAAGGTGTATCTGGCCGGGCCGGAGGTCTTCCTGCCGGGCGGGCGCGAGCTCATCGAACGCAAGCGCGCACTGAGCGCTCGGTACGGCTTCACGCCATCGCCGCTGCACGCGGATCTGACGCCCACGGCATCCGCCTCGCCGCTCGCACGGGGCATCGAGATCAGCCGGCTCAACGAAGAGCGGATGCGAGAGGCCGACGTGTGCATCGCGAACCTCACTCCGTTTCGGGGCGTCAGCGCGGATCCGGGCACGGTGTACGAGCTCGGCTACATGGCCGCGGAGGGCAAACCGGTCTTCGCCTACACGAACGATCCGGCCGACTACTCCGCCCGCGCGGCGACGTACTTCGCCGGCGGGCTGCATCGCGACGACGACGGCGTGCTGCGCGGGCCCGACGGGCAGATGATCGAGGATCACGGCATGGCGGACAACCTCATGCTGGAGGGCGGCATCCTCACCCGCGACGGTGTCTTCGTCCGCGCCGCGGCCCTGCTCGAGTGGGATGACCTCAGCGCTTTCGAGCGGTGCCTGGCCGACGCGCGACGAGCGCTCACCGGTCGGCAACCGCTGGACTGAGAGGGGACGGCGGCGCCGACGCGGACCGCGCTCGGGGCGGCGCACGGTGACCGCCGCCGGCCTCACGCGGGCGCGGCCAGGCGCCGGTAGCTCGCTCCCGGGTGCGAGGGCTTCAGACGGTCGCCGCCGCTCAGGCCGGCCCGGAAGGTGCGGGCCGGCGAGGGGCCCTCCGGTCGATGACCGCGGGACTGCATGACGGGCAGGACGAACGTGACGAAGCGGCGCAGCTCCGCGATATCCAAGGACGGCTGCAGCATGAAGCCATCGATGTCGGTCGCGGCGACGATCTCCTCCATGGCGTCGACGACATCGCCGCCGTCACCTGTGATCGTCCAGTCTCCGAGCTTCGCCCCCTTCAGGTCGTCGAGGATCTCACGGACGGTCATCGCCCGCTCGCCGGCCCGGGGAAGGTACTTCCTCACATCGCTCTGATTCATCTCTCCGAGATCGTCGCCTCGCTGGGTGAGAGGGAGTGCGGGATCGAGCGCCATCAGGTCGATGCCCGCCAGCGCGCGGAACTGGCTGGCCGCGCCCTCATCCGTTTGAAGATCGACGATGCTCTTGCGCCACGAGAGCGCCTCGTCCCGGTCCGGGCCGGCGATGATGCTGGCGCTGCAGAACATGGCGATGTCGCCGGGCTCCCTTCCATAGCGAGCCGCCCGTTCGCGGATGTCCGCGACGCTCTCGGCCGTCCTCTCCAGGCTCTCGGACTTGACGAAGACGCACTCGGCGTACCGCGCCGCGAAGTCCTTGCCCACCTCGGATGTTCCGGCTTGGAAGATCACCGGCGTGCGCTGCGGGGACGGCTCGACGGTGAGATAGCCGGACGTTCGGTAGAACTCTCCCGCTCGATCGATGCGATGGATCTTCCCCGGGTCCGCGTACACTCCGCGGGTGCGGTCGGCGAGGACGCCGTCGTCGTCCCACGATCCCTCCCAGAGTTCGAGCGTCATCTCGAGGTACTCGCGCGCTCGCGCATATCGATCGTCGTGGGCCCGCATCTGCTCATGCCCGAACAGCAGCGCGATCGCATCCTGAGAGGAGCCCGTCACCACGTTCCAGCCGAGACGCCCCCTCGTGAGGTGATCCAGAGACGCCAGCCGGCGCGCGGTGTGCACGGGATGGTCCAGGCCGGTCGGCGATGTGAACACGAGTCCGAGCCGCTGCGTGACGTGCGCCAGGGCGGGGATCAGGGTCATGGACTCCAGCCCGGAGAAGCTCCCACCCTCGACCGCGGCGGGCAGCACGTCGCCGCGCGCGTCGATCGGATAGCCGTAGCCGTCGGCGAAGAACAGGAAGTCGAAGGCCGCATCGTCGAGCAGCTGCGCCATCTCGACCCAGAAGGCGAGGTCGGTGTATTCGTGGTGGCGGCTTTCGGGATGGGCGAGGGCGAACTTGTTGCTGTTCGCCGCCCGCGCCGACTCGAAGACGCCGAGTCCGATGCGCTTCATGGGGATTCCTTTCTCAGCAGAGGCGCCGGCCCCTGAACACCGCGGCGGTCGCGTCATCCCCCGATGCCGAGGCGGCGGGTGATCCATCCGCTCACCACACCCAGCACCAGATAGATGGCGAGGACGACGACGACGAGTCCGATGCTGGCCGCCCACAGCTGGAGGTACTCGGCACGAGCGGACGAAAGCGTCAGAAGGTATCCGATCCCGTTGCCCGTGGCCAGCCACTCCGCAAGTGTGGCGCCGGCTATCGCGGCCGGCACGGCGATCTGCGCGGAGGCGATGATCGAGGGCACCGCGTAGAGCAGGCGCACGCGGCGCGCCGCCTCGAAACCGGACCCGCCGCTGGCGCGGATCACGTCGATCGCCCCCTCGGGGGCCGCACGCAGGCCCATCATGACGTTCACCAGGGTGGGGAAGAAGCTGACGAGCACCACGACGATCGTCACGGTGAGCAGCCCGCGGCCGAACACGATGACGACGATCGGAAGCATGGCCAGAAGAGGTATCGAGCGCAGCACGATGGCCATGGGCATGGCCACGCGGCTCAAGCTCGGGAGCGCGACCAGCAGCACGGCACCCGCGATGGCGAGGACCGTGCCGACGACGAATCCGACGGCCGCGTCCACGGCGGTCTGCCCGAGTGCGACCAGGAAGACGTCCCAGAATGCGGACGGGCCGAGTCCTCGCAGCGCATCCCCCGCGATCGCGTACCCCAGCAGCTCATGGGGCAGTTTGACGAAGTACTCGTCGAGGCCGAACACGAAGCGTAGCGAGTACCAGAAGCCGAGGATGACGACCAGGGCGATCACTGCTGAGCCGACGGCCGCCCAAGATGCGAGCCGGGTCGACTGCGCACCCGCAACCGAGGTGCCGACGTTCGAACCCCGGCCCGCCCAGGGGACGATGAGGCGCGCGAGGAGTGTAACAAGGCCGAACCCGAGTGCCGCGATGACTCCGGAGAAGACGCCGATCGCCCACACCCGGTTGACGAGCATCATCTCCTGAGCCGCGACGAGCACGGCTCCGAGGCCTTCCGCCGAGCCGAAGAACTCGGCGATCAGTGCGCCCAGCACCGCCGCGGGCACGGCGATCTGCAACGCGGCGATGATGCTCGGCAGCGCCGACCAGAGCCGCAGGAATCGCAGCCGTGCCCATTCCCGTCCCCCGCTAGCGGTGATGACGTCGAGACCGCGGTCATCGACCGAGCGGAAGCCGAGCAGCACGCCGACGAGCAGCGGGAAGTAGACGAACAGCGCCGTGACGACGATGCGTGCCGTATCGGGCTGAAGCGCTGCAATGAGGATCGGAGCGATCGCAACGGTGGGAATGACGTTGAGCACGATGGCGACGATCATGACCACCGGCTGGCTCAACGGCACCAGGAAGCAGATCGCGGCGAGCGGGATGACGACGATCACCGCCCACAGCAGTCCGAGTGCGGCGTTCTGCAGGGTGAAGGCCGCGTTCCGCAGGATCAGGTCCGCGTCCGCGGACATCTGCGTCACGAGCTCCCACGGGAACGGGATCACGTGCCGCCCGGAGAGCGCCCATGCCACGGCGGTCCATGCCGCCAGCACGCCCAGGACGACCGCCGCGGGCATGAGGGTTCGCGCGGCGAAGCGAGGAGGCGCGACCCGCGGCGGCGCGATGGCATGCGCGGCCATCATGCCGCCTTCGCGGCGAAGAGCAGCTGGGCGAGCCTGTCCGCGTAGTCGTGGAACTCGGGACTCGAGCGCACCTCGGCGGTCCTCGGTCGCTCCAGGGCTACGTCCACGCGTGCCACGATGCGTCCGGGACGAGCCGCCATGACGAAGATGTGATCGCTCAGGAAGACCGCCTCCCCCAGGGAATGCGTCACGAGCAGCGTCGTCGTCGGACGCTCCGACCAGATGCGCTGGAGCTCGGCGTTCATCGTGTGCCGGGTCATGTCATCGAGCGCGCCGAAGGGCTCGTCCAGCAGCAGCACGCTCGGTTCGAGCACGAGCGCCCGGGCGATCGCCACGCGCTGGCGCATCCCGCCCGACAGCTGCGCCGGGCGCGCCTTCTCGAATCCCTTCAGACCCGTGAGCGCGATGAGGTCGGCGATGGCCTTCTTGTCGATGCGGCGACCGGCCACCTGGAGGGGAAGCGCGATGTTCGCCTCGACGGAGCGCCAGGGAAGCAGCGCGGCATCCTGGAAGGCGACGCCGATCTGATGCTGCTGCTGGACGACGGCGGCCGCCTGCGAGAGCACGGACACCGACCCGCTCGTGGGGTCGTCGAGGCCGGCGAACATGCGCAGCAGTGTCGACTTCCCGCATCCAGACGGTCCGATGAGGGCGGTGAACGAACCCTCACGGGTGTCGAAAGAGACCCCCTCGAGTGCGGTGACCGGTCCGCGCGAGGTCTTGAAGACCTTCACCACCTCGCGGGCCCCGAGGCCGGCTCGCGCCGACCCGGCCTCGGGGGAGATGACCGGCGTGGATGCGTCGACCACTACAGCACTCCCTCCGCGACGCTGAGGTCGAAGAGATCGTGGGCGTCGAGATCGACTCCGAGGATGTTGTCGAACAGCGCCTGCGTCTCCTCGAGCCCCGATTCGGTCACCTCGAGGAGCGCGCCGCCGGAGCGCTCCTGGCCACGTCGGATCAGGTCGGCCCACACGGCGGCCCCTTCGACCTGGCTCGCGAGCTCGAGGCCGAGCTGCTCGCCGTACACGTCGTAGGTGATCTCGCCGACGGCTGCGGGGTCCTCGAGCAGATCCTCGACGCCCAGCTTGGTGCCCTCGATGATCGCCCTGATCTGCGCCAGCTGCTCCGGGTCCTCCAGCGAGTCGCGCCGGACGGTCAGGATGGAGCTCCACCGGTTGTAGCCGTGCTCGGCAACGGGGATGACGGTGGTGTCGATGCCCTGGGCGGCGAGCACCACGGGGACGTTGCCCACGGGGCTCACGATCGCGTCGACCTCCCCCGAGACCAGCGGAGTCGGCGAGCCGTCCACCGGCACCGTCGAGACGGTCGACATGTCGAGACCCAGCCATTCGAGGAAGGGAAGCGTGGTGCGGTCATTGGCCGACAGGCCGATCGTCGCCCCCTCCAGCTGCATCGGGTCCTCGATGCCGTCCTCGGCGAGCGAGACGATCGCGTTCGAGGAGTACTGATAGACGGCCGCGACGCCGACGAGGGGGGCGCCACCGAGGACGGCGTTGGCCAGCGACTCGCTGGTCATCAGCCCCACCAGCGCACCGCCGCTGACGATCTGAGCGTCGACGGCGACTTCGGGACCGCCCGGGAGGATCTCGACATCCAGACCGAGGTCCTCGTAGTACCCCTCCTCGACGGCGGCGATGATCGCCCCGTTCTCGACGTTGGGGAGCCACCCGAACTGGATGGCGGCCGAACCCAGGTCCTCGGCGGCGGCATCGTCCGAGCCGGAGGCCTCAGGGTCGGAACCGGCCGAGCAGGCGGCGAGCGTGAGCCCCATGCTCGCCACCGCGGCGAGCGCGACGAGTCGGCGGGACATGCGAGTGCGGGGAGATCGACTGCTGATCACGGGTTTTCCTTCTGTCGGGGTGCAGGGATGGAGCAGGGCAGGGGTGGAGGTCAGGCGGGAAGGCGGGAGCGCAGCACGGGTCGCGAGAGTGCGCTGAGTGCGGGCGTCTCGGCGGACATGAGCCGCTCGCGGAGCGTGCCGCTCCGTGGCTGCTCGGCGACGACGCCGCGCTCGCGCAGCAGGGGGAGCACGGAGTCGATGAAGGCGTCGTAGGAGGCGGTGCCGCCGAAGGTGCATTCGATCAGGTAGCCGTCGAGGTCCGCCTCGCGGGCGATCCTCTCCAGCTGCGCGGCACACTGCGCGGCAGTACCCGTCACCTTGAAGCCGCCCGTGGTCTCGACGATGCTCTCCAGGATCTGCGCCACCGTGGGACTCGAGGAGTCTCCCCGCTGGTACTTCATCGCACCCGACTGCCCCACTTCGCTGCGCACACCGTCGAGGGTCTCGTCCGGGTCGAACTTCATCAGATCCACGCCGCTCCAGCCCATGTAGAGCGCGGCCATCGCGGCGGTGCTCGGCGCGGAGGAGAGGCTCCGGCGCAACTCGTGGGCCTCTTCCTCGGTCTCTCCGACGATCACGGAGACGCTGTTGACCACCTTCACCGAGTCGCGAGCGCGCCCGGCGGCCTCGACGGCGTCGCGGATGCGGCTCACCACCGTCTTCGCGGACGCGATGTCGCGCTTCTGCACGAAGACGGCCTCGGCGAAGTCGCCCGCGAATCGCATCCCCCTCGGAGAGGTACCGGCCTGGAAGAGGGTAGGGGTGCGCTGCGGAGACGGATCGGCGGAGTAGTACCCGTCGAAGTCGAAGTACTCACCGGCGTGCGTGATCCGATGCACCTTCGCGGGATCGATTGCCGTACGCGTCGACTTGTCGAAGAGCATGGCCCCGTCATCCCACGCGGTCTCCCAGAGAGTCAGACAGAGGTCGACGAACTCCTCGGCACGGTCGTAGCGAAGATCGTGGGGCATCACCCCGCGTTCGCCGAGCAAGCGGGTGAGGGACTCCTGCATGTCGCTGGTGACGATGTTCCAGCCGACGCGTCCCGCTGTCAGGTGATCCAGGGTGGTGAATCGACGGGCGTGGATGTAGGGCCGCTCGACGGTCGTCGACGCGGTCAGGACGAAGCCCAGGCGATCGACGGTCGCGGCCAGGCCGCTCACGAGCGACATCTGGTCGAGGACGGGGAACTGCACCGATTCCCGGATGACGACCTCGGGCACCTCTCCGTCGGCGTTCATGGGATAACCCGAGGCGTCTGCGAAGAAGAGGTAGTCGAACCCGCCCTCATCGAGCCGGCGGGCGAGCCTCTGCCAGAAGGCGAGCGACGCATACTCTCCCGTGCTGCTCAGCGGGTGGGTCCATGCATTGGAGAGGAAGACCGGAGACATGACCTCGAATGCGCCGAGTGAGAGCGTCTTCTTGTGCGTCGCCACGGGCGGTCTCCTTCAAGGTCGGGCGTCGAATGGGTGCGGAATCGATTCTGCACGCACTGGAGCGCAGACATCCCGGAGAAGCCGAAACTGTAAACGACGCGTAAAGAATCGTCATCTCGTCGCAACAAACGGCTCCGGCGGGCGCGAAATAGCCGGGCCGCACGGGGCAGCGGCCCGGCTTCGCGGACGCACGGGGCGTCAGGCGATGAGTGCGACCAGCTCTTTCTGCCGAGCAGCGGCGCGTGCGCGGATCTCCGCCACGTCGACCGTGACGACCTCGCCGTCCTTCACGACCATCTCGCCGTCGACGAGCACGTGGCGGACGTCCCGTCCCGTCGCGCATTCGTAGGCGAAGATCTCCGGTGACGCGTATGCGGCCGCATCCGGTCCATCCGTGCGCAGCACGACGATGTCTGCCCTCTTGCCGATCGCAAGCGAGCCCGCGCTGTCCCCCAGCGCCATGGCGCGGGCGCCGCCGACGGTCGCCATGCCGAGGATCTCCTCGCCCCGGACACCGTTGCGGTTGTGCACGGGGGTCGCTTCGGCATGCTGCTGCCCCACCCGGGCGAGCATTCCCACCTGGAAGAGATCGAGCGTGCCCAGCGTCGCGACGCCATCGGTCCCGAGCCCGATCGCCACGCCCCTCCGCCACATCCGCAGCGCCGGGGGCGTGCCGATCGAATAGTTGCCCTTCGCGCAGTGGGCGGCGGAGACGCCATGACGCACGTACGCATCGACATCATCGTCGTCGACCAGAATCGAGTGCGCGCCGTGGAGGGTCTCATCGAACACCCCCTCATCGATGAGGTGGTCGATGGGGCGCTTCCCGAACCTCTCGAGCGCGAAGTCGATCTCGTACGTGCCCTCGACGAGGTGGGTGTGCACCTTGACCCCCCGCGCCTTCGCCTCTCGGTGAATCTCCCTGACCAGTTCGGGCGTGCTCGTGATGATCTGCCGCAGCGACATGCAACCCGTGACCCGCGACGAGCCGTCGGGCGCGGTGGGAAGCGCCTCCACGAGCTCGATGTTCCGCGCGATCGCCTCGTCCGTCGTCATCCGCATCGTCGACGGGATGCGTTCGCCGCCGTCCATCGTGTTCTGGGAAACCGCCCCGCGGATGCCGGTCGCCCACGCCGCACTCGCCATCGACTCGGGATGAGGGCCCCCGGCCTCGAAGAAGGTGGTCGTTCCCGTCTGCAGCATGGCGGTGTAGGCCAACAGACCCGAGAGCTCGACGTCTTCGGGCGAGAGGTTCGCCTCGAACGGAACGAGATACTCGCGCCACGTCGGCACCCGCAGCGCGCCACGCGTGGCCAGCTGGGGGATCACCCCGCGCATGAGCGTCTGCGCCGTGTGAAGGTGCGCATCCACGAGCCCTGGCATCAGGATGTCTCCGCTGGCGTAGGTGCGCTTGTCCGAATGCCACCGACTGGTGACGTCGCTCGTCGCGCCCACGTCCACGATCACCCCGTCCTTGATCGCGATCGCGCCGTCGGCGATCACACGGGCCTCGCCGTCGAAGGTGAGGACGTGCGCGTTCTGAATGAGGCGGTCGGCTCGCTGGGCCATTGCTTCTCCGGATTCGAGTGGGACGGTTGGTGACAGGGCGGATGCCGAATCGATTCGTCGTAGAATTCAAGCACGTATGCGAGCCACACGAGCGGCCTATGCTGGGGAGACATCCAGGCCTCGCGGAAAGCACGGAGGATGACGAGCGGATTCGTACGGGCGACGATCGCCGACGTGGCGGCTGCGGCGGGAGTCTCCAGGACGACCGTGTCGGTTGCGCTGTCCGGCCGTGGCCGGGTCGATCCGCAGACGCGCGAACGCGTGAGGAATGTCGCGGATGCCCTGAACTATCGGCCCAGCGTTCGGGCGCAGCGGCTGCGAGGCGGCGCCTCGCGGACGATCGGTCTGCTGACTGCTCTTCCCGACGAGGTCGTCGGTCGCGATTCGCATCTGAGCTTCCTGTTCGACCTCGCAATGCCCCTCGCGCGGACGCTTCTGGAGATGGGCTATTCGACGCTTCTCCTGCCTCCCGTCGGGGATCTCGCGCACCTCGACTCGATCGACGCCGACGCGGTCGTCGTGATCGATCCGCGCGAGAGCGATCCGATCATCACGCGCTTCCGGGAGCGCGGCATGCAGGTGGTGGCCATCGGTTCGGTGGCGGGGGTCGACGCCAACGGCGTGGTCGATCGTGGAGACGGCGACGCCGAGGTCGCGATCGGTCACCTGATCTCGCGGGGTGCCCGGTCCATCGTCCTCCTGTCGACCGCCGAGCAGCACTCGCTCGCCGCGAGCCTGCGCCGATTCGTCTCCGAGCGCGGACACCGACTCGACGCCAGGCTCCGACTCGTCGAGATCTCCTCGGCATCGGGCGAGCGGGGCGGGTACGAGAAGACCCTCGAACTGCTCGCGGCCGATCCCTCGATCGACGCCGTGTACGCGCCCATCGACGCCTTCGCCGTCGGTGCGTCGCGGGCCGTGCAGGAGCGCGGGCGGCGAGTGCCGGAGGACGTCATGATCATCACGAACTACGACGGGCCGCGTGCTCAAGCCTCGTCGCCCCCGCTGACCGCACTCGACCTGAATCTGACATCGATCGCCGAGGCCGCGGCCGAGCTTCTGATCGCGTGCGTCACCGACCCGCGGCCGGAACAGCGCACGATCAAGGTCGCCAACCCCGGACTCCGCGCGAGGGCATCGACGGCACGAGCGACCGCCGAGAGGAGCGGCGCCCTGCTCTCCGGGACCCTTCCGTCGGGGATGTGAGCACTCGGGGGTCGCCGACCCCAGCGATCGGGAGCAGGGTCCGACCTGCTCAGCAGGCCGGACTCATGGAACCGACGTTGGGGGCTGAATTCGAACCGGAGGGCGTCTGTGCTCGCCAGAACGACGGCAGTGCCGTTGGTATCGCTCCACGTCCGCGGCAGGAGCAGGAGTCGACTGCCTTCTTGAGTGATGAGGACGAGCCCGTCGTACCGGTACCCGAAGGCGGCATCCTGGGACGAGCACATGGTCTCCGTGACCCCCGGCTCGGTGAGGTTCAGGCTTCGCTCCGAGTAGAGTTCGTTCGTGAAGTTCGCGGTCGGCGCGTCCGCCGTGAGTACGGGCTGTTCCACCTCGACGCCGACGAGGCCCCATGTGCCGCACGAGATGTAGGCGGCCTGTTCCGCCCGCATGGGACGGCGACGACCGCCGAGGCGATGTCGTGCGATCCGACCGCCGTGACCGCGACGCCGGGCATGGCCCCGATACGTGTAGCGAACGCGGGATCCAGGGACGACACCCCCAGCCGTCCGCGCATCGCGATAGTGGAAGGGTTGTCGAGCATCGAACCGTCGCGCAGCAACGCGTAGTCCACGGCCCACGAGTCCACACCGATGCTGACGAGGTCGGGGGCGGATCGCACGGCCTCGCGAGGCCCGGCTTCCGCAGCACCGAACACGCCGAGCACGTCCCAGTGCAGCCCGTCGCGCAACGCTACCGGGTCGTTGCGAAAGCGCGCACTCTGCTCGAGGTGAAGGATGACTGGGCCGACATGCCCAACCATCACCCGCCCGCTGGTGGCGCCCAGATCGACGGCCGCGACGCCGGAGCCAACCGGGATGTGCAGCCCGGTTGACCGGCTGAGCTCGGGGCCCGTGAGCACATAGACCGCGCCTGCGACGTTCTCGGGCACGACCTCGCGCTTGAGGATCGTCCGGTTCGCGTAGCACTGCCCGAGGTCCTCGTCCTGCTCGATGAGCGCCTTCGCGGCGGCCTTGGCGACGAGGAACGAACCCTTCGCCATGACGCCGTGCTGCAGATCCCAATCCTTCTCGGAGGTCTCGAGGAGGTGAAGCGCCCTGAGTTTGTTGGAGGCTCCTGGCCTTGGAAACGAGGATGGAGTTATGCCGAAGGAACTGAGGAATGGGAAGCCGACGACTCGTCGGTACTCGGTCGAGGAGAAGGCCGCCGCGGTGCGGATGGTGAGGACGCTGCGTGCGGAGCTCGGTGTCACGCAAGGGACCGTGCAGCGGGTCGCGACGCAGCTCGGGTACGGTGTTGAGTCGGTGCGGATGTGGGTGAAGCAGGCTGACATCGATGACGGTGTCACTGCCGGCGTGAGCAGCGCGGAGGCGCAGCGGGTGCGGGAGCTCGAGCAGGAGAACCGGGAGTTGCGCCGGGCCAACGAGTGCTGAAGCGGGCTGCGTCTTTCTTCGGGGCGGAGCTCGACCGCCACTACCGGAAGTAGTCGCGTTCGTCGACGCGAACAAGGACGATCTTGTGGACGGTCGCCGGCTCGGGGTCGAGCTCATCTGCAGACTGTTGCAGGTGGCTCCGAGCAGCTACTACGCCGCCAAGACACGTGCCCCGTCCGCCCGCGCGCAGCGGGACGAGGAGCTGATCCCGCGGCTGGTTGAGCTGTGGGAGTCCAACTACCGGGTCTATGGGGTCCGCAAGCTCTGGAAGCTGCCCGCCGCGCGGGATCATGATCGGCCGAGACCAGACCGCCCGGTTGATGCGCGCCGCGGGGATCGAGGGGGTGAGGCGTTCGAAGCGGGTGAAGACCACTCGCCCGGATCCGGCGTCGGCGCGGCACCCGGACCTGGTGCAGCGGGAGTTCACCGCGACCGCCCCGAACCGGCTCTGGGTCACCGACCTGACATTCGTGCCGACCTGGACCGGCGTCGCCTACGTGTGCTTCATCATCGACGCGTTCAGCAGGATGATCGTGGGGTGGCGGGTCGCGTCACACATGCGCACCGAGATGGTCAAAGAAACACCTGTGAGCTCGTTGACGAGTGTCGGCGCCGACGGTTAGGGTGGGTACATAAATACCAGCCCCGCTGTCGCTCATTGACTTTCGAGTCGCCGAGATGACATGGGCTGGTTTTCTTTTTCGCCAGGATGGGTAGCGTGAAGGATCACCTCCCATACGACGATCGGGACTGCTGCACGAGTAGGTGACATCTGATCTGGCTTGCCCGGGAGGGCGGCCTGGAAGGATGGCATCGTGCCAAAGCCTTATCCCACCGAGTTCCGTGACGACGTGGTCCGCGTCGCGAGGAGCCGTGAGCCCGGAGTGACGATCGAGCAGATCGCGAAAGACTTCGGGGTCCACCCGATGACGCTGCAGAAGTGGATGCGTCGCGCCGATATCGACGAGGGCGCCAAGCCTGGCCAGACCCGCACCGAGGCGGCTGAGATCCGTGAGCTGAGGAAGCGGAACCGGCTGCTCGAGCAGGAGAACGAGGTGCTCCGGCGGGCCGCGGCGTATCTGTCGCAGGCGAACCTGCCGGGAAAAGGTTCTACCCGCTCGTGACGGAGCTCGCCGCCGCGGGGATCCCTGTGACGGTGACGTGTCGGGTGCTCAAGCTCTCCCGCCAGCCCTACTACCGGTGGCTCGCGGACCCCATCGCTACCAGCGAGGTGGTGGAGGCGTATCGCGCGAACGCGCTGTTCGACGCGCATAGGGACGATCCCGAGTTCGGGCACCGGCTCCTTGCCGACGAAGCCGCCGAAGCGGGCGAATCCATGTCGGATCGGACGGCGTGGCGGATCGCGTCCAGCAACGGCTGGTTCAGCGCGTTCGGGAAGCCCAAGCGCAGCAAAGGACGCCGACCGGGTCCGCCGGTGCACGACGATCTCTGCGCGGTGGTCGACGAGGACGGACGGACGCGGCACGTGTTCGCGGCCGACGCGCCGAACGAACTCTGGCTCGTCGACATCACGGAGCACAAGACCGCGGAAGGCAAGCTCTACTGCTGCGCGATCAAAGACGCGTTCTCCGGCCGGATCGTCGGGTACTCGATCGACTCCAGGATGAAGTCGCGGCTGGCCGTTCAGGCTCTCGAGAACGCGGTCGCAATGCGCGGCGACGTCGCCGGCTGCATCGTGCATAGCGATAGGGGCAGTCAATTTCGCAGTCGGAAGTTCCTGCGTGCTCTGGCCCGCCATCGCATGGTCGGGAGCATGGGAAGAGTTGGATCGAGCGGGGACAACGCGGCGATGGAATCGTTCTTCGCCTTGCTGCAGAAGAACGTCCTCGACCGCCGCACTTGGACCACCCGTGAGCAGTTGCGGATCGCGATTGTCACCTGGATCGAACGGACCTATCACCGCCGACGCAGACAGCGTCGGCTCGGGCGTTTGACGCCCATCGAGTTCGAGAACATCATGAACACGACCGTCGCACTGGCGGCGTGACTACAACCTGTCACCTATCCGTGCAGCAGTCCCATCAGCTCGCGAAGATGCTGGGTCGTGGCCTCACGAGCGCCGACCGTCCGGGCGCGATTGCCGCGCTGAAGCGGATTGGCTACTACCGCCTCTCGGCGTACACCTACCCGTTCAGGGAGCCGCCGACGGAAGCGGATGTTGCTGCCAAACGCACTCGCGCCGAGAACTTCCGGCCGGGGGCGCGCCTCGAGGATGCTCTCCACCTCTACGAGTTCGATCGCAAGCTCCGGGCGGTGCTGCTCCAGGCGCTTCAGGAGATCGAGGTCGGCTTCGCCACGAAAGTCGGCTACACGCTCGGCAAGCGGGCCGGCGACGGTCACCTCAAGATCCAGCATCTCGAAGCGTCAGCCTGTCGTCTCGTCAATCAAGACGGTCTTACCGAGCACGAGGCATGGGTGCAGCGCTACGAGAAGCTCCGCAAGGATGCGAAGGACGAGGAGTACGTCAAGCACCACATCCTGCACTACGGCGGCGAGATCCCGATCTGGGTGGCGACCGGATTCATGGACTTCGGCTGCCTGATCCGACTGTACGCGCTGATGGATGCTCGAGACCGGAAGAGGATCGCATACGAGCTGGGCCTGAAGGGCAACGGCTCGGACACGCTGTATCGGTCGCTACGTGCGCTGAACATCCTTCGCAACCACTGCGCGCACAGCAACCGGATCTGGAACCGGGCGACCGTCGACGTGCCGCCGAAGTTCTCGACACAGGTCGCACCCGAACAGCTGCACCATCTCAACGAGCTCGACAACGACCAGCGCCAGAAGATCTATCTGCTGATTGCTCTTACGGCACATCTCGAACGCGCCGTAAACCCGTCGAGCACCTGGGCGTGGTCGGCCTTGCCGACGCAAGCGAAGAAGCTGGGCAACGTGGGAGGAATGACACTCGAGAACACGATGGGGTTCCCCGAGGGTTGGCAGGAACTCGCACTCTGGAAGAAGTAGCTCGGAGTCACAGCGCCGCGTTCACTAGCCGAAGGGCGTGAGCAACGTGATCTCGTCCACGTCCTCGACCGATAGCTGAACGTCGTTGATCGTGGGCTCGGTGAACGTCGCGTTCCGGTTACCGTTGCGTTACCGCTGACACACTCAGGGCAAAGCGAAAGCCCCGCGATCCCAGTAGTTACAAGGGATCGCGGGGCTTCGGCGCTGGCGGTGACGGTGGGATTTGAACCCAAGCAGGAACACCTTTCATACGTGCACAACAGGCCGGCTTCGCTGTCATTCCGCGAGACTTGACCTTTCGGCCGTGTACTGCGAAGGCCCCGAGCTTTCGTCAATCTTTCTCACGGCGTTCCCACGGGCTCGGGCCTCGTCCGGGGCAAGGAAAGTGCCCTCTATCAGCCCGCGGAGCGGGTTCCTCCTTGATCGCGTGCTACTGCGTCAATGATGGCGGGGATGTCGTCGCCGGCTTGCTGCAAGAACTCGTCCTGCAGCAGCGTGGCGAGGTCGGAAACGGCGACCGTGAGCACCTCCCCGGCGGCCACCACGATGGGGATGCGGGTCTTCTTGGCCGTTTTCGCGATGCCCCAGCCGGTGGTCATCGCTTGGGGCAGCGCGAGGGACCGATCCTTCTCGGCGAAGTAGTAGGTTTCGGCGCTCTGCATGAGATCGACGCGGGTTTGCGCGAGGGCTGAGGCGATTTCGTTCATCACCAGCGCATCGGTCTCGTACGCTTCGTCGCGTTCCAGGCGGGACACGAACCCGCCTTCAACGAGACTCCGGGTCCGCAAGGTGGTAGTGCGGCGACGGTTCAGCGCGGGGTAGAGCTGCATGATCCACGATACGGCGGCGGTGAAGAGGATGAAGCCGGTGCGCGCTTCGAGCGGGGCAAGTATTCGCAGGACGGGGGTGGTCGCGACGACGTCTCCGTAGCCGAGGGTCCCAAGCGTGACGAGGGAGAGGTAGATCGACGAGAAAAGATCGGGATAGCGGTCCGGGTTGATACCCGGGGCAAAGCTGAAGCCGTCCGGCATCTGCGGCAGATAGATCAGTGTCCACCCGCAAACCTGCAGCGCTGCCCAGACGACGATGACCAGGACGATTCCCACCGGACCAGCAAGCGGTGACGGGCTCCCCCTCAGCCACCGGGATAACCGCCAGGTTCCGCGCATCACCCACGTGCTCACCCCTCCGCGACCGGCGGGGTGAAACAGCGTGTGGAACACGTCACGAAGGCCAACGAGAATCAGTGCGACACCGACTACGACGGACAGCACGTTCATGACTCCGGCAGCATCGCGTCGCTCCTCGACTTTCATTCTCTCCGCTGGTTAGGCAAGCACCACCGCTTCAGCATCAGATGGCGATGCGGCCTAACATGCCCGTCGGGCTACTACGCCAGTTACTCGGCGGGGCACTGCCGCGTGGCGGCGCGATCGAACTCGGGTACCTCGCGGGCCTCAGCCTCGGCGACAGTGGCGGCGATGCCGTTCTCCTCGATGTCCTTGATCAGCCAGTCCATCTCGAGGATCTCGTTTCGCTGAGCTTCGCTGATCGAGACCGCGAGTTCGCAGACGCGCACATCCTGAATCTGTGCCCGTTCGGAACGGGTGATGGCGAGCGAGTGATGCGGGATCATTGCGCTCATCCAGTCCGTGTCATCCACCGTGATCTGGCTGCGGTCGAGAGCGATGCCGCCGCCGATCAGCAAAACCCCGACTGCGACGATCGCGATGTTCGCTTTCGTGTTCTTGTACATGTTCAGCATCCAGGCGAGCATGACCAACACCATGGTGCCGCCCATCGTGACCGCCATGAACACACGGCTCTCGCTGAAGCGGACGTGGCCCCACTCCCACGAGCCGGCGAACATCACCCAGTACATGACGACCATCGCGGTGAGGATCATCGCCGCGAATCGCAGATACATCGTCATCTGCATTCGCGACTTCTGCCCCGTCTGGCGCTCGTTGTGGTCCCGCTGTTGGTCGTTATTCTGATTCGTCGACAAACCGATCATCTCCTCATTCACTCATTCGTACCGTCGATTGCCTCTCGTCCGTCGAGGCGCGATCGGTCGCGCGCTCAGGCGGCGAGCAACTCGACGCAGGCCTGCTCGCAGCGGCGGCACGCCTCTGCGCAGATCTTGCAGTGCTCGTGCATCTGCTCGTGCTGCTCGCACTCCTCCGCGCAAGCGGCGCACGCGGCTCGGCACGCCTCGAGGACCGCACGAATAGTGTCGGGGTTGCTGCCCGTCTGGCGGGTCAGTACGGCAGCGGTCGCGGCGCAGACGTTGGCGCAGTCCAGGTTCTTGCGGATGCATTCGGTGAGCTCCGCGACCATGTCCTCGCTGAGGCACGCGTCAGCGCACGCGGCACACGACTGGGCGCACTCCACGCACGCCTCGATACACGTCAGCAGCGCATTGCTCGCATCGGCCTTCGGGTGGGTGCGCAGCATGTCTCCCGTAATGGTCATCGTCATTGCTCCTTTCCCGCCGGGCGGATGCCCGACCAGCGGCACGCTATAACGGGTATACCCATCCACGGAGGGGGTTGCATACCGGTAGGGGGCTGCGGTACTAAGTCACACGTACGTAGCAAGCCAGAGCGTCTCGAGCACGGCCGCCATACCCAATGGGGGTATACGGTGAACTTGTCGCCATACCAACAAAGGCGACCCCCCCAGGAGGGGAAGTTGTCATGTCGATGAACGAGTTTCGGGTATGGATATGACATGCGGGCTCGATGGGGCCCGCTGAATCGCTCGCTCACTCTGTTCCACCCGATGATCGCGACGACGTTGTCGATAGGAAAGGCCCATGACCTCAAACACCTCTGACCACGCCCCTGGGGGGACGCACCCCGGGGAGCACGGTCAGCACACCGGACAGATGGCAGAGCACGACGCACACGCAGAACACGGCGGGGCACATGCGGGCCACGGCGCCGATCACGTAACGCAATTTCGTCGGCTGTTCTGGATCAACCTGATCATTGCCGTACCCGTCGTGGCGTTCTCGAGCATGTTTGCGATGCTCGTCGGATACCAGCTGCCCGACTTCCCGGGCGCCGCATTCATCGCGCCCGCGCTGGGTACCGTCATGTATGTGTGGGGCGGGCGCCCGTTCCTCACCGGTGCGGTCGCCGAATTGCGTGCCCGCACACCCGGCATGATGCTGCTGATCGCCCTCGCAATCACCGTCGCGTTCCTCGCCTCCTGGGGCGCGAGCCTCGGACTGTTGGATCACGAGCTCGAGTTCTGGTGGGAGCTGGCACTGCTGATCGTGATCATGCTCCTCGGGCACTGGATCGAGATGCGGTCGCTAGCCCAGACCACTTCGGCCCTCGACTCGCTCGCAGCGCTCTTGCCCGACGAGGCCGAACGGGTCGAGGGCGACGACGTGATCACCGTCTCACCCACCGACCTGAGGGTTGACGATGTCGTGATCGTTCGCCCCGGTGGCAGCGTTCCCGCCGACGGGCGCATCGTCGACGGCAGCGCCGACATGGACGAGTCCATGGTCACGGGCGAATCCCGCACTGTTTCACGCGGTGTGGGCGACCCGGTCGTGGCGGGTACCGTCGCGACCGATTCCGGGCTGCGCGTGCAGATCACCGCCACGGGTGACGACACCACCCTCGCCGGCATCCAACGGCTCGTCACCGAGGCGCAGGCTTCGTCATCGCGAGCACAGCGTCTCGCCGACCGCGCCGCGGCATGGCTGTTCTGGTTCGCCCTCGGCTCCGCCGTCATCACCGCGCTCGTCTGGAGCCTCCTCGGCAACCCCGATGCGGCCGTCGTCCGCACGATCACGGTGCTCGTGATCGCGTGCCCTCACGCGCTCGGGCTCGCGATCCCCCTGGTCGTCTCGATCGCAACCGAACGCGCCGCGCGCGGGGGCGTTCTCATCAAGGACCGCCTGGCGCTCGAGAGCATGCGCACGATTGACGCCGTGCTCTTCGACAAGACCGGCACCCTCACCAAGGGCGAGCCGACTATCACCGATGTGCAGACGGTCGGGGATGTCGAGCCCGACACCGTTCTGCGCCTCGCGGCCGCGGCGGAGGCCGACAGCGAGCACCCGCTCGCGAAGGCGATCGTCCGCGCCGCGCAGGACCGGGACCTCGCCGTGCCGCGCGCATCCGGCTTCCACTCCTCCCCCGCCGTCGGCGTCACCGCGACCGTCGAGGGCACCAAAATCCGGGTCGGCGGGCCGGCACTGCTCACCGAGGCCGCGGCGTCCGAAATCCCCGCCGCCGACACGTGGCGAGATGAGGGCGCGATCATCCTGCACGTCATGCAGAACGGCGCGGTCATCGGCGGGCTGCGGCTCGCGGACGAGATCCGCCCCGAATCGCGCGAAGCCGTCGAGGCGCTGCACGCCCTCGGGGTTGAGGTCGTCATGATCACCGGTGACGCAGATGCCGTCGCGCGGACGGTCGCCGGCGAACTCGGCATCGACCGGTACTTTGCGGGGGTGCGACCCGAGGACAAGTCGGCGAAGGTCGCCGAACTGCAACACGGCGGACGCAAGGTCGCGATGGTGGGCGACGGCGTGAACGATGCCCCCGCCCTCGCCCAGGCCGACGTCGGCATCGCGATCGGCGCCGGCACCGACGTCGCGATCGCCTCTGCCGGAGTCATCCTCGCCAGCTCCGACCCCCGCTCAGTGGTGTCGGTGATCGAGCTGTCGCGGGCGAGCTACCGCAAGATGCAGCAGAACCTCTGGTGGGCCGCCGGCTACAACCTGATCTCGGTCCCACTTGCCGCCGGCGTGCTCGCGCCGATCGGATTCGTACTGCCGATGTCGATCGGTGCGATCCTGATGTCGCTGTCGACGGTCGTCGTCGCCCTCAACGCCCAACTGCTCCGCCGCCTCGACCTCCGACCCGAGGCGTCCGTTCGCTCCGTTCTGAACCGCTAGAGAGGCCCTGCCATGTCGAACACCACCCAAGACCCCGTTCACGAGCCGGATTTTGCTCACGAATCCGCCGGGCACGGCTACATCACCGACAAATCCAAGTACCTCAACCGGCTGAAGCGCATCGAGGGACAAGCCCGGGGTGTGCACAAGATGATCGAGGACGACAAGTACTGCATCGACATCTTGACGCAGATCAGTGCTCTCACCAGCGCGCTGCAGGTCGTCGCCGTTGGTCTTCTCGACGATCATCTCAAGCACTGCGTCCTCAATGCCGCGCGCGCGGGCGGCGACGAGGCAGACATCAAGATCAAAGAAGCCACCGACGCCATCGCGCGACTCGTGCGGTCCTGAATTCCCACCAGGCGGAAGCACGGCGGCGGTCTGCTGAGTATTTGCGCTTCTGAGGGCCACTGATATTGGGGTTCAGGGCCACTCGCTGATCGACGCGATGGCGTCGTTGAGCGCCACCGAATATTGGGGTTCGGGGCCATCTTCCTAGGCTCCTTCTGCCGCGTGGCCTATCACGCGGCAGAAGGAGTGATTCGGATGGTACGCAAGATCAAGGTGAAGCTCGTGCTTCGGTTGCGCGCGGAGGGGCTCACGGGTCGGCAGATCGCCGCGCAGGGCATGTCCCGCACCAGTGTGGCCCTGGTGCTCGACGCCGCCGACCGGGAGGGCATCGGCTGGGACGACATCGCCGAGCTCGACGAAGCGGACGTGTATGCGCGGCTGTTCCCCGGGCGTGGTGAGCACGAGAGTGTTCACGCGCAGCCGGACTGGGACAAGGTGCATCGGGAACTCGCGAGGGTCGGGGTGACGTTGAAGCTGCTGCATGGCGAGTACGTCGATGCCTGCCGTGCCAAGGGCGAGACGGCGATGGGCTACGACCGGTTCTGCAAGACCTACCAGCGTCACGTGCTGGTGATCGGGGCGGCGTCGCGGGTCGGTCACAAGGCCGGGCAGACGGTCGAGGTCGACTGGTCGGGCAAGACGATGCAGCTGGTCGATCCGGTCACCGGCACCACGACGAGGGTCTACCTGTTCGTCGCGAGCCTGCCGTTCTCCCGCTACTCGTTCGTCGAGCCGACGCTGGATATGAAGCAGGACACCTGGTTGCGCGCGAACACGGCGATGTTCGACTGGTTCGGCGGGTCCGTCCCGCGGATCGTTCCGGACAACCTGAAGGCGGGTGTGATCAAGCACCCTGCCGAGGGCGAGGTGGTGCTGAACGACGCGTATCGGGAGCTCGCGGCGCACTATTCGGCGGCGGTGCTGCCGGGACGGGTGAAGAAGCCGAAGGACAAGCCGAGTGTCGAGGGCACGGTCGGGAACGTTGCGACGGTGGTGATCGCGGCTCTGCGCAACCAGCGGTTCGCGACGCTGCCGGAGTTGCGGGCCGCGGTCTACGAACGCGTCGCCGCTTACAACGCGAAGCCGTTCCAGAAGCGCGCCGGCTCCCGGCTGAGCGTGTTCGAGGGTGAGGAGAAGCCGCTGCTGCGGCCGCTGCCGCAGGTTCCGTTCGAGATCTCGCAGTGGCTCTACGGCCGCAAGGTTCAGAAGAACGGGCATGTGGTGTTCGAGCGGAACTTCTACTCCGTCCCTTACGAGAACATCGGTCGGTCTGTCGACCTGCGCATCACCGACACCATGTTGGAGGTGTTCGCCGGGGATCAGCGGCTCACCAGTCATCTGCTCGCCCCGGCCGGGGTGGTCAACGAGTACCGGACGCATGACAGCGATCTGCCCGATGGGCCCCGCTACCAGCAGATGGACCCGCAACGGGCGCGGGAGTGGGCCGCTCGGGTCGGGGAGCACACCACGACGATCGTGAACCGGATCTTCGAGTCCGTCCCGGTCGATGAGCAGGGGCTCGGGGCTGCGCTGGCAGTGCTGCGGATGACCCGACGCTACTCCGCCGCCCGTGTCGAAGCCGCCGCTGGCATCGCGCTCGAGTCCCGCGTCCGATCACCCAGGTATGCGCACCTGCGGCCGATCCTCGACTCGAATCAGGACCAACGCGGCAGAGGCCCATGGTTCGAACCCGCCGACGAGGAACCCGTCGGCTACGTCCGCGGCGCCGACTACTACGCAGGAGGCACCCGATGAGCCGGCTCGACTCCGAGACGAAGCGGAAGCTGCGGGAGATGGGCGTCCCCGCCCTCGTCGACGCGCTCGACATCCAGGACGAGGGCCTCACGATGGGGCTGGTGTTCGAGGAGAGGATCAAGCTCGCCGTCGACGACGCCCACGCCGCGTTCACCCACTCCAAAGTCGAAGGCCTCATCCGACGAGCGGGCCTGCGCTACCCGAACGCGGACCTCCGCCGCGTCGACATGCTCGAACAACGCGGCCTGGACCGGGGTGTGATCGCGCAGCTCGGGACCTGCCAGTTCATCACGAGGCACATGAACGTCGTGTTCCAAGGCTTCACCGGCTCCGGGAAGAGCTATCTCGGCTCGGCGTTGGCGAAGCAGGCGTGTCAGCACCGCTACCGGGCGCACTACATCCGCATGCCCGACCTCGAAGAGACCTGGGCCGCCGCGAAAGACAAGCCAGCGGGTCGGGAGAAGTGGTTGCGGAAGTACTCCACGTTCACCCTCCTCGTGATCGACGAATGGCTGCTCGATCCACCCACCGACGACGTCCGGTCCATGCTGCTCGAGCTCCTCGAACGCCGTTACGACGCGACCTCGACGGTGTTCTGCACCCAGTACGCGAAGAAGGACTGGCACCAGCGCCTCGGCGGAGGGGTCCACGCCGACGCGATCATGGACCGCATCGTCCACAACGCCCTCTGGATCGAGACCGGCGACGTCAACATGCGCGAGCACACCGCCGCCGCGGCCAACTGAACCCGGGCCGGTGAGCGTCGCACCTGCGGGGGTGGCGCTCACCGGCAATACCGGTGACCCCGAGAGTGAATACCGAGTGGCCCTGAACCGCAATAATCAGTGGCGCTCACGACTCCAAATACTCAGTCTGCCGCACACCGCGCGCCAACATCGCCTCACCCCTCCGTCTCTCCACCCGCGTATCGCGCGGCAGACGCGGCGCAGTGTGCTCAGCCGCGAGCCGCGCGAAGGGAGTTCGGCGGATGGACACCCATAGGAGTGAGGCGCACCCTCCAGATGCAAGGACAGTGACCCGGCGCCCGAGGCCTCAAGACGGCTTGCGGCTGGCCACCATTGCCCCGACGATCACCAGCAGCGCGGCAGCAGGATAGCCTGCGGCGAGGTCGACCCAACCTTCCGGTTGAGTTGGCCCGAAAGTTTCCAAATGCGCAAGCCAGTGGATGATGCCAACCACTGCTCCACCGATCATGATCACTTGACCTGCGCGGAGATATATCCGGCGGCGGCGGAAACGCTTCTGGAATTCTTCTTGGGTGGGCTCTCTACGCGGCGTGTCCATATGTTCTCCTCGCTTGTGGGGGTTTTGCAGCACCAACATGCTGCGGCGACAAGTGCTGCACCTCGGCGATCAAATTGTGCCGACACGAACAGTTGGTGCGACCGAGTCGGGCCGCGCCGCTGGCGGTTCAGGGCAGACCGCACTTTTAGGCGAGCGCGGGCGCACGTGCCGGTACGGACCTCGCCATTTGGTACGTGCGTCACGTTCACGGCGCCTTCAAATCGGCGCAGGCATCGTGGTAGCGAGTCACGCATCATAAGTGCCTCAGCGGAATCGTGCTCCGGCGGATGACTTCGACGAGAGTCCAGCCACCGCACCCGCCGCGAATAGCAGAACGAGGACGCCCACGCCGATCCGGTCGAACCATGGTGCTACCGCCATCGCTGGAGTGACCGAGTCGGATAGCGGCGCTTCGGCGACCATGGCGGAGCTTGTGAATGGTGCCATCGTGGCGATCTCTGCGCCGTCGGGCCCGATGATCGCGGATGATCCCACGGTAGACACGTTCGCCACGGATCGAGCCGTCTCCATCGCGCGGGCGCGCGCGATGGAGAGCTGCTGCTCACCCTGAGCTGAATCCCCGAAGTCAGCATTATTGGACGGGACGATCAGAATCTCGGCTCCCGTAGCGATAGTTTCCCGGACGAGCTGGTCGGAGACGATATCGAAGCAGAGTGCCAGACCGATCGGGACGCCGTTCACCTGGACGGTGGCGGCTGTCGTTCCCGGGGTCATATCGACAGGAATCAGCGACGGAACGAACGGCAGGAGGCTTGACCAAGCTGCACGGTCCGGAAGGTATTCGGCGAAAGGGACCGGGTACCTCTTGTCATATTGTTCGACTACTCCCACGCCCGCGCGCCAGACGAGTGCGCTGTTGAAGACCTGATCGTCGTCTACCGTGAGCGTGCCGAAAAGGATAGGCGCGCTCACCCGATCGGCGATGCCGTCGAGCGTGGCTTGAACCTCGGCGGTTCGCGCGACGTCAACATCAACAGAATTCTCGGGCCACACCAGAAGATCGAGATCTTCGTCATACAGCGATTGCGTTGCACGCACATGATCCGCAAAGATTCTCCCCGGCGCACTGGCGTTGAAGATGCCGGCATCCGAGTTGCCCTGCGCTGCACCGAGCCGCATACTTCCCGTCTCATTGAAGGAGAAAGAGGGAACGGCTAAAAGAACGACGAGAAGTACGAGTGGAGCGGACGCGGACCCCAATCTGCGCGAACGCGCGACCTGCACGGCCATCGTGCTCATTATGACAACGGCGAAAGTGGTTCCGGCAACCCCGACCCACGGCAGTAGGTCGCGCAATGGGCCGTCCACCTGGCTGTAGGCGATTCGACCCCAGGCGAAGCCACCATACGGCCAGTTCCCGGTAACGAAATCGCGTCCGACCCATGCCGCTCCCACCAGCACGGGAACCACCACCATCCGGGTGACGTCTCCCGGAATCCACTCCTCAATCGTCCTCCACCCGGAGATCATGATTGCGGCGGCGCCCACCGACATGAGCACCTGCAACGCGACGAGTGCTGCCCAGGGTGCGGGACCGAGATAGGTCGTCAACCAGACAATATGAATGCCCCAGAAACATGCCGCTCCCGCCGCGGCTCCCGCCAGCGCATGGGTCATTCGAGGTGCTGTCAGAACACAGACCTGCAGCGCCACGCCCACGAGCGCGAAGGGCCAAGACCCGACGGGAGGGAACGCGAGCGTCGTGAGAGAACCCCCCAGTGCGCCGAGAGCCAGAGTCCTCAGGAAGGCATATCGGGGCGCCCGTCGCCGCGCCAACTTCGCGTGGCGGGGGCGAACCGCCTCGAGCGGGACCGGGATGGTCACGGTCCTGGGGGGTTATCGCCCGCCACGCGGGGGTCGGAGGCGGACGCTACGAAGGTTGAGCGGTGGGATTGCCTCTCACTCTCGAGAGTGTGGCCGCTCTCCTGGTCGCTTGAAGCGGTTTTCGGGGAGCGGCCCTGTCGGTAAACGCTTGGTTCGGGCTCCGGGTGCCGGGCCGCTTGGACAACGACGAGAACCACGCCGGCAATCGCGTGAGTATTTGCGCTTCTGAGGGCCACTGATATTGGGGTTCAGGGCCACTCGCTGATCGACGCGATGGCGTCGTTGAGCGCCCGAATATTGGGGTTCGGGGCCATCTTCCTAGGCTCCTTCTGCCGCGTGGCCTATCACGCGGCAGAAGGAGTGATTCGGATGGTACGCAAGATCAAGGTGAAGCTCGTGCTTCGGTTGCGCGCGGAGGGGCTCACGGGTCGGCAGATCGCCGCGCAGGGCATGTCCCGCACCAGTGTGGCCCTGGTGCTCGACGCCGCCGACCGGGAGGGCATCGGCTGGGACGACATCGCCGAGCTCGACGAAGCGGACGTGATGCGCGGCTGTTCCCCGGGCGTGGTGAGCACGAGAGTGTTCACGCGCAGCCGGACTGGGACAAGGTGCATCGGGAACTCGCGAGGGTCGGGGTGACGTTGAAGCTGCTGCATGGCGAGTACGTCGATGCCTGCCGTGCCAAGGGCGAGACGGCGATGGGCTACGACCGGTTCTGCAAGACCTACCAGCGTCACGTGCTGGTGATCGGGGCGGCGTCGCGGGTCGGTCACAAGGCCGGGCAGACGGTCGAGGTCGACTGGTCGGGCAAGACGATGCAGCTGGTCGATCCGGTCACCGGCACCACGACGAGGGTCTACCTGTTCGTCGCGAGCCTGCCGTTCTCCCGCTACTCGTTCGTCGAGCCGACGCTGGATATGAAGCAGGACACCTGGTTGCGCGCGAACACGGCGATGTTCGACTGGTTCGGGGTCCGTCCCGCGGATCGTTCCGGACAACCTGAAGGCGGGTGTGATCAAGCACCCTGCCGAGGGCGAGGTGGTGCTGAACGACGCGTATCGGGAGCTCGCGGCGCACTATTCGGCGGCGGTGCTGCCGGGACGGGTGAAGAAGCCGAAGGACAAGCCGAGTGTCGAGGGCACGGTCGGGAACGTTGCGACGGTGGTGATCGCGGCTCTGCGCAACCAGCGGTTCGCGACGCTGCCGGAGTTGCGGGCCGCGGTCTACGAACGCGTCGCCGCTTACAACGCGAAGCCGTTCCAGAAGCGCGCCGGCTCCCGGCTGAGCGTGTTCGAGGGTGAGGAGAAGCCGCTGCTGCGGCCGCTGCCGCAGGTTCCGTTCGAGATCTCGCAGTGGCTCTACGGCCGCAAGGTTCAGAAGAACGGGCATGTGGTGTTCGAGCGGAACTTCTACTCCGTCCCTTACGAGAACATCGGTCGGTCTGTCGACCTGCGCATCACCGACACCATGTTGGAGGTGTTCGCCGGGGATCAGCGGCTCACCAGTCATCTGCTCGCCCCGGCCGGGGTGGTCAACGAGTACCGGACGCATGACAGCGATCTGCCCGATGGGCCCCGCTACCAGCAGATGGACCCGCAACGGGCGCGGGAGTGGGCCGCTCGGGTCGGGGAGCACACCACGACGATCGTGAACCGGATCTTCGAGTCCGTCCCGGTCGATGAGCAGGGGCTCGGGGCTGCGCTGGCAGTGCTGCGGATGACCCGACGCTACTCCGCCGCCCGTGTCGAAGCCGCCGCTGGCATCGCGCTCGAGTCCCGCGTCCGATCACCCAGGTATGCGCACCTGCGGCCGATCCTCGACTCGAATCAGGACCAACGCGGCAGAGGCCCATGGTTCGAACCGCCGACGAGGAACCCGTCGGCTACGTCGCGGCGCCGACTACTACGCAGGGGCACCCGATGAGCCGGCTCGACTCCGAGACGAAGCGGAAGCTGCGGGAGATGGGCGTCCCGCCCTCGTCGACGCGCTCGACATCCAGGACGAGGGCCTCACGATGGGGCTGGTGTTCGAGGAGAGGATCAAGCTCGCCGTCGACGACGCCCACGCCGCGTTCACCCACTCCAAAGTCGAAGGCCTCATCCGACGAGCGGGCCTGCGCTACCCGAACGCGGACCTCCGCCGCGTCGACATGCTCGAACAACGCGGCCTGGACCGGGGTGTGATCGCGCAGCTCGGGACCTGCCAGTTCATCACGAGGCACATGAACGTCGTGTTCCAAGGCTTCACCGGCTCCGGGAAGAGCTATCTCGGCTCGGCGTTGGCGAAGCAGGCGTGTCAGCACCGCTACCGGGCGCACTACATCCGCATGCCCGACCTCGAAGAGACCTGGGCCGCCGCGAAAGACAAGCCAGCGGGTCGGGAGAAGTGGTTGCGGAAGTACTCCACGTTCACCCTCCTCGTGATCGACGAATGGCTGCTCGATCCACCCACCGACGACGTCCGGTCCATGCTGCTCGAGCTCCTCGAACGCCGTTACGACGCGACCTCGACGGTGTTCTGCACCCAGTACGCGAAGAAGGACTGGCACCAGCGCCTCGCGGAGGGGTCCACGCCGACGCGATCATGGACCGCATCGTCCACAACGCCCTCTGGATCGAGACCGGCGACGTCAACATGCGCGAGCACACCGCCGCCGCGGCCAACTGAACCCGGGCCGGTGAGCGTCGCACCTGCGGGGGTGGCGCTCACCGGCAATACCGGTGACCCCGAGAGTGAATACCGAGTGGCCCTGAACCGCAATAATCAGTGGCGCTCACGACTCCAAATACTCACGCGACGACGAGCGCTGTGAGCACGTTTATCTTGACGCCCCAGATTTCGAGTTCGGTGGGGTCGATACGAATGGATTCCAACCATGCCCTGCCCGTGCCGTAGATGAGCAGGTAGACGCCGAGCGCCCTGCCCCACCTCAGGTCATAGCGACGCTCCAGAAGAAGGATTGTCGCGGCGCCTGCGAGATTCCACAACATCTCGTACAGAAAGAGCGGGTGAAAGAGCGTGCCCGGCGGCAAACCCTCCGGGAAAGCGGCGCTCTGCGGGTCGATTTGAAGCCCCCACGGAAGAGTGGTTGGAAGGCCGTAGAGCTCTTGATTGAAGTAGTTCCCCAGCCGACCCACTGCTTGCGCGATGAGCATGGCCGGCGCGAGTGCGTCGGCGAAGGACAGGAACCGGATTCCGGCAATGCGGCATCCGATCATCGCGGCAGCGCCCCCGACGAGGACGGCACCGAAGATGGCGAGTCCCCCCTCCCAGACATACAGCACGCGCCACAGATCAGCGCCCGGGTAGAAGTAGTCGTTGGGATGGGTGATCACATGGTAAACACGTCCACCGGCGATTCCGAAAGGGACTGCCCACAGCGCGATGTCGACGACAACGCCGCGGGCGCCACCTCGTCGTTCGAGGCGCCGAGAAGCCAGCCACGTGGCGATCGCAATCCCGAGAATGATGAAGAGCGCATAGAAGCGAAGCTCGAATACGCCGAGATCGATAGAACTGATGGAGGGGCTGGGAATGCCCGCCGTGAACATCAGCCCGCCGACGTTCACGGCTTCACCTTTGCCGACAGCCACGCGTAGGGGTCGATGTAGGTGCCGTCGGCACGCATCATACCGAGGTGTAGGTGGGGGCCTCCGCTCAGTCCGGTATCGCCGACTTTGCCGACGAGGTCACCGACACTGACCGAATCACCGACCCGCAGAGCCAGCGTTCCGACTGCCATGTGTGCGTACAGGCTGCTGATTTTCTCCCCGTCGACGACGTGGTCGATGATCGCGTACACGCCCCACTGGCTGCTGTCGCTGGCTGACGCTTCCCGCACGACGCCATCGGCGACCGCTTGGATCGCCGAGCCGGCGCCCGGGTTCATATCTATCCCGTTGTGATCTTGCGGGCAACCGGGGCACGGTGATTCGCGCCATCCGAACCCGCTGCTGATCGGAACCCCGGTCAGAAACGGCCACTGGATCGCGCCGCTGTAGTTGACGAATGTGGATGCTGTCTGCGCGTACACTCCCGTCGTGATCGCACTCGCGCTGACGTAGGTTCCTCGGTCGAGGGGCGCGCCTGTCACCTGGATGTCAAGATCCAGCGATTGGGCCTCCCCGGCGGAGCCACTTGCTTCCGTCGTGTCGCTCGACACCCCTGCCGGGAATGAGGCGCCGCTGGCGGGAAGAGCGAAACTTAGCGCTAGAGCTACCGCGGACGACATCGCGGTCGCTGACACAATCTGTCGCCGGAACGACGAACGACGCATCACGGCGAGCGGAGGGTGGGGTAGCGCTGATGGCGAAAATCTCCGGCGCTCCTTTTCGCTCTCCCTGATGCTTCGGCGGGTCGGCGAGGTAGCGGGCATGGACGGGTCTGACGATGAGGGCATTGTGATTCCGGAAGGAGACTAAGTCGCGCGCACCGGCGCGGAAGAAAAGCGAGAGGATCCAGTTAGCGGATCACTCGTGACACGGTCGAGGATCATGAGGCAGACCGGTCTTGGCTCACGCCGCACAGCGCCGAAAGAAACGCGGTGTGGGTCGGCAACGAGCACCGTGACGAAAACGGGTGCGCTCAGGTCCGACTGATCGAGAGGACGTGAAGATCTGGTGCGCTATGCAGGAGCGCCCGCGCGCGGAAACCCGCCCCTGAGGGGGGAACCAGACGTGTCGACAGCCAGAATCGCCGCGACGTCCGCGCGAGCCCGAGGCCTAAGGCAGCGACGAATGCGCACACCGCGACGACCATGCACGCGAGCAGGTCCTCCATGTGGGATGAGCAATTCGAATCGCAGGGTGCAGCAACGAAAGACGAACCGCCCGATACGGAGGACATTATCGGGTTGTCCTCAATGCTCTGCGAAAGGGAAACTTCCGACGATCGTGCGACGTTGTGCTCGCCTCCGGCATGCATCGCCAGAAGGGCGAGCACGAAAAGCGACATGAGCGTGGCAAGCCAGAGGGTCGCGCCTTGAGTGCGTGCGCCGTCGCGAAGAATGTTCACTCGCGCCTTCCTGCCGCAGGGCTCGTTACGTGATCGTGATGACCTCAGAGTACAAGATCTGCGTCCGAGACTTTCCTGTGAACCACATCCGGGGACTGCTGCACGGATAGGTGACAGGTTGTAGTCACGCCGCCAGTGCGACGGTCGTGTTCATGATGTTCTCGAACTCGATGGGCGTCAAACGCCCGAGCCGACGCTGTCTGCGTCGGCGGTGATAGGTCCGTTCGATCCAGGTGACAATCGCGATCCGCAACTGCTCACGGGTGGTCCAAGTGCGGCGGTCGAGGACGTTCTTCTGCAGCAAGGCGAAGAACGATTCCATCGCCGCGTTGTCCCCGCTCGATCCAACTCTTCCCATGCTCCCGACCATGCGATGGCGGGCCAGAGCACGCAGGAACTTCCGACTGCGAAATTGACTGCCCCTATCGCTATGCACGATGCAGCCGGCGACGTCGCCGTGCATTGCGACCGCGTTCTCGAGAGCCTGAACGGCCAGCCGCGACTTCATCCTGGAGTCGATCGAGTACCCGACGATCCGGCCGGAGAACGCGTCTTTGATCGCGCAGCAGTAGAGCTTGCCTTCCGCGGTCTTGTGCTCCGTGATGTCGACGAGCCAGAGTTCGTTCGGCGCGTCGGCCGCGAACACGTGCCGCGTCCGTCCGTCCTCGTCGACCACCGCGCAGAGATCGTCGTGCACCGGCGGACCCGGTCGGCGTCCTTTGCTGCGCTTGGGCTTCCCGAACGCGCTGAACCAGCCGTTGCTGGACGCGATCCGCCACGCCGTCCGATCCGACATGGATTCGCCCGCTTCGGCGGCTTCGTCGGCAAGGAGCCGGTGCCCGAAAACTCGGGATCGTCCCTATGCGCGTCGAACAGCGCGTTCGCGCGATACGCCTCCACCACCTCGCTGGTAGCGATGGGGTCCGCGAGCCACCGGTAGTAGGGCTGGCGGGAGAGCTTGAGCACCGACACGTCACCGTCACAGGGATCCCCGCGGCGGCGAGCTCCGTCACGAGCGGGTAGAACCTTTTCCCGGCAGGTTCGCCTGCGACAGATACGCCGCGGCCCGCCGGAGCACCTCGTTCTCCTGCTCGAGCAGCCGGTTCCGCTTCCTCAGCTCACGGATCTCAGCCGCCTCGGTGCGGGTCTGGCCAGGCTTGGCGCCCTCGTCGATATCGGCGCGACGCATCCACTTCTGCAGCGTCATCGGGTGGACCCCGAAGTCTTTCGCGATCTGCTCGATCGTCACTCCGGGCTCACGGCTCCTCGCGACGCGGACCACGTCGTCACGGAACTCGGTGGGATAAGGCTTTGGCACGATGCCATCCTTCCAGGCCGCCCTCCCGGGCAAGCCAGATCAGATGTCACCTACTCGTGCAGCAGTCCCTTCAGCAGCGATGACACTAGACACCTATGCGGACCTCTTCGACGACGACCTCGACAACGTCGCCGAGGCCTTGAGTAGAGCGCGTCAAGCAACGATCACACTATTAGAGGTGACACAGCCAACTCCGCCAAACCAAATCATGCCTTCATCGACCGCACATGCCTTTCTCCCGCTGAATGGTGGCGGACTGAGCCGATAAGGCGGGACGGTAGCGCCGCTTGCCCACCCACTGCGTTCGCGCGACGGTGGGTCAGACTGCGCGGAGGAGATACTTGGCGAAAATCCCGTCGTCGCCATAGCCGGCTTCCTCGATCGCGAAGCCTGCCTCGGTGAGCATTGGTTCGAGTAGCCACGTGAAGGTGGAGTGCTCGTCTCGGACGTGTTCTTCGAGGTCGGCACGCGTCCATCCGCCTTCCTCGTCCGCGTAGCCGGTCGAGCACCAGTGCTCGATCCGTTCGATCGCACTTTCCAGCGGAAAGTGGTACACGACATCCCACAGGCGGAGGATCCCGCCAGGGCGAAGCATCGCTCGGATGCGCGCAAGCGCGATGGCCTTCCAGAAGTCGGGGAGGTGGTGCAGCGCGTAGCGGGAGTAGACGAGATCGACCGATTCGGACGGGCGCTCGTAAGTTAGGTACCCCGCCTCCACGATATGGAGCGACGAACCTGCGGCTTCCGCTTTCTCACGGAGGACCCTGAGCATCACAGGTGAGGGATCCACGGCCGTCACGTTTTCCCACTGCTCTGCGGCGAGCAGTGCGAACTGCCCCGTTCCGGCTCCGAGATCGACGACATCCGAGCTCCCGGCCGGAAACACCTTCCGCAGGGCTGCGATCTCGCTCGCTGCGCCGGCGTCTTCCTTCGCGTCGTAGTGGGCCACGTGCTCAGGATCGGTGTTCTCTCGACCCAGAGACGTTGTCTCATCCAAGAACCACGTCGGTCGCTGCATGCCGCCCACCATATCGAGTGGTAGCGGCATGGCTTCTAGTTGTTGTGTCTCGTGAGGTTGGTGACGGGCGGCGGGTCGGCGGGGAGTAGGTGAGGTCCTCCGGGTGGGATGTGAAACGACCAAGAATCGCATCCCCGCCCAAGGAGGACCTCGTGACCCACCGTAACGCGCCGTTGACTCCGGAAGGCCGCCGCCGCGCGTGCCTGGAAGTGGATCGTGGACGTCCGATCTGTCACGTCGCGTCCGAGTTCCAGATCGCCCGTCAGACGCTGGGGAAGTGGCATGCCCGCTGGGCCGCCGAAGGCGAGTCCGGTCTGGAGGACCGGTCCAGTCGGCCGTGCTCATCGCCACGGCAGACACCGGTCGAGGTCGAAGACCTCATCGAGAAGCTCCGCCGCGAGCACAAGGTCGGTCCGGTGCAGCTGGCCGGGAAGCTCCGTGAGCATGGCCACGAGGTTCCGATCTCCACGATCCACCGGGTCCTCGTGCGCCGCGGGATCAACCGGCTCCGTGATATCGCCCCGGACGGCGAGGACCTGCGCGAACCGGTGCGCCGCTACGAGTGGGCGCGACCGGGCGACATGGTGCACGTCGATGTGAAGAAAGTCGGCCGGATCCCTGACGGCGGTGGGTGGCGGGTCCACGGCCGCGGCTCCGCCCAGGACCTCGCCGCGCGGCGCCAGCGGGTCGGATACGTCTACCTGCACTCTGCGACCGACGACCATTCCAGGCTGACCTACACCGAGGAACTCGCGGACGAGCGCGGCGCGACCGCGGCAGGGTTCTGGCAGCGCGCGGTGAAGTGGTTCCGTCGCCATGGGATCCGTCGGATCCGACGCGTCCTCACCGACAACGGGTCGTGCTACCGGTCGTGGGCATTCGCTGCCGCGCTGGCAGGGTCGAAGACCCGTCACAAGCGCACCCGCCCCTACCGTCCGCAGACGAACGGGAAGGTCGAGCGATATCACCGCACCATGGCCGCCGAGTGGCTCTACGCCCGCGCCTGGACCAGCAACGAGCAACGCCGGCAAGCGCTACACGCATGGCTCGAGCACTACAACTACCATCGACCGCACAGCTCACTCGGAGGCAGGCCACCCATCAGCCGCGCCACCCGACCAGCTGTCACCAACCTCGCTGCATAGAACATCTAGTCCGCGGCGACGGCGACTATCGGCGACGAGTTAAGGGCGATGAGAACACGTTCGTTCTCATTTCGTTCTCACTTGCTGATTCTGCTAATGACAGAAGCCCCGCGATCCCAGTGTTTCCACGGGTTCGCGGGGCTTCGACGGTGGCGGTGACGGTGGGATTTGAACCCACGGTAGGGGGTTACCCTACACAACTTTTCGAGAGTTGCACCTTCGGCCGCTCGGACACGTCACCGCCGACAAGCTTACGACACGTCTCGCGCCCGCGGAAATTCACGGCGATCGCGCGCCCGAGACTGTACGCTCCGCCCGGGCATCCTGCTCGCCGCGGTCTTGCACGGCACACCCGCGGGGCTGGCCGAGAGTCGCCCGTACGACCCGCCGGGTCAGTTGCGCGCGGGGGCCACGGCGCGCGCCGCGGCGTGGGCGGCCGCCGGCAGGGCAGCCGTGATCCGCTCGAGCGCCGCATCGTCGTGCGCCGCAGTGAGGAACCATGCCTCGAAGACGCTCGGCGGCAACGAGACTCCCGCGTCGAGCATCGCGTGGAAGAACGCCGGATAGCGCCACGCCTCCTGCGCCTGAACCTCGTCGTTGTCGACGGGCGCCTTCGCGGCGAACGCCATGCCGAACAGGTTCCCCGCGCGAGGCACGGAATGGTCGACACCCTCGGCGGTCAGAGCCGCCGAAAGGGCGCCGGCGACGACGGATGCCGCGGCATCCACCCGCGCGTACACCTGGGGCGTTGCGGCGCGCAGGGTGGCGAGCCCCGCCGCGACCGACAGCGGATTGCCCGAGAGCGTGCCCGCCTGGTAGACCGGGCCGACGGGCGCGAGCTTGTCCATGACATCGGCGCGTCCGCCGAGCGCGGCCAGCGGCATCCCACCGCCCACGACCTTGCCGAACGTGAACAGGTCGGGCGAATAGCGCTCGCCCGCCTCGGCCTGCAGGCCCCAGTAGCCCGCCGAGTGGACGCGGAAGCCCGTGAGCACCTCGTCGACGATCAGGAGCGCGCCGTTCTCGTGCGCGATGTCGGCGAGACCGGCGTTGTATCCGGGCAGCGGCGGCACGACGCCCATATTGGCGGCCGCGGCCTCGACGATGATGCCCGCGATGCGGTCGCCGTGGATCTCGAAGACCTCGCGCACGGCGCCCAGATCGTTGTAGGGCACCACGAGCGTCTGGGAGGCGACCGGCGCCGGCACCCCCGCCGAACCGGGCAGGCCGAGGGTCGCGAGCCCCGAGCCCGCGGCCGCGAGAAGGCCGTCGGAGTGCCCGTGGTAGTTGCCGGCGAACTTCACCAGCAGATCGCGGCCCGTGTATCCGCGCGCGAGCCGGATGGCGGTCATCGTCGCCTCGGTTCCGGTCGAGACCAGACGCACGCGCTCGACCGGCCGGCCCTCACCGACGGCGACACGGTCCGCGATGAGCTCGGCGAGCTCGACCTCCGCCTCGGTCGGGGCACCGAAGGACAGGCCGCGCAGAGCGGCCTCCCGCACCGCCTCGACAACGTCGGGATGGGCGTGGCCCAGCAGCGCCGGCCCCCACGACGCGACGAGGTCGATGTATTCGCGACCCGCGGCATCCGTCACCGTCGCACCGCGCGCCGCTGCAAGGAACCTCGGCGAGCCCCCCACGGATCCGAAGGCGCGAACGGGGGAGTTCACTCCTCCGGGGATGGCGGTGCGGGCACGCTCGAAGAGGTCGTCATTGCGGTCGGTCATCCCTCCATTCTCCCCCGGCTCGCACATCGGCGCGGCGAGGGGGTTAGGCGGTCACGCCGCGCGCTGCGGGGCAGCTCGCGTGCCGCGGCGAGTTCGGATGCTGCGGGGCACCTTACGTGCTGTGGGGCACGGCATGACCTGCCCCGCAGCACACAACCTGCCCCGGATGCGTCGCGGCGGCTCGACGTAGGAGCCCGGCGCCGGCCCGATGTCAGAGCGCGTCGCGGAGCCAGCCGGCGGCCTCGACCGCCGCATAGGTGAGGATCGCGTCCGCGCCCGCCCGACGGATGCCGAGGAGCGCCTCCAGCATCGCGCCGCGCCCGTCGATCCAGCCGTTGGCGGCCGCGGCCTGGATCATCGCGTACTCGCCCGAGACCTGGTACGCCCACACGGGCACATCGACGGCCGACCGCACGTCCGCGAGCACGTCGAGATAGGGCAGGGCCGGCTTGACCATGACGACATCGGCGCCCTCGTCGACATCCATGATCGCCTCGCGCACCCCCTCGCGCGCGTTCGCGGGGTCGAGCTGATAGCTGCGCCGATCGCCCTTCAGCTGCGAATCGACCGCCTCGCGGAACGGTCCGTAGAACGCCCCCGCGTACTTCGCCGAATACGCCAGGATCAGGGTGTCGACCAGCCCCTCACCCTCCAGTGCCTCGCGCACGGCGGCCACCTGGCCGTCCATCATGCCCGACAGGCCGAGCATCGCAGACCCCGCCCGCGCCTGCGCGAGCCCCATCGCCACGTAGCGCTCGAGGGTCGCGTCGTTGTCGACCGACCCGTCCTCCGCGAGCACGCCGCAGTGCCCGTGGTCGGTGAACTCGTCCAGGCAAAGATCCGTTTGCACGACGAGCGCGTCGCCGACCTCCTCGACGACTGCGCGAGTCGCGACGTTCAGGATGCCGCGGTCATCATCGGCGCCGGTGCCGCACGCATCGCGCACGGCGGGCACGCCGAAGAGCATCACGCCGCCGATGCCGGATGCCGCGGCATCCGTCGCCGCGCGCCGCAGCGAATCGAGCGTGTGCTGGAAGACGCCCGGCATGGATCCGATCTCGCGCGGCTCGTCGATGCCCTCGCGCACGAACATCGGCAGGACGAGCTGCGACGGCACGAGGTGCGTCTCCCGCGCGAGGCGACGGACGGCGGGCGTCGTGCGCAGCCGGCGGGGGCGGTGGGCGGGGAAGCTCACGGCTGGAGCTCGTCGGCGGCGTGCGGCAGGGCCAGGTGCGAAACCGCCTCGATGAGCGCGGCCACCGTCTGCTGGGGCGCGACGACGTCGACGGACAGGCCGACCTTCCGGGCGTCCTTCGCCGTGCGCGGCCCGATGGCGGCGATCACGGTCGAGTCGGGGACGTCAGGGAACTGCAGACTCACCTGCTCGGCGACCGAACCGCTCGTGACGAGGATCGCATTGATGCGCCCGCTGGCGACATCGCGGGCGATGCGCTCGGTCACCGGCACCCCCACCGTGCGGTAGGCGACGACCGAGCGCACATCGTGCCCCGCATCGATGAGCATGCGCGTGAGCACCGGCTTGGCGATCTCGCTGCGGAGGGTGAGGATCCTGCGGGACTCCGGTTCGAGCGCGATCATCTGCTCGGCCATGCCGGCTGCGGAGTTGTCCTGCTCCGGCACGAGGTCCACTCGGTAGCCGACGGCCTGCAGCGCAGCCGCGGTGGTCTCGCCGACAGCGGCGATCTTCGTCGCGGCCGGGATGGTGACGCGGTGCGCGTAGAGCACGTCGACGGTCGTCGCGCTCGTCACGGTGAGCCAGTCGAAGTTGCCCTGCTGCAGGTCGTGCAGCGCGGCATCCAGCGTGGCCTGATCGCTCGTCGGGGCGAAGTTGATGAGGGGCGCGACGACCGGAACGGCGCCCTGCGCGCGAAGACTGGCTGCCACCCCGTCGCCCCACGGGCCACCGCGTGGCACGAGCACACGCCACCCGCCGAGGGGCTTGTCCGTTGCGACGTTTCCGGTGGTCTGGTTCATTGCGGTGACTCTCGTGACACGAGGCCGGCCGCCCCGCGGTCGAGGAGCCGACGTGCGATGGCCGACCCGATCAGCGCTGCCCGCGCGGTCGGGTCCGCGCCGTCGGCGGCGATCGCGCCATTGCCGCCGCCCGTTGTTCGACTATAGCCCCCCGTCAGGGACTCGGTCCGATCCACCCCCACGCGCGTCGACCCGTCGATCGCGTACACGACCGATCGCACACGCGCCTCGTCGCCGTCGATCTCCGCGTGAACGCCCACCGGCGCGTGGCACCCCGCCTCGATGTCCGCGAGGATGGCCCGCTCGATCGTGACGGCGAGCCGCGATGCCGCATCGTCCAGCGCCGCGACGGCCTGCCGCACGGGCGACGGGGCGTCCTCCCGGATCTCCACGGCCAGCGCGCCCTGCCCCGCCGCCGTGGGCCACTCGGCCAGACCCAGCGGTTCGAGGTACAGATCGGATGCCGCGCCGAGACCGGGCCGAGGACCGTCGACGTCTTCGGCGGGGTCGAACAGCCCGAGGCGCGACAGCCCCGCCGCCGCGAGCACGATGCCCGCCAGCTCGCCGTCGCGCACGCGCTGCATCCGCGAGTCCACGTTTCCCCGCAGGTCCTTCGCGTTCACACGGGGAGCCCGTCGGCGCAGCTGGGCAATGCGGCGGGGGGAGCCCGTCCCGACGACGGCACCCGTCGGCAGCGCCCCGAGGCCGCCCGGGTCGAGCGTGACGACGACGTCCCGGGCGTCCTCGCGCGGCGGGATGCCGGCGACGACGAGCCCGGGCGCGCCCGCCACGGGAAGGTCCTTCAGCGAGTGCACGAGCAGGTCGCACTCCCCCGCGAGCAGCGCCTCGCGCAACCGCGTCGCGAACACCCCGGTCCCGCCCATCTGCGCGAGAGACGCCCGCGAGACATCCCCCTCCGAGACGATCGGGACGAGCTCCACCGGCACCCCCGTCAGCCGGGTGATCGCGTCGGCGACGTGCCCGGACTGCGCGAGCGCCAGTGCGCTCCGCCGCGTGCCGAGGCGCAGCGTCACCGTGCGCCCGTCCCGGCGGCGAGCCCTCGAGCGTCGGTCACTGCAGCACCTCGGGCACCTCGTCCAGACGCAGGCGCCGCCCGGTGAAGAACGGGACCTCCTCGCGCACGTGGCGGCGAGCGTCGGTGGCGCGCAGATCGCGCATGAGGTCCACCAGGTCAACGACGTCGTCGGCCTCGAGCGGCAGGAGCCATTCGTAGTCGCCGAGCGCGAACGACGCGACGGTGTTGGCGAGGACGCCCCGGAACGCCGCGCCCTTGCGCCCGTGCTCGGCGAGCATCCGGCCGCGCTCCTCCTCGGGCAGCAGGTACCACTCGTACGACCGCACGAACGGATACAGGCACAGCCACTCTCGGGGCGGGATGCCGCGGAGGAACCCCGGCACGTGCTGGCGGTTGAACTCCGCGTCGCGGTGCACGCCCATCGCGTTCCATGTCGGGAGAAGGTGCTTCAGCAGCTCGGTGCGGCGCAGCCGGCGCAGGTCGCGCTGCAGCTCTTCCGCCGTGTTGCCGTGCAGCCACACCATGAGATCGGCGTCGGCACGCAGACCGGAGACGTCGTAGAAGCCGCGCACGGTGACGCCGCCTTCTTCGATCAGGCGGACGATGTCCTCGAGCTCCGTCGCACCGGTCTCCGTGACGGGCGCGTCGGGGTTGCGGCGCCAGACGGCCCACAGGGTGAAGCCCCGCGGCGCCTCGGCGTCGGAAGGCGATGAAGCGGGGGCGCGATCGGCGTCGGGAATGCCACTGTCCGTCATGACACCAGTCTCACGCTCGCCCGCCGGATAGCAAAACGGCGCGCGTCCGGCGAGGCACCGTCAGTGGCGGGGGGAGGTGTACGCACGCACGGCAGCCCACACCGCGACTCCCACGAGCGCGGCAGCACCCGCTGCGACCGCCACGGCCGCACCCGGGTGGGAGCGGTGGAACTCGCGGGCCCTGACGATCCCGCGGTCGGTCGCGCGAGCGATCCGCTTCGGGAGATTGGCCTTCTCCTCGATCGCGGCGAGGGCGGCCTTCAGCTCGGCTCGCGCCTGCGCGACAGGGTCGTCCAGCGAGGGCACGACGGTGCGAGGCATCGACACCAGAACAGCATCGGGCTTCGGCGTGTACTCAGTACTCATCTCGAACCTCCCGGACGATCCCGATGTCCTCCTTGGCCGCGGTGAGCGGGTTCTCCCGTTGCGACGCCCGCCGGAAGCGCGCGAGGCCGAGCAGCACGAGCACCGCGACGACGAGCAGCATCGCCGCGCCGATGACGAGGGCCGACAGCCAGACCGGCCACACCGTCGCCAGGCCGGCGATCGCCGCGGTCCCGAAGACCGGGACCGACCAGAACACCACGACCAGCGCGGCGACGAACCATCCCGCACCGATGCCGTAGTCCTTCGCAGTCTTCGACACCCACGACCGGGCGGCGTCGACCTCCGCGACCACCAGGTTGCGGACGAGTTCGGGAACCTCGCCGACGAGCGTCAGAAGGCTGTCGTCGGCGCGGTCCCGCGTTCCGCGGGGACCCGCCACGGTCAGGCTCCGCCCGCGGTCGACCGATCCGCCTCGGCGGCTGCCTCGGCGGCTGCCTCCTCGGCCGCGTCCGCGATCTTCTCGGCGTCCTTCTTGGCCTTCGCCGCAGCCTGGCGCACCTCTGCGCCCGAGTCCTTGCCCGCCTTGACCGCGGCATCCAGCTTCTCGCCGGCGCTGCCCTTCTGCGTGACGGCGTGCGTCACCTTCGTGGCGCCGTCCCACAGGGCGGCCGGCACGGCCTTGGCGGCGTCCGCGGCCAGGTCCTTGACCTTGCCGACCTGCGCCTGCACGGTGTCGAGGCTCCACACCTTGTCGACCTGGGTCTTGATCTGCTCGTAACGTTCGCGTCCTGCGCGCGAGCCGAGCACGTAGCCCGCCGCCAGGCCGATCACGAGTCCTACTTTGCCCCGCATAGTGGGTTTCCTCACGCTCGTCTTCGGATGGATCAATCGGTCAGGTCACCAGAGTAGACCCGTATGCCGATTTCGGCATCCACCCTTGACACACGCGGGTTTCAGGCCCAGAGTGCGCCGTGGCGCAGCCGATCGGCCTCGGCGACGGCGTCGGGAATCACCTGAGCCAGGCCCGTTCCGGCGATCCACGCCCCCACGACGCCCAGCCCCTCGTGCTCGCCGACCGCGGCGCGCGCGCGGGCCGCGGCGTCGGCCTGGCCGATCACCGACGCGGGCTGGCTCTGCTCGTATCGCTCCCGTCGCGCGGCGACGAGCACCGACGCCGGCAGATCCACCCCGAGCAGCGCGGATGCCTCGGCGAGCGCCAGCCGCGCGGCCCCGTCCTCGTCCAGGGCGGCGGTCGCGGGGGCCTCCCCCTGCGCACCGAACGACACCCGTACGACGTGCCTGCCCGCCCCCGCGGCCGCCGCGACCCACGGCCACTTCGCCGTCACATGGGTGAGCGCCTTGGCCGTGTGGGCGCCCGGAACGCACAGCACCCCGCTTCCGCGGGGCGCGTCATCCAGCGCCGGTGCGTCGACGACGAGAGTCACGACCTCGACGACGGGCGCCGGGCGCTCGCCCGCCGCGGGCAGCTCCGGCACGACGGGGGCGAGCAACCGCCGAGCGGCGTCCTCGGGCACCGCCACGACGACGACGTCGGCGAACAGCGAAGAGGGGTCGGAGCCGAGGGAATCGGCGTCAGGCGCCTCGGCGTCCCGCACCGTCCTCTCCGCGACGTCGACCCGCCAGCCGCCCTGGGCGCGTTCGAACGCCACGGCCTCGCTGTTCGTCCGCAGCTCGACGTCGAGCTCGCCCAGCCGTCGCACGAGCGCATCGACGAGGGTCGACATCCCTCCCTCGAGCCCGTTGACGGCGGCGCCGGGGGCCGCGGCGGGCTTTCCGCCGCGCAGGGCCGCCACCGCGCCGCTCAGCGATCCCGCCCGTGTCAGCGCGGCGTTGAGGCCCGGCGCCGCGGCATCCACGTCGATGTCTTCGGGGCGTGCCGAGTAGACGCCCTGCACGACGGGGGCCACGAGGCGGTCGAGCACGCGGGCGCCCATGCGGGAGCGCACCAGGGTCGCGAGGCTGTGCTCGTGTCCGATCGTCAGGACGGGACGCAGGCGGTCGACGTACGCGCGCCACGCTCCCGGCCAGCCGATGACGCGCCGCACGTCGGGCGCGAACGGATTCTCCGGGATGCCGAGCACCCCGCCCGCGGGCATCGGTGCCGCCCCCACGCCGGGGATGCCGGCGAGCCAGGCGCGACCGCCCGCCGGGGCGACGACGCGATCGCCGATGCCGAGCTCGTCGATCAGTGCCCGCACGTGGCCGCCGCGCGTGGCGTAGCTCTCCGCCCCCACATCGAGCGCGAGCCCGCCGACGTCCGCGCGGCGGACGGCACCGCCCGGCGCGGCGCCCTCCTCGAGCACGGTCACCGTCAGGCCGACCTTCGCGCATTCGAGGGCGGCCACGAGCCCGGCCACGCCCCCTCCGATCACGACGACGCGCGTCGCGGCCGCACGCTCCCGCAGGCCGACCGCCCCGCCGGGGGAGCCGCTCACGCGCGACCCGAGTGGATGAGCTCGACGATGCGGGTGAGGACCGCCGGATCCGTGTCGGGCGGAACGCCGTGACCGAGGTTCACGATGTGCGCCCGCGCCGCGCGCCCGCGACGCAGCACGTCGAGCACGTGGGCCTCGAGCACGAGCCACGGGGCCCGCAGGAGCGCGGGATCGATGTTCCCCTGCACCGTCACGTCGGGGCCCAGCAGCTGCGCCGCCTCGTCGAGCGGGGTCCGCCAGTCGGCGCCGACGGCGTCGGCGATCCCGCCGAGGCGCATATCGGGCAGGATCGGGCCGGTCCCGACGCCGAAGTGGATGATCGGAACCCTGCCGCGCGCGTCCTCGAGCGCCGCGCGCGAGTGCGGCGCGACGAAGGTGCGGTAGTCCTCGCGCGAGAGCGAGCCCGCCCAGGAGTCGAAGAGCTGAACGGCGGATGCCCCGGCATCCGCCTGCACGGCCAGGAACTCGCTCGCGACCCGCGCGAGCCACCCCGCGAGGCGATGCCACGACTCCGGGTCGGCGTGCATCATCGCCCGCGCCCGCAGGTGCTCCTTGGACGGGCCGCCCTCGACGAGGTACGCCGCGAGCGTGAAGGGCGCGCCCGCGAAGCCGATGAGCGGCGTGCGCTCGCCGAGCTCGGCGGCGATGATCGCCACGGCGTCGCGGATGGGCTGCGACGCCGCCGCGACCTCCGCGGGGTCGATGGAGGTGAGCGCGACGACGTCGGAGGCCGTGCGCACCGGATCGGCGAAGACGGGACCCCGGCCGGGCTCGATCTCCACCGCCACACCCGCCAGGCGCAGAGGCACGACGATGTCGCTGAAGAAGATGGCGGCGTCCACGCCGTGCCTGCGCACCGGCTGCAGCGTGATCTCGGCGGCGAGAGCCGGATCGAGGCACGCGTCGAGCATGCGCGTGCCGACGCGCAGCTCGCGATACTCCGGCAGCGAGCGCCCCGCTTGGCGCATGAACCACACCGGTGCGGTGTCGGGACGGTCGCCGCGGAGGGCGCGCAGCAGCGGAGTTTCGGAGAGGGGCATGGGCTTCATTCTCCCATCCGGCCCCGGGTCGAATCCCGCCGGATGTCTCGACCACGAGCGACCTCAGCGAGCTCCCTCCCGCACCGGGTAAACTGGAGACGTGTTGCTGTGCGTCACGGCGAGTCATAAGACCGCCGGCTTCGATCTCCTGGAGCGGCTGAGCGTACACACGACCGACATCGCTCCGCTCATCGCGGAGCATGACGAGTGCGTGCGCGGTGCCGTCGTGCTCGCGACCTGCAACCGCTTCGAAGCGTACGTCGACATGGACGAGCCGGTCACCGCCGCGGGCGCCGTGGGCGTCGAGGCGGCGCTGCTCGCCGTCGAGGCCGCCACCGGCGTGACCGCCGCGGAGTTCGACGGGTCCTACTCCGTCGTGGCCGGAGCCGACGTCGCCGAACACCTCTTCGCCGTCGCCTCCGGGCTCGAGTCGGTCGTCGTGGGCGAGGGCGAGATCGCGGGTCAGGTGCGCCGTGCGCTAGGCGACGCCCGCAAGCTCGGCACGTCATCCGGCGAGCTCGAGCGCCTCTTCCAGCGCGCGAGCGAAGCCCAGCGCGGCGTGAAGAACTCCACCGCGCTCGGCCGGGCCGGCCGCTCGCTCGTCCGGCTGTCCCTCGACCTCGCCGACAGCCGCGTGACCGACTGGGCGGCGCTGCGCGTGCTGCTCGTGGGCACGGGCGCCTACGCCGCCGCCACGCTCGCCGCGCTACGCGACCGCGGGGCGGACGACATCACGGTCTACTCGCCGTCGGGCCGGGCGCAGAAGTTCGCGACGAAGCACGGTCTGGTGTGGACGGACGACGCCGCCTACCCGCGCACCGCCGCGGCATCCGACCTCATCATCACCTGCACGACCGCCGACCACCACGTGCTCGACGCGGGAGTGCTGCGCCAGGGTCGCTCCGAGCTCGACCTGGACCTTCCGCGCATCGGCGAGGCCGCGGCATCCGGATGCCCGATGGGCGGCTCGGCCTACGGCGGCGGCCGCAGCCTCGTCATCGACCTGGGCCTGCCGCGCAACGTCGACCCCGATGTCGCAACCGTGTCCGACGTCGACCTGCTCGACCTCGAGACCATCCGCCTGCACGCGCCCCTCGAGGAGCTGCAGGCCACCGACGCCGCGCGCGAGATCGTGCGCGCCGCCGCCCGCCGCTTCACGCAGGCGGGCGAGCGCCAGTCGCTCGCCCCGGCGGTCGTGGCGCTCCGCCAGCACGTGTTCGGCGTGCTCGACGACGAGATCTCGCGCGTTCGCACACGCGACGACGACGGCCGCACGGAGCAGGCCCTGCGTCACCTCGTCGGTCGGCTCCTGCACACTCCGACCGCGCGGGCGCACGACCTGGCAGCGCAAGGGCGCGCCGACGAATACGTCGCGGCGCTCGGCGCCCTCTTCGGCATCGAGGTGCCCGCACAGGAGGCCGAGCGGGCGGCCGCACAGGCCGACTCAGCCACCGCCTGAACCGCATTACCCCGACCGACGGGGTATGCCGCGGGGGCCCCGAGTGCGAGACTGGGGTGATGACGCTCCATATCACCGGCGATGCCGATGCGGACGAGCTGCTCACGAACGATCCCCTCGCTTTGATCATCGGCATGCTGCTCGACCAGCAGATCACCATGGAGACGGCCTTCTCAGGGCCCGCGAAGATCCGCGATCGCATCGGCGGGCTCGATGCGGCGGCCATCGCCTCGTACGATCCCGAGCAGTTCGCCGCGGCCTTCTCGCAGACGCCGTCCGTCCACCGGTTCCCGGGAGCCATGGCGGCGCGGGTACAGGCGCTCTGCGCCGCCATCGCCGAGGAGTGGGGCGGGGATGCCTCAGCCATCTGGACGCGCGACCACCCCAACGGCCGCGAGGTGCTGCGGCGCCTGAAGGCCCTGCCGGGGTTCGGCGAGCAGAAGGCGAAGATCTTCCTCGCACTGCTGGGCAAGCAGTGCGGCTACACGGGTGAGGGCTGGCGTCAGGCATCCACCCCCTACGGGGACGCGGGTGCGTACCGCTCCGTCGCGGACATCACCAGCCCGATGTCGCTCGCCAAGGTGCGCGAGTACAAGAAGGCCATGAAGCAGGCGGCCGCGCGCGCGAAGGGCGAGGGATGAAACTCACCGGTGGCGACGTCGACGCCTTCCTCGCAAAGATCACCCCGGCCGCACGCCGCCGAGACGCCGAGACGCTCGTCGACCTCCTCCGCGAGGTCAGCGGGCAGGAGCCCGCGATGTGGGGCACGGTCATCGGCTTCGGCTCGTGCCACTACCGGTACCCGACGGGGACGGAGGGCGACTCCCCCGTCATCGGCCTGGCGCCCCGCAAGCAGGCGTGCACGCTGTACCTGCTCGACGGCATCGCCGCGCACCGGGAAGACCTGGCCGACCTCGGCCCGCACTCCACCGGGGTCGGATGCCTCTACCTCAAGGACGTCGGCGCGGTCGACCGAGAGACCCTGCGCCGCATCCTCGTCCGCTCGCACGGCTTCGTCGCGGCGGGCGGCGACGGAGAGTACGCGCAGCTGACCGTCACCGCCTGAGGCGCGACGGCCCTCGGCCGGTGAGGCGCCGCGGGTCAGGCGCCGCGGAGACGCTCGGCGAGGTGCGCGTGCAGCCCGTCCAGGGGCACCCGCTCCTGCGCCATCGTGTCGCGGTCGCGCACCGTGACGGCGCGGTCCTCGAGGGTGTCGAAGTCGACGGTCACGCAGAAGGGCGTGCCGATCTCGTCCTGGCGGCGGTAGCGGCGCCCGATCGCGCCGGCGTCGTCGAAATCGATGTTCCAGTCCCCGCGCAGCTCGGCCGCGACCTCCCTCGCAACGGGCGAGAGCCTCTCGTTGCGCGAGAGCGGCAGCACCGCGACCTTGACGGGCGCGAGGCGCGGGTCGAGCGCCAGCACCGTGCGCGTGTCGGTGCCGCCCTTCGCGTTCGGCACCTCCTCCTCGCGGTAGGCGTCGACGAGGAACGCCATCATGGCGCGGGTCAGACCGAACGACGGCTCGATCACGTACGGCGTGTAGCGCTCGCCCGTCGCCTGGTCGAAGTACGAAAGGCTCTGACCGGATGCCTCGGAGTGGCTCGTGAGGTCGTAGTCGGTGCGGTTGGCGATGCCCATGAGCTCGCCCCACTCCTTGCCGGGGAAGCCGAAGCGGTACTCCACATCGATGGTTCCGGCCGAGTAGTGCGCGCGGTCTTCGACGGGAACGTCGTAGCGCCGCATGTTGTCGGGGTTCACGCCGAGGTCGACGAACCAGTTCCAGCAGTCCTCGACCCAGGACTCGAACCACTGACCGGCATCCTCCGGCGGGGTGAAGAACTCGATCTCCATCTGCTCGAACTCCCGCGTGCGAAAGATGAAGTTGCCGGGGGTGATCTCGTTGCGGAACGACTTGCCCACCTGGCCGATGCCGAACGGCGGCTTCTTGCGCGAGGCGGTGAGGACGTTCGCGAAGTTCACGAAGATGCCCTGCGCCGTCTCGGGGCGGAGGTAGTGCAAGCCCGTCTCGTCGTCGACGACGCCGAGGTACGCCTTGACCAGGCCCGAGAACGCCTTGGGCTCGGTGTACTGGCCCTTCGTGCCGCAGTTGGGGCACGGGATGTCGGCGAGACCGTTCTCGGCGGGGCGACCCTTGCGGGCCTCGAAGTCCTCGATGAGGTTGTCGGCGCGGAACCGCTTGTGGCACTGCAGGCACTCCACGAGCGGGTCGGTGAACGTCGCGACGTGACCGGATGCCTCCCACACGCGCTTGGGGAGGATGATCGACGAGTCGAGGCCGACCATGTCGCCCCGGCCGCGCACGAAGGTCTGCCACCACTGGCGGCGGATGTTCTCCTTCAGCTCCGTGCCGAGGGGGCCGTAGTCCCACGCCGAGCGGGATCCGCCGTAGATCTCGCCCGCCTGGAAGACGAACCCGCGGTGGCGGGCGAGGGCGATCACTTTGTCGAGGCGAGACTGTTCGGCCACGGTGGCTCCAGAGGCAGGTGGGGGCTGGGGGCGCGGACACCGAGCGGCGCAGCGAGGCCGCGGCATCCCCTCGATCCTAGTCGCGGTCATCCCGGGCGCCGCCCGACGCCCCCGGCGCCGCGCACCGCCGCCCACCGGGAACAGGCGAACAGCCCGAGACAGGAGGATGCCGCGCGAAACGTCCTGCGCCGGGCGCTCCTCCTGTCTCCGGGCGGCCGAAGGGGCACGCGAGCTCGTGGCTCGCCGCGGCGTGGGCGCTCGTGTGCATCGTCTTCGCCGCCGACGACGGCCTGCAGCTGCATGAGCGCGCAGGCTGGGCCGCCCTCGACGCGTTCCCGGAGATGGGGACGACCGCCCTCTTCCTCGAGTACCTCGTCTTCGACGCCCCGATGACGGCGCTCGAGGACGGCGGCGAGATCGTCACGATGTCGTTCGTCGTGAGCTTCCTGTTCGCCGTCGCCTTCGCGGGGCACCGCCCGGACGCACGCGCGTGGCCCTCCCGTCAGACGCGCGGGCGGACGAACAGGTAGCCGCGCTCGTCGTCGAATCCGCCGATGACGAGGCCCTCCGACAGATGCCCGAGGATGGCCTCGCGCACGCGGACGCGCCACCGCGCGGCATCCTCGGGATCCTCGGCGCGCACCGCCTCGATGTCTCGTGGGATCTGCACCGAGGCGACGACGTCGGCGTCGTCGGGCGTCGGGGCGGGAGGCGCCGCGAGCGCCCACGCGACCATCAGCCGGTCGGTCTCGTCGCCGCTCTCGATGCCGCCCCGCAGCGCGCCGTAGTGGTTGGGCAGGTACTCGATCGCGCGGGTGCCGAGCACGCGCAGATTGAAGTGGGCGTTGCGCGCCCCGAGCGGGTCGAAGGTCCAGGTGATGTGACCGACCTCGCGGGCGAACGCCCATTCCTTCTGGTGGTTCTTCAGCATCCGCCCCCAGCCCTGCCCCTGCCGTTCGGGCGCGACGCCCGTGATGTGGGAGTGCATCGCTCGACGCGCGGGCGCGCCGAAGAAGCCGACGGACGCCCCGACCATCTCGCCGTCGTCGAACACGCCAACGACGTAGTTGCCCGAGTGCTGCAGGGCACGCAGCACCGACGCCGGCATGACGTCGCGATCGCCGCCCCAGATGCGCCGGATCATGACCGAGGCCTCGGTCATCTCGTCCATCTCGGTCAGCTCGCGGATCTCTCGCATGCCACCAGTCTGCACGGATGCCGGGGCCGCCGGCGTCATGCCGACGTCGTGACGTGCTCGGCGAACAGCCCCGGCCACGCCATCACGCCGTACGGCGAGCGCGCGATCACGACCCGGCTGCGCGGGATCAGCTCGTGCAGCTTGTTCGCCGTCTTCAGCGGGTGCGTGCGATCGCCGCTCCAGGCGAGGATGAGCGTCGGCACGGCGATCTGCTCGATCAGCCGCTTGGGCGGGAAGTCCGTCGCCGCCGCGCCTCGCAGCACGGTGGGCAGCAGGCGCTCGTCCACGCTCGGTCGGGTCAGCGGCGCATCCGCGAGCGCCGGCGGAACGGGCGCCGTGCTGCCCTGTTCGTGGAAGGCGCCGATGCCCTCCCGCTCCACGAGGTCCGCGCCGTCGAGATAGGTCTGGGCCTGCGCGCGCCGCGACCCCCACGCCGTCGGGGGGACGACGAGGGTGAGGCTCGCGAAGCGCCGCGGGTCGCGCACCGCCGCATGCAGAAGCGTGCCCGTTCCCATCGACGGCCCCACTCCGTGCACGCGCTCCCCGGGTGCGACGTGGTCGAGCAGCGCGAGGAGGTCGCCGGCGAGGCTGTCCCAGCCGTAGTCCTGCGCCCGGAGGGTGCCGGAGGAGTTGCCGTGCGCGCGCGCGTCGAAACGGAGCACGCGATGGCCCCGCAGCGCTCGCCCGAGGTCGAGTCCCAGCTGGGCGTCCCGGTCCCGGCTGGAGGTCAGGCCGTGCAGCTGGACCACGAGCGGACCGGCATCCCCCGCGATGTCGTAGTCGATCCTCGCGTCGTCGATCTCGAGAACGGGCACGGCACCTCCGGGACATCTGCGCGAGATCGGGGGCCCCTAGACTACGCCGCTATGCGCCTGACGAACGTCACCCAGATGACCCTTCCCGAGGGGCGTCTCTCCAGCTACGGCGTGCGCGTCTCGGGCGCCGCGATCCGTCGCCTTCCCATCTCGTTCGACCAGCAGCGCCACGTCGGCGAGGGCGAGAGGGACGGCTCGTGGATGGCCGTCGCCTTCGAGCCCGACGGGTCGCCGAGCAGGGAGGATCTCGCCACGGCGTGGGACCGCGTCGTGGCACGCCACGGCACGCTCCGCACCGTCTTCTCGCGGGATGCGGACGGAGGCCTGATCCTCGAGGAGAGGGCGACCGAGCCCGGCGAGTGGGTCGAGCACCGCGCCGACGGCGGCTCCGCGCCCCGCGACGTGCTCCGACGCGCGCTGGATGACCGGTGCCACCCCTTCGGCGCGCCGTCTCACCGCCTCTGCGTGCTCCGGCCCGCCGATCGTCGACGACGCCCCACCATCGTGATCGCGGCGGACCACTCGCACGTCGATATGTGGTCGCTCCTCGTCCTGGTGCGCGACCTCCTCACCGAGCTCCGGATCGAGCCCGACGTCGAACCCGAGCCCGCACCCGCCCCGCCGGCGTCGTTCGCCGAACACACCGGCCATCTCGCGCAGCTCCCCTCCGCACCGGAGGAGATCCACGGGCGTTGGGAGGACATCCTCCGCGCCGGCGACGGGGCGATGCCGACGTTCCCGCTGCCGCTCGGCGACGTGAGCCGGCCCCGCGAAGAGGTCGTCGAGGTGCGCGACGTGCTGGATGCCTCGGAGGCCGCGGCGTTCGAGGCCGCGGCCTCCGAGGCAGGGGTGCGCGCCAGCGCGCTCGGCGTCTCCGTCCTGACGGATGTCACCGCGACGCTCTGCGACGCCCCGCTGCGCGCGGTCTTCCCCGTGCACAGCCGCCATGAGCCCCGCTGGCTCGACTCCGTCGGCTGGTACATCACCAACTCGGTCATCGAGTGCGCCGACGCCGACCCCCGGGCCGCCGCCGCGGCGGTCCGGGAGGCTCTCGCCCTCGGGTCTCATCCGCTCCAGCCGATCCTCGCCCCCTATGGGGGCATGCCCGCCCGCCCCGGCATGTTCGCGATCTCGTGGCTCGACACGCGGCGGCTGCCCGCCGTACCGCCGGGCCTGCGCATCCAGTACGTCTCCGCCAGGGTGCGTACGGACGGCGTCATGATCTGGTTCATCGTCAACGAGAGCGGACTCCACCTGCGGTGCCGCTACCCCGACACCGCTCAGGCGCGGACGAGCGTGGGCCGGTGGCTGGATGCCGTGCAGGCGGGACTGCGCGAGCGTGTCGCACCCGTGCGGCATCCGTCCCACTGACCGGGGACGCCAGCCCGGCCCGGGAGAGTGCGCCGATAGCCTGAGGCCGTGGGTTCGGATGAGGAAGACAGGCTTCGCCTCACCCGGCAGACCCCGCAGTGGGTCATCGTCGCCGTGCTCGCGCTCGGCGGACTGTGCGCATCGTTCATGTTCACCCTCGTCGTGCCGATCCAGTCGGCGCTGCCCGCGCTCCTCGACGCACCCCGCGAAGACACCGCGTGGGTCGTCACCGCGACGCTGCTGACCGCCGCCGTGGCGACCCCGATCTCGGGTCGCCTGGGCGACATGTACGGCAAGCGCCGCATCGTCCTGGTGCTGCTCGCCCTGCTCGTCCTGGGGTCGGCGATCGCGGCCCTGTCCACCTCGATCGTGGGCGTCATCATCGGGCGCGCCCTGCAGGGCGCCGTGACCGGCGTCGTGCCGCTCGGCATCGCGATCCTGCGCGACGTGCTGCACCAGGACCACCTCGGCACGGCGGTGGCCCTCATCAGCGCCACGATGGGCGTCGGCGGAGCGATCGGGCTGCCCGTGAGCGCGCTGATCACCGAGCGCGCCGACTGGCACGCCCTGTTCTGGGTCGCCGCGGGGCTCGGCGCCGCGGTCTTCGCGCTCGTGCTGTGGATCGTGCCGGTGAGCGTGCTGCGATACCCCGGCCGGTTCGACTACGTGGGGGCCGCGGGGCTGGCGCTGGGCCTGACCGGCATCCTGCTCGCCGTCTCGCGCGGCGGCGAATGGGGCTGGGCATCGCCCACCACCGTCGCCTGCGGCCTGGGCGGCGTCGCCGTGCTCCTGGTCTGGGGGTGGTACCAGCTGCGCACGCCGGAGCCGCTGCTGGATCTGCGGGTGGCCGGCCGGCGCCCCGTGCTGCTGACCAACATCGCCTCGATCGGCATGGGTTTCGCACTGTTCGGCTCGAACATCCTCTTCCCCCAGATGCTCGAGCTCCCGGTCGGATCGGGAGCCGGGTTCGGGCTCTCCCTGATCGGCGCCGCCCTCGTCGTGATGCCCTCGGGGCTCATCATGATGGTGATCTCGCCCGCAGCGGGCTGGCTCTCGCGGGTGTTCGGGCCGCGGCTGCTGTTCACCCTCGGGGCGCTCTCGGTCGTGTCGGCGTACGCCTTCGTGCTCGTCCTCTCCCACGAGGTCTGGCATCTCGTCGTCGCGAACTGCCTCGTCGGCGTGGGGATCGGGTTGAGCTTCGCGGCCATGCCGATGCTGATCATGCGCGCCGTGCCCGTGGAGGAGACCGGGGCATCCAACGGCCTGAACGCGCTGTTCCGCTCGGTCGGCACGAGCAGTGCGGCGGCGGTGCTCGGCGGCGTCCTGGCAGCGATGTCGCAACCGTTCGAGGGGGTCGCCGTCCCCACGCCCGCGGCCTTCCAGCTGGGCTTCTGGATCGCGGGCTCCGCCGCCGTCGTCGCGCTCGTGCTGACGTTCTTCATCCCGCGCCACCCGGCGCCCATGCGGCACGCGTCGATCCCCCGTTAGGCGTGCCGCGCGGCATCCGGCGCTACCCTGGCCTACGGCGGCGCCGTGTACCTCTCGACGATCCTCGGCGCCTGGCTCGCCGACCGGCTGTTCGGATCGGAGCGCGTGCTCTTCGCGAGCGCGATCGTCATCATGGCGGGTCACATCGCCCTCGCCCTGCTCCCCGGCTTCCTCGGGGTGGGCGTCGGTCTCGTGCTCGTCGCGGTGGGCTCCGGAGGGCTCAAGGCCAACGCGACATCCGTCGTCGGCACCCTCTACTCCGCCGACGACCCCCGCCGAGACTCGGGCTTCTCGCTCTTCTACCTGGGGATCAACCTCGGCGCGTTCGCCGGACCCCTGCTGACGGGGCTGCTGCAGACGACGCTCGGATTCCACTGGGGCTTCGGCCTGGCCGCCGTGGGGATGGCGCTCGGACTCATCCAGTACTCCTTCGGCCGGAAGCAGCTTCCCGCCGAGGCGCGCCGGGTGCCCAACCCGTTGCCCCGCGGCCGCTACGGCGTCGTGATCGGCATCGGGCTCGCGGGGGTCGCGGCGATCGCCGTCGCGGTGCTCCTCGGCTGGATCCGCGCCGAGAACCTCGCCACGGTCGTCATCGCCGTGACCCTCCTCGCCACCATCGCCTACTTCGTCGTGATCCTCGCCAGCAGCCGGATCACCGCCGTCGAGCGGTCGCGCGTCGTCGGCTTCATCCCGCTCTTCATCACGAGCGTCGCGTTCTGGTCGCTCTACCAGCAGCAGTTCACCGTCGTGACGATCTACTCCGATCAGAAACTCGACCGCGACATCCTCGGGTGGGAGATGCCGGTGTCCTGGGTGCAGTCCATCAATCCGATCTTCATCATCCTGCTGTCGGGGGCGTTCGCCGCCCTGTGGCTGAAGCTCGGGCGCCGGCAGCCCTCGACCCCCGTGAAGTTCGCGCTCGCCGCGGTGATCATGGGACTCGCGTTCCTGGCGTTCCTGCCGTTCGCGGGCGGCGGACCCAACTCGACGCCCCTGCTCGCGATCGTCGGCATCCTGTTCGTCTTCACGGTGGCGGAGCTGCTGCTCTCCCCCGTCGGGCTGTCGGTCGCCACCAAGCTCGCCCCGGAGGCGTTCCACACCCAGATGGTGGCCCTGTTCTTCCTCTCGGTCGCCCTCGGCACGGCGATCGCGGGCGAGCTGGCGAAGTTCTACGACCCGACGAACGAGGTCCCCTACTTCTCGATCCTCGGCGCCATCGCGATCGTGGTGGGGCTCGCCCTGCTGGCCTCGGTGAAGCCGGTGCTGGCCCTCATGCGCGGCGTCCGGTGACCGAGGGCCCGCTTCAGACCAGGCGCAGTTCGGCGTCGATCGCCGCCCCCGTACGCAGCAGCGCCGGGGTGTAGCGGGCAGCCTGCTGTCCGGCGTCGCCGCTGCTCGCGCTCATCGACACGTTGATCGCCGCGACGACGGTCCCCGCGCGGTCGTGCAACGGCACGGCGATCGAACGCAGCCCCGGCTCGAGCTCGCCGTCCACCAGCGCCCACCCCTGCTCGCGGATGCGCGCGAGTTCGGCGCGAAGCGTCCCCTCGTCGACGATCGTGCGGGAGGTGATGGCGCGCAGCGGGGTCGATTCGATCACCGAGGACGCGGTCTCGTCGGGAAGGCCCGCGAGCAGCGCACGGCCCATGCTCGTCGCGTACGCGGGGAAGCGGGTGCCGATCGTGATGCGGACGCTCATGATCCGTCGCGTGGGCACCCGCGCGACGTACACGATGTCGGTGCCATCCAGCACGCCCGCCGACACGCTCTCGTCCACCTCGCGCGACAGCCGCTCGAGGTGCGGCTGCACGATCTCCGGCAGCGTCAGCGACGACAGGTAGCTGAAGCCGAGCTCGAGCACGCGCGGGGTGAGGGCGAAGGTCCGGTCGTCGCTGCGCACGTAGCCCAACGACTCGAGCGTCAGCAGGAATCGGCGCGCGGCCGCGCGCGTGAGCCCCGTGCGGCGCGCGACATCGCTGAGACTCAGCTCGGGATGCCCGGCGTCGAAGGCGCGGATCACGGCGAGCCCGCGCGCGAGCGACTGGACGAACTCCCCGGATGCCCCGGCATCCGCCCGCGCCCCTGGCTCCTCCATCGCGCCCACCCTACCGCCGCGGCGGCGCGCGAACTGAAACAATGACCACCATCGATGCACGAAGGGGCGTTCCATGGTCGATGCCGAGCGGGATGACGAGCGCACGCGCGGGGCGCTCCGAGCCGCGCAGATGTACTACATGCAGGACCTCACGATGGAGGCGATCGCGAGGGAGCTGCACACCTCTCGATCGACCGTCTCGCGGCTGCTCAGCCACGCTCGGCAGAGCGGACTCGTCGACATCCAGATCCGCTCGCCGTTCGACGCCACCTCCCACACCGAGCGCGACCTCTCCGCTCGCTACGGCGTGGCCGTGCACCTCGTGCCGACGCCGCCCGACGTCAGCGACGTCGACCGGCTGGAGCGGGTGGCGCTGACCGCGGCGCGCATCCTCGCCCGGTTCATCGACTCGAACATGACCCTCGGCATCGCGTGGGGATCGACCGTGAGCGCGATCAGCCGCCACCTCGCCGCGAAGGACACGCACAACGTCACCGTCGTGCAGATGAACGGCGCCGGCAGCTACCTGACCACCGGGATCGATGTCACGAGCGAGATCCTGCGCCGATTCGGCGAGGCCTACGGCGCCAAGGTGCAGCACTTCCCGGTACCGGCGTTCTTCGACGACCCCGCGACGAAAGATGCCGTGTGGCGCGAGCGCAGCACGCGACGCGTGCTGGACATCCAGTCCCGCATGGACGTCGCCCTGTTCGGCCTGGGCTCGCCGTTCGCCGAGGTCCCGAGCCAGGTGTACATCGGCGGGTACCTCGACGACGGCGACTTCGCGAGCCTCGACCGGGACGAGGTCGTGGGCGATGTCGCGACGGTGTTCTACCGCGTCGACGGCAGCTGGCAGGACATCGAGCTCAACCAGCGCGCCACCGGTCCGGCGTTCGACGAACTGCGCCGCGTGGCGCGCCGCGTCTGCGTCGTCGCCGGCGAGCAGAAGCTGCCCAGCCTGCGCGGCGCCCTCAACGCCCGCCTGATCACCGACCTCGTCATCGACGAGGGCTCGGCGCGGCGCCTCCTCGCAACCCCCTGACGCACGTTCGTGCACGGGGTGGCACGCATGCGTCCGCCCTCCGTAACGTAAGCAGAGGTCTCGCCGTCGCGACGCTTCACCGACAAAGGAGTTGCCGATGTCCTTCATCCTCGCCCTCGACCAGGGAACCACGAGCACCCGCGCGATCGTGTTCGACCGCCGCGGGCGCGTCGTGTCCTCCGGTCAGCTGGAGCACCGGCAGATCTTTCCCCGCGCCGGGTGGGTCGAGCACGACGCCATGGAGATCTGGCACAACACGCAGGAGGTGATCGGCGTGGCGCTCGCCCGCGCCGACATCACGCGGCACGACATCGCGGCCGTCGGGATCACCAACCAGCGCGAGACGACCGTGCTGTGGGACAAGCGCTCGGGCGAGCCCATCCACAACGCCATCGTCTGGCAGGACACCCGTACGCAGCCGCTCGTCGACCGCATGGCGGAGGACGGCGGGCGTGACCGCTTCCGCGATCTCACCGGGCTGCCCCTGGCGTCCTACTTCTCCGCGACGAAGATCGCCTGGATGCTCGAGAACGTCGCCGGCGCGCGGGAGCTGGCCGACGCGGGCCACCTCGCCTTCGGCACCACCGACACCTGGCTCCTCTGGAACCTCACGGGAGGCCCGGACGGCGGGACGCACGCGACGGACGTGACCAACGCCAGCCGCACCCTGCTGCTCGACCTGGCGTCGCTGCAGTGGCATCCCGAGCTGCTCGACGCCTTCGGCATCCCGGCGTCGGTCCTCCCCGAGATCCGGTCCTCCTCCGAGGTGTACGCCGAGATCGAGCCGTCGAGCCTGCTGCGGCATGTCCCGGTCGCGGGGATCATGGGCGATCAGCAGGCGGCGACCTTCGGCCAGGCGGCCTTCACACCCGGCGCGAGCAAGAGCACCTACGGCACGGGGAACTTCCTCGTGGTCAACACGGGCGACGCGCCCGTCCGCTCCGAGAACGGCCTGCTGAGCACCGTGGCCTACCGGCTGGGCGACGATCCCGCCGCGTACGCCCTCGAAGGCTCGATCGCGGTCACGGGCTCCCTCATCCAGTGGCTGCGCGACAACCTCGGCATCATCGACAGCGCACCCGCGGTCGAGGCGCTGGCGGCGTCCGTCGACGACAGCGGCGGGGTCGTGATCGTGCCGGCCTTCTCCGGCCTCTACGCCCCCCACTGGCGTCCCGATGCGCGCGGCGCCATCCTCGGCCTCACGCGGTTCGCCGACCGCCGGCACATCGCCCGAGCAGCCCTAGAGGCCGTCGCGATGCAGACCCTCGAGGTCGTCGGCGCGGCGAACGCCGATATGGGAACGCCGATCACGCAGCTGCGGGTCGACGGCGGGATGGTGCAGAACGACCTTCTGATGCAGATGCAGGCCGACTGTCTCGGCATCCCGGTGGTCCGCCCGAGCGTGTCGGAGACCAGTGCGCTCGGCGCCGCCTTCGCCGCGGGGCTCGCGGTCGGGTTCTGGTCGGGCCTGGAGGAGCTCGAGTCGCTCTGGCGCGAGGACCGCCGGTGGGAGAGCACGACGACGCCCGAGGAGCGGGCCCGCCTCCGCGAGCGCTGGCAGGATGCCGTGTCGCGCACCCTGGACTGGGAACGGCAGGAGCCGTAACCCCGGACGGAGTAGGGCCGAGCCGCGGTCGGCCCTACTCCGTCCGCGCTCAGCGGGTGCGCTGGCGGGCTCCGGCGCGCGTCAGCGTGACGCCGTGCCGCTCGCGCAGCTCGGTGATCGCGAGGGCTCGTTCCGCCTCGACGCGGGCGTCGTCCCAGCCGGCCGCCTCGACGAGGGCCGAGAGGACCTGCTCGAGCACCTCGCCCGTGAGGTGGCCCGTGAAGGCGAGGTCCGTACGGCGCAGCACGACATCGGTCGCGTGGACGACCTTCTCCTGCGACACCATGTAAGCCACCTCGGCGGTCGACAGGAGCGGGCCCGCGATGGCCTCGTCATCCGGCTCCACCTCGGCGATGTACCGGGCGACGTCCCGCGCGCGGGTGCCGTAGCGCTCGAGGAGCACCCTGCCCCGCTCCGGCGAGAACCCGGCCAGCTCGCGGCGGATCCAGGCATCGGCCTCCGCCGGCGAGGGGAAGTCCCGCCCGCCGCCGATGGCCAGGCCGTCGGTGGACACGACCCGCTCACGTCCGATGAGGGCGAGCGTGCGATCGGCGAGGTGTTCGCCAAGGGCGCGGAAGGTCGTCCACTTGCCGCCGACGAGGTCGAGCATGGGTGCTCCCGGACCCTCGGCGTCGACGATGCGGTAGTCCCGCGAGACGAAGCCGGGGGCGAGGTCGTCATGGCGGGGCAGGGGGCGGATGCCGGAGAACCGGAAGACGATGTGCGACCGGTCCACCGCGATGTCGGGGAAGACCTGCGCGATGAGGTCGAAGAAGTAGTCGACCTCCTCCTCGGTGCACACGGCGGGTTCGGCCGGGTCCGCGTCGATGTCGGTCGTGCCGACGAGCACGCGGTCCTTGAGCGGATACACCAGGACGATGCGGCCGTCGTCGTGCTCGAAGAAGATCTCCCGTCCGCCGGTGGCGGCCAGCAGCTCCGGGTGGTCGAGCACGATGTGCGAGCCCTTCGTGCCGCCGGTCAGTGCGCTCTCGCGACCCAGTGCGGCGTTCGTGAGGTCGAGCCAGGGGCCCGCGGCGTTCACGATGACTCGCGCGGCGATCGTCTGCTCGCGTCCGGTCAGGAGGTCGCGCACGATCACCCCGTTCGGCGCCGCGCCGACCGCCTCGACGTACGTGAGCGCGGTCGCGCCCTCGTGGCTCTCCGCATCGAGCGCGACATCCAGCGCCAGGCGCTCGGGGTCGCGCAGCGACGCGTCGTAGTAGGTCGCGGTGAAACGGAAGTTCTCCGCCAGGCGGGGAAGCTCCTCGCGAGACGCCTTCTTCCCGAGGAACCGATGGCGCGGCACTGCGCCGCCGTCGCGCGAGAAGAGGTCGTAGATGGTCAGGCCGACCTTGATCAGGAGGGCACCGCGGGCCTTCGGCGTGCCCTGCGTGTGCGTGAGGAAGCGCAGCGGGGCGGCGAAGAGCCCTGAGAACACCGTCGTGATCGGAATCGTGGTGCGAAGGGGGGACACATGGTGGGGCGCCGTGCGTAGCAGCGCGTTGCGCTCCCGAACGGATTCGCGCACGAGGCGGAACTCGCCGTTCTCCAGGTAGCGGATGCCGCCGTGGATCATGTGGCTCGACGCCGCGCTCGCGCCCGAGGCGAGATCGCCCCGCTCCACCAGAAGGACGCGGACTCCCTGCATCGCGAGATCGCGGAAGGTCGCGAGGCCGTTTATGCCGCCTCCGATGATGAGAACGTCGTAGTCCGGGTCGGCGAACGCGGTCGCGACATCCGGGCGTGGATCAGCCATGTGTCAGTCCTTTCCACAGGCCAGGATCACGCGCCGAGCAACAATGCGCAAGCGATCTGCACACACGTGCAGATCGCTTGCGGCTCGCGGTGGTCGGCTCAGCGCTCGAGGACGACCGCCAGCCCCTGGCCCACCCCGATGCAGATCGCGGCGACCGCGACGCCGCCACCACGGCGCGCGAGCTCGTGCGCCGCGTGCCCGATGATGCGGCCACCGGAGGCTCCGAGCGGGTGCCCGATCGCGAGCGCCCCTCCGTGGATGTTGAGCTTCTCGGGGTCGAGTTCGGGCCAGCCCGCCAGGCACGCGAGGCTCTGCGAGGCGAAGGCCTCGTTCAGCTCGACGAGATCCACGTCGGCCCAGGTCCTTCCCGCTCGCGCGAGGGCCTTGTTCGCGGCCTCGATCGGGGCGATCGGGAACTGATCGGGATCGACGCCGTGCGCCGCGCGACCCGTGATCCGGGCGAGGGGCTCGGCATCCAGAGCACCCTCGGCCCCAACCAGCACGGCCGATGCGCCGTCGTTGATCGACGACGAGTTGCCCGCCGTGACGGTGCCGTCGGCGGCGAACAGGGCCTTGAGCCCCGCCAGCTTCTCCACCGACGTGTCGCCGCGGATCCCCTCGTCGCGCGCCAGCTCCGCACCCGGCACCTGCACGATCTCGCCGTCGTAGACACCGTCGGCCCACGCCTGCGCCGCGAGTCGGTGCGAGCGCACCGCGAACTCGTCCTGCGCCTGCCGGGAGATGCCCCACTCGCCCGCGATCTTCTCCGCCGACTCCCCGTTGCTGATCGTCCAGTGCGAGGGCAGCGCCTTGTTGATCATGCGCCAGCCGATCGAGGTGTTCCACATCGTCTGATTGCCCACACCCGGCCACGGCTTCGGCGACTTCTCGACGACGTAGGGCGCACGGCTCATCGACTCCACGCCGCCGGCGAGGACGAGGTCGGCGTCGCCCGACTCGATCGCCCGCGACGCCTGGATCACGGCCTCGACGCTCGAGGCGCACAGGCGGTTGACGGTCACGCCCGTCACGGACGTGGGGAACCCCGCGAGGAGAGCCCCGAAGCGGGCGACGTTGCGGTTGTCCTCGCCCGCCTGGTTGGCGTCGCCGAAGATCACGTCGTCGATGCGGGCGGGGTCGACCCCGCTGCGCTCGAGCGTCGCCTTCATGACGAGCGCGGCGAGGTCGTCGGGCCGCACGCCGGCGAGGGCACCTCCTGCCCGGCCGAAAGGCGTGCGGACGGCGTCGTAGATGACGGATGCGGTCATGTCGGTACCTCTCGTGTGGTTGGAGCCCTGTCGCGGCGGTCGCCCTGCGGCTCGCTCACCGGGCGGGCGCGAGCCTGAGCCCCGTCAGCTCCTGCAGGGACTCGACGGTGTTCTCCCCGAACGCCTCGCGCAGGGCGAAGCCGTCGGGGGTGACGTCGAACACCGCGTGGTCGGTATAGACCCGGCTGACGCATCCCACGCCCGTCAGCGGGTAGGTGCACGCCTCGACGAGCTTGGATTCGCCCTGCTTCGTGAGCAGGTCGGTCATGACGTAGACGTCCTTCGCGCCGATCGCGAGATCCATCGCGCCGCCCACGGCGGGGATCGCGCCCGGCGCACCCGTCGACCAGTTGGCGAGATCGCCCGACTGCGAGACCTGGAAGGCGCCCAGCACGCACACGTCGAGGTGGCCGCCGCGCATCATCCCGAAGGAGTCGGCGTGGTGGAAGTAGGCGGCCCCGGGCAGCGCCGTGACGGGCTGCTTCCCGGCGTTGATGAGGTCGGGATCGATCATCCCCTCGGCGGGGGCCGGTCCCATCCCGAGCAGCCCGTTCTCCGTGTGCAGGATGATCTCGAGACCCTCGGGCAGGTAGTTCGCGACGAGGGTCGGCGCGCCGATGCCGAGGTTCACGTAGGCGCCCTCGGGGATGTCCGCCGCGATGCGCTGCGCCAGCTCCTGGCGCGAGATGCGGGTGCTCACTGCCGACCCCCCTCGGTGGTGGATGCCGCGGCATCCGCCAGCCGGCGCCCTTCGATGTCGACGCCGCCGACGAACTCGCCGTCCCGCAGCCAGGCGCGCTCCCCGACCGCGACGACGCGGTCGACGAAGATGCCGGGGGTGACGACGGACTCGGGGGAGAGCGAACCGAGCGGCACGACCTGATCGACCTGCGCGATCGTCGTCGTCGCGGCCGCCGCCATGATCGGGCCGAAGTTGCGGGCCGTCTCGCGGTAGACGAGGTTGCCCCAGCGGTCGCCCGAGAGCGCGCTGATCAGCGCGTAGTCGGCGCGGATCGGGTACTCGAGCACGTAGCGACGCCCGTCGATCTCGCGCTCCTCCTTGCCCTCGGCGAGCTCGGTGCCCACGCCCGTGGGCGAGAAGAAGGCGCCGATCCCGGCGCCCGCCGCGCGAATACGCTCGGCGAGATTGCCCTGGGGAACGAGCTCGAGCTCGATCTCCCCGTCGCGGTAGAGGCCGTCGAAGACCCAGGAGTCGCTCTGGCGCGGGAACGAGCAGACGATCTTGCGCACCTGCTTGTTGGCCAGCAGCGCGGCGAGCCCGGTGTCCCCGTTGCCTGCGTTGTTGTTCACGATCGTGAGGTCGCGGGCGCCGTGGGCGATGAGGGCGTCGATCAGCTCGACCGGCTGGCCGGCGCGCCCGAACCCCCCGATCATGACGGTCGCCCCGTCGGGGATGTCGCCGACCGCGTCTGCGACGGTGGGTACGGATTTGTCGATCACGCGCTCTCCTCACCAAGTGTTCGCTATGCGAACGCAAGTGCGCTCTGCGATCATTCTACCGCGTCAGCCCTCGGAGGAGTAGACCTCGCCCGCGATCCGGAAGGCGGTGTTGGCCGCCGGCACCCCGCAGTAGACCGCGGACTGCAGGATGACTTCCTTCACCTCATCGATCGTCAGCCCGTTGCGCAGCGCGGCACGCAGGTGCATCACCAGCTCCTCGTGGTGACCGAGCGCGATGAGCGCCGTGAGCACCGCCACCGAGCGCGACCGCCGGTCCAGGCCGGGCCTCGACCAGACGTCGCCCCACGCGACGCGCGTGATGAAGTCCTGGAAGTCGGCGGTCAGATCCGTCGTGTTCGCGACGGCGCGGTCGACGTGCGCATCGGAGAGCACCTCGCGGCGAACGCCCATGCCCTGCTGCCACCGGCCGCCGTCGGTCAGGCCCTCTCCCTCCGGCCGGCTCATCGTGCCGCCTCCGCGAAGAACCCGCGCAGGAGCACGGCCGCGGCATCCGGCTGCTCTGCGGGCGCGAGGTGTGAGGCGTCGTCGATGCGCAGGACGCGTCCGTCCCGCACGCCCTCCGCGATCTCCACCGCCGACGCCTCGGGCGTCACGGCGTCGAACTCGGCCCACACGGCCGCGACGGGCACCTCGATGCGGGCGAGACGATCGCGCACGTCGTACACCGCGAGCGCCTCGCAGCAGAGCGCGTAGTTCTCGTCGTCGGTGTCCCGCAGCGCGTGCAGCAGGCGTCCGCCGATCTCGGGGCGACGCTCGAGGGACCCGGGGGCGAACCAACGACCGGCCGACGCGGTCACGAGGCTCGACGTGCCCTGCGCGCGTACCTGGGCCGCGCGCTCGCGCCAGGCCTCCTCGTCGCCGAGCTTCGCTCCGGAGCAGACGATCGCCGCGGCATCCACGAGGCGCGGGTGGCGCAGCATGAGCTCGAGCCCGACCGCCCCACCGAGGGACACCCCCGCGTACAGGATGCGATCGGCGCCGGTCTCGGCCACCGCCGCCGCCACCGCGTCGGCGATCTCGCCGACCGTGAACGGCTCGGTCGCGGCGGGGGCGTCGCCGTGGCCGGGCAGGTCCCACGCGCACACCCGGTAGTCGGCGGCGAGCAGCGGCACGACGTCCTCCCACAGGATCGCGGAGGTGCCCAAGGACGGGCCGAGCACGACGAGCGGCGCTCCGGCCGGCCCCACGGGCTCGGTCATGCGGATGGCGGGGACGGTCATGATTGCTCCTCGAGAAGGTGGTCGGTGAGGGATGCCGCGGCGCCGGTGTAGCCGGCGGCGTCGAGCAGCCCGTCGATGTCGAGCGCCGCCGCCTCCGGCAGCCGCCGCACGCGATCGCCCAGGTCGTCGCCGCGCGCCACGGCCGCGACGATCTCCGCCACGCGCTGCTCTCCGATGAGCGGTCCGAGCACGAGGGAGAGGCGTTCGGCGAGCACGAGCCCCCGCGTGGTGGCGAGGTTGCGCGCCACGGACGCGTCGTCGACGCGGAGGCCGGCCACGAGGGCCGCGGCGTGGGCGGTCGCGCCGCGCGCCGTCCGCAGCAGCTCGCGCAGCGCCGGCCACTCCGCGTGCCAGGCGCCGTCGGGGCGCTCGTCGACGGCGAGGGCCGACGCGACATGAAGCGTCGCGCCCAGCTGGGGCGCCCGGATCGCGGCGGAGCGGATGAGGACGGATGCCGCGGGGTTCTGCTTCTGCGGCATCGCCGAGGAGCCCCCGCCCGCCCCCTCGGCGAGCTCGCCGACCTCGGTGCGCGACAGCGTCGCCACGTCGGCGGCGATCTTGCCCACGGCATCCACCGCCTGCACGAGCGCGTCGCCCAGTTCGGTGACCGGCCAGCGGTGGGTGTGCCAGGGGGCGTCGGGAACGGCCAGGCCCGCCTCCGCGGCAAACGCTGCCGTCAGCTCGAGGGCCGCGGCGGGCGATCCAGTGATCTCGACGAAGGACGCGAGGGTGCCGCCCGCGCCCGCCAGCTGGGCGGGAAGGGCCGCACGGGCGGCATCGAGCCGCCGCCGGGCTCGACGCACGCCGCCCAGCCAGCCGGCGGCCCGAAGGCCCACCGTGGTCGGCACGGCGTGCTGCGTCAGCGTGCGCGCGACGGTGAGGGTGTCGCGGTGCGCCCCGGCGAACCCGGCCAGCGAGCGCTCGGTCTCCCGCAGCGCGGAGGCGACTCGGGCGGAGGCGGAGGCCGCCACCCGCATGAGCGCCGTGTCGAGGATGTCCTGGCTCGTCGCGCCGCGGTGCACCCACAGCCTCGACCCCTCCGGCACCGCGGCCTTCAGCGCGCCGACGAGGGGGATGACGGGATTGCCGCCCGCCACCGCCGCCCCGGCGATCCCGGCCACGTCGAGCCCATGGCCGACGCACCCCTCCTCCGTGCCGCGCCAGTCGAGGGCACGGTCGATCTGCGCGACGGTCTCGCGCGGCGCGTGGCCCGTCCGCGCGTACGCGCGGGCCAACGCGACTTCCGCGCTCACGAGCGCGCGGAGGACCGCGGCATCCGTCACGTCGCCGTCGTGGCCCACGCTCACCGGCGAGAGCAGCCCCTCGTCGAGCGGCTCCCTGGCGGCAGCGGGATCCTCGGCGAGGGGGGACTCAGAAGGCAAGGAAGACGGTCTCCTTCTCGCCCTGCAGCCAGATGTCGTGCACGAGGTGGCCCTCGGGCGTGCGTGTTGCGATGAGCGTATCGCGCTCGGCCGGGCTCAGCTGCGACAGCAGGGGATCCGCGGCGAGCGCCTGCTCGTCGTCGGGGAGGTAGATGCGCGTGTGGAGCTTGTTGGGCAGGCCGCGCGCGAACACGACGACGGAGAAGAAAGGGGCTTCGCCGTCGACCGACCCCGGATTGCGGGTCCAGAACTCATAGTGGCCGTCATCTGTCGTCGCGGCGCGACCGAAGCCCGTGAAGGTGTGGTCGTCGCGTCTGCGCGATCCCCGGGCGGCGGGCACCGATCCGTCGCTGTCGGCCCCCCAGATCTCCACCAGGGCGTCGGGGATCGCCGATCCGTCGCCGTCGAGGACGGTCCCGCCGAGCACGATCGCGCCGGGCGTGTGAGGGAAGGCGACCTCGTGCATCTTGGGATAGACGAGGCCGAAGGCGAAGAACGGACCGATGGTCTGTCCGGAGGTGGGCGCGAGGGTGCGCGGACCCATCTCGCGCGGGGTGCGGGTGGTCATCAGTGCTCTCCCTCGGGCTCGAACCAGGTGGCGTCGGGACCGTCGACGACGATGTCCCATCGGTAGCCCATCGAGAACTCGGGCACCGTGAGGTCGTGGTCGTAGGCGGCGATGAGCGCGTCCCGATCCCGCTGGTCGCGGATGGTGTTGTAGATGGGGTCGAGCGCGAAGAGCGGATCGCCCGGGAAGTACATCTGCGTGATGATGCGCTGCGTGAAGCCCGACCCGAAGAGGGAGAAGTGGATGTGGGCGGGTCGCCACGCGTTGACGTGGTTCTTCCAGGGATACGGGCCGGGCTTGATCGTCGTGAAGAAGTACTCGCCCTGGTCGTTCGTGACGGTGCGGCCGGCGCCGGTGAAGTTCGGGTCGAGCGGCGCGGGGTGCTGGTCGCGCTGGTGGATGTAGCGCCCCGCGGCGTTCGCCTGCCAGATCTCGACGAGCTGGTTCGCGAGCGGGCGCCCCCACGAGTCGAGCAGCCGCCCGGTGACCGTGATGCGCTCGCCGAGGGGCTCGCCGGCGTGCTGCAGCGTGAGGTCGGACTCGATCGCCGCCACATCGCGCTGACCGAAGGCGGGCGAGTAGAGCTCGATCGTCTCGGGGTCCACCAGGCGGGGGTTCTTCGTCGGGTGTCGCAGCACGCTCGAGCGATACGGCGGGAAGTCGAACAGCGTGGTCGGCACGCTCTCGCCCGCGGCGACCCGACGCTCTACGTCGGCGTGGATGTCGCGGATCTCCTGCGTGATCTGCCGCTGCGTCGCCTGATCGGGGGCGGCCAGCAGGGACTCGGGAGCCGCGAACTGCTTCGCGGCGGTCGCGTGCGAATCGGCCGGGTTGGCCGCGTCGGGGCTCGCGGGTGTGGACATCGTGTCTCCTTCGACGAGGACGTGCCTCCAGGATGACGCGCCGCGCCGCGGCATCCCGGCACCATTCCCACTGAATGGGATTCTTACGAACTCCGCAGCGCGCGCGTGAGGTCCGCCGCGGCCTGCACGACGAGAGGGCCGAGCCGGCGCTCGTCGGCGCTCTCCAGCCGCACGACGATGCCGAGCGCCCCCCTCGGCAGCCCCTCGACGCGACCGAGCGGCGCCGCCACCGAGACGTTGCCGAGCGTCATCTCCTCGCGGGTCATCGCGTACCCGCGCGCCCTCGCGCGCTGCAGGTCGGCGCGCAGCTGCGGCTCGGTCGTGACGGAATAGGTCGTCTCGCGCTGGAGCGGCACGGAGAAGTACCGCCGCATCCACTCCTCGTCCCGCGTGGAGAGCAGGGCCTTGCCCACACCGGTCGTGTGCAGCGGATGGCGCCCGCCCATCCGGCTGAGCGTCGGATACGACGCCTGCCCCGAGAGCCGTCCCACGTAGAGCGCGGCGGCCTCCTCCGGCGTGGGTGCATCCAGCACGGCGAGGTGGACGTTCTCCCCGGTCGCGTCGTAGAGGCGCGACATGTGGGGCAGGGCGGTCTCCCGCAGGCGCAGTGCGAGGGGAGAGAGCTCGCCGAGCTCCCAGAGCCGCGCCCCCACGGTGTAGCGGTGCCCCGGAGCCCGCGCGAGAAGACCGTGCTCGAGCATCTGCGCGACGAGCCGGTGCGTCGTCGACGACGCCAGCCCCGTGCGGGCGGCCAGCTGGGCGGCGGTCAGCGCGGGGTCGTCGTCGCCGAAGCACGCCAGCACCGACATGGCCCGCGCCAGCGTGCCCGCGCCATTGCCCGCGCCCGCCCCGTCGCCCGCGCCAGCCCCGGCATCCCTGCCCGCACCCGCCCCGTCGCCCGCGCCCGACGCGTCCGCGCCCGCCGCGGCATCCCTGCCCGCACCCGCCCCGTCGCCCGCGCCAGCCCCGGCATCCCTGCCCGCACCCGCCCCGTCGCCCTGCTCCATCCCGCACCCCTCCCCCTCGAACGTACCGCGGCGCGCCGCCGCACCGCCCTCACCCGCCCGGTCCTCCCCTGTCGGATATCGACCCTCGTGCACCCCGCGAGCGTCGATATCCGACAGGGGAGCGCCGGGGAAGAGGGGAAGAGGGGAAGAGGGGAAGAGGGGACGAGGGGAAGAGGGGAAGAGGGGACGAGGGGAAGAGGGGAAGAGGGGACGAGGGGAAGAGGGGACGAGGGGAAGAGGGGACGAGGGGAAGAGGGGACGAGGGGAAGAGGGGACGAGGGGAAGAGGGGACGAGGGGACGAGGGGAAGAGGGGACGAGGGGAAGAGGGGACGAGGGGAAGAGGGGACGAGGGGACGAGGGGAAGAGGGGACGAGGGACGAGGGGAAGAGGGGACGAGGGGACGAGGGGACGAGGGGAAGAGGGGAAGAGGGGACGAGGGGACGAGGGGACGAGGGGACGAGGGGACGAGGGGACGAGGGGACGAGGGGACGAGGGGACGAGGGGACGAGGGGAAGAGGGGACGAGGGGACGAGGGGACGAGGGGACGAGGGGAAGAGGGGACGAGGGGACGAGGGGAGCGCGTGAGAGAGTGTGGGGCATGGCGAACTCGCCCTCCGGCGACTCGATGACCGCGCGCATCGTGCGCGTGCTCGAGACCTTCGACGCCGACCGCACCGTGCAGACGATCGCCGACATCGCGCGACGCGCCGCGTTGCCCTCCTCGACGGCTCAGCGCATCGTCGCGGAGCTCGCCGCGTCCGGTCTGCTCGAACGCGACGAGGACGGCCGCGTGCGCCTCGGCATGCGGCTGTGGGAGCTCGCGCTCCGGGGTTCGCTCGCCCTGCGCCTGCGACAGGCGGCTCTGCCCTTCATGGAGGGCGTCCAGGCACGCGTGCGCGAGCACACCCAGCTCGCCGTCCTGGAACAGGACGAGGCGCTCTTCATCGAACGCCTCTCGCACCCGCTGGCGGGAGCCAACATCACCCGCATCGCGGGCCGCCTGCCCCTGCACGCCTCCTCCGCGGGGCTCGTCCTTCTCGCGCACGCGTCCCCCGCGCTCCGGGAGCGCGTGCTCTCGCAGCGCCTGCGCGCCCTCTCCGCCGAGACCCAGACGGATGCCGCGGTGCTGCGCACCCAGCTCGAGCGCGTGCGCCGAGAGGGGTTCGTCATCGCCCCGGGGACCGTGGAGACCGTGTCGACGGGGGTCGCGGTCCCCGTGCGAGAGGGGCGACGGGGCCCCGTCATCGCGGCGCTCGCCGTGGTCCTGCCCCGAGACGCCCCCACGGCCGGCGCCGTCGACGAACTGCGACGAGCCGCCGCCGGCATCGAGAGCGCCCTCGCCGCGCCGTGAGGCCGGGAGAGCATTCCACCCCGCAAGACGCCACCCGTTGAACGGGCCACCGCGCGCCTCGTACCGCCCGGTCCCGGCATCATGGACCGCGGCATCCGCCGTCGAAGGAGACGACCCATGACGAATACCCTCCGCACCCGCGTCGCGATCGTCGGAGCGGGCCCCGCCGGCCTGCTCCTCTCGCACCTGCTCGCCGCCTCCGGCATCGAGTCCGTCGTGATCGACTCGCGCACCCGCGACGAGATCGAATCAACGATCCGCGCCGGGATCCTCGAGCACGGCACCGTGCGCGTGCTCGACGAGAGCGGGGCATCCGATCGCGTCCTCACCAGCGGTCACCGTCACGACGGCATAGAGCTGCGCTTCGAAGGCGAGGGGCACCGCATCGACTTCCCCTCCCTGACGGGCCGGAGCGTCTGGCTGTACCCCCAGCACGAGGTGCTCAAGGACCTGATCGCCGCGCGCCTGGCCGGCGGGCAGGACCTGCGCTTCGGCGTCACGGCCGAACGCATCGAGGATGCCGAGACCGCGCGCCCCCGCGTCGTCGCCTCCGATGCCGACGGTACGTCCCTCGAGATCGAGGCGGACTTCGTGGTCGGAGCCGACGGATCGCGCAGCATCGCGCGCGCCGCCGTGACCGGCTCGTCCACCGGCGGATACTTCCGCGAGTACCCGTTCGCGTGGTTCGGGATCCTGTGCGAGGCGCCGCCCAGCTCCGAGGAGCTGATCTACTCCAACTCGCCCAACGGATTCGCGCTCATCAGCCAGCGCAGCGCGACGGTGCAGCGCATGTACTTCCAGTGCGATCCCGGCGCGGATCCGCACGCGCCGTCCGAAGCCGAGCTCTGGGACGCCCTGCAGTCGCGCGTGCCGGGGACCACGCTCAAGGAGGGACGGATCTTCCAGAGGGACGTCCTCCGGTTCCGCAGCTTCGTCGCCCACGAGCTCCGCCGGGGCCGGGTCGCCCTCATCGGAGACGCCGCCCACACCGTCCCGCCCACGGGCGCGAAGGGGATGAACCTCGCGATCGCCGACGTCCTGCTCCTGGAGAAGGCGCTGCGGGCGCTGCTCGAGGACGGCGACGAGCGCGCGATCGACGCCTTCCCCGAGAAGGCCCTGCGCCGCATCTGGAAGGCGCAGCACTTCTCCTGGTGGATGACGAGCATGCTCCACGTCGCACCGGATGCCTCCGACTTCGATCGGCGGCGACAGGTCGGCGAGCTGCGAAGCGTCGTCGAGTCCGAGGCGGGCCGCACGTACCTCGCCGAGGCGTACACGGGCTGGCCGTTCGAGGACTGAGCCCACGGCGCGCGGCGCGCTCCCGGTGGATGGGCGCTCCGCGCTGCGCGACGGGCGAGGAGCGGTATAGTCCGGTGCTCGTGACCACTCAACGGCGGACGTCCACCGACATCATCCTGCTGGTCGTCGCCGTCTGCCTCGTCGCCGCGAACATGCGACCGACGATCACCGCGGTCGGGCCGCTGCTGGAGCAGATCGGCACCGACACCGGCCTGACCGTCGCGACGCTGGGCCTGCTGGCCGCCGTACCGCTCACGGCGTGGGCGCTCGTCTCGCCGTTCGCGCTCCGTCTCTCCCGGCGCTTCGGGATGTCCCGGGTCGTCCTCGCCTCCCTCGCGCTCCTGCTCGTCGGCACGCTCGTCCGCTCCCTGCCCGGCCCGGTCGCGAGCCTGTGGATCGGCACCGCACTGATCGGCGTCGCGCTCGCGATCGCGAACGTGCTCATGCCCGCCGTCGTCAAACGCGACTTCCCCGCACGCGTTCCGGTCATGATGGGCCTCTACACGGCGCTCCTGGGGGGCGTCGGCGCGATCGCCTCCGGGGTGGCGGTGCCGTTGTCCGCGCTCGGCGACGAGTCGACGGGGTGGCGGATCGCCCTGCTCGTCAGCGGCGCGGCCCTGCTGCCGTTCGCCATGGCGGCGTGGGCACTGGCCACCCGCGGTCATCACGCCGCGCATCTCGCCGCGCCCGGCGACGGCCTGTCGCGCCGGGGCATCTGGACCGATCCCGTGGCCTGGCTCGTGGCCGCCTACATGGGGCTCCAGGCGGCCACCTTCTACATGATGCTCACCTGGCTCGCGAGCATCTCGATGTCGATCGGCCGCAGCGAGCTCGTCGCCGGCTTCGACGTCATGACCTACCAGCTGCTCACGATCGCCGGCCCGTTCGTGGTCCCCGTGCTGCTTCGCGGGCGCGCCCGGCGCTTCGTGCCGGCGATGCTCCCGGTGCTCGGCGTCGTCGGCGTGCTCGGGCTCCTGATCGCCCCGGCCGGCATCGCGTTCTGGGTGCTGCCGGTGGGGCTGGCCTCGGGCGCCTCGCTGAGCATGTCGCTCACGCTGATGGCGGAGCGCGCACGCGACCACGACTCGTCCGCCGCCCTGTCGGGCATGGCGCAGTCGGTGGGCTACATCGTCGCCGCCGTCGGCCCGGTCGTCTTCGGCTGGGTGCACACCGTCACGGGGTCGTGGTCCTGGTCGCTGGCCCTGCTCGCACTGACGCTCGTCGCCCAGTCGGCGACGGGGATCTTCGCCGGACGCGAGCGCTACGTCTTCGATGCGCGGCCGCTCCGCACCTGACGGGCGCGGCCGCCGGTGAACCGATCAGGCGATGCGTTCGCCGCACATGCCGCAGACGCCCGTCGCGGGCACCTCCACGAAGCACGTGGGGCAGACGGGCGCCGCCTTCTCGGCAACGGGGGCGCGGGGGGTCGTGCGCGCCCGCGCCCCCGCGGCGCGCGAAGCTCGGGCCGCGCGCGCCGGCGCGGCGGGCGGTTCGACCTGGCGCGGGGGCTCCGGTCGATGCGCCAGACAGTAGAACCGCACGATGCCGGCGTGGTTCTTGGGGTTGCGGTGCTTGACGGCCCAGAGCGCCGTGCGCTCGAGCGGGACCGCGTCGAGTCCGCAGAGCGCGCAGCGGGTGGGGTCTCCCGGCACCACGTCGGCGACGAGGACGGGCACGTCGTACGACAGCGCATCGCGCCAGTCGGATGTCGCGGTGATCTTCACGGGAACCTCCGGACGGTGGCGGCGCCGTCGGGTGAGGCGCCACTGTCCAGGCTAGCCCGCGCGGGGCTCCCCCGAGCCGGGGAAGGCGAGCCGTCCCAGCAGGCGGACGAGTACGTCGCGTTCCGCGTCGTCCAGCTCGGCGTGGATCTCCCGCTCCGCCTCACGCGCCGATTTCTCCGCGTCGGCGAACAGCGCACGCCCCGCGTCGGTCGCGACGACGACATTGGCCCGCCGGTCGTTCGGGTCGGACTCCCGCGAGATCGCTCCGCGCCGCTGGAGCTCGTCCACGAGCGCGACGACCTGGCTCGGATCCAGCCGCAGATACTCGGCGATCTCTCGCTGCGAGGGACGACCGCCGCCCACGGCGAGGGCCAGCACGGAGTAGGAGCGCACCTTCAGTCCGTGCGCCGCGAGCGCGGCGTTGCCGCTCGCGAGCGAGAGGGCGTTCGCGCGGGCGAGCAGGAAGCTCAGATCGTCGCGCAGGTCGCGCGCGCTCCCGGTTTCCGTCATGGTCGAACGATAGCAAAGGTCAACGCCAACAATGATTGACAATCTCAACAGTTGATGCTTTCCTGATCTCAGGCAAACGAAGGAGTACCTCCATGTCACTCGAGGGCAAAGTCGCTATCGTCACGGGGTCCGGCCGCGGGCTCGGGCTGGCCTACGCGCAGGAACTGGCGCACCAGGGCGCCGCCGTCGTCATCAACGACATGGACGAGACCGCCGCGGCATCCGCCGTGGCATCCATCACCGACGCCGGAGGCAGGGCCACCGCGGTCGTCGCCCCCGTGGGGCCGACCGAGACGGCCGACGCCCTCGTGAAGGCCGCCGTCGACACCTTTGGGGGCCTCGACATCCTCGTCACGAACGCCGGCGTCCTTCGCGACAGGACGCTCTGGAAGATGACGGACGACGACTTCGACACCGTGATCGGCGTGCATCTGCGCGGCACCTTCACCTGCGTGCGCGCGGCGGCTACGTACATGCGCGAGAACGGGGTCGCCGGGCGGATCATCTGCATCGGGTCCCCCACGGGGCAGCGCGGCAACTTCGGCCAGACCAACTACGCCGCCGCGAAGGCCGGCATCGTCGGCATGGTGCGCACGTGGGCACTGGAGCTGAAGAAGGCCGGCATCACCGCGAACGCGGTGATCCCCGTCGCCGCCACGGCGATGACCGCGACGATCCCCTACTTCGCGGCCGCGATGGAGGCCGACTCCCGCGGCGAGGCGATGCCGGCGTTCTTCCGCCACGACCTCGGGTTCGGCACCTCTCGGGATGCCGCGGGCATCGTCGCCTACCTCGCCTCCGACGCCGCTGCGGGCGTGACGGGGCAGGCGATCGGCGTGGGCGGCGACCGCCTGCAGGTCTGGTCCCACCCGGAGCCGGTCGTGACCGCGTACCACGACGGCGGCTGGGACGTCCCCGCCCTCGAGGCGGAGTTCCCGGCGGTGACCGAGGGATCCCTCCAGAGCGTGGGCGAGTCGTTCCCGCCGCTGCCCGAGGACCTGCAGCGCCCCGCGCCCGGTCGGTGAGCCGGCGCCCGGTGAGCACGACGTGACCCCGCGGTCCGGAGGAGAGACGAGATGACCCGCTACGAACCCGCGATCGATCTCGACGCGATCGAGGCCATCGACGTGCACGTGCACATCGAGGTCGATGCGCACGGTCACTCGTCGCTGCCGCCCGACCTCGTCGAGGCCGCGTCGAAGTACTTCAGCGCCGGCATCGACCGGCCCGACCTCGACGCCGTCGCGGACTACTACCGCGCGCGGCGGATGGCCGCGGTCGTCTTCACCGTCGACGCGCAGACGCAGCTGCACCATGCCGCCCTCTCCAGCGAGGAGATCGCGGACGGCGCCGCCCGCAACAACGACGTCCTGATCCCCTTCGGGTCGGTCGACCCCCGCGCGGGGTTCGCGGCGGTGGAGCGCGCGCGCGTCCTGGCAGCGGAGCACGGCGTCAAGGGGTTCAAGTTCCACCCCACGGTGCAGGGGTTCGATCCGAGCGATGAGGCGTACTACCCCCTCTACGAGGCGCTGCAGGAAGCCGGCGTCGTCGCCCTGTTCCACACGGGTCAGACGGGCATCGGCGCGGGCATGCGCGGTGGCCGCGGATTCAAGCTGGCCCTGTCGAACCCGATCCTGCTCGACGGCGTGGCGGCCGACTTCCCGGATCTGCAGATCATCATGGCGCACCCCTCCGTGCCCTGGCAGGACGAGGCCCTCTCCGTCGCGACGCACAAGCACAACACGTGGATCGACCTGTCGGGCTGGAGCCCCAAGTACTTCCCCGACCAGCTCGTGCGCGCGGCGAACTCCTACCTCAAGCGCCGGATCCTGTTCGGCTCCGACTTCCCGCTGCTGACACCCGACCGCTGGATCGCGGACGCCGAGAAGACGACGCTCAAGGCGGAGGTCATGCCGGGGATCATGAAGGACAACGCCGCCAGGCTGCTGGGCCTCGGGGGCTGAGCATGCCGGCCCTCGAGTCGGACGCGACGTTCGGGATCGACCCGTACGGATTCGCGCAGACCCACCTCAGCGCTCCCGCGCGCGACGCCCTCGGCGCCCTCCAGCGCACCCTGGACAGCGAGATCCGCCCCCTCCTGGCCGATGCGTGGGACAGCGCGACGATGCCCGCCGAAGTGTGGGAGAAACTCGGCCCCCTCGACCTGATGCGCCCCGCGGGCGTCTCCGACGCCGAGGCGCGCAGCTCGATGTTCTCGGGATTTCGCAACTACGTCCTCGCGCGCACGGACGTGTCGGTCGCGACGCTCTATAACGCGCAGTCCGGGCTGTTCCGCACGACGGTCGCGCTCGGCGGTTCCGCCGAGCAGGTGGCACGCCTCGATCCGCTCATCGCCTCGTTCCGCCTCACCGGCACATTCGCGCTGACCGAGCCCGACCACGGCTCCGACATCGCCGGCGGCATGGAGACGACCGCCCGCCGGGACGGCGACGACTGGATCATCAGCGGGGCGAAGAGATGGATCGGTGCCGCCGCGGCCGTCGACACCCTCGCGATCTTCGCTCGCGACTCCGAGACGGGCGACGTGCTCGCCTTCCTCGTCCCCCGGCGCAGCCCCGGCGTCACGGTGACGCCCATCGAGGGCAAGATCGCGCTGCGGCCGATGCAGAACGCCGCGATCCGCCTCGACGACGTCCGCGTCCCCGAGACCGACCGGCTGCAGAACGTGCGCGGGTGGCGGGACGTCGCCCGCATCCTGCGCGCGATGCGCTCGGACGTCGCCTGGATCGCCACCGGGCTGCAGGCGGGAGCGCTGGATGCCGCGGGGCGGTACACGCGCGAACGGACGCAGTTCGGGCGCCCCGTCGCGGGCTTCGCCCTCGTGCAGGAGAAGCTCGCCCGGATCCTCGGCAATCTGACGTCCTCGCTCGGCATGGTCGTCCAGCTCTCCGCCCGCCAGGACGCGGGCGAGTTCGCCGACGAGAACTCCGCGCTCGCGAAGATGCAGACCGCGCTTCTCGCCAGACGCAGCGTCGCGCTCGCGCGCGAGGTGTGCGGCGGCAACGGGCTGCTGCTCGAGCACGGCGTCGCCCGGTTCTTCGCCGACGCCGAGGCGGTCTACTCCTATGAGGGAACGCACGAGATCACCGCCCTCATCGTCGGCCGCGCCCTGACCGGCGAGTCGGCATTCGTCTGACCCGCGTCATCCATCCACGAAAGAGAGACACACAATGACCACCACCGTCGCCTTCGCCGATCTGCAGACCCTCGTCGGAACCGACCTCGGCTACACCGACTGGTTCGAGATCACGCAGGACCGCATCAACACGTTCGCCGACGCCACCGACGACCACCAGTGGATCCACGTCGACCCCGAGCGCGCGAAGGAGGGGCCCTTCGGAGCGCCGATCGCCCACGGCTTCCTGACGCTGTCGCTGTTCATCCCGCTGTGGGTGGAACTGCTCGACGTGGAGGGCGCGACGACCAAGGTCAACTACGGACTCGACAAGGTGCGCTTCGTCTCCCCCGTCCCCGCCGGCTCCCGCATCCGCCTGACCGCCACCGTCGTGGAGGTCACCGAGGCCGGCGGCGGCATCCAGATGGTCGTCGACGCGACGATCGAGATCGAGGGCGGGAGCAAGCCCGCCGTCGTGGCGCGGAGTCTGCAGCGCTTCTACGCCTGACCCACCCCGCTGCGGCGCCCGTTCCCGAGGGCGTCGCAGACCTGGACATCCCACGAAGGAGTGCGGACATGAACGAACTCGGCGTTGGCGGGTGGCTCGCACGGCGACGGCTGAGGTCGCCGGACAAGCCCGCCCTGATCTTCGACGGCGGTCGGTGGACCTACCGGGAGATGGCCGACCGGGTCGACCGGGTCGCGGGGCTGCTCGCCGCGCGGGGCATCGGGCGGGGCGACCGGGTCGCGTACCTCGGGGAGAACAGCCCCGAGTTCCTCGCCGTGCTGTTCGGGATCGTGCAGCGCGGTGCCGTCTTCGTGCCGGTCAACACCCGGCTCGCGCCCCCCGAGATCGCCCACGTGCTCCGCGACAGCGCGGCGCGCCTGCTCGTCCACGACCCGGAGTTCGATGGGGTGCTCGCATCGGTGCTGAGCGAGGACGACATGCCGGAGGTCATCCGGACGGGCGAGGAGCCGACCGCGCTGTCGGCGCTCGTGTCCGGCGCCGCCCCGCTGCCGGCCGCCGAGCGGATGCTCCCCGAGGATCCGGCGGCGATCATCTACACGTCGGGCACGACGGGCCGGCCCAAGGGCGCGATGCTCACGCACCAGAACCTCACGTTCGTGTCGCTGAACTGCATCGTCGACTACGACGTCGTCTCCTCCGACATCGCCCTGCTCATCTCCCCCCTGTTCCATGTCGCGTCCCTCGGCATGGGGGCCCTGCCGGTGCTGCTGAAGGGCGGCACGATCGTCCTCGAGAAGGGCTTCGACCCGGCGCGCGCGCTCGCGCTCATCGAGAAGCACCGGGTCACGATGCTCAGCGGCGTGCCGACGACGTATCAGATGCTGGCCGATCACCCCGCCTGGGCGGAGACCGACCTCTCCTCGTTGCAGAAGCTCACGTGCGGAGGCTCCGCGGTTCCGACCCGGATCCTCAACGCGTACGAGGAGCGGGGGCTCTCCTTCTCCCAGGGCTACGGGATGACGGAGACCTCTCCCGGCGGGACGAGCCTGCCGCCCGAGATGTCCCGCGCGAAACAGGGCAGCGTGGGGCTGCCGCAGTTCTTCCTCGACGTGCGGGTCGCCGACGAGTCCGGGCAGGAGCTGCCGCCCGGGGAGCTCGGCGAGGTCCAGCTTCGCGGGCCCAACGTCTTCGCCGGCTACCTGAACCTGCCGGACGCGACCACCGCCGCCTTCACCGACGACGGGTGGTTCAGGTCGGGAGACCTGGGCTACGTCGACAAGGACGGCTACCTCTTCATCGCCGACCGCCTCAAGGACATGATCATCTCCGGCGGCGAGAACATCTATCCCGCCGAGGTGGAGAACCTGCCGGGGGTCACGGGCGTCGCCGTCATCGGCGTCCCCGACGACAGATGGGGCGAGGTGCCCTGGGCCATCCTGACGCTCTCGGCGGGAACGACCACCGACACCGAGGCGGTCCGCGCGCACCTAGACGGCCGGCTCGCCCGCTACAAGCTGCCGAAGAACGTCGTCGTCGTCGACGAGCTCCCCCGCACTGCGTCCGGAAAGGTCCGCAAAGCCGATCTGCGTGCGCGCTTCGCCGGCTGAGCGAGTCCAGGATGCCGGGCGCCCGCACCGCGTGCGGTGATCAGATGACGCCCGTGCCCCGGTCGACGTAGAGGTTCACCGCCACGTTGACGCGGATGGGGGCGAGTTCGAGGGTCAGGGTGTTGACCAGGCCCGTCACCCCTCCGTTGATGGTGGACCCGGTCGTCGAACCCGGGTACGGGAGGTCCTTCGCCCGGCCCCCGAAGAGCACGATCCCGGTCGTCACGGACGGCTCCAGCCGATGCCGGCGCTCGTGAGCGTGTTCGAGCGAGCGTTGGCCGATCCGCAGCTGAAGGACGCGGACTGGAGCGCGATCGCGGAGGTCAGCGGCGCGACCTGCGGTGACGCACGATCACCCGCCCCGGGGGACGAGATCCCCCGGGGCGGGTGCAAAAGGTCCGCAGGACGCTTACAGCGGGTACTGGCCGGGCTCGCGCCGCATCGTGATCCAGCGGGTCTCGGTGAAGGCGTCGATGTTCGCCTGCGCGCCCCCGTGACGCGAGCCGGTTCCCGACGCGCCGACCCCGCCGAACGGGGCGTTCGCCTCGTCGTTGACGGTCTGGTCGTTGACATGCACGATTCCCGAGGGGATGCGCGTGGCGAGCTCGTAGCCCGCCAGCGCGTCCGCCGTGACGATGCCGAGCGAGAGCCCGTAGTCCGTGTCGGCGGCGAGGGCGACGGCCTCGTCGTCCGTCGCGAACGACACGACGGATGCCACGGGACCGAACACCTCGTCGCAGTACGCCGCGGCATCCTTCGGCGGGTTCGCGAGTACCGTCGGACGGTAGAAGAGGTTCTCGTAGGTTCCACCCGCGGCCAGCGTCGCACCCTGGGCGACGGCGTCCTGCACGAGGGTGTGGACGCGATCGCGCTGCACCTCGTCGATGAGCGGACCGAGGTGCACCTGGCCCGCGGCGGGGTCGCCGACGTGCATCGAGTCGGCCTTCGCCGCGAGCTTCTCCACGTACTGGTCGAAGATCGACTCGTGGACGATGTGCCGGCCCACGGTCATGCAGATCTGACCCTGGTGGAGGAACGCGCCCCACGTGGCGAGGTTGACCGCCTTGTCGACGTCCGCATCGTGTCGCACGATGAACGCCGAGTTGCCGCCGAGTTCGAGGTGCGCACGGGTGAGGTGACGGCCGGCGAGTTCACCCACGGCGCGTCCGGCCCGCGTGGAGCCGGTGAACGCGACCACCCGCACGCGGGGGTCGGCGACCATCGCCTCGCCGACGTCGGCGCCCCCGGGAACCAGCTGCAGAACGCCTGCCGGCAGCCCCGCCTCCTCGAAGATGCGCACCATGCTGACGCCGCCGGTGATGACCGTGCGCGGGTCGGGCTTGAGCAGCACGGCGTTGCCGAGCGCGAGGGCGGGTGCGACGGCGCGGATGCCGAGGATGAGCGGCACGTTGAACGGCGAGATGACCCCGACGACGCCGACGGGGATCTGCTGCGCGAGCGAGAGGCGGGGCTCCTCGCTCGAGAGGATCGACCCCAGCGGCGCAGACGGCAATGCCGAGGCCTCGTAGCACTCTGCGGCAGTGACGTGCAGGGCGAACCCGGCCAGCGGCGGGATCGCCCCGACCTCGCGCACGTTCCACCCCATGATCTCCTCGGCGTGAGCCTCCCACAGCTGGGCGGCCTTGCGGAGCACGGCCGCCCGGGCGGGGTGGGGCATCGCGGCCCATTCCCGTTGCGCGCGAGCCGCGCCCTCGGCGGCGCGGGCGACGTCCTCGGGGCTCGCCATGCCGACCATGGCGAGGGTCTCACCGGTGGCGGGCTCGACGGAGGCGATCTCGCCCCCTCCGCCGGGCACCCATTCGCCGTCGATGTGGACGCGACCCGCGAAAACCTCCGGGTCGATCAGTGCGGTGGTCGGTTCTGTGACGGTCGACATCGTTGTTCCTCTCGTCGATGTGGGTCTGCAGCATTCACGTTCGCAGGCGAATCTGGCAGTTCGTGGTGACCGCGTCCAGCCGCGGAGCCGGGCGGGACGGGGCTTCCTCTCCTCGGGCGAGGATGGATGCCGGGGAGAGGAGGTTGCGGGCCGATTCGGTCCTCTGCCCGGCATCGCCCTCTCCCCGGGCGAGGACGGATGCGGAGGAGAGGAGGTTGCCGGCCGATTCGATCCTCGCCCCGGTCGACCCCCTCCCCCCAAGCAGGGGGACACTGACGAAGCGCCCCGCGCTACCCCCCGACGCGGGACAGACGGGCGGCCCGCCGACCCTCGACGCTCGAGGCGAACCCGCGGCGGATGACGCGCATCGCGTCCTGCGCCAGCCCGACGCCGTCGAGGTACGGCGAGCGCCAGATCGCGAGCATGTCGCTCGCGAACGGCGAGAGCACCGACCGTGAGAACGCCTCGACGCCGAACCGGCCGCTCCATCCGATGTCGAACGCGTGGCGGACGAGGGCCTCGAGATCCACGGCGCCCGTCGAGAGCATGCCGCGCCCCGACTGGCCGAGTTCGAGGTGGCCTAGCTTGGGCGCCGCCATCGTGATCGCGCCGGCCAGGTCCGCCTCCTCCACCGCCATGTGGAAGGTGTCGAGGTGGATGCGCAGGTTTTCGGAGCCCGAGAGAGCGACGAACTCCATCGCCTGCGCCGCCGTGTTGACGACCGAGGTCTCGTAGCGGTTGAGCACCTCGAACGTCATCATGACGCCCCGGTCGGCCGCCTCGTCGGCCACCCGGCCCACCTCGACGGCAGCCCGCTCGATCGCCGCCGGGTCGGTCACGCCCGCGGGGCGCCCGAAGAGCCCGTACGGGACGCCGTTCATCTGGTCGCCGCGCAGGGCGACCGTCAGGTCCAGGGCCGCCCGCAGCATCGCCGCCCCCGCGGCGCGCTCCTGCGGATCTGCGGAGGACACATCGGCCCCCGGAGCCTGCCCGGCGATCGTGATCGGCGACACGTCGTGCGCCGCGAGCACGTCGCGCAGGTGGGCAGTGTCCGTCGCGTCCGGATCCAGCGGAGGGAGCACGACGCGGCGGTAGCCCGCGGCCACCACGGCGCTCAGCGCCGCGGGGACGAGATCCGAGAAGGCATCGGCCAGGAGCACGTTGAGGTGGCATGCCACATCCAGCGCCCCGGCGTCATGGTCGGTCGTCATCGCTGCACCGCCTCAGAACGTCGGCAGGTCGAGCCGCTGCTTGAAGACCGAGTAGCCGTCGTCCACGTGCACGACGGTGCCGTTGATGACGTTCGCCTCGTCCGAGGCGAGGAAGGCCACGACGTTGGCGATCTCCTCGGGCTCCGTCATCGTGCCGCGCAGCTGCTCGGAAGCGAAGGTGGCCTTCAGCTCGTCCGAGAACTGGTTGATGATGGCGGTGCCGACGCGGCCCGGAGTGATCGCCACGGCGCGCGTGCCGTACTGCGCGAGCTCGTACGCCGCCGACCGGGTGAACGAGATCACGGCCGCCTTCGCCGCGCTGTACGTGAACGACAGCTCCGCGGCCTGCTCGCCGTAGATGGAGGAGGTGCTGATGATCACACCACCGCCGCCCTGTGCACGGAACTGCCGTCCCGCGGCGAGGATGCCGTAGTACACGCCGTCCTGATCGATCCGGATCATCGGCTCGTAGTCGACGGCGGGGTCGTGCTCGAGAAGCGGCTTGCCGCCCGCGATGCCCGCGTTGTTGAAGATGACGTCGAGCCGGCCGAACACGTCGACGGCGTGCTGGACGGCGGCTTCGACCTCGGCGAAGACCGACACGTCCACTCCGAACGACGTCGCGCTGTCCGGCGTGTCCGCGTTCAGCCGATCGGCGACGGTCGCCGCGCGCTCCGCGTTGACGTCGGCGACGACCACCTTCGCCCCCTCCGCGACGAACTTCTCGACGGTCGCGAGACCGATTCCGCTTGCGCCGCCCGTGATGAGGGCGACCTTGTCCTGCAAACGCATGATTCTCCTTCTGCGTCACGATGCGCGACGCGGGGACGGGTGTGAGGACCGGGGGAGGCGGAGCTCACCGCCTCCCCCGGTAGTGCGGGCGTCAGCCCAGCTGGTCGGACGGGGTGATCGCGTCGGCGTTGTCGATCGTCACGAGCGTCGTGTCGGCCATCTCGAAGGTGGTGTCGGGCAGCGTGCCGCTCTCCTGGTAGGCCACGATGTGGTCCATGACCGTGTCGAGGATCATCGGCCACGGCTGCTCGACGGTGGCGAGCATCGCGCCCCCGGCCTTCACACCCGCGATCGCCTCGCTCACCGCGTCGACGCCGGTGACCTTCGCATCGGCTCCCGCCTCGGTGATAGCCTGCGCGGCGCCGAGGGCGGCGTCATCCCAGCCGACCCAGACTCCGTCGAGGCCGCCGGGGTTCGCCGCGAGGTAGTCCTGCACGAGCGCGAGCGCCTCCGTGCGACCCGTCGCCGGAGAGGCGACCTTCTGGATCGAGCCGCCCGCGATCGTCGCGCCGGCCTCCTTCAGAGCCTCCTCGGCGAGCCCCGCGCGCATGCGGATGCCGGGGTGGGGGTCGTGCCCGATCACCATGATGTTCTTGCCATCGAGGCCGCCGAGCGCCTCGTCGAGCGCACCCACGGTCTGGTCGACGATCATCTCCTGATTGGCGGTGATGTTGATCGCGAACGCATCGTTGGCCTCGGTGCCCGAGTCGATCGCGAAGATCGGAATGCCGGCGTCCTTGGCCGCCGTGACGATGGATCCGATCGAGGCGACGTCGGTGTAGCCGTCGAAGATCGCATCCGCGCCCTGTCCGATCGCGCTCTCCACCGCGGGGTTCATCTTCTGGAAGTCGAAGTCACCCTGGATCATCGTGAGGTCCCAGCCGAGCTCCTCGGCCTGCTCCTCCACCGCCTTGACCCACCATGCGCCGACGGGGGTCTGGTTTCCCGAGGTGAAGGCGATGACCTTGAACGGGTCGCCGTCCTCGCCTCCGCCCCCGCCATCGGCGGAGCCGGTCGAGCATCCGGTCAGAGCGAGCGTCGCGACGGCGGCCGCGGCCACCAGCGCCTTGAATGATGTACGCACTTGTCTACTCCTTTGTTGCAGTTGCGTGTTTTCCTGGTGCCCGGGTACGGCAGGCCGCGCCCGGAGGGAGGAGGTATCGGGTGACTACCTCTCCCGGTTCTTGAACGACGAGAGGGTGACGGCCGCGATGATGATGAGGCCCGTGACCACCTGCTGGACGTAGGCGTTGACGCCGAGGATGTTGAGCCCGTTGCTCATCACCCCGATGATCGCGACGCCCACCATCGTGCCGACGATGTTGGCCGCGCCGGAGCGGACCACCGTCATGCCGAGGAAGACGGCCGCGACGGAGAAGAGCAGGTTGTCCTCGCCCTGGACCGCGCTCGCGCTTCCCAGGCGCGCGGCGAGCAGGATGCCGCCGATGGCCGCGACGGCACCGGCGACCGTGAAGGCGGTCAGCCGCGACATCCTCACGTTCACGCCCGACAGTCGCGACACCTCGGCGTTGCCGCCCGTGGCGTACCAGCGGCGGCCCACCGTGGTGTACCGCAGCACGAACCAGAGGATCACCGAGATGGCCACGGCGATGAACACGGGCAGCGGCACCTCGAGGAATCTCCCCTGTCCGAGCACGTTGAACTCCGCCGGCAGGTTGAACAGCGTCGTGCCGTTGGTGACGAGGAACGCCAGGCCCGTGACGGATGTCAGCGTCGCAAGCGTCGCGACGAACGCGGACAGATTGAGATAGGCCACGAGCAGGCCGTTCGCGAGCCCGATCAGGGTGCCGACGATGATGGCGATGAGGATGGCGAGGGCCACCGGCATCCCGGCGAGCATCAGCGATGCGGCCACCGCGCCGGCGAGCGCGGACGTCGCCGCCACCGACAGGTCGAAGTCGCCGACCACCATGACGATCGTCTGCGCCCCCGCGATGATGGCGAGGATCGCCACCTGGTAGAGGATGTTGCGCACGTTGGTGAACGTGAGGAACACGTCCGGGCGCATGGCGAAGAAGAAGATGATGAGCAGCACCAGCGCGAGCACCGTGCCGCCCGAGAGCAGGCGCTGCCCGACGGAGCTCTTCGGCCCCGACCGCAGCTCTGCGGCATCCTCCAGCCCGGGGTTACGTGTGGTGGTCATCGGTCGGCCTTTCCATAGCAGTAGGACAGCAACAGCTCTTCGTCCGCGTCTTCCGCGCGGACCTCTCCGGATATGCGACCCTCGTGCATGATGAGGATCCGGTCGCTCATTCCCATGAGCTCGGGCAGCTCGGAGCTGACGGCGATCACCGTCGTCCCCTGAGCGACGAGCTGCCTGATGAGGCGGTAGATCTCGGCCTTCGTGCCGACATCGATCCCGCGGGTGGGCTCGTCGAGCAGCAGCACGCGCGGGTTGCGGGCGAGCATCTTGGCGAGCACCACCTTCTGCTGGTTGCCGCCCGAGAGCTCGCCGACGTACTGTCCCGCGCTGCGCGCCTTGATCTGAAGATCGGACATGCCCTTGCGGACGATGTCGGAGATCTTGGCGCCCGAGACGACGCCCGCAGCGCTGACGGAGGGGATGTTGGCCAGCGCGATGTTGTCGCGGATCGTCATGCCGAGCACGACGCCCTGCGTGCGCCGCTCCTCGGGCACGAGCGCGACGCCGGCCTGGAGCGCCCTGCCGACGCCGGGAGAGTGCGGCAGCGTCACCCCGTCGACCACGATCGTGCCGGCCTTGTGCTTCTGCGCGCCCGAGAGGATGCGCAGAAGCTCGCTGCGGCCCGCCCCCGCGAGCCCTCCGATGCCGAGCACCTCTCCGCGGTGGGCGACGAACGAGACATCCGTCACCTTCCGGCCCTGCAGGCCCTCGACGACGAGCGCGACGTCGGTCGTCGCCGTCGTGCGGTCGGGGTAGAGCTCGCCGCTCGCACGACCCACCATCGTGGAGATGACCTCGTCGATGTGGGAGTCCGCGACCTGCTTGGTGACGATGGTCTCGCCGTTGCGCATGATCGTCAGGCGATCGCACAGCTCGAAGACCTCCTCGAGGCGGTGCGAGACATAGACGATCGCGACGCCCTCGTCGCGCAGGCGACGAAGGACGGAGAAGAGCTCGACGATCTCGACGTCGGTCAGCGACGCGGTCGGCTCATCGAGGATCAGCACCTTCGCGTCGGTCGCGAGTGCCCGGGCGAAGGCCACCATCGTCTGCTGCACGGGCGAGAGCTCGCCGGCGAGCTTGCCGAGGGGGATCCGCTGGCGGATCCGCTCGAGCTGGGCCTTCGCGCGCTGCCGCAGCGCTCGCCACCGCACGATGCCCCCGCTCCGGGGCGTCTGGTCGCCGAGGAGGATGTTCTCCGCGACGCTCAGCGAGGGGATGATCGACAGCTCCTGGTAGAGCGCGACGATTCCGGCGCGATTGGCCTCCCGGACGTTGGCGAACTCCACCTGCTCGCCATCCCGGAGAAGGGCGCCCTCGTCGGGGTCGTACAGACCCGTGACGACCTTGATGAGGGTGGACTTGCCGGCACCGTTCTCCCCGAGCAGCGCGTGGATCTCGCCCGCCCGCACCGACAGACGCGCCCTGCTGAGGGCGTGGACGCCGTCGAAGCGCTTGACGATGTCGCGCGCCTCCAGCGCCGGGGTCGGCTCGAGGGCTGCGGCATCCGTCGCGGCGGACGTCGACGGGCCGCTCACGGCGTTCCCTCCCCCGCCGCGGACTCGACGTCGTTGCAGCGGATGATCACCTTGGGGTGTCGCCCGCTCATGTGCGCCTCGAACGCCGCGACGGCGTCGTCGAGGTCGAACACCGCCGCCGTCAGCTCGTCGACCTCGAGGTGCGGGAGGATCTGGAGCGCCCGAGGGAAGGCGTAGGGCGACACGAACACCCCGGTCAGCGTCAGCTCCTTCAGGTAGAGGTAGTCGGAGAGCCCCAGCGGCATCTCGAAGTCGTGCGGGTACATCGCGCCGTAGACGACTGTGCCGCCCTTGGCCGCGATGTCGAGCAGGCCCCTGACGGCCCGCACGGATCCCGATGCGTCGATCACGACGTCGTATCCGCGCCCGTCGGTGATCTCGTCGGCCCGCGCGAACTGGTTCTCCGACACGGGGTCGATCACGTGCTGCGCGCCGTGCCTGAGCGCCATCTCCCGGCGCTCGGCGATCGGCTCGATCATCGTCAGGCTCGTCGCCCCGTACATCCGCATGACCTGCAAGGCGAGCTGTCCGATCGGGCCGCCCCCGCACACGGCGACGCGGTCGCCGACCCGGATGCGGGTCTTGTCGGCGATGCGGACCGCGACCGACGTCGGTTCCAGGAGGCAGCCCTTCAGCAGCGACACCTCATCGGGCAGGCGATACACCTGCGACTCGTGCCACGTGACCGTCTCGGCCATCCCGGGACGGTTGTACTCCTGGATGTTCTCGCAGAACTGCTGGCGCCCGTCCTGACAGGGACGGCAGGTGCCGCAGAAGCGCAGGAAGTTCCCCGCGACGCGATCCCCCACGCGCAGTCCGTTGCGGACCGCGCGCTCACCGAGCGCCTCGACGACGCCCGACAGCTCGTGGCCGAGCCCGATCGGCACGTCGGTGCCGAAGAATCCCTCGGCCAGATGCGGGTCCGATCCGCAGATCGCCGCGTAGGCGACGCGGATGCGCACGTCCTCGGGACCGAGCGGCTGATCGGGGAAGTCCACGACCCCGATGCGTCCGCGGGCACCCTCGTCGGGGTCCCGGAGACTGCCGATCTTGGTGACGGCTACTGTTCTCATTCGTCTCTCCGTTGAGCGCTGATGCGCAGGTTTAGGCGGCGATGACCCGCCGCAGCGCGGCGACGGTGTCGGCCAGTCCGTAGCCGTGCTTGTCGCGCAGCTGCTCATCCTCGCCGAAGCCCGCGTACACCTGCGGGATGCCGAGCCGTTCGAACGCCTCGAGACGGATGCCGCGGTCGGCGACCACGTCCGCGATGCGCGATGCGAGGCCTCCGTAGGCCAGGTGATCCTCGAGCACGACGAAGCGTCCTCCGGTCTCCGCCGCCGATCGGACGATCAGCTCCTCGTCGATGGGCTTCAGGGTGAACATGTCCACGACGCGGATCGATCGGCCGTCCTTCGCGAGCTCCTCGGCGGCGTCGAGCGCCTGCGCCACGACCGTGCCGTGCGTGAAGATGGTCGCGTCGGTGCCCTCGCGGGCGACGATGCCCTTGCCGATCCGCACCTCGTGCTGACCCGGCTCGTAGAGCACCTTGTCCTTCTTGCCGACGGCGAGGCGGATGTAGATCGGCCCGCTCATCGCCATCGACTGCCGGATGATCTCCCCGACCATGAGCGGATCGCCGATCGAGGTGACCGTCATGTTCGTGAGCGCGCACATGAGGGCGAGATCCTCGACCGCGTAGTGCGTGGAGCCGCCGTTGCCCACCAGCCCGCCGTGGGTGCCGATGATCTTGACGGGCAGGTTCGGGTAGCAGACATCGGTGCGCACCTGCTCGAGGGCCCTCATGGAGAGGAAGGGGAGCATCCCGGAGACGACGGGGATGTTGCCGTCGTACGCGAGGCCGGCCGCGATGCCGACGCACGCCTGCTCGGAGAGGCCGACGTCGAGGAAGCGCTCGGGGTACGTGTCGCGGAACTCGACCAGGGTGGCGCCGATGTCGGGCGTCAGAACCCACAGGTTGTCGTGTTCCTGACCGAGCTCGGCCAAGGTCGCGCCGATGACGGACCGCGCGCCGAGGAAGTCACCGAAGGTGAAGGTAACGGGCATCAGACGGACTCCTTCTCACGGGTGGCCTCGAGGGCCTTGAGTGCTCGTTCGAGGTCGGCGGCGCCGAGCGAGCCGGCATGCCAGGCGAGGTTGTGCTCCATGAAGTCGACGCCCTTGCCCTTGATCGTCTCGGCGACGATCACGGTCGGCTTGTCGCTGTCGGTGGCCGGCAGGTCATCGATCGCGGCGACCAGAGCAGCCATGTCATGGCCGTCGATGTGCACGACGTTCCAGCCGAAGGCGGCCCACTTGTCCGCGTAGGGCTCCAGCGTCACCCGCTCCTCGTCGAAGCTCGTCATGAGCTGGCGATTGCGGTCGATGACGGCGACGAGGTTTCCCAGCTTGTTGGAGCTGCCCGCCAGGGCGGCCTCCCAGACCGACCCCTCGCCCGTCTCGCCGTCGCCCATCAGGGTCACGACGCGATGCGTCTCCCCCCGGCCGCGGGCGCTCAATGCCATGCCGACGGCGAGCGGCAGCCCGTGCCCGAGCGAGCCGGTGGAGCACTCGACGCCCGGCAGCTGCACCTTGCACGGGTGCATGCCGTACGCGCTGTCGAGCTGACCGTAGGTCTCGACGATCCCGTCGTAGGAGAAGAATCCGCGCATCGCCATCGCGATGTACATGCAGACGGCCGCGTGGCCCTTGCTCAGGACGAAGCGGTCGCGCGTCGGGTTGGCGATGTCGGTGGGATCGACCTCGAGGCCGTAGTGGAAGAGCGCGGTCAGGATGTCGGCCGAGGAAAGATCGCCGCCGATGTGGACGGCTCCCTCGTACGTGCCGCACAGGTGCAGCAGCTTGGCGCGCAACTCGTAGGCGAGCTCTTCGAGCTGCTCGACGCTGGGTCGATCGGTGGTGGCACGCTCGGGTGCGGGGCTCATCATGTCTCCTCATCGATGACACGGAAGACGGCGTCGCGGGCGCTGTGCGCACGTCGTCGTCGTCGACTTCGCTTGCTCGTCCCCGCCTGCTCCGGCGGCGACGCGAGTGACGCTAGCACGAACTCATTTACAAGTAAACAGGAATGCTTATAAACTCGTTGAGCCGACCACCAATGGATCCGGCTGCCTCCTCGCGGCCTGAGCGCGGAGGTGAAGGCCCGGTCCTTCCGGGCGACGACAGACACAGAGAGGTGCGTAGTCGAGATGACCGATACACAGATTTCCGCGGGTGTGCGGACGGGGTTGTTCATCGGGGGCGTGGAGCGTCATACCGGTGAGGTGTTGAGTGTGGTGGATCCGGCGAGGCCGGGTGTGGTGGTCGGTGAGGCCGCGTCGGCGTCGGCGGGGGATGTCGCGGACGCGGTCGCGGCGGCGAACGCGGCGTTCCCGGCGTGGTCGGGGTTGTCGGCGGCGGAGCGGGCCGGGTTGATGGCCGACGCGATCGCGGGGATCGGGGATGACCGGGACGCGGACGCGGAGATCTTGTCGTTGGAGAACGGGAAGGTGCGGTTGGAGGCGTGGGTGGACGCGCTGGTGTTCGAGATCCGGTGGAACCTCGCGTTGATGCTCGCCGACGAGGTCGAGGCGTCCAAGACGCTGCCGGTGGTCCCCGGACACATCCCCGTCTCCACCGAGGTGTCCTACCAGCCGTTGGGTGCGGTGACGATCATCGTGCCGTTCAACTGGCCCATCGCGATCCTGGGAGCGGCGCTGCCCCACGCGCTGCTGGCGGGGAACACCGCGATCGTCAAGCCGCCGCCCTCGGCGCCGCTGGCGACCACCCGGCTGGTGCAGCGGGTGGCGGAGAAACTGCCCGCCGGGGTGCTGAACATCGTCACCGGCAAGGACGAGAACATGTCCGGCCTGATCCAGAACACCGACATCGCGAAGGTCTGCTTCACCGGGTCCGTCGGCGGCGGCAAGCGCATCGCCGAGATGGCCGCCCGCTCCCTCACCCGCGTCACCCTGGAACTGGGCGGCAACGACGCGGCGGTGTTCCTGGAAGACGCGATCCTCGATGACACCCACCTGGACCGCCTCTACGCCGCGATCTACGACAGCACCGGACAGATCTGCATGAACGCCAAACGCGTCTTCGTGCACCGCTCCCGCCTGGACGAACTCGTCACCGGCCTGGAAAACCGCCTGAAAAACGTCGTCCTCGGACACGGCCTGGACCAGGCCACCACCATGGGACCCCTCCACCAGGGCGCGCAGAAAGCATTCGTGGAAGAGATCATCCAAGAAGCCAAAGACGCCGGCGCCGACGTCCGCGAATACGGCACCCTCCCCACCGGAGACCTCGCCGGCGGCAACTTCCTCCGCCCCGCGATCGTCATCGACCCCGACCCGGGCCTGCGCGTGGTCACCCAGGAACAATTCGGACCCGTCATCCCCATCATCCCCTTCGACACCGAAGACGAAGCCATCCGCCTCGCCAACGACACCTGGGGCGGACTGTGCGGATCGGTCTGGACCGCCGACCCCGACACCGCCCACCGCGTCGGCTCCCAACTGATCTGCGGATACGTCTGGATCAACGACCACGGCGCCACCCGCCTCGACCTCCGCGCCCCCTTCGGCGGCATGAAGCAATCCGGCTACGGCCGCGAACAAGGAATCGAAGGCATCCGCGCCTTCCAAGACACCCGCTCCATCGCCACCATCGACCCCCAAGCCCTCGCAAACATGGCCCACTAACACCACGCGCGAACATCGATACGACGGGATCCGGCCCCCAAATGCGGGGCCGGATCCCGTCCTTTCTGGGAGACTCATGCATACCGAAGGCACCGTGACCGTGGGATCGACGAGGGTCGAGAGGAACCGCATGGCGAAGAAGAGGGCACGCGATGCCGCCCGGGAGGCGGCCGCAGCCGCCTCGAACGCCGTCACCGAGCCGATCACCGATTCGATCGACCCCGAGAACTTCACGCCCCGCCTGCTGGCCCTGCTCTCGAACGCCCTCGTCTGGCGCGAGTCCCACGAGCTGCGACGACGATTCGGTCTCGGCACCAACGACTGGCGGGTGATCTCCGTCCTCGCGATGAAGCCGGGATCCGCCGCGACCGACGTCTCCGACTTCATCGGCGTGAACAAGGCCGTCGTCTCCAAGAGCGTCAACACCCTCGTCGACCGCGGGCTCGTCATCCTCTTCGACGGCCCCCGGGGCTCTCGTCCCATGTATCTCACCCCCGAGGGGGCGCGCATGCACGACGCGATGCTCCCCATCTCCCTGCGCGGCCAGGAGATCATCCTGGCCGATCTGTCCGCCGACGACATCGACGCGCTGAACACGCTGCTGAGGCGGATGCTCGAGAAGACGCGCGAACTCCAGCAGCTCGAGAGCGACGCCCTCGCGGCCGGCCTCTGACGGGCGACCCGGCGGGCGGCGGGCCACTGGGCGTCCATGTACTCGCGCGGCAGCGCGGGGTCGAGCCGCAGCAGCGCGAGCCAGTCGGCCACGAGCAGCATCCGCGCCGCCAGGGCTCCCCGCTCGTCGGGAGGCGAGAAGCTCTCCCACCTGGCGAGGAACTCGTGGTGAGCGCCGCGGATCGCGTCGATGTCCCACGCGGTGCGCACGGCGTCGACCATCGGGAAGCCCGGGAGCTCCTGGGCCGCGAACGCCGTCACGGACCCTGCGGGCAGGTCGGGGATGATCGCGGCCAGCGCGCCGGCCAGATCGACCTCGCCGGGCGCGATCCACAGCCCGTCGCGCAGCGGAGCGAAACCCGACCAGGTCAGCGCCGCCCGGAGCCGGTGCCGCAGCGTCCGCTGCTCCTCGGGAACCGTGAACGTCACGAGCGTCCACCCCGCACCCGACGGCGCGAAGGGGGTCGGGCTGTTCACGCGCCGGGATGCCTCCCGCAGCACCTCGATGCCGTGCGCCGTCAGCACGAAGCCGATCTCCCGGCCGAGACGCCGCCGCTCGATCAACCCGCTGTCCACCATCCGGTCGAGGTTGGTGCGCACGGCGGGGCCCGCGACGCCGGCGTCCTCCAGGACGGTCAGAAGCACCGCCGCGCGCAGCGGCTCGAAGTACCGGTCGCACACGTACTCGCCGAAGAGCGCCAGCAGCAACTGGCGCGGCTTGCGCGGCAGCGCGGTGCCGTCCCTGACCGCCACGACCCCGCCGGGATCGACGCCCGGCATCACCTGCGGGGGGTTCACGCGGCCGACACCGGACGGACCGCCTCACCGCGCTTGGCGCGCTGGATCTGCTCGTAGACGTGCGTGCGCAGCTCGGTGAAACGGGGCAGCGCCCGGGTGGTGATCTGGTCGCGCGCGTCGGGCAGATCGATGGCCAGGTCCTCCTGCACCCAGGTCGGCGACTTCGACAGCACGACCACGCGCTCTCCGAGATACACGGACTCGTCGATGTCGTGCGTGACGAAGAGGATCGACATGCCCCGCTCGCGGTGGAGGGTGCGCACGAGGTCCTCGAGATCCGCGCGGGTCTGAGCGTCCACCGCGGCGAAGGGCTCGTCCATGATCAGCACCTCGGGCTGATATGCGACGGCGCGGGCGATGGCCACGCGCTGCTGCATGCCGCCCGAGAGCTGCCATGGGTAGCTGCCGCCGGCGTGCTCGAGACCGACGGCGGTCAGCGCGTCGTCGATGAGCCTGTCGCGGTCGGCGCGGCTGTGGCGCTTGTGCTTGAGCGGCAGCTCCACATTCCCCGGACCGTCAGCCAGGGATAGAGGGAACGGCCGTACTCCTGAAAGACCAGCGCCATGTTCGGCGGCGGCGCGGACACCCGTTCCCCGTCGAGCTCGACGGTTCCCGAGGTGGGCGCCAGCAGACCGGCGATGCACTTGAGCAGCGTCGTCTTGCCGCAGCCCGAAGGGCCGCGTCATGAGTTAGTAGAACGTTGGCCCTACCGCCGAGGGGTTCGCCGTGCACATGTTCCGTGTGACGCAGCCAGAACGATCCCCCTCTCGATATGCCTATGGACAATCCCTATGCGCATAGGTAAAGTGCCTCTCGGGAGACGCGACGAAGCGCTCCGACTGAGAGCGGAAAGGACCCCGATCAGTGTCTCGAAACACCCCCGCCGCGGATCCCGCGGCAGCCCTGAAGCTGGTGAGCGACTTCTCGCTCGAGATGACCGGAAAGGATGTGCCCGGCCTCGAGGAGGCGGCGCACTCGATCCCCGCCGGCACGAAGATCAACGTCACGTTCCTCGGGAACGAGGATCTCGACATGCGCGTGTCGGCATCCAAGGCCGTGAAGGACATGGGATTCATCCCCGTCCCGCACATCTCGGCCCGGCGCCTGTCGTCGCAGGACCAGCTCGAGGAGTTCCTCGGCCGCCTGCAGGAGGTCGGCGCGACCGAGCACGTCTTCTCCGTCGGCGGCGACCCCGCCGAGCCCGAGGGCCCCTACCCCGACTCGCTGTCGGTCATCCAGACGGGCCTGCTGCAGAAGTACGGGGTCAAGGAGGTCTCGATCGCCGGGTACCCCGAGGGCCACCCCGACATCAAGACCGACGTGCTGTGGCGCCACTTGGAGGACAAGTCCGCCGCGCTGAAGGAGCAGGGCCTGGATGCCGTCATCCTCACCCAGTTCGCCTTCGACACCGACCCGGTGATGGCGTGGATCGACGGCGTGCGCTCCCGCGGGATCGAATCCCAGATCCGCATCGGCACTCCGGGACCGGCCGGCATCAAGCGCCTGATCAACTTCGCACGGCGCTTCGGCGTGGGCGCGAACGCGATGATCGTGAAGAAGTACGGCTTCTCCCTGACCAACCTCATGGGCACCGCCGGACCCGATAAGTTCGTGTCCGACCTCTCCGCGCTGCTGGCGCAGGATCCGGCATCCGGAGACGTCAAGCTGCACTTCTACACGTTCGGTGGCCTGCTCGCGACGTCGGAATGGGTGCGGCAGTACTCCGCATCCCAGTCCTAAGGAGCCCTCCATGACCGTGCACAACGAAGCGCTGCGCGACCACGCCTGCCTGATCGTCCACGGCCCGGACCAGCCCGGGATCGTCGCGGCGGTCTCCGCGCTGGTGAGCCGCAACAAGGGCAACATCGTGGCGTTGGATCAGTACTCCGACAACGCCGACGGCGGCGCGTTCTTCCAACGCGTCGTGTTCCACCGCCCCAACCTCGCCGCCGCGATGCCCGAGATCGAGGCCGACCTCGCCGAGACCGTCGGCGGGCTGGGCCTGGAGTGGAAGCTCACCGACCAGTCCGTGCCGAAGCGGATGGCGATCCTCGCGTCCACGTCGGATCACTGCCTGCTGGAGCTGCTGTGGCGCCACCGCCGCGGCGAGCTTCCCGTGACGATCCCCATGGTGATCAGCAACCACACCAACGTCGCCGACGATGTCCGCTCCTTCGGCATACCGTTCTTCCACGTCCCCTCGCAGGGGCCCGACAAGAGCGAGGCCGAGGCGCGGATCCTCGAACTGCTGAAGGGCAACGTCGACTTCGTCGTCCTGGCCCGCTACATGCAGATCATCTCCGAGGACTTCCTCGACGCCGTCGAGGTGCCCGTCATCAACATCCACCACTCGTTCCTGCCCGCCTTCATCGGCGCCGGCCCCTACAAGAAGGCCAAGGAGCGGGGCGTCAAGCTGATCGGCGCGACCAGCCACTACGTGACGAAGGACCTCGACGAGGGGCCCATCATCGAGCAGGACGTCGCGAGGGTCGACCACTCGATGACCGCCGCGGACCTTCAGGCCCGCGGAGCGTACGTCGAGCGCGCCGTGCTCTCCCGCGCCGTCCAGTGGCACGCCGAAGACCGCGTCATCCGACACGGCAACCACACCATCGTCTTCTGACACCATCCACAACAAAGAGAGGTTCATCGTGGCACCCAAGAATCTTCAGGAAGTCATCGATCAGGCCGGAAGCCCGGTCGAGCTGCTTCGCAACTCGCAGATCGGCTCCTACATCTACCCGGTCGTCCCCGCCGACTTCCAGAACTGGATCAAGGAGCAGAAGGCCTGGCGCGACACCGCCGTGCTCTACGACCAGTCGCACCACATGGACAACGTGTTCCTCAAGGGCTCCGACGCCATCAAGCTGATCTCGGACACGGCCATCAACTCGGTCGCGAACTTCGCGGTCAACAAGGCCAAGCAGTACGTCCCGACCACGGCCTCGGGCCACGTCATCGGCGACGGCATCCTCTTCCGCGAGGCCGAGGACGAGTACGTCTACGTCGGCCGCGCGCCCGCGTCGAACTGGCTGATGTTCCACGGCGAGACCGGCGGATACTCCAACCTGGAGGTCGTCGTCGACCGCCGCTCGCCCTCGCGCCCCTACGGCGACGCGGTCGCGCGCAAGTACTACCGCTTCCAGATCCAGGGCCCCAACGCCTGGGCCGTCATCGAGAAGCTCAACGGCGGACCGCTCGAGAAGCTCGGCTTCTTCAACATGTCGGAGATGAAGATCGGCGGCATGAACGTCCGCACGCTGCGTCACGGCATGGCCGGCGCACCCGGGCTGGAGATCTGGGGCCCGTACGCGGACCACCACAAGATCCGCGACCTGATCGTCGAGGCCGGCGCCGAGTTCGGGCTGCTGCCCGTCGGATCGCGCGCGTACCCGTCGAACACGCTGGAGTCCGGCTGGATCCCCTCGCCGCTGCCCGCCATCTACACCGGCGCCGAGGAGCAGGCCTACCGCGAGTGGCTGCCGGCCGACAGCTACGAGGCCACCGGCACGCTCGCCGGCTCGTTCGTCTCCGACAACATCGAGGACTACTACCTCACCCCGTGGGAGCTCGGCTACGGCTCGTTCGTGAAGTTCGACCACGACTTCATCGGCCGCGACGCGCTCGAGAAGATGGACCCCGCCGCCCAGCGCAAGAAGGTCACCCTCGCCTGGGACGCCGAGGACCTCGGCAAGGTGTGGACGTCGCTGCTGAACGTCGACGGCCCCCACTACAAGTTCTTCGACCTGCCGCTGGCCAACTACGGCTCGGCCAACTACGACGCCGTCGTGGATGCCGATGGCACCGTCGTGGGCTACTCGATGTTCACCGGTTACTCGGCGAACGAGCGCCGCGGCCTGTCGCTGGCGACCCTCGACCCGAACGTCCCCGAGGGCACCGAGCTCAAGGTCGTGTGGGGTGAGCCGAACGGCGGCTCCAAGAAGGCCTCCGTCGAGCCGCACGAGCAGACCGAGGTCCGCGCCGTCGTGAGCCCCGTGCCGTACTCGACCGTTGCCCGCGCGACGTACCAGGGCGGCTGGCGCACGGGCTACAAGGACTGAGCCCACCGTGAGACCCGAGGGGGCCCGAGCTTCTGCTCGGGCCCCCTCGAACCATTGATAGCCTCACCCTGATCGTGACGAGGGGAACCGGATGAGCCTGCGATACGCGCTTCTCGCGCTGCTTCGGGTGGGACCGCTGTCCGGCTACGACCTGCAGAAGCAATTCACGCAGTCGGTGGGCCACGTCTGGCACGCCCCCGACTCCCAGATCTACCCCGAACTGCGCAAGATGCAGGCGGAGGGCTTGATCGAAGGCGAGGAGCAGCCGCGCGGCGAGCGCGGCACGCGCCGCGTCTACCACGTCACGCCGGCGGGACATGAGGCGTTCCTGGAGTGGATGCGCACTCCGCTCGACTACCAGCGCGTCCGCGACCCCGCCCACCTTCGCGCGGCGTACCTCGAGACGACGACCGCGGATGCCGCCCGCGCCTTCCTGCGGGCGCACATCGTCCAGTGGGAGGGCGAGCTGGAGCAGTGGGAGGGCGAGCTCACCCACATCGAGCATCTCTCGAACCCCATGCTCGTGCGGCGACTGGAGGCCACCCCCGCAGAGGGGCACGCCGAGACCATCGCGTGGAAGCGGTTCGCCTACGAGGGCCTCGTCGAGCGCGCTCGCAGCGAGATCGCCTGGGCGCGCCGGGGCCTGGATCTCGTCGATGAGATCACTGCGCAGGACTGACCGCGGCGCATCGCCTCCCGTCAGAACACGTACTCCATCAGGTCGACCCCGAGCGTGCGGAACGCTTCGTGCGCGCGCAGCCGATGCATGATCGACAGATCGTCGAAGCACACCACGAGCGCATAGGCGACGCCCGCGCGAGGTCCCGCCAGCACCCCCGCCTCGGCACGGACGCCGCGGTCTCTGCCGGTCTTGTTGATGAACAGCAGTCCGTGGTCGTCGTCGTCGTGCGCGAACGGATCGAGCCCTGTCGCGGCCGCGACGAGCGAGAGATCGTGGTTGAGGCAGAGCCACTCCGCCACCTGGGCGCTCACCGCCGCGCTGACGAGCGTCGTGTTGACGAGCGCGGCGAAGACCTCCGCCAGCTCCTTCGCCGAGCCGAGCGCGAAGTGGGGCGCATCATCCGGCCCGCGCTCGTCGCGGAAGCGGTCGAGCACGGCGGCCCGGGCGAGCCCTATCTCCGTGATCCTGCGGTGCACCGCCTCGAGTCCCACCCGCTCCAGCAGCAGGTTCGCGGCCCGGGCGTCGCCCGCGGACGCCGCCAGGACGGCGACATCGCGCAGGGGCAGGGCGGGCGCGGCGAGGTGACGCCAGAGGCCGGAGGCGCCGGCGGCGTCGGCATCCCCGCGCTCCACGATCTCGAGAGGATCCACCGATCCGTCGTCGAAGCGGGCGGCGACTTCGATCAGCAGAGGCACCACCCCGAGCGCTCCTATCGGCTGGGTCACGTGGTCATCGCCCGCCAGCACGACCGAGTCGCGATCGAGATCCCGGACATGCACCGAGACGCGCGCCCCGGTCGCGGCCAGCTCGTCGAGCACCGACAGCGTTGACGTGAAGGACCGGCGGGAGGCGGCCTCCCTGCGAGGACGCCGCCGCCCTCCATGGCGCGCCGCGCGCGAATCGGTGCTGTCCCGGGTTGGCTCAGGAGGCGTGCCCACGAGCGGATTCCTTCCCTCACGGGTGTCGGATCTACTGTCGTGCTCGGTCTGCGGGGGATGCGGCATCCGGGCGCCGTCCCCCGCGGCACCCGGATGGGGCGGAGTCACCAGATGGTAACGCGCTGGTCCTCGGCGAGCCAGAGCTCGTCACCGTCCGTGACGTCGAACGCCTCGTAGAAGGCATCGATGTTGCGGACGATCTGGTTGCAGCGGAACTCGTTCGGGGAGTGCGGATCGATCGTGAGCAAGCGGATCGTCTCGGCGTCGCGGCCCTTCTGCTGCCACACCTGCGCCCACGAGAGGATGAGGCGCTGGATGCCGGTGAGACCGTCCACCACGGGAGCCTCGGCGCCGTTCAGAGACAGCGCGTAGGCCTTCAGCGCGATCCCCAGTCCCCCGAGGTCGCCGATGTTCTCCCCGATGGTGAGCGCTCCGTTCACGTGGTGGTCGGGCAGACCCCGTGGCGACAGCGCGTCGTACTGCACGATGAGGCTCTTCGTACGCTCCTCGAACGCGGCGCGATCGGACTCCGACCACCAGTCCTGCAGTCGTCCGTCGCCGTCGAATCTGCTGCCCTGATCGTCGAACCCGTGCCCGATCTCGTGCCCGATCACGGCGCCGATCCCGCCGTAGTTGGCCGCGGCATCCCGCCCGGCGTCGAAGAACGGGTACTGCAGGATCGCCGCGGGGAACACGATCTCGTTCATGAGCGGGTTGTAGTAGGCGTTGACGGTCTGCGGCGTCATGTACCACTCGTCGCGGTCGATGGGCGACCCGACCTTGCCGAGCTGCCGGTCGTGCTCGGCGACGTGGGCGCGACGCACGTTTCCGACGAGGTCGGCCGGGTCGATCTCGAGAGCAGAGTAGTCCCGCCATTTCACGGGATAGCCGATCTTCGGGGTGAACCTGGCGAGCTTGTCCAGGGCGCGCTCCCGTGTCTCGGGTGTCATCCAGGGCAGATCCCGGATGCTCTCCCGGTAGGCCTCGATGAGGTTGGCGACCAGGTCGTCCATCGCCTCTTTCGCCGCCAGCGGGAAATGACGCTCGACGTACACCTTGCCGATCGCCTCACCGAGCGCGGCCTCGGCGAGGCTGACGCCGCGCTTCCAGCGCTCGCGGTTGACCGGGACCCCGGTCAGCTGCGTGCCGTAGAAGGAGAAGTTCTCCTGCACGATCTCGTCGGTGAGGAACGCGGCGGCGGCGTGGACGATCTTGAAGCGCAGCCACGCGCGCCATTCCGGCAGCTTCGCGGGCGTGAGCAGGGAGCCCAGCCCCTCGATGAAGCTCGGCTGAGAGACGACGACCTCGCCGAACGCGTCTTCGTGATCGGGGGCGGCGGCGCTCCGCCACGGGGAGAGGTCCGCACCCGCGAGCGACACGAGGTCGTCCCACGTGCGGAGGTTGTACGTCGCGACGGCATCGCGACTGCGCACGTTGTCCCAGTGGTGGCCGGCGAGCTCCGTCTCGATCGCCACGACGCGGTCGGCCTCGGCCGCGGCATCCTCGACGCCTGCGAGACCCAGGATCGTCTCGATGTGGGCGCGGAATGCGATGCGCAGATCGGCGAAGTTCGGGAGCCGGTAATAGCTCTCGTCCGGGAGGGAGAGACCGCCCTGCATGAGGAAGGGGACGTATCGCTGCGGGTCGCCGGGATCGGGTTCGACGTACAGGCCGACGAGGCCGCCCACGCCCTCCCGCTCGAGACGGCCCGCGAGCGTGAGGAAGCCGGCGATGTCACGGACCTCGTCGACGCTCTCGAGCTGGGCGGCGATCGGGGAGACGCCCAGCTCGGCGATCCGCTCGGTGTCCATGAAGCTCGTGAAGAGATCGCCGATCTTGCGGGCCTCGGTGCCCGGCTCCGCCGACTGCGACTCCTGCACGATCTCGCGCACGTGGCCCTCGGCCTGCTCGGCGAGGAGGTGGAACGATCCCCACCGAGCCTTGTCGTCGGGGATCTCGGTCCGCTCGATCCAGTTTCCGTTCACATAGCGGTAGAGGTCGTCCTGGGGTCGGATCTCGGGGCTCAGATCATCGAGCGCGAGACCGGAGCGAAGCGCGTCGGTCATGTCGTCCAGGATAGGCGCAGCCGTTCGGGAGTACTCCCACGGGAGGTGGTCGGGACTCGAACGTGCAAGGGGAACCCGCCCTCAGCGCGCTCTCTCGGGCTCGGCGTAGTCGTCCGGAGTGATCGCGCGGATGCCGCGGTCGTGCAGCACGTACTGGGCGCGCAGGTCGACCCGGGCGCTCGCGCACGCCCTCGCCATGGCAGCCGCCCACAGCCGCTCGTTCGCGCCGAATCGGCGGGGTCCCCTGCGCTCCCACACGAGCACCGCCCGGCGGGCGCCGACCGCCTCGCAGATATACGCCAGGCGATGCGCCAGCACGTGCGCCGCATCGCCTTCCCGGGGGTCGGCCGCGGACGGGCGATCGGACGGCCGGGCCGGGTAGTCGTCGCACGGCATGATCGGGTCGGCGAGGCGGTCGTCGTGGTCGAGGAAGAGCAGCCACAGCTGCCGCGGGTTGATCGCGCGTCCGAGCAGCAGCCCGATCACCTCCTCGAGGTCGGTGTCGAGGGCGAGGATGCGCGAGCGGTCGAGACGAGGATCGGTGTCGGTCATCGGGCCAGCTTCCGCCGTTCCGGACACGGCGGTCCCGCTCGCCCCCGCCGACCGTGGAGACCCCGCCGCGCCGTCGGCTGGGGAGAACCGTCCCTGCGCTGCGCCTCGTAGGCTCGAGGCGTGACGGTGGCGGGCGAGGGGCGGCGACTGAACCGCGACATCCTGCGCCTCGCCGTGCCGGCGCTCGGCGCGCTGGTCGCGGAGCCGCTCTTCCTCATCGTCGACGCCGCCCTCGTGGGGCACCTCGGCGTCGTCCCGCTGGCGGGGCTCGGCATCGCCGCTGCCGTGCTGCAGACGATCGTCGGGCTCATGATCTTCCTGGCCTACTCGACGACCCCCGCCGTGGCGCGCCGGTTCGGTGCGGGTGACCCGAGCCGGGCGGTCTCGGTGGGCATCGACGGGATGTGGCTCGCGCTCGGCGCCGGCGCCGTGCTCGCGCTGCTGGGCTGGCTCACCACCCCCGCGATGGTGGCCGCGTTCGGCCCCGGCCCCGACGTCGCAGAACAGGCCGAGACCTACCTCGGGCTCTCGATGGGCGGGCTGCCCGCGATGCTCATCGTCTTCGCCGCGACGGGATTGCTGCGCGGGCTGCAGGACACGGTCACTCCCCTCTGGATCGCCGGCCTCGGATTCGCCGCCAATGCGCTGCTGAACTGGGCGCTCATCTACGGCCTCGGCTGGGGGATCGCGGGTTCCGCGATCGGCACCGTCATCGCCCAGTGGGGAATGGTCGCCGCCTACGTCATCGTCGTCGGCAGGCTGGCGCGACGGCACACCGCCGCCGTCCGGCCGCAGCGGGAGGGCGTGCGCGGGTCGGCCCGCTCCGGGGGATGGCTGTTCCTTCGCACCGTCAGCCTGCGCCTCGCGCTCCTGCTCACCGTCGGGGTCGCCACCGGGATGGGACCCGAGGAGCTCGCGGGCTGGCAGGTGGCGTTCACGATCTTCTCGACGGCCGCCTTCGCGCTCGATGCACTGGCGATCGCCGCGCAGGCCCTCGTGGGCAAGGGCCTCGGCGAGGGCGACGTCCCGCAGGTGCGGCGGGTGCTGCGGCGCACCCTCGCGTGGGGCGCGTGGTTCGGCGTGCTCGTCGGGGCGCTCGTCGGGCTCGGCTCTCCCTGGATCGGGCTGCTGTTCACCGGCGACGAGCGCCTCGCGGCCCTGGTCCTGCCCGCACTCGTCGTGCTCGCCATCGCCCAGCCCGTGTGCGGGGTCGTCTTCGTGCTCGACGGCGTGCTCATCGGCGCCGGCGACGCGAAGTACCTGGCGATCGCGGGGGGAGCGAATCTCGTCCCCTTTCTGCCGGCCCTCGGCATCCTGGCGTGGACGGGCGCCTCCGGCGCCGCGGGGCTCGCGTGGCTCGCGGTCGCGTTCTTCGGCGTCTACATGTGCGCCCGGCTGCTCACCCTCGGCTGGCGCGTGCGCGGCACGCAGTGGCAGCGCGTCGGCGTCCACTGACGCCTCACGCGTGGCGGCGGCACCATTCGTACATGACGACGGCGGCGGCCGCGCTCGCGTTGATCGAGCGCGTCGAGCCGTACTGGGTGATCTCGACGATCCCGGATGCCGCGGCGAGCGCCTCGGTCGACAGGCCCGGTCCCTCCTGCCCGAAGAGCAGGACGCACCGCTCGGGCAGATCGGCGCGGTCGACGGGCACCGAGCCGGCGACGTTGTCGATCGCGAGGATCGGGAGGGCGGCCTCCGCGGCCCACGCGGCGAAGGACGCGACATCCTCGTGGTGGCGCACGTGCTGGTAGCGATCGGTCACCATGGCGCCGCGGCGGTTCCACCGACGGCGTCCGATGATGTGGACCTCGGCGGCGAGGAAGGCGTTGGCGCTGCGGACGACGGCGCCGATGTTGGAGTCGTGCTGCCAGTTCTCGATCGCCACGTGGAAGCGGTGGCGGCGCGTATCGAGGTCGGCGACGATCGCCTCGAGCGTCCAGTACCGGTAGCCGTCGACGACGTTGCGCCGGTCGCCCTCGGCCAGCAGCTGACGGTCGTAGCGAGGGTCCTCGGGCCAGTCTCCCGGCCCACCCGGCCAGGGTCCGACGCCCACGGGCAGCTGCGGCTCGGGATCCTCTGACACCGAGCCAGCGTAGCGCCGCTACCGGATATTTCGGTCGCCCGAAACATCCGGTATGTTTTCGGCATGCCGAAAGACACCGTCGTCGTCGACGACGCCACTGCTCCTCAGACACCGCGTGGCGCCCTGAGCACGCCGAGGCTCGCGTGGCTCATCGGTCCCGCCCTCGTCGCGGGCGTCGCCTACCTCGATCCGGGCAACGTCGCCAGCAACATGACGGCGGGCGCCCAGTACGGCTACCTGCTGGTGTGGGTCGTCGTCGTGGGCAACGTCATGGCCTGGCTGATCCAGTACCTCTCCGCCAAGCTGGGCATCGTCACGGGCGAGAGCCTGCCCGAGGTGCTGGGCCGCCGCATCCGGCGTCGGTGGCCGCGTCGCGCCTACTGGCTGCAGGCCGAGCTGGTCGCGATGGCGACCGACATCGCCGAGGTCATCGGCGGCGCGGTGGCGCTGTACCTGCTCTTCGGCATCCCTCTGGTGTGGGGCGGGGTGATCACGGGGCTCGTGTCCATCGCGCTGCTGCTCGTGCAGTCCCGCCGCGGGCCGCGCCCCTTCGAGAACGTCGTGATCGGCCTGATGGCGATCATCACCGTCGGCTTCGTCGCCGGAGTCTTCGTCGGGCCGCCGGATGCCGCGGGCATCGCCTCCGGGCTCGTCCCCCGCTTCGAGGACACCGGCTCGGTGCTGCTCGCCGCGTCGATCCTCGGTGCCACGATCATGCCCCACGCGATCTACGCGCACTCGGCGCTCGCACGAGACCGCTTCGCCCCCCGCGCGGACCGGGGTCGCGCCGCCGGGGCGCGCCGCGACGCCGCCGAGCTCGAGCGGCTGCGGGGGGTCGGAACCCTCCGGCTGCTGCGCGCGACCCGGTGGGACGTCTCGATCGCGATGGTCGTCGCGGGGACCGTCAACCTCTGCATCCTGCTGCTCGCCGCCGCGAACCTCGCGGGCGTGCCCGGCACCGACAGCCTCGAGGGTGCGTACGCCGCGCTCGACGCGGGGCTCGGTCCGGTCGTCGCGACGCTGTTCGCCGTCGGCCTCCTCGCGAGCGGGCTGGCGAGCACATCGGTCGGCGCGTACGCCGGCGCGGAGATCATGCACGGTCTGCTGCGCGTGCGGATCCCGCTGCTCGCACGACGCCTTGTGACCCTGCTGCCCGCCCTCGCCATCCTCGCAATCGGGTTCGACCCGACCCTCGCGCTCGTGCTGAGCCAGGTCGTCCTCTCGTTCGGAATCCCGTTCGCCCTCGTCCCGCTCGTCGTGCTGACGGCGCAGCGGCGCACCCTCGGGGGCTACCGCAATCGCGCCTGGACCACGGCGGCGGGCGTCGCGGCATCCGTCTTCCTCATCAGCCTGAACGGCGTGCTGCTCTGGCTCGTCTTCACCGGCGCCTGAGCGACGCGGGTACCCTGAACCGGTGGCACCCGCGAGCCCCGTGACCGACGACTACCTGAAGACGATCTATCACCACACCGAGTGGCAGGAGCGTCGCATCACGCCGTCGCAGCTGGCCGCCGAGCTGGGCCTCGCCCCATCGTCGGTCACCGAGATGGTGCAGAAGCTCGCCGCGCAGGGGCTCGTCACCCACCGCCCGTACGGCCCCGTGTCGCTCACCCCCGAGGGCGAGGCGCGGGCGAAGGCCGTCGTGCGGCGCCACCGGCTCATCGAGACCTGGCTCGTGCGCGAGTTCGGCTACACATGGGACGAGGTGCACGAGGAGGCGGAGGTGCTCGAGCACACCATCAGCGACCGCCTCCTCACCGGCATCGACGCCCGCCTGGGTCACCCGCGCTTCGATCCCCACGGCGATGCGATCCCGGATGCCGCGGGTGGCGTGCAGCGCGAGGACTTCGTCCTGCTCGCCGACGCCGCCCCGGGTCACGAAGGCCGGGTGCTGCGGGTGAGCGACCGCGATCCGGCGATGCTGCGCGCGGTCGAGACGGCGGGGGTCGAGGTGGGCATGGTCGTCTCGGTCGTCGACGCGACGAGGGTGAACGCACCCGCGGGGATGCTGTCGCTGCCCGAGGGCGCCGCGCGCATCGTGTGGCTCAGCGCCTGAGCCGCACCGTCACGGCCAGCGGACGGCGGCCGTCTCCTCGCAGAACGCCCAGAGCCGCGCCCCCACCTCGGGCGAGCGCGTGGCCGAGACGAGGCGCGCGCGCCGCGGCATCCCCTTCGTCACGACGGCCGGTCCCCACGCCGAGCCGCCCTCGACGTCGGGATCGATGAGCGCGCGAACGGGCGACCACGCCCCGTGCTCCTTGGACTGTGTCAGCGCGGCCTGCAGGTTGTCGACGAACCGGCCCGTGCGCGTGGGCTCGTTGACACCGGCGATGCCGACGGTTCGCCCGCTGACGGAGTATCCGGGGTGCGCGACGATGCTGGAGACGGGGGAACCGGCGGCACGCAGCCGGCGGTCGGCCTCGACGCCGAGGGCCTGAGTGGCGATCTTGGACTGCACGTAGGCGCGCCACGGGGAGTAGTCGCGTTCCAGCTGCGGGTCGGCGAGATCGTACCGCCACATCGACGTGGACATGCTCCCGAGCCACACGAGCCGCCCCGCGCCGGCGCGGGCGAGGGGGCCCAGGAGCGTTCCGGCCAGCGCGAAGTGCCCGAGGACGTTCGTGGCGAACACCACCTCGTTGCCGTCCTGGGTGACGCTGCGCTCGCGCGGAGGATGGACGACGCCCGCGTTGAGCAGCACGCCGTCCAGCCTGTCGCGGGCCCCCACGGATGCCGCGGCCGCTCGCACGGATCCGAGGTTGCTCGTGTCGAGCAGCATCGTCTCCACGGACGCGCCGGGGACGCGCCGCCGCAACGCCGCGCGGGCGTCGGCGAGGCGGTGGGGGTTGCGGCCGGTCATGATGACGTGGGCGCCCGCGCGCGAGAGCTGCTCCGACGAGAAGTATCCGAGCCCCGCGTTCGCACCCGTCACGAGGAAGACGCGGCCGTGCTGCGACGGGAGGTTCCGCGGGTCCCAGCCCGCTCGTGCGGCGCTCACTGCACCGACACTACGGGGCGCGCCGCGCAATAAGCTGAGGCCATGCCCGAAGGTCGCACTCCCGCCCTGCACAAGCGCTCCCGCTCCGACATCGAATGCTGGCTCACCGACATGGACGGCGTGCTCGTGCACGACAACCGTCCGGTGCCCGGCGCCGCCGAACTGCTCGCGCAGTGGCGCGACGCCGGCACCCCCTTCCTGGTGCTCACGAACAACCCGATCTTCACGCCCCGCGATCTGAGCGCGCGGCTGCGAGCATCCGGGCTGGACGTTCCGGAGGATCGCATCTGGACGTCGGCGCTCGCGACGGCCGACTTCCTGCGCTCCCAGCTCCCGGGCGGCACGGCGTTCGTCATCGGCGAGGCCGGCCTCACGACGGCTCTGCACGAAGCCGGATACATCATGACCGAGTCCCAGCCCGACTACGTCGTGGTCGGCGAGACGCGTCAGTACTCGTTCGAGGCGATCACGAAGGCGATCCGCTTCATCAACGCCGGCGCACGCTTCATCGTGACCAATCCGGATGCCACGGGCCCCACCCCCGCGGGCATCGTCCCGGCCACGGGCGCGTTCGCCGCGCTCATCACGAAGGCCACCGGCAAGGAGCCGTACGTCGTCGGCAAGCCCAATCCCATGATGTTCCGCTCCGCACTCAACCGCATCGGGGCGCATTCCGAGACGACGGGCATGATCGGCGACCGCATGGACACCGACATCGTGGCGGGCATCGAAGCCGGCCTGCACACCGTGCTGGTGCTGACGGGGATCAGCGACACCGCGGAGATCGAGCGCTACCCGTTCCGCCCCGACGAGGTGCTCGACTCGGTCGCCGAACTGCTCGCCGACGAGCCCGCCGAGTCGGAGCTTCCCGAGGTCCTCTAGCGAGACGCCCATGGATCAGCGCGACCTGCTTTTCGCCGCCTCGGCGATCATCCTGACCGGCACGCTCGTCGCGTGGGTCGTCGTGTGGTGGCGCGGCCGCGGACGGGACTGAACCCGTCCAGGCCCGGCCCTGCTGATCGGGGCATGTTCTGTGCAATGGGGCAGGTTCTGTCCTGCCCCATTGCACGCAACCTGCCCCGGAGCATCCACCGCGAGAGCAGACGGGCAGCGCGGATGCCGCGCGGTCCCTACTGCGGTGCGAGGCCCAGGTCGTCGAGGTCGATCGCGGCGAGCCAGCGCAGGCCCTCCGCCTCGACGGCGGCCTGCGCCCCCGTCTTGCGGTCGACGATCACGGCGACGGCGACGACGTCGGCACCCTCCCGGCGCAGCGCCTCGACGGCCTTCAGCGCCGACTGGCCGGTGGTGGAGGTGTCCTCGACGACGACGACGCGCTTGCCCGCGACATCCGCGCCCTCGATCTGGCGCCCGCGTCCGTGATCCTTCGGCTCCTTCCGCACGACGAACGCGTCGAGCGGGCGGCCCGTGCGCACCGACTCGTGCATGACGGCGTTGGCGATGGGGTCGGCGCCGAGGGTGAGACCGCCGACGGATGCCACGTCGGGGATGTCCGCGATGAGATCGAGCATGAGGCGTCCGATGGCGGGCGCCGCCCGGTGATCGAGCGTCAGTTTGCGCATGTCGACGTAGTAGGACGCCTTCTTGCCGCTCGAGAGCGTGAAGTCTCCGTGGAACACCGCCTCGGCGCCGATGAGGGCGATGAGGGACTGGCGGTCGGCTTCGAGCTCGGGCGTGGAGGCTGCGGTCACACGGCGAGTCTACGGCGAGGCGAGAAATAGGCTGGATGCATGCGTCTTGCCACCTGGAACGTGAACTCCATCCGCGCCCGCGTGGGGCGCATCGTCGACTTCGCCCAGCGCGAGGGGATCGATGTCCTCGCGATGCAGGAGATCAAGTGCACGCCCGCGCAGTTCCCCTTCGCCGCCTTCGAGGAGGCGGGGTATCACGTCGAGGCGCACGGGCTGAACCAGTGGAACGGCGTCGCGATCGCCAGCCGCGAGCCGCTCGAAGACGTCGAGCTGGCGTTCCCGGACATGCCCGGATTCGCGAAGGGGCATGAGGGTCCGGATCAGCCGCAGGAGGCGCGGGCGATGGGCGCGACCGTCGGCGGGGTGCGCGTGTGGAGCCTGTACGTGCCGAACGGCCGGGGCCTGGGCGACCCGCATTACGTCTACAAGCTCGACTGGCTGGGCGCCCTCGCCCAGTACACCCGCGACGCTCTCGCCCGCACGCCCGATCTGGCCCTCGCGCTGACGGGCGACTTCAACATCGCACCCACGGACGAGGACAACGGCGACCCGACGATCGTGCCGGGGCTGTCGACGCATGTGTCCGAGCCCGAACGCGACGCCTTCCGCGCGCTCGAGGCCGCCGGTCTCGCCGATGTCGTGCGCCCGCTCGTGCCGACCGGATTCACCTACTGGGACTACAAGCAGCTGCGCTTCCCCCGCAACCAGGGCCTGCGCATCGACTTCATCCTCGGTTCTCGGGCGTTCGCCGACGCGGTCACGGGTGCCGCGATCCATCGGGACGAGCGCAAGGGCGACGCCCCGAGCGATCACGTGCCCGTCGTGGTCGACCTGGATACGGCCGCACCGGACGAGGACGACGACGTGCCGATGATCTTCGGCTGACTGCCGTTGTCCGTGAAGCCCACGCACGTCGGCGACGACCCCCGCCCGGCATCCCCCCTTCGGCGGAGGCGGGGCGGGCGGACGGGGCCTACCGTGGGGGGATGAGCGCGAACTCCCCCACCACCGGCAGGCCGGCGCCCGACGCCCGCGACCTGCGCGCCGACGCGCTCCTGGCGGGCGCGCTGCTCGTGGGCGCCATCGTCAGCGCCGGGCTCTCGTCCGTCGCACAGCTGTACGGCGACGGCCAGGCGGACCTGGGCTGGGCGCTGCTCTATGCCGCCGCCCTCACGGCGCCCCTCGCGGTGCGCCGCCGATTCCCATGCACGGTCGCGGTCGTCGTCTCGGTGCTGTACTTCGTCGCCGTCACCTTCCGCATCCCCGAGATCTACGTCGGCAACATCGCGGTGTTCATCGCCATCTACACGGTGGGGGCGTGGGTTGCCGACCGCCGTCGTGCGATGCTCGTGCGCGTCCTGCTCATCGCGGGCATGTTCGCGTGGCTGCTCGTGACCACCTTCCAGGCGGCGACGGCCCCCACGGAGGGCGACTTCTCGCGCGCCGGCGTCTTCTCCCCCTTCGTCGCGTTCATGCTCATCCAGTTCCTGATCAACGGGCTGTTCTTCGGGGGCGCCTACTACATGGGCGACCGCGCCTACGCCGCCGCGCTGGAGAGGCTGGCACTCGAGGAGCGCACGGCCGAGCTGGAGCGGGAGCGGGAGGTCACCGCGGCGCAGGCGGTGGCGCTCGACCGACTGCGCATCGCCCGCGAATTGCACGACGTCGTGGCCCACCACGTCTCCGCGATGGGCGTGCAGGCGGGGGCCGCGAGGTCCGTGCTCGATCGCAACCCCGATGCCGCACGGTCCGCACTCGCCGGCGTCGAGGCCTCGGCGCGAGAGGCGCTCGGCGACCTGCGGCACCTGCTCGGCACCCTGCGCAGCCCCGACGATCCCACGATCGACGCAGACGGCGAGGTCGCGGCATCCACCGTGGGCCTCGACGCCCTGCCGGCCCTCGTCGAGAGGGCGACGCAGACGGGCCTGCCCACGACGCTGACGCTGCTCGGCGATGCCGTTCAGGTGCCCGCCGTCGTGCAGGTGAACCTCTTCCGCATCGCGCAGGAGGCCCTCACGAACGCACGACGCCACGGCGGGCCGGATGCCGCGGCGGACGTGCGGCTGCGGTATGACCCGGGTTCCGTCGAGCTCGAGGTCACCAACTCGGGCCGCGTCGCGCCGGCGCGCCCCGGCGGGCTGGGGATCGTCGGCATGCGGGAGCGCGCGGCCTCCTCGGGGGGCACGCTCGAGGCGGGGCCCCGCTCGCGCGGGGGCTACCTCGTACGAGCACGCATCCCGGTGTCCGGGCGAAGCGGTCCGGAGGAGCGGGAGGACGCGGCGCCCGTCGCCGGGTCGAGGAGGCCCTCATGAGCGCGATCCGCGTGCTGCTGGCCGACGACCACGCCGTCATGCGCGCGGGATTCCGCATGATCCTGGAGGCCGCCGGCATGGAGGTCGTCGGGGATGCCGCGACCGGCGCGGAGGCGATCGACGCGGCCCGGTCCCTCCGCCCCGACGTCATCTGCATGGATGTGCAGATGCCCGACCTCGACGGGCTCGAGGCCACGCGCCGCATCGTCGCCGCCCCGGAGCCGGGCCCGGCGGTGCTGGTGGTGACGACCTTCGACCGCGACGACTACCTCTTCCGCGCGCTCGAGGCCGGCGCAAGCGGTTTCCTGCTCAAGAACGCCGGGCCCGAGGAGCTCGTGGCGGCCGTGCGGATCGTCGCGGCGGGCGACGCGCTGCTGGCGCCCGAGGTCACGCGGCGCGTGATCGCACGCTTCGCCGCGGCATCCCCTCCCCCCGCCTCGCCCGCCGCGCACGCCCGCACCGCGACAGCGGTCCGCGCCGCCACGGCCACCCCGGTGGCGGGGCTGACGGAGCGCGAGACGGAGGTGCTGCGCCTGCTCGCTGCGGCGCTCAGCAACGGCGAGATCGCCGCCCGCCTCTACATCGGCGAGGCGACGGTCAAGACGCACGTGTCGAACGTGCTGCAGAAGCTCGGCGCGCGCGACCGGGTCGCCGCGGTCGTGTGGGCGCATCGCCACGGCGTCGTCGGGGACTGACCCCGCATTCCCCGCGCCCACGTGGGGCGTGGAGCGTCAGGCCGCGACCGAGGCGCGCTCCTCGACGGGCACGTAGCGGTCGATGAGGGTCGCGAAGGCGTCGAGGTAGGAGACGAGGAACGCGGCGGTGCCCTCGTTGGTCACCTCGCCGTCCTCGGCGAAGACGCCGGGGACGTACTGGATGAAGCCCTCGGGCTGGCCCAGCACGGGTGCGTTGTAGTGGCTCAGGATCGCCTTCAGGTGCTGCTGCGCAGCCGCCGTGGAGATGGGCCCCTGCGAGGTGCCGATGACGGCCGTGGGCTTGCCGGCGAACGAGGCCTGGCCGTAGGGGCGGGCCGACCAGTCGAGGGCGTTCTTGAGCACGCCCGGGATCGAGCGGCTGTACTCGGGGGTGACGATGATGACGCCGTCGATTCCCGCGCATCGATCGGGTGCGGTCGGCGGGGCCGGCCTGCGTCTCCCCCCACGGGGGAGGCCGGAAGACCCCTCCCGGGAGGGAGGCGGGCCGGGCCCCTCCCTCCGTAGCGTGAAGGACACGCACCGAACGAGAGGACCACGGATGCTGAGGCTGAGCGGGATCACGAAGAGCTACGGCGGAAGGCGGGTGCTCGACGACATCACCTTCGACGTCGTACCCGGCCGCCTCACCGGCTTCGTCGGCGGGAACGGGGCCGGCAAGACCACGACGATGCGCATCGTGCTCGGCGTGCTCGCGCGCGACGCCGGCGAGGTCACCCTCGACGGCGCCGCGCTCACCGCGGCGGATCGGCGCCGCTTCGGGTACATGCCGGAGGAGCGCGGCCTCTACCCCAAGATGAAGGTGCACGAGCACATCACCTACCTCGCGCGCCTGCACGGATTCTCGGCGTCGGATGCCGCGGCGCGCGCCCGCGCGCTGCTGGAGCGCCTCGGGCTCGGGGAGCGGCTGAACGACCTCGTCGAGACGCTGTCGCTCGGAAACCAGCAGCGCGCGCAGATCGCCGCCGCGCTCGTGCACGATCCCGAGGTGCTGATCCTCGACGAGCCCTTCTCCGGGCTCGACCCGCTCGCCGTCGACGTCGTCGCGGGGGTGCTGCAGGAGCGGGCCGCCCAGGGCGTCTCGGTGCTCTTCTCCTCGCACCAGCTCGACGTCGTCGAGCGCCTCTGCGACGACCTCGTCATCATCGCGGGCGGCACCGTGCGCGCCGCCGGCGCCCGCGATGCGATGCGCGCCGAGCACGGCTCGCGGCGCTACGAACTGGTGTCGGGCACCGACGCCGGCTGGCTCCGGGACGAGCCTGGAGTCACCGTGACCGACTTCGACGGCGGGTATGCGCTGTTCGACGTCGAGGACGACGCCACCGCCCAGCGCGTGCTCCGCCGCGCGGTGGACAACGGCGACGTCGCCAGCTTCGCGCCGCAGCATCCGACCCTCGCCCAGATCTTCAAGGAGGTCATCCAGTGACCGCGTCCACCCCCACGCGGGCGTCGAGCCCCACGGCCCCCTCGACCGCGCAGAGCGTGTGGCTCGTCGCCGAGCGCGAGATCGGCTCGAAGCTGCGGTCGAAGGCCTTCGTCATCTCGACGGCCTTCCTCTTCCTGGTGGCCCTCGCGGCCGTGGTCTGGGGCGGGTTCCAGGCGCGCGACACCTCCGGCATCCCCGTCGCCGTGACCGCCGATGCGCCCGCCGCGGTGTCGTCGATCGCGGGCCTCGAGGTGACGGAGGTGCCCGACCGCGCGGCGGCCGAGGAGCTCGTGACGGAAGGGACGGTCGACGCCGCGCTCGTGGGCGACTCCGCCTCGCCCGTCGGCTTCGCGCTCGTCGCCGAGAGCGAGGCGCCGACGAGCCTGCTCCTCATGCTCTCGCAGGCTCCCCCGGTCGAACTGCTCGACCCCGACCAGACAGACGGCGCGCTGCGTTACTTCGTCGCGCTCGCCTTCGGCATCGTCTTCCTCATCGCCGCATCGACCTTCGGGGGGACGATCGCGCAGAGCGTCGTGGAGGAGAAGCAGACCCGCGTCGTGGAGATCCTCATCTCCGCCATCCCGACCCGCGCCCTCCTCGCCGGGAAGGTCATCGGCAACACGATCCTCGCCATGGGACAGATCGTGGTGCTCGCGGCGATCGCGATCGTGGGCCTGACCGTCACCGATCAGGGCGCGGTGCTGCAGGGGCTCGGGGGGCCGATCGCCTGGTTCGCCGTGTTCTTCCTCTTCGGCTTCATCCTGCTGGCGTCGCTGTTCGCGGCCGCCGCGGCGATGGTGTCGCGTCAGGAGGACGTCGGCTCGACCACGACGCCGCTCATCATGCTCGTGATGGCGCCGTACTTCCTCGTCATCTTCTTCAACGACAACCCGCTCGTGCTGACGATCATGTCGTACGTGCCGTTCTCGGCGCCGGTCGGGATGCCGATGAGGCTGTACCTGGGCGAGGCGCAGTGGTGGGAGGCCCTGATCTCGCTCGCGATCCTCATCCTCACGTGCGTGGCAGCCATCCTCGTCGGAGCGAAGATCTACCAGAACTCGCTCCTGCGCATGGGGGCGCGCGTCAAGCTGGTCGACGCACTGCGCGGCTGAGATCGCGACGGACGAGGGGTGCCGGGTCCCCGGCATCCCTCGTCCGGTCAGTCCATCTCGATGACCGCGATCACGTTGCGCGCCGGGTCGAGGAACCACGCGATCGCCGGGCCGAGGTCGCGATTGATGCCCTTCCGATCGGTCGGCAGATCGGCGTCGTCGTAGATCTTGGTCGCGACCCCTTTGCCGTTGAGCTCGTCGACCGCCTCGTCGATGTTCGAGACGGGGATGTTCAGCACCGTGAAGCTCGCGGGCTCGTGGTTGTCCTTGGGATAGATGAAGATGTGGGCGTCGCCGCCGAGTCGCACATCGAGTCCCATCTCGGGCATCTCCTCGACGTCGAAGCCGAGGACGTCGCGATAGAAGGCGAGGGCGGCGGGGACGTCGTCGACCGAGAAACTGCTGAATGGCTGCGTCGTGGTGAACATGGATTCCTCCTCGAGTTCCGCTCCCCGCTACAGGCTCCTCCTCGTCCCCGCCCGTGTCCAGAGAGTGTGCGCTCCCCCGCAGGACCGCGACCCCTCGGTCAGCGCTCGACGAGCACGCCGTCGGCGTCGGCCCAGACGCGCGCGCCCGGCCGGAACGTGACCCCCGCGATCGTGACGGGAACGTCGACCTCGCCGGCGCCCTCCTTGGCGCTCCTGCGCGGATTCGATCCGAGCGCCTTGACACCGATCGGCAGCGCCCCGATCGCCGCGCGGTCGCGGATCGCTCCGTGCACGATGATCCCCGCCCACCCGTTGCGCACCGCCGAGGCGGCGATGACGTCCCCCACGAGCGCCGACTCGAGCGATCCGCCGCCGTCGATCACGAGCACCGCTCCCCCGCCCGGCGACGCGAGGACCTCCTTCACGAGCGCGTTATCGCGGTGACAGCGCACCGTGCGCACCGGTCCGCCGAAGGCCGCGCGGCCCCCGGCGTCCTGGAGCTGCAACGGGAGGGAATCCAGCGCCTCACCGCGCTCGTCGTACAGGTCGGCCGTCGAGATGTCCATGCCCCGACGCTACGCAGTGGCCGCCGCGCGCGGGCCGCCGCGACGATGTGAAGTTCTCTCCGACTTCCGCCCCTGTCAACCCGACCCGGCCACGGCCGACGCACGGTTACTCTGAGGCATGCCCGCCCACATCCTCGGCATCGGCACCGCGACGCCGCCCACCGTCATCACCCAGAACGACGTGCGCGACCTCTTCCTGGCGCAGCCCGGCACCGATCGCCTCACCTCGAGGCTCATCGGAGCGGCATTCGACCAGTCCGCGATCGACACGCGCCACACCGTGCTCCCCGAGCTCGTCGCGGGCGGTTCGGCATTCGTGGATCGAGATTCGCGCGCCGTGCACGCGCCCCTCACCGGTGCGCGCAACGACGTCTACATCCGCGAGGCCCCGGCGCTGTTCTCCGGCGCCGCCCGGGAGGCGCTCGAGCAGGCGCGGATGCCGGCATCCGCCGTCACACACGTCGTGACCGCGTCGTGCACGGGCTTCTTCGCCCCGGGCCCGGACTTCCGGCTCGTGAAGGACCTCGGCCTCGCGCCCACGGTCGAGCGCGACCACCTGGGCTTCGTCGGATGCGCCGCCGCATTCCCCGCCCTGCGCTCGGCGTCGCGCATCTGCGCGGCCGACCCGTCGGCCGTCGTTCTCGTCGTGTGCGGCGAGATCTGCACGATCCACCTCCGCGTCTCGAGCGACCCGGAGCAGATCGTCGCGTCCGCCGTCTTCGCCGACGGCGCCGCGGCCGCGGTCGTCTCCGCCGCACCGGCACCCGATGCCCGCACTCTCGAGCTCGGCGGATTCGGCACGGCCCTGACATCGGAGGGCGAGGACGAGATGCGCTGGGTCATCGGAGACCACGGGTTCGAGATGACCCTGACCGCCGAGGTGCCGCGCGTCATCGGCCGCGAGGTGCGCGCCGCTCTCGACCCGCTGCTCGCGCGAGCGGACGCGCCCATCGACGCCTGGGCCGTGCACCCCGGCGGGCGCAGCATCCTGGACCGTGTCGAGTCGTCTCTCGCGCTGTCGCCGGCCGCGCTGCAGCACTCGCGCGACGTGCTGCGCGAGTACGGCAACATGTCGTCGGCGACGGTGCTGTTCATCCTGAAGCGGATGCTGGGCGACGAGCGCCTGCGCGATGAGGATCGGGTGATGGGGGTGGCGTTCGGTCCGGGCCTCACGGTCGAGTCGGCCCTGCTGCGGGCGCGCGTACCCGCACCCGTGCACGCCGAGACGCTCGCAGCCGTCGGCACCGGCTTCGCCGCATGATCGCCCCGTCCCTCGCGCGCCGCGACGGGGATCTGCGCGAGCTCATGGACGATCCCCACTGCGACGCGATCCGTCTGCGCCGCACCCTGGAGCGCTTCGCGCTGATCAATCGACTCGTGGCCGGATGGGGCGGCGTCTATCGGCGACACATCCGGCCACGGCTGATCGCCCGGGGCGGGGGCGAGGCGCGCATCCTCGACATCGGCTGCGGCGCCGGCGACGTGCTGCGGGGAATCGTCTCCCGCGCCCGCGCCGACGGCTTCGCGGTGACGGGGCTCGGACTCGATCCGGATGACCGCAGCCTGAGCGTCGCGCGGGGCGCGGCATCCATGCGCGGAGTGGAATACATGCTCGGCCACAGCGGCGACCTCGCCGCCCGGGGCGACGCCTTCGACGTCGTGGTCTCGAACCACCTGCTCCACCACCTGAGCCGGAGCGAGTTGGCGGCGGTGCTCGCCGACTCCCGTGTGCTCTCGCGCGGGGTGAGCCTGCACTCCGACATCCATCGCTCCGCCCTCGCCTACGCGGGGTACGCGATCGGCGTCACGCCCCTGGCGCCGGGAAGCTTCCTGCGCACGGACGGGCTGCGGTCGATCCGCCGCAGCTACACGGCCTTCGAGTTGGAGGGCGTGCTTCCGGAGGGCTGGCGCGTCGAGCGCCCGGCGGCGTTCCGCCTGCTCGCGGTGAGCGAAACCGGGCACTGACCGTGCACGACGTCGTCATCGCGGGGGCGGGGCCCGTGGGCACCCTCCTGCAGGCGGAGCTCGCGCGGCTCGGCGTCGAGGCGACCGTCATCGAGCGGCGCGCGCAGCCGGGCCCGGGTAGCCGGGCCGTCGGCGTGCATCCGGCCGCCCTCGACGCGCTCGAGGCGTCCGGAGCCACGGCCCGCATCCTGTCGTCCGCCATCCGGGTCGTCCGGGGCGAGGCCCGGGCCGCGCGGCCGTTCGGGGTCGTCCGCTTCGACCGGCTCGAAGCTCGTCATCCGTACGTCGCAACCCTCCCGCAGTCCCGCACGGAGGACGCCCTCGCGGAGGCCGCCGCCTCCTGGGGAGCGACGGCCGTCGTGCGCGGGTGCACCGTCGAGGGCGTTCGCGGCGGTCCCGAGGCGGTGCGGCTTCGCCTGCGGCGCGGGGACGTGACGACGGAGGAGACGGCACGCATCGTCGTGGTGGCGACCGGTTCGGCGGGGCGGGCGATCACGCCGCTGACCGCGTCGACCCGGATCCGCGCCTACCCCGACCGCTATGTCATGACGGACGCGCCCGATGCGACGGGAGAGGGCACGACGGCGGTCGTGCATCTGCACCCCGAGGGCGTGCTGGAGTCGTTCCCGCTGCCGGGGGGCATGCGCCGGTTCGTCGCGTGGCGGTCCCCGGCGGATGCCGAGGCCGAACCCACGGGGTGGCTGCGCGACGCCATCACCCGCCGCACGGGCTCCGCGGACGCGGCGTCCGCCGTCTCGACCGCCGCCGCGTTCGGCGTGCGGCGGGCGCTCGTGCCGCGGATGCGGTGGGGGAGGGTCGTCGCGATCGGAGACGCCGCCCACGAGGTGAGCCCCATCGGCGGCCAGGGCATGAACCTCGGCCTCATCGACGCCGCCACCCTCGCCCCGCTGCTCGCGAGCTGGATCGTCACGGGTGAGGAGCCTGCAGGAGAACTGCGCGAGTGGGACCGACGTCGCCGCCGCGCCGCCGCGATGTCGGCACGCATCGCAACGGCCAACACGGTCATCGGGCGGACGGCCGGGCCGGTTGCGCATCGCGCGCGGACGGCTGCCCTGCGCGGCATCCTGCACTCCCCCGCGGCGAACATGCTCGCGCGGGCATACTCCATGGGCCTCGACCCCGGGTAGTTACGCGCGCGTCAGAGACCGGCGCTCGTCGCCGCGAGCTGGAGCGCCAGAAGCAGCGCCGACACCATGACGAGGCGGAACACCGTCCGGTCGGGCGCGCGCAGAGCGCGCACGAGTCCCGCCGCCGCGACGGCGAGCACGAGGACGCATCCCACGACCGATACGGCGGCCGCGAGGGGGGCCGGCTGCAGCATCCAGCCGCCGAGAAGCACGGAGAGCGCCCCGATCGCCACGGCTGCGAACGCCGCGACCACCGAGGCCCGGGCGCCGATCCGGTGCGGCAGGCCGCGGATGCCGGTGCGCGCATCGTCGTCGAGGTCGGGCAGCACGTTGGTCAGGTGCACGGCCGCGCCGAGGGCGGCGCCGGCGATCCAGGCCCAGAGCGGGGCCACGCGAGCGGGATCCGTCGCGAGGGTGGCGAGCGAGGGGAAGAGCCCGAAGCTCAGCAGGAAGGGCGCCAGCGAGAGCACCGAGCGCTTGAGCGCGACGTTGTACGACCACGCCGACACGAGGAACACCCCGTGCGCGATCAGGAAGCCGGGGCCGAGCAGCGCCGACAGGATGAGCGCCGCCGCGACGGCCCCCACTGCCGCGATCCACACCGTGCGCACACCGATCTCGCCGCGCGCGATCGGCTTGTCGATGCGGCCAACGGCGCGATCCCGGCCCGCGTCGATCGCGTCGTTCGACCAGCCGATGGAGAGCTGGCCCGCGAACACGGATCCTACGAGCAGCGCGAGCGCGGTGGGCGTCGCCTCCGCCGCGAGACCCAGCAGCAGCGACAGCACCGAGACGACGAGCGTGGGGCCCGGGTGGCACGAGCGCCAGAGCGCCGCGGCGCTTCTCATACGCAGGATGCCGGGGCCACGGCATCCGCCCCGCCCGCGCCATCGATCACCCGGCCACCCTACCGCCGCCCCGCGTCCGGCCCGCCCGCCCGCCGAAACACCACTTCTGCGTCGAGGCACCGTCCGTCGGCTGGTGTTTCGTCGCAGAAGTGGTGCCCGACGCGGTCCGGGGTCGCGGCGGGGATCAGTCCTCGATGAGCTCGGCCTCGATGACGTCGTCGCTGTCGCCGGGATCGGATGCCGGGGCCGCGGGCCCGTCGCTCGTCAGCACCAGCGACGTGCCGTCGGCCGCGACATCCACCCGCACGACGTCGCCGTCGCGCACGCCGCCCGCGAGGATCGCCATCGCGAGGCGGTCCTGGATCTCCGACTGGATCAGCCGCCGCAGGGGCCGAGCCCCGAACACGGGATCGTACCCGCGCTCGGCGAGCCAGGCGCGTGCATCGGGGGTCACGGCCACCGTCAGCCGACGCTCGTGCAGGCGGCGCTGGAGCGCATCCACCGCGAGCTCGACGATCTGCGCCAGGTCGTCCTGCGTGAGCGCCTGGAAGATGACGATGTCGTCGAGCCGGTTGATGAACTCGGGCTTGAACGCCTGACGCACGAGCCCCTGCACGGCCTCGCGCTTCTGCTCGAGGGAGAGCGTGGGGTCGATGAGGATCGGCGAGCCGAGGTTGGACGTGAGGATCAGGATGACGTTCTTGAAGTCGACCGTGCGGCCCTGACCGTCGGTCAGGCGCCCGTCGTCCATCACCTGCAGGAGCACGTCGAAGACCTCGGGGTGGGCCTTCTCGACCTCGTCGAGCAGCACGACCGAGTACGGGCGGCGCCGCACGGCCTCGGTGAGCTGGCCGCCCTGCTCGTAACCGATGTAGCCGGGAGGGGCGCCGACGAGCCGCGACACGGAGTGCTTCTCGCCGTACTCGGACATGTCGATGCGCACCATGGCGTGCTCGTCGTCGAAGAGGAACTCGGCGAGCGCCTTGGCGAGCTCCGTCTTGCCGACACCGGTGGGGCCGAGGAAGAGGAAGGAGCCGGTGGGGCGGTTCGGGTCGCTGATGCCCGCGCGCGAGCGACGGACCGCATCGGAGACGGCCTTCACTGCATCCTTCTGCCCGATCAGGCGCTTGCCGAGCTCGGCCTCCAGGTGCAGCAGCTTCTCCGTCTCGCCCTGCAGGAGCCGCCCGACGGGGATTCCCGTCCACGCCGCGATGACGTTCGCGATGTCCTCGTCGGTGACCTGGTCGTTCACCATGCGGTCCTCGCTGGACTCGGCCCGCTCGGCTTCCATGAGCTGCCGCTCCAGCGCGGGGATCTCGCCGTACAGCAGCCGCGACGCCTTCTCGAGGTTGCCCTCGCGCTGGGCGCGCTCGGCGTCCACGCGCGCGGCGTCGAGACGCGTCTTGAGGTCACCGACCAGGTTCAGCGACGCACGCTCGTGCTCCCACCGTTCCTGCAGCTCGCCGAGGCGCGCCTCCTGCGTCTTGAGGTCCTCGCGCAGCTTGGCAAGCCGCTCCTTCGAGGCGTCGTCCTTCTCCTTCTTCAGCGCGAGCTCCTCGAGCTTCAGCCGGTCGACGTGGCGCCGCAGCTCGTCGATCTCGAGCGGCGCGGAGTCGATCTCCATGCGCAGCCGCGACGCAGCCTCGTCGATGAGGTCGATGGCCTTGTCGGGCAGCTGCCGGCTCGGGATATACCGGTGCGACAGGGATGCCGCGGCCACGAGCGCGGCGTCGGCGATCGCGACCTTGTGGTGGGCCTCGTACCGCTCCTTCAACCCGCGCAGGATCGCGACGGTGTCCTCGACGCTGGGCTCGCCGACGTACACCTGCTGGAAGCGGCGCTCGAGCGCGGCATCCTTCTCGATGAACTCGCGGTACTCGTTGAGCGTCGTCGCGCCGATCAGGCGCAGCTCGCCGCGGGCCAGCATCGGCTTGAGCATGTTGGATGCCGCGACCGAGCCCTCCCCGCCGCCCGCGCCCATCAGCACGTGCAGCTCGTCGATGAAGGTGATGACGCGACCCTCGGACTCGGTGATCTCCTTGAGCACGCTCTTGAGCCGCTCCTCGAACTGTCCGCGGTACATCGCCCCGGCGACGAGCGCGGAGATGTCGAGGGTGATGAGCTCCTTGTCCTTGAGGGACTCCGCGACATCGCCCGCGACGATGCGCTGTGCGAGGCCCTCGACGACGGCGGTCTTGCCGACGCCGGGCTCGCCGATCAGCACGGGGTTGTTCTTCGTGCGGCGCGTGAGCACCTGGCTGACGCGCCGGATCTCGGCGTCGCGTCCGATGACGGGGTCGAGCTTGCCCTGCTTCGCGCGCTCGGTGAGGTTGATGCCGAACTGCTCGAGGGCGCTCTGCTGCTCCTCCTGCGGCTGCTGGCCTGGTTGCATGGTCGTCCGTTCTCGAGAGATCCTCGGGCTCACGTCTAACTTGAGCCTTATTGGCTCAACTTTAACACTGCCCGGACGCCGACGCCAATGCCCCCACGGGGCGCGCAGGGCGTCGGGGCCCACCCCGCGCCAGGACAACATTCCGGATGCATCGGCGCGGAGCGGCCGCCGGGGCGGCGGACGGCCGGCTCACCCCGCATCCCACCGGAATGTTGTCGCAGCCACGGCGCACAGCCCCGGTCCGCCCCCGGGGTCAGGCGGCGAACGTGGCCCGGTACGCCGTGGGGGTCGTCCCCAGCATCCGGGTGAAGTTCTGGCGCAGCACCGCCGCGGATCCGAAGCCGCAGTCCTGCGCGATCCGGTCGAGCCCCAGGTCCGTCGTCTCCAGCAGGCGCTGGGCGTGGATGATCCGCTGCCGCGCGAGCCAGGCGGCGGGGGTCGCCCCGAAGTCGGCCTTGAATCTGCGGGCGAATGTGCGCGGCGACATGTGCGCACGTGCCGCGACCTGCTCCACCGTCAGGTCGTGGCGCAGGTTCTCGAGCATCCAGTCGGCGACGGGGGTGAGCGAGAGCGAGGTCACCCTCGGCAGCGGCCGGGCGATGAACTGCGCCTGCCCGCCGTCCCGCTGGGGCGCCACCACCATCCGGCGCGCGATGACATTGGTCACCTCGGCACCGAGCTCCTGTCGCAGCAGGTGCAGGCACGCGTCGAGACCCGCAGCCGTCCCGGCGCTCGTGATGATCTTGCCGTCCTGCACGTAGAGGACGTCGGGATCCACCTCGATCTCCGGGTACATCGCGCTCATCGTCTCGGCGTAGCGCCAGTGCGTCGTCGCCCGCCGCCCGTCGAGCACCCCGGATGCCGCGAGCACGAACGCGCCGCTGCACACGCTCAGCACCCAGGCGTCGCGCGCGACCGCGCCCCGCACGGCCTCGCATACCCGCTCGTCGGCCATCGCCCACGTCGCCCGCGGGACGGGGGTGACGACGACGAGGTCGGCCACGGCCGCGAACGACAGGTCGTTCTCGACGGTGATCGAGAAGCCGAGGTTCGACGCGACGAGGCCGGGCTCGGCGGCGCAGATGCGGAAGTCGAACGGCGCGATGCCGTCGTCGGAGCGGTCGAGCCCGAACGCTTCGCACGCGAGCCCGAACTCGAAGGGCGAGAAGCCCTCCTGCACCACGACGGCGACCGTCTTCATCGCACCCCCGGAATCAGTGGCAGTTTTCCTACGAACAACGTCTACTCTGCCACTCGTGGCAGTTATCCGCTCATCGTAGCGTGACTGCCATGATCCTGCTGATGAGCTTCCTCGCCCTCGCCGCTCTCACCGGCATCGCCGGCACCGTGCATCTCCTCCTCACCGACGGCTACCGCCGCGTGCCGACCGACCGCGCCCGCATCCCCGACCGGACCCGATCCGAACCGGTCGCGTCAGAGTCCGCGGCGACCCGCGTACACGCCCAGAAGTCGCGCGACGTGAACCTCGGGGTCGAACTCCCGCGCGCCGTCGGCCGCACGCTGTGACGCGAGCACGACGCGTGCCGGGTCCTGCACGAGCGCGATGAGCATCTCCGCCATCGCCTCCGGTTCCGGGCCGGCGGCGCGCAGGCCGGCGACGTCGACACCCTCGGTCAGCGCCGGATCGACGTAGAAGACGCCGCGCCGCGCGTGCAGCGCCTCGACGATCGTCACCGGCTGATTGTCGAATCCGTACGAGGACAGCGCGACCACGTGCGACTGCCGCATGAGCTCCTGCACCCGGCCGCGATCGAGCCGTCCGTGGAAGCGCACCGGCAGCCCCTCGGCCGCCCGCTCGCCCTCGGCGCGCAGCGGCCCCTCGCCCACGACGTCGACCGACAGCGAGCCGCCGGGAAGACGGCGGGATGCCTCGGCGATCGCGGCGACGAACTCCATCAGCCTCTTCTCGGGCACGAGACGCCCGACCCAGACGATCCGCAGCGGAGCGTCCACCGACGTCAGCGGCTCGGCGGCCGCGTCGGGAAGCGCCACGGCGTTCGGCACCACGCGCACGTCGGCGAGGCCCGCCTCGCGGAGCCGCACGGCCTGGTGCGCCGAGGGCGACACGACGGCATCCACCCGCTGACCGGTGGCGAGGGTCAGCCCCCGAAGGGCCGAGTCGAGGGGAGCCCCGGCGAGCGCGGCGCGTGAGGAGGGGAATCCGCGCAGCCAGCGGGCGAAGATCCGCACCGCGGCCGCCGCGACGCGGCCCGCCCCCCGCGGCACGGGCGCCTGCCAGAAGAAGGTGTGGACGGTCTGCACCGTGCGAAGACCCCGCCGGCGCGCCGCGCTGATCGCCGCGGCGGAGAGCCCGAACTCCGAGTGCACGTGCACGACCTCGACACCGTGGTCGGCAAGGTGCTGCGCGAGGCGGGAGCGCAGCCCGGCGGTGTTGCGGATCACGGGCAGATCGACCCCCGGCAGGGTCACGCGGGCCGGGACGAGAGCATCGGCGCCGCCGATGCCACGCCACTCGCGCAGCCAGGATGCCTCGGCATCCGCCGGCTCGGGAGCGATGAGCAGCACGTTGTGACCGGCCCGGCGCAGCAGCGTCGCCTCGTCGAGGAACGCGCTCTGCGCGCCGCCGAGGTAGTCGAGCGAGTAGTCGCAGACGAGCGCGACGCGGCGGGGCGTGCCGTCCCCGGAGCGCCCCCGATCGGCCGCGTCTGTCGTCACGACCCGACGGGCTGGCCGCGGTAGAGATCCTCGAACGTGCGCAGCGTGCGCTGGATGTCGTGGATCTTCACGCCCTCGAGCGAGGCCTCCTGCATCTGGCGGAACCGATCGGCATCCGCCGACAGCACCGCGGCGAGCTTCTCGGCGAGGTCGTCGGCGCTCGCCGGGTCGAACAGATAGCCGTTCTCGCCGTCGTGCACGAGGTGGGGCAGCGCCATGGCGTCGGCGGCGACGACGGGCAGGCCCGACGCCATCGCCTCCATCGTCGCGATCGACTGCAGCTCGGCGATCGAGGGCATCGCGAAGACGCTCGCACGGCTGTAGATGCGGCGAAGCTCGTCGTCGTCGACGCGGCCGTGGAACGTCACGCGGTCGGCGAGCCCCAGCTCCTCCGCCAGGTGCTCCAGGTTCTTGCGCTGATCGCCTCCGCCGACGATGTCGACCTCGGTCTTCAGCCCGGGATCGAGCTGGGCGACGGCCCGCAGGAGCAGGTCGATCTGCTTCTCGCGCGTGAGCCGGCCGACGAAGAGCACGCGGTGGCGTTCGCGCGGCGTCAGGTCGGGGAGGTAGTTGCCGGCGTCGAGGCCGCAGGAGACGGGCAGCACCCCGTGGATGTCGATCGCCCGCTCGAGGAAGTCGGCGGCGTTGCGGGTCGGCGTCGTGACCGCGCAGGCGAGCGCGAACGTGCGGGCGGCGTCGTCCCACGCGAGCTTCACGAAGAGGTCGTGCAGCGCCGGGGGCAGCGTGGTGTGATCGAGGATGTTCTCGGGCATCACGTGGTTGGTCGCCACGACCGGGATGCCGCGCTTGCGCGCCTCGCGGGCGAGGCCCCGCCCGATGACGATGTGCGACTGGATGTGCACGGCATCGGGCTTGACGGCGTCGAGCACCTGGCGCGCGTAGTGCTTGGAGCGCCACGGCCAGACGAAGCGGAGCCAGTCGTGCGGGGGCCATCGCACGGCGGGCAGCCGGTGGACCATGACCTGCTCGCCCTCGATCGTCTCCGGCCCGGGCGCCTGACGGCGGTAGCGCTGATTCGGGGCGACGATGTGCACGTCATGCCCCTTCGAGACGAGACCGGCGGCCAGGCGCTCGCTGAAGCGTGCCGCACCGTTCACATCGGGCGCGAACGTGTCGCAGCCCATGACGATCGTGAGAGGCCGTGCGGATGACGCGGCATCCGCCTCGGCGCGCGGCGATACGGGCGCGTCGGACTCGCGGTCGGCGCCGTGGGTCTCGGACGAACTCACGGGGGGCTGCCAATCTGTGCGGCGGATGGGGGGCGTCTCACGTGCACGCGAGCAGTCACTCTACCCGAGGGGTTCGCGCGGACCCGGGAGGCGGGGCGGGTGCGCCCACACCGCGGGCCCAGGCATCCGCCCTACCCTGGGGGAATGGCGAGACTGCAGGCCGATGCCCCGCGCGAGCGGTGGGTCCCCGTCACCGGGTCGCTGGGGTTGCGCGGCCGGCGGCATCGCAAGGCGGCGATCGGGATGCTGCTGGGCCAGGCGAACCGCGCGATGCGCGCCCCCGAGCGGCCGGGCTCGGGGATCGCGGCCTGGGCGATGAGCCAGGCTGCCCCGCTGCTCATGCGCCGCGCGGCCGGTCGCGTGCTCGTCTGGGTGTGGAAGAGCGATCCGGAGCTGCTCGTCGTGATGGCGCAGGTGCAGGAGGCCACGCCGCAGGTACGGGCGGCGCGCGCGAGCATGCCGATGGAGTACGACGACACCGAGACCTTCCGCGGAACGTATCTGGGGGTCGGCGAACGGCTGGTGGTCGACCTTCCGCCCGACGAGCGCACGCCGCCGTTCGCGACCTACACGTGGGACACCGGCACGCACCTCGTGACGGTGACCGCCGTGTGCAGCGACCGTGCGCGGTTCGGCACGGTGCGCGGCGCGGTCGACGACCTCGCCCGGTCGCTGCGTCTCGTCGAAGACGTGGCCGCCGGCGAGAGCGCCGGCGTTCTTCGCATCGATCCGGCCTGACCCCGCCTCGACGGTGGCACGCTGTTGTCATGCCGGTGCTGCCGATGTTCCCGCTGGGGTCCGCCCTGCTGCCCGGCATGCCGCTGCCGCTGCGCATCTTCGAACCCCGCTACCGGCGACTCTTCGACGACGTCTCCGCAGCCGACGGCGCGTTCGGCGTCGTCCTCATCGAGCGGGGCGGCGAGGTGGGCGGCGGCGACCAGCGCTTCACCCGCGGCACGATGGCGCACATCCGCGGACACCGCGACGTGGGAGAGTCGATCCTCCTCGCCGCCGTCGGCGGCGACCGCTTCGACGTCGTCGGCTGGGAGGACGACGACCCCTACCCCCGGGCCCGCGTGAGGGAGGTCCCGGCCCTCGCCTGGGACGAGGACCTGCGGGCGGAACGGGATGCCGCGGAGCGCGACGTGCGCCGCCTCCTCGTCACCGCGACCGAGTTCGTCGACGTGCCGTGGTCGCCCGACGAGGAGCTCTCCGACGACCCGGTGCTCTCGCTCTGGCAGCTCGCCGGGATCGCACCCATCGGCACGCTCGACCGCTACGGCATCCTCGCCTCCGACGACCTCGCGACGGTCGTGAGCCGGCTGCGCACGGCCGTATCCGACGCCGACGAGCTGATGCGCCTCACCACCGCGCCTCTCGAGGTCGACGACGAGGGGTACGACTGAAAATCGTGAGGTCACGGGATCGACGCCCGTCGGAGCCACAAGGATCGTCATTACAACGGTCCCAGAAACCCTCGCCTAGCTTCTACATGGCGGGGGTTTTGCTTTTCCCCGATGAGAGCCGATTTGCAATCCCGCGAACCAGGCTGCGATCCCCCGGCCCGTAGCGAGCGATGCGAGTCGAAACGCCCGGAGAGGGTGCTGATTCGTCAGCCGCGACGGCAGCTTGGGCCGGTCTGGGGCCGGTGAGTGCTCCGACCTGACTCGTGCCACTTTCGCGTGATCGGCGTCTCGAGGGCTCGGGATCGTTGATTTTTCGGGGGTGCTGGTGCCCGCGCGGGGCACTAACGGCATCGATCTAGACTCGCTCGGTGGGGTTGTTCGTGCGGAAGGTGCGCACGTCGTCGGGTGCGACGGCGGTGCAGATCGCACGCAAGCATCGCGGTGTCCGCACGATCGTGGAGCACATCGGCTCCGCTCATGACGACGCGCAGTTGGCGGCGCTAGTGCAGACCGCGAAGGAGCGGATCACCGCCGGTCAGCTCGCGTTCGACCTGGACGCGCTGACCCCGACCGCGCCGACCGGGGTGGCGCCGACCGTCGTCGGTTCCCGATCCCGGGTGTTGTGGGAACTGCTCGAGACCACGTACCGGCGGATCGGGTTCGACACCGCCGTCGATGACGACACGTTCATGAAGCTCGTCCTGGCCCGAGTGGTCGAGCCGACGTCGAAGGCCGACACGATCCGGGTGCTCGAAGAGCTCGGGGTCCCCGCGCCCGGGCTGCGGACGATCTGGCGCACCCTTGAATCGCCTGTAAGTCTCTGAAGTGGCTGGCCTGGGGTCGGCTGGCAGGGTGGGTGCTGGTGCTCCGTCTGGTCGTGACTCTTGAATCGCCTGGCCTCCCGCTTCGGCGGGGTGCCTTTCCCAGGATCTGTCCGGCCGGGTGGGTGCCGGCGCCGACCCTGCCCACTCCGATGGCTTGATCAGAAGCTTGCCCGACCGTTCACGGCGGTCGTGGCCCATTACAGGCCTGCCTCGAAGTGACCATTCCCGGGTCGACGCCAGCAGTGACGTCAACCCAGTGGAGAGGATCACGGTCACCATGACCATCGTCGCAAACACGTTCGCGTATGTCATCGGCGCGGACACCCATTCCAGAACACACACTCTCGCCGTGCTCGACGCGCGCACTGGCGCCAGAGTGGACACTCGGACCTTCCCGACGACGCCGGCGGGATTATCACGCGCGGTCGCGTGGATCGCTCGGCGCACCAGCGGGCTGGCCGATGTGCTCGTAACGATCGAGGGCGTCGGCTCGTATGGCGCCCGGCTCGCGAGAGCATGCCAGGACGCCGGCTACCGGGTCGTGGAGTCGTTCCCGACAGCGGCACGTGAACGTCGCGGACGAGGCAAGAGCGACGAGATCGACGCGGAACTGATCGCCCGCTCCGTGCTCGGCGTCGATGCCGACAACCTCCGTGATCCGCGTCAGGACGCGGGAGTCCGCGCGGCGCTGCGGGTGCTGATCGGCGCCCGCGACCTCATCAACCTCGAACGCACCAGGTCGATCAACGCCTTGACCGCGCTGCTTCGAACGGTCGACCTCGGCATCGACGCCCGCGCCTCGCTCACCAAGAAGCAGCTCGCGGCGATCGAGTCCTGGCGCACGCGACAGGAGGACCTCGCGACCGCGACAGCCCGCCGGGAAGCGATCCGGCTGGCCCGACGGGTTGCCGTCTGCGATGAGGACCTCGCTGCTAACCGTGACGAGATCACCGCGCTGGTCGCCGCCAGCGACGCCGCAATCCTGCTCGACGAGCCCGGGATCGGCGCGATCAACGCGGCCGTGATCATCGCCGCCTGGTCACACCCCGGCCGGGTCCGCTCCGAAGCAGCGTTCGCCGTGCTCGCCGGCGTCAGTCCCGTGCCCGCCTCGAGCGGAAACACCACCCGTCATCGCCTCAACCGAGGAGGCGACAGGCGTCTGAACAGAGCCTTATCGTCGATCGCGCTGACCCGAATGTCGCACCACCCGCCGACCCGCGCCTACGTCGAACGCCGACGAGCCGAAGGACGCACCACCAAGGAAATCCGCCGCTCACTCAAGCGATACATAGCCCGCCAGCTCTACCGCCGCCTCAGCGAGCAGAGCGGACTTGACAACACATAGAAGCATCCTGGGTTTCGTTCCTATCGGGTTCCCTGTCCGGCGGTTGCCGACTGGGGTGATTCTTGGTCAGCGTAGTACGCGGCTTCGATCTCGGCGGGGGTGCGGTAGCCGAGCTCTCCGTGGAGGCGGGAGTTGTTCCACCACCACACGTACTCGAGGGTCGCGAGCTCGACCTGCTCGACCGTCCGCCACGGGCCCCGGCGGCGGATCAGCTCGGTCTTGTAGAGCCCATTGACCGCCTCGGCGAGGGCGTTGTCATAACTGTCGCCCACGGTTCCCGTGGAGGGTTTCGCGCCGATCTCGACGATCCGATCCGTGTAGACCACAGAGAGATAGTTCGACCCGTGGTCCGCGTGATGGACGAGCTCATCGAGCGGCCCCGCAGCGTTGAACGCGGCCATGTTCAACGCTTGCAGCGGCCGCACGTCGGCCTTCAACGTCGACGCGACGTTCCAGCCGACGATCATGCGGGAGAACACGTCGATTACGAACGCGACATACGCAAACCCCGCCCACGTCGCGACATAGGTGATGTCCGCGACCCACAGCCGCCGCGGCGCGAGAGCAGTGAAGTCGCGTTTGACGAGGTCCTGCGGTTGCGGGATCGTCGGATCGGACTTCGTCGTGAACACCTTCTTCGACCGCGCCACCCCGCGCACTCCCGCGAGGCCCATGAGGCGGGCGGTCTGATCACGGCCGACATCCCACCCCTGTCGTCGCAACAGCGCATGCATCTTCCGCACGCCGTAGACGCCGTAGTTCTCCTCGTGGAGAAGGCGGACCTCCGGCACGAGCAGCTCGTCACGCAGCTGCCGGGCCGAGGGCACGCGGGTCTTCGCGGCGCGATACCCGCGGGAGGTGAGGAACCCTGGCACCGTGTCCCGGAGGACACGGCAGAGGAACTCGACCCCGAACTGATCCCGATGCTCGTCGATGAAGCGGATCATGTCGGTCAGGGCCGGTTGAGTATTTGCGCTTCTGAGGGCCACTGATATTGGGGTTCAGGGCCACTCGCTGATCGACGCGATGGCGTCGTTGAGCGCCACCGAATATTGGGGTTCGGGGCCATCTTCCTAGGCTCCTTCTGCCGCGTGGCCTATCACGCGGCAGAAGGAGTGATTCGGATGGTACGCAAGATCAAGGTGAAGCTCGTGCTTCGGTTGCGCGCGGAGGGGCTCACGGGTCGGCAGATCGCCGCGCAGGGCATGTCCCGCACCAGTGTGGCCCTGGTGCTCGACGCCGCCGACCGGGAGGGCATCGGCTGGGACGACATCGCCGAGCTCGACGAAGCGGACGTGTATGCGCGGCTGTTCCCCGGGCGTGGTGAGCACGAGAGTGTTCACGCGCAGCCGGACTGGGACAAGGTGCATCGGGAACTCGCGAGGGTCGGGGTGACGTTGAAGCTGCTGCATGGCGAGTACGTCGATGCCTGCCGTGCCAAGGGCGAGACGGCGATGGGCTACGACCGGTTCTGCAAGACCTACCAGCGTCACGTGCTGGTGATCGGGGGGCGTCGCGGGTCGGTCACAAGGCCGGGCAGACGGTCGAGGTCGACTGGTCGGGCAAGACGATGCAGCTGGTCGATCCGGTCACCGGCACCACGACGAGGGTCTACCTGTTCGTCGCGAGCCTGCCGTTCTCCCGCTACTCGTTCGTCGAGCCGACGCTGGATATGAAGCAGGACACCTGGTTGCGCGCGAACACGGCGATGTTCGACTGGTTCGGCGGGTCCGTCCCGCGGATCGTTCCGGACAACCTGAAGGCGGGTGTGATCAAGCACCCTGCCGAGGGCGAGGTGGTGCTGAACGACGCGTATCGGGAGCTCGCGGCGCACTATTCGGCGGCGGTGCTGCCGGGACGGGTGAAGAAGCCGAAGGACAAGCCGAGTGTCGAGGGCACGGTCGGGAACGTTGCGACGGTGGTGATCGCGGCTCTGCGCAACCAGCGGTTCGCGACGCTGCCGGAGTTGCGGGCCGCGGTCTACGAACGCGTCGCCGCTTACAACGCGAAGCCGTTCCAGAAGCGCGCCGGCTCCCGGCTGAGCGTGTTCGAGGGTGAGGAGAAGCCGCTGCTGCGGCCGCTGCCGCAGGTTCCGTTCGAGATCTCGCAGTGGCTCTACGGCCGCAAGGTTCAGAAGAACGGGCATGTGGTGTTCGAGCGGAACTTCTACTCCGTCCCTTACGAGAACATCGGTCGGTCTGTCGACCTGCGCATCACCGACACCATGTTGGAGGTGTTCGCCGGGGATCAGCGGCTCACCAGTCATCTGCTCGCCCCGGCCGGGGTGGTCAACGAGTACCGGACGCATGACAGCGATCTGCCCGATGGGCCCCGCTACCAGCAGATGGACCCGCAACGGGCGCGGGAGTGGGCCGCTCGGGTCGGGGAGCACACCACGACGATCGTGAACCGGATCTTCGAGTCCGTCCCGGTCGATGAGCAGGGGCTCGGGGCTGCGCTGGCAGTGCTGCGGATGACCCGACGCTACTCCGCCGCCCGTGTCGAAGCCGCCGCTGGCATCGCGCTCGAGTCCCGCGTCCGATCACCCAGGTATGCGCACCTGCGGCCGATCCTCGACTCGAATCAGGACCAACGCGGCAGAGGCCCATGGTTCGAACCCGCCGACGAGGAACCCGTCGGCTACGTCCGCGGCGCCGACTACTACGCAGGAGGCACCCGATGAGCCGGCTCGACTCCGAGACGAAGCGGAAGCTGCGGGAGATGGGCGTCCCCGCCCTCGTCGACGCGCTCGACATCCAGGACGAGGGCCTCACGATGGGGCTGGTGTTCGAGGAGAGGATCAAGCTCGCCGTCGACGACGCCCACGCCGCGTTCACCCACTCCAAAGTCGAAGGCCTCATCCGACGAGCGGGCCTGCGCTACCCGAACGCGGACCTCCGCCGCGTCGACATGCTCGAACAACGCGGCCTGGACCGGGGTGTGATCGCGCAGCTCGGGACCTGCCAGTTCATCACGAGGCACATGAACGTCGTGTTCCAAGGCTTCACCGGCTCCGGGAAGAGCTATCTCGGCTCGGCGTTGGCGAAGCAGGCGTGTCAGCACCGCTACCGGGCGCACTACATCCGCATGCCCGACCTCGAAGAGACCTGGGCCGCCGCGAAAGACAAGCCAGCGGGTCGGGAGAAGTGGTTGCGGAAGTACTCCACGTTCACCCTCCTCGTGATCGACGAATGGCTGCTCGATCCACCCACCGACGACGTCCGGTCCATGCTGCTCGAGCTCCTCGAACGCCGTTACGACGCGACCTCGACGGTGTTCTGCACCCAGTACGCGAAGAAGGACTGGCACCAGCGCCTCGGCGGAGGGGTCCACGCCGACGCGATCATGGACCGCATCGTCCACAACGCCCTCTGGATCGAGACCGGCGACGTCAACATGCGCGAGCACACCGCCGCCGCGGCCAACTGAACCCGGGCCGGTGAGCGTCGCACCTGCGGGGGTGGCGCTCACCGGCAATACCGGTGACCCCGAGAGTGAATACCGAGTGGCCCTGAACCGCAATAATCAGTGGCGCTCACGACTCCAAATACTCAGCCGGTCGAGCTCCTTCGCGAAAAACACGCTCGCAGCCTTGAGGACCTCGTTCGCTTTCCGCAACTCGGCGTTCTCCCGCTTGAGCCTCGCGTTCTCCTCGGCAACATCGGTCGGGACGCCGGGCCGGTGGCCCGCGTCGACCTCGCGCCGGCGATGCCACACCCGCAGCGTCTCTGCGCTCATACCGAGCAGCCCGGCGACATGACGCACCGCGGCCATCAGGTTCGGATGCGAGGGCTTCGCCTCGTCCAGCATCCGCAACGCCTTCTCCCGCATCTCGGGCGAGTACTTCTGATTCATCGGTTCCATCCTTGCTTGAAGAACGGAACGAAACCCAGGGCGATTCACCGTTCGGGCATCCGCGCCCTCGGCTTCGAGGATCTCCGCGGTATCTCCGACGCGCTCGATCGAGCCATGGCCGATGCCGAGTCGCAGCGGGGCTTCCACCCTTGGCTGCCGGCGGCCGACAAGGGCGCGTGCCGCGAGCCGTGCCCTGCAGCGACTCGGCGACGACGAGCTGTGAGAACTTCCTTTACTCGTTCAAGGCCGGCCTGACGGCCGGCTCACTCCCCGGCGCTCGCGCTGCGGTGCGTCCGGTCCTCGCTTCGCTGCGGTCCGGGCGCTCCTCGCGCGACCACCACCCGAGCACCTATTCTCCGATGTTGTGATCAGCCAATGTTCTCTCGTTCAGCCTCTCGGCTCGTCGGAAGCCCCGCCTGATCAAGTGCACGCACTGGATCTGCCAGCAGCGTGCGCAGCCAGTCTCGAACGAGTTGCTCGTTACCTGGCAGGAACGGAAGCGCTCCGATCCCAGTCTTAGCGATCGAACGAAAGAGATCGGCATCCTCATATCCCGCGCACTCGGTTGCGGTTGCGGGGAACAGGGCCACAGCGTGCGTTACGGGGCGCAGATCCACGCCATCGTGATTGACGGCGACCGCATCGCGGTAACGATGCATCGCATTGATCGCGTCCTGTCCTGGGCCGGGGTAGCCGCGTCCGCTCTTCGATTCGTAGCGCCGATACTTCGCGTCGAGGATGAGCTTTATTGGCGGTCGTCCCGCCAGATCGATTGAGACGAGAATATCCGGCTTGTGATCACCAGTTGGAGTTCTAATTTTCTCATTGTTCGATACAGAGACACGAAAGCCCTCGAGCTCGTATACGAGGACAGACGCCCCTTCATCAATTGTGGGAGCCAGCAGCCGTTCGCTTACTATTCGCAGCTCTCGCATGGGGTCTGCGCTCGGGAACTGTGAGCGAACTATGTCAATAACCTCGAGGAGGCACCATTGCTCGTAGAGCTTGGCGATGTTCGCCAGGCTCGCCTCACGAGTCACGCCGACCAGCGTCAATATGTCTCGCAGAGCGATGATCGATCGATAGATCTCCGAGTATCCGCTCTTGTTCAATAGAACAGTCGACGGTGTGACTATTGCGCCAGGGTCGGACCTTGCTGCTCGAATAGGCTCCGACCTCAAGGCAAACCTAACCGTCGCCTCCAACTGATCTAGTTCCCGGAGGACGCCCGCTTTGACCTCCGCGTCATCGAGCGAGCCGCGACCGGGGTCGCCATCGACCCCGACCCGAATCCTGCTCACCCTGGTCAGGATCAGGTTGAGCTGGCCATGTATCCAGCGATGCTCAGGGGAATCCCAGGAGCGAAACCGGGTGTCTGCGGGCAGACGCTCGCGCGCGGCCACTGATCCCACTGATGTCCACGATCCCTTGCCCCGTCCCTGGCGGATGGCCGTCACCGTTGTCCCACCGAAGCGCTTGATCTGGTGGAGCCGAACGTAGCTGACGTCCTGGTGGAGGACCTCGTGAGGGTGCAAGTCCATCAGCCGAACGCCATCCAGCAGCTGGGAAACTTCTCCGCGGAGCACAGTCAGCCAGTCGATGTCCCGATCTGCTGTCGGCATTTCCCTGGATCCGCTCAGCCGGCGGGTTGCCTGGTAGAACCGAAACAATAATCGGTTGTTGTGAGACTCGATCGCGTGCAGTAGAGCCTGATAGTCAACCTTGTAGTCAACCTTGGATGGGAACACCTCCAGGAGGACCTGGATCTTCTCCCCTGGGCTCGAACAGACAAAATCAACGATACCGACTAGCGAACCGAAGTTGATCACCCCGGATTGGACACCCGTCTCTCCGATTGCACCAACGCCGCTGACGAGCGAGCTTGAGCGAGTGCGAACCGCCACACGCTCGCCTGCGATCTTCGGCTCGAGGGTAAGGCGATAGTCGGTCTGTTCCCACAGTCCGAAACGATTCCCCTGTTCTGCAAGCAAGACTTCCATGTCCGCCGGCGCACCGCCGACCCTGACTTCACCCTCAGGAAGCGCCAGTCCCATTCGAGACTCCGCGTTGACGTCGAGCAGCATCCTCATCGAGTGCGACTCGACTCTGAGCATCGGGACGTAGCGCACCATGGCTCAGAAAAAGCTCGTGTGTCCGTCGCTGACCAAGCGCTCGCGCATCGCACCGACTCTGCTCTCGGAGTACCCGTATCCAAGCCCTGCGAGTGTCACCTGAAGCGCCTCGAGCGCGCCACCGAGGCGGCTACCACTGCCTTGAACTCGAGGCAGGATCTTCGCGGCGATCGCGATGTCGGTCGGCGACACCGGAAGCCCGTCTCGAGTGGTGAACGATTCTCCTACCTGCTGCGACTCCAGGACGAATGCGACAAATTCGTCGCGTACCCTGTATCCGATCTCCAGCCTGCTTTGCAGCAGGTTCTCGTTGATCTCAACAAGCTCGAGCAGAGTTGACTCTATGAGAGGAGAACTAAGGTCACTTCGATTAGCAAGGCCCGTGGGCTCGCCCCGCCAAGCCGCCGAACTGTAGGGGACGTGCTGTTCGCTCACAGACTCTGACAGTGAGCCAACAGCCAACAAATCGACGTCGTTGTATTCCAACACGAAAGCGCGATCGAGCACCTTCCGTGAAAAGTCGTAGGTTGACTCGTCCACGTTGACTGCACCGACGATTGCAAGATTCCTCGGCAGAACAACTGTTGAATAGTCGACGTGATCGACAACTCCTGCACTTGGCACGAGCGGCGCGGAGTTGCCATCAGGGTCCAGTCGCTCCATCGCGCTCAAGATCTCCGCCAGATAGTATTCCGGCCTTGCGATGTTCATCTCATCCAAGAGGAAGAAGTGCTGCACGTCTGGTTCCTGCATTGCTTCGGATGCGAACCGAAGCAACGGGCCCGGGCGGAATTCGCCAGCGAGATTCGTGTAGCCGAGCAGATCGCTGCTGTCGGTCCAGTCCGGCTTCACCGCGACGACTTCGATCTCCGAAGCCGTTGCCTCGGCGATCAGAATGGGCAGGCGAGTCTTGCCTGTTCCGGAAATGCCCGCAAGGATCACAAACGGCTTCGCTCGAACCGCCGTCGCGAACGCGCCGACCTGCCACGGATGCACAATCATGCCCTTTGCCGAGACATAGGCAGCGACGGCAGCGGCATCGATCGGCTCGCTCCGGTAATCGACTGGGATGTAGTCGTCGCCGGCAGTATGCGCACCAGCGACCGGACGGGGCAGCTCGTCGGTCGCCCGCGCAAGCTCCGCGTACGTTGTCTGGAACCGCGACCAGAACACCGGGTTTGCGTCTCGCATTATTGCAAGCGTTGCCAGAACCGGCAGCAATCTCTCAGCGTCAGTCCCCGCGGACCTGTCGTGGAGTACATAACAATTCTGCGCCGATGACGCACCCGACCAGCCGAACATCCGCTGTTCGCCGAGACCGGAGGCGCCGAAATATGCCGACTCCTTCATTTGGGGGTTCGTGACGACCGACTGCATAAGAATGACATCCGCCATTTGGAGCATGACCCGCGCAGCGGCACCGACTTTGTCATTGGTGCGCTCGACATGAGTCACGCGCCCTACGCCGAGCAAGCCCCGTTGATTGGCACTGCCCTGACTACTCTCTGCCCCCATTACGAACACAATTAGGGAGCCGACGCAGCGACCGGGCTCCTCGATGAACTCGACTGGCGGTTGCCCGAACTCCACGACGACCGGCTCGGCAGGCGCAATCAGGGCACCAACCGTAGCGCGATAGTAGATTTGCTGATCGGCCCCCCAGTTGCCCGTCGCGGCCTCTGCCGGATCAACGAGCGTTCCCCTCAGCCGACCGGAACGGGAGTAGCGCGGCGACAACCGCAGGAGGAACGCATCACGCACTCCTGAATACTATGCGGACAACGCCTTGAGAGCGGAGTCAGGAGCACTCGATTGAGCGATCGCACCGGGGTACAAGTTGCTCAGTGTCGCAGTCGCCTTGACCCGCTCGGCGAGCCAAGTGATGACGGGAACCGACACTGCATTGCCTAGCGCGTGATATCTGCGGCTATCCAAGTCCTCGCCCACAGATGTTCCCTTTGGAACCGTCCAACCATCGGGGAAGCCCTGTAGTCCCTCGACCTCAGCCGGAACCAACCGACGAACCCGATCGTGATAAGCCACGTACGTTCTGCTCCAGTCCGTACCCGTGTGACGTCCTGTAGTCGCAGAGATACAAAAAGAGAGCTTCGGGACGAAGATCTCCGCACTCGAACCGATCAGTTGCTTGTGGCTTCGATGGTTTCGGAGTCGGCCAGACGGCTCAGCGCGCTCCATAAAGGGGGAAAGAGTCGACGATTCTGACTTTCGACCCTTCTCAAGATGCCCTTCGCCGCGTTCGGGCTCAAATAGTATCTGAGCGGCACGTCCTGGGTCGTTATAACATCCAACAATGTAGACGCGGCGTCGTGACTGGGGGACTCCGAAATGCTTGCTGTTAAGTATCCGCCACGCCACACCATACCCGAGTTCGACCAACGTCTGGATGACGATTCCAAAATCTCGTCCTTCGTGCGAATTGAGAAGGCCTGGAACGTTTTCGAGGATGACAGTCCCGGGACGAGCGTCTCCAAGAAGTGCAGCGAAGTCGTAAAAGAGTCCAGATCTTGCCCCTCGTAGCCCATCTCGAGGCCGAGCTCTCGCCAGCGAGACGTCTTGGCAGGGGAAACCTGCGCACCAGATGTCGGCTCGGGGGATGTCATCAACACTCAGCTCCTTGATGTCCTTGTTACGCGCAATGTGGGGCCATTCCTGCTCAAGAATCACGTTGCAGTAAGGGTCGATCTCGCTCTGAAAAACGGTTCGGAAACCGGCCGCCTCAAAGCCCAAGTCGAATCCGCCGATGCCCGCGAAGAACGATGCGACCGTGCCGTGCTCGGCTGACGTGGACTTCGGCGACAAGGGAGCAACTCCAGGCATCTCGAGAGCGATCCAGCGGCTTCTGGATCAGGCTTTCACTCTACGGTGGGTCTCGGACATTGGGCCGATTTCCCCCGTGTGCCCACGGGATCCGGCGCGGGCCACTTCCGTCTTCGACCACAAGCCGCACTGAGCACGGCTCCGAGGCTCGCTCACCTCTATCGCGTTGCATCGCGGGGCCGGTCCCGGGCCGGGAGCCCGGCTGAAACCATCCGCGACCAGCCATCACCAACGAGCACCCCAACCGCGGAATCACGCGGCAAACGAGCACTCGTGAGCACCCGCTGACCCCGCGAACACAACTGAAAATCGTGAGGTCACGGGCAGGTCCTGACAGCGCCGGCCGCGCGCCAGGCGCCGACGCCGGCGCGGCATGATGAGCGCATGGATCGAAGCGCCGCCGCCGATACCCGCCCCTCCCGCCCCGATCGGGCCCCGATGCCCACCCGCGAGATGCACATCGCGGCGGGACGCTCCGCGCGCGACGTGATCCCCCGCGACACCCTCGCGCAGCTGACGACATCCGGCCGGGACCCCCTCGGCATCCTCGACCGCCAGAACGCCGATCGCCTGCCCGAGCTGCTGCCCGTGCGCGCCGAGAGGATGGCGCAGAGCCCGTTCGCGTTCTACCGAGGGACCGCGGCGATCATGGCGGCCGACCTCGCCCGCGACCCGCACACCGGCATCCAGGTCGGCTCGTGCGGCGACGCGCACGTGGCGAACTTCGGCTTCTACGCGGGGCCGCAGCGCACCCTCGTTTTCGACCTCAACGACTTCGACGAGGCCGGCTGGGCGCCGTGGGAGTGGGACCTGAAGCGCCTCGTGACGAGCATCGTCATCGCGGGGCAGGCCGCGGGGCACGAGGATGCCGTGGTGCGGGCCGCCGCCGACTCGGCCGTCCGCAGCTATGCCGGCGCGCTGCGGTCGGGCTCGCGGCGCAGTCCGCTGCAGCGCTACGTCGAGCACTTCGCCGCCGATGCGGGAGAGTCGACGCTCGACGACGAGTCCCGCGCCGTGCTGGCGGCGGCCCGGCGCGACGCCGAGAGGCACACCTCCGAGCGCGCGGCCCGCAAGCTCACCGAGCGCGGCGACGACGGCATGCTCCGGTTCGTCGAGCGACCGCCGACCATGACCCACCTCGAGCCCGAGCTCGAGGGGCACGTCCATGACCTGATCGCCGCCTACCTGTCCACCGTGAACGTTGACATCTGGATGCTGCTGCAGCAGTACGGCGTCAGCGATGTCGCACGCCGCGTCGTCGGCGTCGGCAGCGTCGGCACGCGCTGCCACCTCACGGCGTTCGACGACGGCGACGGCAACGCCCTCCTCCTGCAGTCGAAGCAAGCGGGGCGCAGCGTGCTGGAGGAGTACGGCGGCATCCGGCAGCCGGCGGCGGTCACGCGCTATGTCGCGCAGCACGGCGAGGGGGCGCGGGTGGTCGCGCTGCAGCGCATCCTGCAGGCGGTGTCCGACCCCTTCCTCGGGCACTTCCGCTTCGACGGCCGCGACTACTACGTGCGCCAGTTCCACGACATGAAGGGCGGCATCCAGATGGAGACGCTCGACGCGGGCCCGTTCCGCCGGTACGCGGACGCGTGCGCCACCGTTCTCGCGCGGGCGCACGGGCAGTCCCCGAATGCGCCCGTCATCGCCGGCTACGTCGGCCGGGGTCGCGCGGTGGCCGAGGCGATCGTGGCGTGGTCCTACCGCTACGCCGAGCTGTCGCTGAGCGACTACCGCGCGTTCGTCGCGGCATCCTGAGCCGGGGTGCGATCGCGTACGTTCCCAGCGCCTGTCGGGGCAGGTTGTGTGCAGTGGGGCACGGCAGAACCTGCCCCACTGCACACAAGCTGCCCCGATCCCGGGAGGGTCGGACCCCGGGTGTCAGTCGGATGCCGGGGGCTGCGGCGGACGCGGCCGGTAGAGCACGACGTCGGTCGCGCGCCGCACGCGCGTCCCGGCCCGCAGGGTGATGACCGAGCCGGTCACGCCGGCGGCGAACACCCGCGACCCCGGACGCGACTGCCGCTCGACCTGCAGCTGCTGCTCGAGGTCTCGGACGCGGCGCGAGAGGTCGTGCACCTGCTCTTCGAGGGCGATGAGCCGCGCGATCGCGGGAAGGCTCATCCCGTCGGCCGAGAGACGCGCCACCTCGCGCAGCTGGTCGACGTGTCGCGTCGAGTAGCGACGGGACCCGCCACGCGTGCGCTCGGGCACGACCAGGCCCAGCCGGTCGTACTGCCGCAGGGTCTGCGGGTGCATCCCCGAGAGCTCGGCGGCCGCCGCGATCGCGAAGATCGGGGCATCCTCGTCGATCTCGTCCATCAGGCTCGCGCCTTCTGCATCAGCTCCGCCCGCGGGTTCTCCTTGGGCTCGGCCTCCCGGAAGCGCTCCAGCGCCTCACGGGCCGCCCCCTCCAGGTGCGAGGGGACGACCACCTGTACCTCGGCGAGCAGGTCTCCCGTGCCCTTGGCGGTCTCGACACCGCGGCCCTTGACCCGCAGCACGCGGCCCGACGGCGTCCCCGGGGCCACGCGCAGCTTGACGGGCTCGCCGCCGAGGGTCGGCACCTCGACCGTGGCTCCCAGCGCGGCCTCCGTGAAGGTCACCGGCAGCGTCAGGCGCAGGTTGAGCCCGTCGCGCACGAAGACGGGGTGCGGGCGAACGCTCACGTGCACGACGATGTCGCCGCTCTCCCCGCCGTCGGGCGAAGGGCGGCCGCGGCCGCGCAGGCGGATCTTCTGGCCGTCGGCGACACCCGCGGGGATCTTGATCTTGAAGGGGCTGCCGTCCTCGCCCTGCAGCGTGATCGTCTCGCCCTTGGTCGCCGTGACGAAGTCGATCGTCGTGCGCGCCGTGACGTCCGCGCCGCGCGCGGGGCCGCCGTAACCCTGGAAGCCCCCGGAGGGCTGCCCGAACCGGCCGGAACCGAAGCGGCCGCCGCCCTGCTGCTGGTTGAACATCGAGAAGATGTCGTCGAAGTCCGCCGCGGAATAGCGGCCGCCGGCGCGGCCGCCGCCGAAGCCGCTGAACACGTCCTCGAATCCGCCACCACCACCGCCGCCGGCCGTGAAGCGCGCACCCGATCCCATGGCGCGGATCTGGTCGTACTCCTCGCGCTGCTCGGGGTCGGAGAGCACCGCGTACGCCTCGCTGATCTCCTTGAAGGTCGCCTCGGCCTTCGCATCACCCGGATTGGAGTCGGGGTGATACTGGCGGGCGAGCTTGCGGTAGACCTTCTTCAGCTCCGCCGCGGAGACGTCTTTCGACACGCCGAGGACCTTGTAGAAGTCCTTGTCGAACCAGTCCTGACTGGCCATGTCGTCCTCCGTCTATTCCGCCGGGACGGCGACCACGACCTTCGCGGGGCGCAGCTCGACCGAGCCGAGGCGGTAACCCACCTCGATGACCTCGAGCACCGTCGTCTCCTCCTGGCCCGCAACGGGCTGCTGGAAGATCGCCTCGTGGTGCTGGGGGTCGAAGACCTCGCCGACGGCGCCGAAGGCCGTCACGCCCAGGCGCTCGGCCACGGTGCGCACCTTCTCGCCGATCGCGGCGAACGGGCTCCCCTCGCTCAGGTCGCCGTGCTTCTCCGCGCGGTCGAGGTCGTCGAGCACCGGCAGCAGGCCCTTCACGGCCTCGCCCTTCGCACGCTCGATCTCCCGCTCGCGCTGCTCCTCCGTGCGCCGACGGTAGTTGGCGTACTCGGCCTGCAGGCGCTTGAGGTCGGTCAGCAGCGCCGACTCCAGGTCGGCGATGACGGCGTCCTCGGATGCCGCGGCATCCGAGCTCTGTTCGGCGCCGAGGATGTCCTCGACGGTGAGAGCCTCTTCCTGCGACTCGGGGTCGGAAGCCTGCGCCTCCGACCCCTCGTCACCGGGAAGAATCTCGTCGTCGCCCTGCGGCTCTTCGAAGTCCTTGTCGGTCATGATTACTTCTTCTCGTCCTCGTCCTCGACGACCTCGGCGTCGATGACGTCCTCGTCGTCGCTCTGCGTCGACGCGCCCTCGGCGGGCTGCTCGCCCTCCGCCGCCTGGGACTGCGACGAGGCGTAGATCGCCTCGCCCAGCTTGCCCTGGCTGGCGCTGAGCTTGTCGAAGGCCGTCTTCACGGCGTCGTCGTCGTCTCCCGCGAGCGCCGCCTTGAGCGCATCCACATCGCCCTGCACCTCGGACTTGACGTCCTCGGGCAGCTTGTCGGCGTTGTCCTGGATGAGCTTGTCGACGGAGTACGCGAGCGATTCGGCCTGGTTGCGCACCTCGGCGGCCTCGCGGCGCTTCTTGTCCTCGGCGGCGTGCTCCTCGGCCTCGCGCACCATGCGGTCGATGTCCTCCTTGGGCAGCGACGAGCCGCCCGTGATGGTCATCGACTGCTCCTTGCCGGTGCCCTTGTCCTTCGCCGACACGTGCACGATGCCGTTGGCGTCGATGTCGAAGGTGACCTCGACCTGCGGGATGCCGCGGGGCGCGGGCGCGATGCCGGTGAGCTCGAAGGTGCCCAGCGGCTTGTTGTCGCGGGTGAACTCGCGCTCGCCCTGGAAGACCTGGATCGCGACCGACGGCTGGTTGTCGTCGGCGGTCGTGAAGGTCTCGCTGCGCTTGGTCGGGATGGCGGTGTTGCGCTCGATGAGCTTCGTCATGATCCCGCCCTTCGTCTCGATGCCGAGGCTCAGCGGGGTGACGTCGATGAGGAGGACGTCCTTGCGCTCGCCCTTCAGCACGCCGGCCTGCAGGGCGGCGCCCACGGCGACGACCTCATCGGGGTTGACACCCTTGTTCGCGTCCTTGCCGGTCTCGCGCTTGACGAGCTCGGCCACCGCGGGCATGCGGGTCGAACCACCCACGAGCACCACGTGGTCGATGTCGCCCACCTTGATGCCGGCCTCGCGGATGACGTCCTCGAACGGCTTCTTGGTGCGGTCGAGGAGGTCCTTGGTCAGGTCCTCGAACTTGGCGCGCGAGAGCGTCTCGGACAGGGACACGGGGCCGCTGTCGGTCAGCGACAGGTACGGCAGGTTGATGCTCGCCGAACTCGAGCTCGACAGCTCCTTCTTGGCCTGTTCCGCGGCCTCCTTGAGGCGCTGGAGGGCGATCTTGTCTCCCGAGACGTCGACACCGGTGGTGTCCTTGAACTGCTTGATCAGGTAGTCGACGATGCGCTGATCCCAGTCGTCGCCACCGAGGCGGTTGTCGCCGGCGGTGGCGCGCACCTGGATGGTCGAGAAGTCGTCGTCCTTGCCCACCTCGAGCAGCGAGACGTCGAAGGTTCCGCCACCGAGGTCGAAGACGAGGATGAGCTCGTCCTCCTTGCCCTTGTCGAGGCCGTAGGCCAGGGCGGCCGCGGTGGGCTCGTTGATGATGCGCAGCACATTCAGGCCCGCGATCTCGCCGGCCTCCTTCGTGGCCTGGCGCTCGGCGTCGTTGAAGTACGCGGGGACGGTGATGACGGCATCCGTCACGGTGTCGCCGAGGTACTCCTCGGCGTCGCGCTTGAGCTTCTGGAGGATGCGCGCGGAGATCTCCTGCGGCGTCCACTTCTTGCCGTCGACGTCGAACGTCCAGGTCGTGCCCATGTGGCGCTTGACGCTCGCGACCGTGCGGTCGACGTTGGTGACGGCCTGGCGCTTGGCGGTCTCGCCGACGAGCACCTCCCCGTCCTTCGTGAACGCGACGACCGACGGCGTCGTGCGAAGGCCCTCGGCGTTCGCGATCACCTTCGGCTCGCCGCCCTCGAGCACCGCGACCACGGAGTTCGTGGTGCCAAGGTCGATTCCTACTGCACGGGGCATGTGTTTCTCTCCTTCGTATGAACCGCAGCGGGATGCTGCCGATTCGGTGTTTCTGCGGAAGTCTGCGATCGGCTCGACCGGGGTTGAGCCGTCTGCGCTCAAGAGTACTCAGACCGCCGGATGCTGTCAAATGAACTTGACATGGTAAGGCTCAACTTTTTCGGGATAGAAGAGCTCGCGGACGGGCTCTCGCAGCCCGGCCGGCGACCCATCGCGAGAACCACGCGGCATCCGGCACGCGAGCCAGCAACGGACCGGCCACGATCGTGATGAGCACGTACGTCGTCGCGAGCGCGGCGAGCGCGGGCTCGACCCCCGAGGCGACCGCGAGCCCCGCGATGACGATCGAGAACTCGCCGCGCGGCAGCAGGGCGAAGCCCGCCCGCCAGCGGCCGGCCTCGGCGATTCCCGCGTGCCGCGCGGCGAGGTACCCCGTCAGCAGCTTGGCGGCCATCGTGACGACCGCGAGGATCACGGCGGGAACGAGCATCGGCACGAGGTCGCGCGGATCGGTGGAGAGCCCGAAGAAGAGGAAGAAGACCGCGGCGAACACGTCTCGCAGCGGCGCGAGAGCCCGCTGCGAGGCCCGCCACGAGCAGGGTCAGGCCGAGCGCCGACAGCAGCAGCACCACTGCTCGCGCAGACCCGCCAGCTGGGTGAAGATCGGCGATCCCCCGAGCACCTCCGCCAGCGCCGTCGCCTCGTCGTCCGTGAGCGACACCGTGGCGCGCACCCGGTCGGGATCGTCCCGATCCCCGAGCGCCAGCTCGCGTCCGCCGTCGCGCAGCGACACCACCGACAGCCTGCGACCCGTCTCGCTGACGATGTCGTGCCGCACGCCGATCCCGGGCAGCTCAGTGCGCTCCACATGTACGCCGATGCGCACATCCTGACAGGCGAGCGGATGCCGCGGTATAGCCTGGGCGCCGCGCCGCGCCGCGGCGGCGCCGGGCCACCCGCCGTTCACCGAAGGGCCATACCGTGCCGCACATGAGCGACACCCCCGACCGCACCAGCCGCCGCCGCGTCGTCGCCTGGGGGCTATGGGATTGGGGCTCGGCGTCCTTCAACGCCGTCGTGACGACGTTCGTCTTCACCGTCTACCTCACGAGCTCGGGCTTCGGCCCCGAGGGGGTGATCGAGTCCCAACTGGGCTGGGCACTCGCCGGCGCGGGCCTGCTCGTCGCGCTCCTGGCCCCCGTCACCGGTCAGCGCTCCGACACCTCCGGCCGGCGCAAGCTCTGGCTCGGGGTGAACACCTACATCGTCGTGGCCATCACCCTCGCGATGTTCTTCGTCGAGCCCGATCCCTCCTTCGTCTGGCTGGGCCTGCTCCTGGTCGCGGGCGGGAACGTCTTCTTCGAGTTCGCGGGCGTCAACTACAACGCCATGCTACGGCAGGTGTCCACCCCGGCCTCGATCGGCGGCGTGAGCGGCTTCGGCTGGGGCATGGGCTACGTCGGCGGGATCGTGCTGCTGCTCATCGTGTACTTCGGCTTCATTCAGGGGTTCTTCGGGCTCCCGAGTGAGAACGGCCTCGACGTGCGCCTGTCGATGATCGTCGCCGCGCTCTGGTTCGGGATCTTCGCCCTGCCCGTCCTCTTCGCCGTGCCGGAATACCGGGGCGCGGGAACACGGCGCGAGCGCATCGGGTTCTTCGCCTCCTACGCGCGCCTCGGCCGCGACATCGCGCGGCTCTGGCGCGACAGCCGCGCCACCGTATGGTTCCTGCTCGCGAGCGCCGTGTTCCGCGATGGCCTCGCGGGCGTCTTCACCTTCGGGGGCGTGCTCGCGGCATCCGTCTTCGGGTTCTCGGCGGGAGAGGTGATCCTCTTCGCCATCGCCGCGAACGTCGTCGCGGGCATCTCGACGATCGCGGTCGGCGCCCTGGACGATCGGCTGGGCGCGAAGCCGGTCATCGTGACGGCGCTGGCCGGGCTCATCGTCTCCGGTCTGCTGGTGTTCTTCCTGCGCGACGGCGGGCCCGCCGTCTTCTGGACCGCCGGCCTGGCACTGACCCTCTTCGTCGGCCCCGCCCAGTCGGCCTCCCGCACGTTCCTCGCGCGCATCATCCCGCCCGGTCGCGAGGGCGAGGTCTTCGGCCTCTACGCCACGACCGGGCGCGCCGTGTCGTTCCTCGCGCCCACGATGTTCGCGCTGTTCGTCGGGCTCACGGGCGACGCGGCCTTCGGCATCCTGGGCATCGTGCTGGTGCTGCTGGCCGGGCTGCTGCTCCTGCTGCCCGTGCGCGCGCCCGCCGCCGTCCCCGCCCTGCGCTGAGCGGGCCCCGGCACTCCCCGCCCTCCCCGCGCCCGCCGCGCCCCGGCCGTCGCTCCCCCGCCCCTGCTCCCCTGTCACGAACCGCGCGCCGCCCCCGGCTCGCCTGTCACGAACCGCGCGCCAGGGGCGCCACGCCGAGCGGTTCGTGACAGGCGAGCGTCGCCCGGGGGTCAGGGGCGCGGCGCCCGGGCGGGACAGGCGAGCGTCGCCCGGGGGTCAGGACCGCGGCCACGCGTTGGCGAAGCGCGTGAGCAGCGTCGCCAGCTGGGCGCTCTCCTCCGGGGTGAAACCGCCCAGCGCCGCCTCGACGGCCGCGCGGCGCTCGGCGCGCACCCGCGCGACGAGTTCCCGCCCGCCGTCGCCGAGCCCGATCAGCGTGCGGCGCGCATCGGCGGGGTCGGCCTGCCGCACCGCGTGGCCGAGGTCGATCGCCTGCTGCACGAGCCGGCTCGCCCGCGGCTGATCCACGCCGATCGCGTCGGCGACCGCGCCGATCGTCAGCGGCGCAGACGCGGCGTCCAGCGCTTCCAGCACTCGCAGTCGCGCCGCCCCCGCGAGCCGCTCCTCCGGCGAGCGGTGCCCGCCATCGCCCACCGGACGCCCCCGGCCGCCCCGTCGGCGCCGCACGCGGGAGAGCGCAGCGGCGATCGACTCAGCGGGATCGCGCGACGTATCGGACACGCGTCGAGAATACATGCCACCTGACATGCTTTTGCAGCAGCGCTCCCGCCACGCCCGGCTCCCCACGCCGGCCGCAGCGCGCGGCATCACCCGAATGTGTCGGCGAATGTGTCCGATTGCTACGCCGCATAACGTCCCAGGTCGTCACGCGCTCGTCTCCCCCGGGGGGCTTCACGTACCGTGCAGGGATCGCCACACCGCGACGACCTCAACGACTGCGCGAAGAGGATGCTGTGACTCCTGACACGACGGACACCCCGGCCGCCCTGGCCGCGGCGACCCGGCCGCCCACCGAGGGCGCACGCGCGCGGCCGCCGCGCCCCTCGAGCAAGCCGAACGGCCAGTGGAAGATCGACGGCACGTCTCCCCTCAACGGCAACGAGGAGTGGAAGCAGGTCGACAACGGCCTGTCGGTGCGCGACCGCATCGAGAACATCTACGCAGCGGGCGGATTCTCCAGCATCGACCCCACCGACCTGCACGGCCGTTTCCGGGTCTGGGGGCTGTACACCCAGCGCAAGCCCGGCATCGACGGCGGGCGCACCGCGACGCTCGAGCCTCACGAGCTCGAAGACGAGTACTTCATGCTGCGCGTGCGCATCGACGGCGGTCAGCTCACGACGGCTCAGCTGCGCATCATCGGGGGCATCTCGACCGAATTCGGTCGCGACACGGCGGATCTGACCGATCGGCAGAACATCCAGCTGCACTGGATCCAGGTCGAGGCGATGCCGGAGATCTGGCGCCGGCTCGAGGCCGTCGGCCTCGGGACCACCGAGGCGTGCGGGGACGTGCCGCGGGTGATCCTCGGCTCGCCCGTCGCGGGCATCGCCGCCGACGAGCTGATCGATCCCACCGCGCAGATCGACGAGATCACCTCCCGCTTCATCGGCGACGAGTCGCTGGCCAACCTGCCGCGCAAGTTCAAGTCCGCGATCACCGGCCACCCGAGCCAGGATGTCGTGCACGAGATCAACGACGTCGCCTTCGTCGCGATCGACCACCCCGAGCACGGCATCGGCTACGACCTCTGGGTGGGCGGCGGGCTCTCGACCTCTCCGCGTCTCGGCGAGCGCCTGGGCGCTTTCGTCGCGCCGGAGCGGGTCGCCGAGGTGTGGCACGGCGTCGCCCAGATCTTCCGCGACTACGGCTACCGGCGCCTGCGCAACAAGGCGCGCCTGAAGTTCCTGCTGGCGGAATGGGGCCCCGCGAAGTTCCGTGAGGTGCTCGAGACCGAGTACCTCGGCGAGCCGCTGCCCGACGGCCCGGCGGCGCCGAAGCCCGCGACCCCCGGCGACCACGTGGGCATCCACCGGCAGAAGGACGGCCGGTTCTACATCGGCGTGACCCCGATCGTCGGCCGCGTGTCGGGTCCCGTGCTCACCGAGCTCGCCGACGTGCTCGAGGCCCACGGATCCGGGCGGCTGCGAACGACCCCCCACCAGAAGCTCGTCGTCCTCGACGTGCCCGAGGAGAACGTCGAGCCGCTCGTCGCCGAGCTCGACCGCCTGGGCCTGTCGGCCCGTCCGAGCCTGATCCGCCGCGGCACGATCGCCTGCACCGGCATCGAGTTCTGCAAGCTCGCGATCGTCGAGACGAAGGGGTTCGCGACGCAGGCCGTGCTCGACCTCGAGAAGCGCCTCGAGGGCCTCGACCTGCCGCATCCGCTCTCCCTGCACGTCAACGGCTGCCCCAACTCGTGCGCCCGCATCCAGACGGCCGACATCGGCCTCAAGGGCCAGCTCGTGACGATCGACGGAGAGCAGGTGCCGGGGTACCAGGTGCACCTGGGCGGCGGTCTCGCGTCCCGGGACCGCGAGAACCCGGGCCTCGGGCGCACCGTGCGCGGCCTGAAGGTGGCCGCCGACGGCATCGCCGACTACACCGAGCGGGTCGTGCGCCGCTTCATCGCCGATCGCGACGCGGCCTCCGACGAGACCTTCGCCCAGTGGGCCCACCGCGCCGAAGAGGAGGCTCTGCAGTGACCGTCTCACTCGCCCCTCGTGCCACCGCCCGCCGCGCCGCCGACGAGCTGCGCGCCCTCGCGGAGCGCGGCAACGTAGAGCTCGGCAGCCTGACCGACCGTGAGGCCTCGCCCGCCGAGGTCGTGCGCTGGGTCGCGGAGAACTTCGGGGTGGATGCCGCCGCCGTCGCCTGCTCGATGGCCGACGCCGCCCTGCCCCACCTCGTCGCCGAGCAGCTCCCCGGGGTCGACGTGCTGTTCCTCGACACCGGATATCACTTCGCCGAGACCCACGCGACGCGCGACGAGGTGCAGCGCGCGCTCGACGTGCGCATCGTCGACGTGCTGCCGACGCAGAGCGTCGCCGAGCAGGACGCCGAGTTCGGCGCGAGGCTCTTCGCCCGCGATCCCGCCCTGTGCTGCGCGCGCCGCAAGGTGGAGCCGCTGCACGAGGCCCTCGGCGGGTACGAGGTGTGGTTCACGGGCGTGCGCCGCGACGAGGCACCCACCCGCACCCTCACGCCCCTCGTGACGTGGGACGAGCGCAACGGTCTCGTCAAGGTGAACCCCGTGGCGGCCTGGTCGTTCGACGACCTCCTCGACTACGCCGGCGCGCACCGTGTGCCCGTGAACCTCCTCGTCACGAACGGATACCCCTCGATCGGGTGCGAGCCGTGCACCAAGCCGGTCGCCCCCGGCGAAGACCCCCGGTCCGGCCGCTGGGCCGGGCTCGGAAAGACCGAATGCGGGCTCCACGTATGACCGACACCTTCACGAGCGACGTCGCGTCCGTCCGCTCGGGAGACGCCTCATCCGCTCCGCGCCTCGACGCCCTCGACCTGCTCGAGGCCGAGGCGATCCACATCATCCGCGAGGTGGTCGCCGAGTTCGAGCGCCCCGTGCTGCTCTTCTCGGGCGGCAAGGACTCCGTGGTCGTCCTGCACCTGGCGGCGAAGGCGTTCTGGCCCGGGCGCGTGCCGTTCCCCGTGCTGCACGTCGACACGGGCCACAACTTCCCCGAGGTCCTGGCGTTCCGCGACGAGACGGTGGCGCGCCTCGGCATCCGCCTCGAGGTCGCCCGCGTGCAGGACTACATCGACGACGGGCGCCTGCACGAGCGCGCCGACGGCACCCGCAACCCGCTGCAGACCCTGCCGCTGCTCGACGCGATCGCCGCGGGCCGTCACGACGCCGTCTTCGGCGGCGCCCGCCGCGACGAGGACAAGGCCCGGGCCAAGGAGCGCATCATCTCGCTGCGCGACGAGTTCGGCCAGTGGGATCCGCGCAACCAGCGCCCCGAGCTGTGGAGCCTCTACAACGGCCGCCACACCCCGGGCCAGCACGTGCGCGCGTTCCCCATCTCCAACTGGACCGAGCTCGACGTCTGGCGCTACATCGAGCGCGAGGACATCCCCCTGCCCCCGCTGTACTTCGCCCACGAGCGCGACGTGTTCCGCCGCGACGGCATGTGGCGCGCGGTCGGCGAGGTGTCCGAGCCGCGGGCCGGCGAGGAGGTCGAGCGCCGCGTCGTGCGCTACCGCACCGTCGGCGACATGAGCTGCACGGGAGCGGTCGAGTCGGATGCGCTCGACACGGCATCCGTCGTCGCCGAGGTCGCCCGCTCGACCCTCACCGAGCGCGGCGCCACGCGCGCCGACGACCGGATATCGGAGGCCGCCATGGAGGACCGCAAGAAGGACGGGTACTTCTGATGACCGGGACAGTGCTCGCCCAGACATCCACGCTCTTCCGCTTCGCGACGGCCGGGTCGGTCGACGACGGCAAGTCCACGCTCGTCGGCCGCCTGCTGCACGATTCCAAGGCGATCCTCGCCGACCAGCTCGAGCAGGTGGCACGGACGTCGGCCGAGCGGGGATTCGCGCACGGCACCGGCTTCGATTTCGCGCTGCTCACCGATGGCCTCCGCGCCGAGCGCGAGCAAGGCATCACGATCGACGTCGCCTACCGCTACTTCTCGACCGGCACCCGCAGCTTCATCCTCGCCGACTGCCCGGGACACGTGCAGTACACACGCAACATGGTCACCGGCGCGACGACGGCGGATGCCGTGGTCGTGCTGATCGACGGGCGCAAGGGCGTGCTCGAGCAGACGCGTCGCCACCTCGCCGTGATCGCACTGCTTCGTGTGCCACACGTCGTCGTGGCGGTGAACAAGATCGATCTGCTCGACTTCGCGGAGGACGCGTACGCCCCGGTCGAGGCCGACGTGCGCCGGGTCGCCGAGGGCCTGGGCATCGAGGACGTGCACGTGCTGCCGGTCTCGGCGCTCGAGGGCGACAACATCGTCGAGCGTTCCGCCCGCACGCCGTGGTACGGGGGTCCGGCCCTGCTCGAACTGCTCGAGACCCTGCCGGCGCAGGGCGACCTCGAGAGCGCCGAGGACGCCTTCCGCCTGCCCGTGCAGCTCGTGCTGCGGCCGCAGGGCGGGCTCAGCCCCGAGCTCGCCGCCGATCCCGCCCTCGCGGAGCGCTACCGCGACTACCGTGCCGTCGCGGGACGCATCTCGTCGGGAGAGGTGCGCGTAGGCGACGCCGTCGAGATCTTCCCGAGCGGGGTGAGCACGACCGTGACGGGGATCGAGGTCGCCGGCGCAGAGGTCGAGGCCGCGATCGCCCCGACCTCGGTCGCGCTGCGCCTGGCCGACGACGTCGACGCCGCCCGCGGGTCCCTCGTCGTCACGCCGGGCTCACTGCCCGCGCCGCGCCGCTCGGTCGAGGCCGAGCTGTTCCAGCTCGACGCGCGTCCGCTCGCGACGGGCGCGCGAGTGCTCGTCAAGCACGGCACCGCGACGGTGCAGGCCATCGTGCAGCAGATCACATCGCGGTACGACCTCGACGAGCTCGTACACGTGCCCGCCGACACCCTCGCGGTCAACGACATCGGGCGCGCGACGCTGCGCCTGGCGGCCGATCTGCCGCTCGAGTCCTACCGCCGCAGCCGCGACGGAGGCTCGTTCCTCGTCATCCACCCCGCCGACGGCGCCACGCTCGCCGCCGGGATCGCCCTCTCCGCAGACACGGCGGCGGCCTGAGGCCTCTCGGATCCCCATGACCATCCGCCCCTCGCAGCCTGTCGCCACGAGCGCTCCGGCCGTGCGCCTCGGTCCGAGCTTCGACGAGGGCGTGCTGCTGCGGACGCCCGCGCCTCCCCGGCCCCCGGCCATCCGGCTGGAGAACGTCTCGCAGCGCTTCGGAGCCACCACCGTGCTCGAGGACATCTCGCTCGATGTCGCACCGGGTGAGTTCCTCTGCCTGCTCGGGGCCTCGGGCTGCGGCAAATCGACCCTGCTGAACCTGATCGCGGGGCTCGACGCCCCCTCGGCCGGCCGGATCACCACCCCCGCGGCGGGTGCCGCCGTCATGTTCCAGGAGTCGGCGCTCATGCCGTGGCTCAGCGCGCGCCGCAACGTCGAGCTCGCGCTCCGCCTGCGCGGCGTCGGCCGCGCCCAGCGCCGCGCGCGGGCTCTCGAACTGCTCGACATCGTCAACCTCGCGGATGCCGCGCACCGGCGCCCGCACGAGCTCTCGGGCGGCATGCGACAGCGCGTCGCGCTCGCGCGCTCGCTCGCGCAGGACCGCCCCGTCCTGCTCATGGACGAGCCGTTCGCGGCTCTCGATGCGATCACCCGCGACCTGCTGCACGAGGAACTGGAGCGGGTGTGGCGGGCGACGGGACGCACGATCGTGTTCGTCACGCACAACGTGCGCGAGGCCACCCGTCTCGGGCAGCGCGTCGTGCTGCTCTCGAGCCGGCCGGGTCGGATCGCGCGCGAGTGGCGCATCGCGCGCACCGAGGGCCGCCGCATCGAGTCGCCCGAGGTCGGGGCCCTCGCGGTGGAGATCACCGACCAGTTGCGCACGGAGATCCGACGCAATGCAGCCTGATACCGATCTGCGCAGCCTCGAGGCCGGCAACGATCGGCTGCAGACGAATGCTCCGATCCCTGCCCGCCCGATCCGGCGCGTGCTCGGATCGGTGCTGCCGCCCGTGATCTTCGTCGTCGCGATGATCGCGGTGTGGCAGGTCGCCGTCACCATCACCGGCCCCTCACGCGACACGATGCCCTCCCCTGCACAGGTGGCCGCGGCGCTCGGTGAGGCGTGGGCGAGCGGCGCGCTGCCCGCCGCGGTGGCCACGAGCCTCGGCCGAGGCCTCATCGGATTCGCCGCGGCGATCGTCATCGGCACGGTCCTCGGCCTGATCCTCGCGGAGGTGCGGCCCCTGCGCCGCGCGATCGCCCCGATCGTGTCGGGGCTGATGGTGCTGCCCTCGGTCGCCTGGGTGCCGGCGGCGATCCTGTGGTTCGGACTGACCGACGCGCTCGTCTACTTCGTCGTGCTGATGGGCGGGGTGCCCTCCATCGTGAACGGCATGATCGCGGGCGTCGACCAGGTGCCCGTCCAGCTGCGGCGGGCGGGCACCGTCATGGGCGCGCGGGGCGCGCTCATGTCCCTGCTGATCGTGCTGCCCGGCGCGCTTCCCGGGTACATCGCCGGGCTCAAGCAGGGGTGGGCGTTCTCATGGCGCGGCGTCCTCGCCGCCGAGATCATCGCGGTGGGCGGCACCCTCGGAGCCGGGGTCGGCGCCCTGCTCCAGGACGGACGCGAGGCGGCGGACCTGGCGGCCGTGCTCGCGGCCATCCTCGTCATCCTCGTGATCGGCATCCTCGTCGAACTCGCCCTGCTCGCCCCGCTCGAGCGGCGCGTGCTGCGAGGGCGCGGCCTGCTGCAGGGAGGCGCCCGATGACGACTCCGCTCGGACGCGTCACGCTCGTCGGCGCCGGCCCCGGCAGCGCCGACCTGCTCACGGTGCGCGGCCTGCGCGCGCTCGAGCGGGCCGACGTCATCGTCGCCGACCGCCTCGGCGCCCGCCCCGTGCTCGACGAGCTGGGCCTGGACACCCCCGTCATCGATGTCGGCAAGCTCCCCGGCCACCACGCCGTGCCGCAGGAGCGCATCAATGCCCTCCTGGTCGAGCTGGCCCTCGAGGGCAAGCACGTCGTGCGCCTGAAGGGCGGCGACCCGTACGTGTTCGGCCGTGGCGGCGAAGAGCTCGCCGCCTGCCGGGATGCCGGCATCCCCGTCGACGTGGTCCCCGGAGTCACGAGCGCGGTCTCGGTGCCCGCGATCGCCGGCATCCCGCTCACGCACCGCGGGCTCGCGACGGCGTTCTCCGTCGTCTCCGGCCACGACCAGCTCGGCGAGGTCGGCGGCGGGCGCGACCACACCGTCGTGCTGCTCATGGGCGTGGGCACCCTCGGCCACTCCGCCCACGTGCTCGCGCGCGGCGCCCGGGGCGCCGACTGCCCCGTCGCCGTCATCGAGGACGGATACGGCGAGCACCAGCGCGTCACGATCGGCACGCTCGGCACCATCGTCGCCCAGGCCGCGCAGCGCCGCGTGCGCAATCCGGCGGTCATCGTCGTCGGCGACGTCGTCACCCTCAGTCCCTACGCCCCCGAAGAACTCTCCGCCAGAAAGGCCGAAGCACTGTGAGCACCCTCAATCTCCGTGTCGCGATCGTCGGCGCCGGTCCCGCCGGCATCTACGCCGGCAACATCCTCTCCGTCCGCGTGGCCGACGCCGGCGGCACCGTCGAGATCGATCTGTTCGAGACCCTCCCCGCCCCCTACGGCCTCATCCGTTACGGGGTCGCGCCCGATCACCCGCGCATCAAGGGCATCGTCACGTCGCTTCACGAGATGCTCGACTCGGGCGTCATCCGCTTCATCGGCAACGTGGAGGTCGGCCGCGACGTCGCCCTCGACGAGTTGCACGAGCGCTACGACGCCGTGATCCTCGCGACCGGGGCGATCCGCGACGTGCGGCTCGACATCCCGGGCATCGACCTGCCGGGCTCCTACGGCGCCGCCGACTTCGTCGCCTGGTTCGACGGACATCCCGACGTGTCGCGCGAGTGGCCGCTCGACGCGGCGGAGGTCGCGGTGATCGGCAACGGCAACGTCGCGCTCGACGTGGCCCGCGTGCTCGCCAAGCACGCGGTCGACCTGCGCTCGACCGAGATCCCCGACAACGTGCTCGCGGGGCTCGAGGCCTCGGCCGTGACCGACGTGCACGTCTTCGGCCGCCGCGGTCCCGCCGACATCAAGTTCACGCCCATCGAGCTGCGCGAGCTGGGCGAGGTGCCCGACGTCGACATCGTGCTCTACGACGAGGACTTCGAGGGCGTCGACCCCGCCGCGGCATCCAACAACCAGCTCAAGGTCATGCTGCGCACCCTTCAGTCCTGGCGCGGTCGCGAGGTGGGCACCGCCTCTCGTCGCCTGCACCTGCACTTCTTCCACTCGCCCGTAGAGGTGCTCGGGTCCGAGCGCGTCGAGGGCGTGCGGTTCGAGCGCACGACCCCGACCGGCGACGGCAGCGTCGTCGGCACGGGCGAGCTGCGCGACATCCCGGTGCAGGCCGTCTACCGCGCGGTCGGCTACTTCGGCACGCCCGTGCTCGATGCCCCGTTCGACGAGGTGCGCGGCGTCGTCCCGAACGTCGAGGGGCGGGTGACGGATGCCGCATCCGCACTCTCCGCGGAAGACGGCGGCACGGCGGTGCGCGGGCTCTACGCGACGGGGTGGATCAAGCGCGGACCGGTCGGCCTCATCGGGCACACCAAGAGCGACGCGATGGAGACCGTCGCGCATCTCGTGGCCGACGCCGAGGCGGGCCTGCTCGCCGCCCCGACCGAGCGGGGCGACGTGCTCGAGCTGCTCGCCGACCGCGGCGTGGAGTACACGACCTGGCAGGGCTGGCTGGCCCTCGACGCGCACGAGCGCGACCTCGGCGCAAACCACGAGCACACGCGCGAGCGCGTGAAGGTCGTACCCCGCGACGAGCAGGTGCAGATCTCGCGCGCGGACGCGCTGACCCGGTCGTGAACGGATCGCCCGCGGCGGGCGGGGCCGAGGGGACGCCGCCTGTCGCGCCGACCGTCGTCGACGTTCTCGTCATCGGCGGCGGACCCGCGGGGCTCTCGTCAGCCCTCAACCTGGGACGGGCCCGCGCCGGCGTCGCGCTCGTCGACGCCGACCGCCCCCGCAACGCGGCGACGCTGCTCTCGCACGGGTTCCTCACCCGCGACGGCGTGCCCCCGCACGAGCTGCGACGCCTTGCACGCACGGAGCTCGAGGCGTATCCGGATGTCGTGGTGCACGGCCGCACGAAGGTCGTCGCGGTCGCGCGCGCCGACGGCCACCCCGACGGCGCGCGCTTCGTCGCGACGCTGGAGGGTCGGCGCGCGCCCGCCACGATCGCCGCGCGCGCCGTGATCGTCGCGACGGGCCTGCGCGAGACCCTGCCGGCGGTGCCCGACATCCGCGGCTTCTACGGCATGTCGCTCTTCAGCTGCGCCGCGTGCGACGGCTGGGAGCTGCGCGACCGCCCCCTCGCGCTCATCGGCGAGAGCGCCGACCTCGCCGACCGGGCTCGCCTCATCGCGCGGTGGACGAACGCCCTCACGGTCTTCACGAACGGATCGGACGCGCTCGGGGTGGATGCCGAGGCCGAACTGACGGCATCCGGAATCCGTGTCGAGCGCGCCCGCATCGCCGAGCTTCAGGGTGAGCGCGGGATGCTGTCGGCCATCGTGCTCGAGGGCGGCAGCCGGGTCGAGATCGCGGGCGGTTTCGTCCGCCCCGAATGGCATTCGGCGCTGGAGTTCCTCGCTCCCCTCGCGCCCGACCTCGACGACGACGGGCACCTCGTCACCGACCGCTCCGGCCGCTCCAGCGTGCCCGGGCTCTACGGCGCGGGCGATGCCGCGGCTCCCGGCGCTCAGCAGCTGATCGTCGCCGCCGGTGCCGGCGCCCGCGTCGCCGCGGTCGTCGTGCACGACGCCCTCGGGGTCACGCAGGCTCACTGACGGCTGGGCTCGAGCGGCGCGGTGACGGTGCTGTCGCCGCTCGCTCAGCGACCGTGATCAGCCGCCGAGGGCCCCGGCATCCGACGTGCCGACATCGGTGCGGTGGAAGTTCTGGAACGAGCGGGATGCCGTGGGTCCGCGCTGGCCCTGATAGCGGTTGCCGTAGGGACCGGAGCCGTAGGGGTTCTCGGCCGGCGACGACAGCCGGAAGAAGCAGAGCTGGCCGATCTTCATGCCGGGCCACAGGGTGATCGGCAGGGTTGCGACGTTGGAGAGCTCGAGGGTGACGTGGCCCGAGAAGCCGGGGTCGATGAAACCCGCAGTGGAGTGGGTGAGAAGGCCGAGGCGCCCGAGCGAGGACTTGCCCTCGAGACGAGCCGCGACGTCGTCCGGGAGGGAGACCTGCTCGAAGGTGGCGCCGAGGGCGAACTCGCCGGGGTGCAGCACGAACGGCTCCTGCGGGTCGACCTCGATGAGGCGGGTCAGCTCGGGCTGATCCTGGGCCGGGTCGATGAAGGGGTACTTGTGGTTGTCGAAGAGGCGGAAGTAGCGGTCGAGCCGCACATCGACGCTGGAGGGCTGCACCATCGCGGGGTCGTAGGGATCGAGGCCGATGCGGCCGCCGTCGAGTTCGAGCCTGATGTCGCGGTCGGAGAGCAGCACGGGCCCAGCCTACCGAGCGGGCGGGGGCGGATCGGGGCACGATCGGCGGCACCGCGCACAACACTCCGGACGTTCGCACCGGAACCGGACCGGAAGGCGCCGGAGGCGACAGTTTCCGCGAATGTCTCCGGAGTGTTGTCCGCGCGTGATCGGTCCCGCCGCGTTTGTTATGCTGGCCGGACGCCGAAAGGCTCCGGGGATGTAGTTCAATGGCAGAACTTCAGCTTCCCAAGCTGATAGCGCGGGTTCGATTCCCGTCATCCCCTCCACTCGTCCCGCCACGTGGCCGCAGGCCGCAGGCAGAAGCCCGGACGCCTCCGCCGGCCGCCCGACACGAACGGGGCCCGAGGATCGTTCGTCTCCCGGCGCGTCCCCGCGGTTATCCCGCGGGGTGCGCCCAGCGGTACGACTCCAGCGGACGCAGGGGCGGCTGCGCCCCCTCGTGCGTGACGGCATCCGCCCCCACGGCGCACGCTGCGCGCAGCGCTTCCTCGCGGTCCCACCCGGCGGCCAACGCCACCGTGAGCGCCGCGCAGAACGCGTCCCCCGCCCCGACCGCGTTGACGGCCCGCACGCGCGGCGCGGGGACGCGCACGACCTCGGTGCCGTGCTCCCGCAGTGCCGCGCCCTCGGACCCGTAGGTGACGGCGACCAGGGCGGCTCGTTCGATCTCGGGCCGCAGCGACTCGTACTCGTGCTCGTTGACGATGACCAGATCTGCGCGCGCGAGCACCTCGGCCGGCAAGGCCGCGGCCGGCGCCGCGTTGACGGCGAGGTAGCCCGGCACCGCCTCCGCGAGCCGGGCGACGACGCCCATCGGGATCTCCAGCTGCGCGAGGACGACCTCGTCGGGCGCGAACCGCACCCCGTCGAGGCTCACGTCGGAATTGGCCCCGGAGCAGACGACGATCTGGTTCTCCCCCGACTCCTCCACCGTGATGAGCGCCGTGCCGGTGGGCTGCGCGCCGAGCCACACGTCGGCCGTCCCGACACCCGCCTCCTGGAGGTTCTCGAGCATCCGCTGTCCGTCGCCGTCGTCGCCCACCGCGCCGATCATGCGCACCGTCGCCCCGAGGCGCGCGGCCGCGACGGCCTGGTTCGCGCCCTTGCCTCCCGGATGCCGCGCGAGCGTTCCACCCAGCACCGTCTCGCCAGGACCGGGCAGCCGCCGCACGGCGGCGCTCACGTCGACGTTGATGCTGCCCACGACGGCGAGCGAGGGGAGGCGGGGAGAGCTCATCCGCCCATTCCACCACGCCGCCCCCACCGCCGAGGATCCGCCCGCCCGCCGGCATGCACCCGGGGTCGCTTTGCCCCCACCCCCGCACGCGCGATATAACCCTGAGAGCGAACCGGCGCCGCCGGAGTACGACAGCGTGGTCGACGCCCTCACGAAAGGCCACCATGTCTGCACCCGCTCGCCGCCCCGTCTTCCTCGACTGCGATACGGGCATCGACGACGCCGTCGCCCTCGCCTACCTGCTCGCCTCTCCCTCGATCGAGCTGGTGGGAGTGGGCACCGTCAGCGGCAACATCGACTCGGCGACCGCGGCCCGGAACACCCTCGACCTGCTCGCCCTCGCCGGGCGCACGGACATCCCCGTCGCTGTCGGCGCGCACGACCACCTCTCGCACGGCTACGGGGGCGGTGCAACCCACGTTCACGGAGAGAACGGCATCGGGGGCGTCACGCTGCCGACGGCCACGCGCGCACCGGAGGACGCCTCCGCGGTCGACCTGCTCCTCGAGCTCTCGCACCGTCACGCGGGCGACCTGCACCTGCTCACGATCGGTCCGGTGACCAACATCGCCCTCGCCCTGGCGGCCGACCCCTCGCTGCCCGAGCGGATCTCCGGCGTGACGGCGATGGGCGGAGCCGCGCTGTGCGCGGGCAACATCACCCCCGTCGCCGAGGCGAACATCGCCAACGACCCCGAGGCGGCCGCCACGATGCTGGATGCCGCGTGGGACATCACGCTCGTGCCGCTCGACGTCACGATGGAGCACACGCTCGGGGAGGAGGACCGCGAAGCCCTGCTGGCATCGGCGAATCCCTTCACGCGTGCCGTCGGCGAGATGCTCGACCACTACTTCGACTTCTACCGACCCATCTACGGCGAGCGCGGCTGCGCGCTGCACGATCCCCTCGCGGCGGCCATCGCGGTGGGCGATGGCGTGACGGCGACGCGCGCGCCCCGGGTTCCCGTCATCGTCGACACGACGTCGGGCCCCGGGCGCGGTCAGACGATCGCCGACCTGCGCGGTCAGCGCCCGCGCCCCCGCGATCACGATGGCGTCCGCACGAGGATCGTCCTGGAGGTGGACCGCCCCCTCGGGCCCCACCTCGTCGACACGCTCACGCGATTCTGAGGGCGCCCGCTCCGGCCGACCGCCGCGTCACGCGACGGGCTCGGCCGGTGGCGCCGCACGAGGCACGGTGCGCACCGCCCCGATGCTCGCGATCACGACGAGGGCGATCCCCGCGAGCTCGAGCGGTGTGAGCACCTGTCCCAGCAGGAGCAGCCCCGCACCGGTCGCGATGGCCGGAGCGAGGCTCATGAGGATCGCGAAGGCGGATGCCGCGAGCCGGCGCAGCGCCGACAGCTCGAGCGCGTAGGGGATCGCCGAGGAGAGCACCGCGACCGCGGCGCCGAGCGCGAGCGTGACCGGGTTCAGCAGCGCCGCGCCCGCGTCGGCCACGCCGAAGGGCAGCGACGCCACGGCCCCGATCACCATCGCGAGAGCGAGCCCCTCGAGCTTGGAGAAGGCCCGGCCCACCCGCTCCGAGGCGAGGATGTAGCCCGCCCAGCTCGCGGCGGCGCCGAGCGCGAACAGCACGCCCAGCAGGTCCAGATCCTGCCAACCGCCGCCGGCGAGGAGCACGACGCCGCCGAACGCGAGTGCCGCCCACAGCCAGGCCACGGGCCGTCGAGCGACGATCACCGACAGCAGGAGCGGCCCCAGCACCTCGATCGTGACGGTGACTCCGAGATCGAGTCGCTCGAGCGCGAGGTAGAACAACCCGTTCATCACGGCGAGGACGAGGCCGAACAGGATGACGGCGTGCCAGTCCGCCCGGGAGCGGCCGCGCAGGGCCGGGCGCGCAATCGCCATGAGCAGCACCGCGGAGAAGACCAGCCGCAGCATCACCATCCCGAGCGGCCCGGCCGCCGGGAACAGCAGCACCGCCACCGAGGCGCCGACCTCCTGGCAGGCGAGGCCGAGCACCACGAGGCCAGCGGCCGCCGATCCGCCGGAGCGCGGGGTCACCGGCAGACGTTGATCTGCGCGACGGCGTCGCCGTACTGCTGCGCCGTCCAGGGCAGGCCCAGCTCCGGCGCGGTGAAGCCGGATGCCGCGGGGGCTCGCGACGCGATCGCGGCGAGCTGCCAGGCGAGGTGGCCCGCGACGGCCGCGCCGGCCGTGGAGTTGTTGAGCACCACGACGACCGTCATTCCCGTGGCGGGGTCGGTGAAGCCGGCCGTGAGGTAGCCCGGCATCGCCCCCATCTGGCCGATGAGCGATCCTGCGATCAGGGCGCCGCCGGTGGCGGTGTACCACGCGGGAGCTCCCGAGTAGGCGGGCAGCGGCTCGGAGAAGCGCTCGCTCGCGGCCTCGCCGCCGATCGCCCCCGACGCCATCGCCTGCAGGTAGAGCCCGAGATCCTCGAGGGAGGAGACGACGCCCGCGTCAGTGAATCCCGCCGACGAAGACATCACCGAGACATCCCGCGGCTCGGCGCAGTTGAGAGTGCCGTCGGGGTTCGACGGGATCCAGGCGCCGTGCAGCGGCTGGGCGCCGGGCGCGGATGCCGCGGCCGGAGGCAGCGACGTCGCCGCCAGACCGAGGGGCTCGACGATGTAGCGCTCGTACATGGCAGCGGCGCTCAGGCCGGTCGCGCGCTCGAGAGCCATGCCCAGGAGCATGAATCCGGCGTCCGAGTCCCGGTACTCCGTGCCGACGGCGGAGCGCGGCTGACCGATCCCGAAGGCGGCGATCTCCAGCGGGTCCCAGACCCTCCCGGGGTTGCTGTACCACTGCGCACCGATGACGGGTTCGAACGAACCGAGCCCCGCGGTCCCGTTGCACAGGTCGAGCAGGGTCGCATCCTGGAGATCGGGGTACCCGACGACGTAATCCGTCACGGGGTCCTGCAGCGACACGGTGCCTTCGCTCGTGACCGCGTAGAGCACGTCACAGGTCATCAGGCGCGTGAGGTCTGCGATGCGGAAGGTCATCGCGGGCGTGACGGTCGCGCCCGTCGCGTCGGTCCCCAGTCCCGCGACCCAGCTCCCGCTCCAGGGGGCCCACACGCCCACGAGCGCGCCGGTGGATGCCGTCGCCGCCATCGCGCTCTGCACCGCGGCATCGAGCTCGGCCGCGACCTCGTCCGGGAAACCCCCCGACGCCTGCTCGACGAGGTCGAGCTCGAGGGCCTTGTCGGGCGCGCACCCCGCGGCCAGGAGAATCACCGAGAGCACCGCGCCCGCGATCGCCGCGCTTCGACGGCGAATGCCGCGTGCCGCCATACTCACCCCCCGGTTTATCCTGGTCGAGTCTAACGAGCCGAGATCACCGTTCGATCACGCGCGCCGCCTACGGTAAGGGCGTGACCCATCTCTTCGACGAATCCGTCGTCTCGGCGGTGCTGCGGCACATGAACACCGATCACGCCGGCGACAATCTGCTGATCGTGCGGGCGTTCGGTCGTCCCGACGCCGTCACGGCCACGATGACGGGGTTCGACGGGGCCGGGGGCGCCTGGAACGTCGAGGGTCCGGACAGCATCGCCGCGGTGGTGCGGGTGGACTGGCCCACGGGCCCGATCAGCGAGCGGGCCGAGGTGCGTCGAGAGGTCGTCGCCCTGTATGACGCGGCGTGCGCACGGCTCGGCGTCGAGCCGCGCCCGCACGGATGAGGAAAGAAGTACTTAGGTAATCCTTACCAGGTCGCTACACTGGCGGCATGTCGAACGTCGTGTCGTTCTCCGTCCTGCTTCGCGAGCGCTCCAGCCGCGCCCACTCCGCCAGCGAAGGCGAGGGCTTCATGGCCGATCTGCTCGGGGGCGAGGGCACGCGCGAGGACTACATCTCGCTCGTCGCGCAGCACTACTTCATCTACGACGCCCTCGAATCCGCCGCTGCGGCGCTGCGCACCGACCCCGTCGTCGCCCCCTTCATCAGCGACAAGCTGACGCGGCTGCCGGCGCTCGAGGCCGACCTCGACTTCCTCGTCGGCCCGGACTGGCGCGAGCGCATCGCCCCGCTGCCCACGACGAAGCGGTACGTCGATCGCATTCGGAAGGTGGCGGCGACATGGCCGGGCGGCTTCGTCGCGCACCACTACACCCGATACCTCGGCGACCTCTCCGGCGGCATCTTCATCGGACGCGTCATGCAGCGGCGATTCGGATTCGACACCAACGGGATCGGGTTCTACCTGTTCGCCGACATCGCCGACCCCCGCGCCTTCAAGGATGTCTACCGCGAGCAACTCGATCGGGCGCCGTGGGACGACGAGCGCGAGCGCGTGATCGACGAGGTGCTGGTCGCCTACCGGTTCAACACGGAGCTGTTCCAGGACCTGCAGCGGGCGCGCGTCCGCTCGTCCGTCGCCTGAGCGGCCTCACCCCGCCTGCGGCGCACGACGCGAGGCGAGGAAGCGCTGCACGTCGGGATCCACGCGGATGTCGCTCGGGCGGAGCGGACGCGAGAGGTAGAGCCCGTCGAGCGAGGTGAGACGACTGAGCGCGACATAGGTCTGCCCGGGCGCGAACGCCCCCGAACCCAGGTCGATGACCGCGCGATCGTAGCTCTTGCCCTGCGACTTGTGGATCGTCACGGCCCAGGCCAGCCGAAGCGGGAACTGGTGGAACTCCGCCACCACCTCGCGCGTGATCTTCTTCGACAGCGGCGAGTAGCTGTAGCGGTACTTCTCCCACGCGGCGGGTTCGACGTCGTGCTCCTCGCCGTCGAGGTCCACGCGGACGCTGCCGCCCGCGATCCGGGTGACCGTGCCGATCGACCCGTTCACCCAGCGCGGCGGGTCGCCGTAGGCGCCGACGTCGTTTCGCAGGAACATCACCTGCGCGCCGACCTTCAGCCTCAGCTCGGCATCCGCCGGGTACGCACCCTCGCCGCGACCGAAGTCCCCCATGATCTCGGCGTTGGCGGTCTGGGCGGTGCCGGGGAGCGCGTCGAGGTGGCGCCGATTGATGGCGTTGACGATGTCGTTGCGCGTGGCCAGCGTGATGATGGGGGTCTCGGTCGGGCCCGGAGTCGGCGGTGTGCGCGATCCCATGTCGTTGAGCACGCCGGCGATGTCCGCCGTGACCCGCCCGTGTCTGACCGCGTTGAGCATCGCCTTGAAGCCGTCATCCGACTGCCGGTGGATCGTCCTGAGCTCGTGGATGTGCAGCTGCGCACCGTAGCGGCCGAGCGCATCGAGGCCTCCGAGCGTGTCGCCCGCCGCCTCTCCCCCGTCGTGGCCCGCCCACACGTGCGCATCGAAGAACCAGAAGGAGCGGTAGTGGTCGCGGATGTACGCGAGCTCGTCTCCCCGGGGCGGCACCGGCGCCAGCTGGAAGGGGTCCCCGAACATGACGACCTGCACGCCGCCGAAGGGCTCGGCCCGTCGTCCCCTCGCCTGCCGGAGGGATCGATCGATGCCGTCCATGAGGTCGGCGTTGACCATCGACACCTCGTCGATCACGAGCGTGTCGATGGCGCCGAGGATCTTCCGCGTGGCCTCGGGCTGCTCCAGCTCCTGGTCGGCGATGAGCCCGATCGGGAGGCGGAACAGGGAGTGGATCGTCTGCCCCTCGACGTTGAGGGCGGCCACACCCGTCGGCGCGCACACGGCGATCTGCTTGGACGTGTGGGCCGACAGGTGCTGCAGCAGCGTCGACTTCCCGGTGCCGGCACGACCGGTGACGAAGATGTGATCCCGAGTGTCCTCGATACGACGGAAGAGCGCCTCCTGCTCGGCGGAGAGGGGCGGCGTGGTCACCGCAACATGTTATGCGGGATGCCGCGCGCCCCGCGTTCTCGGCGGCGTGCACCCATGCCCGCTTAGACTTCCCGTGTGGATCAGGGGGCGGTGACCGGTGTGCGCGAGCGCCCCCGTGGGCGGCGTCACCGGTCCGGCCTGCGTCGCGATGTGGCCCTGATGGTCGTCATCGGGATGCTCCTGGTCGCCGCGCTCGTCGCGGCCGGGCTCTCGCTCTACCGCCATTTCTACGGACCGTCGGCGTTCGTCGAGCGCTACGTCTCGCTCCTCGCGGAGGGGTCGGCCGCCGACGCGCTCGCGGTGCCCGGCGTGCGCGTCTCGTCGGCCGCACTCGAAGAAGCGGGGATGAACCCGTTCGCCTCGCAGGCCCTCCTGCGCTCCGCGGCGCTCAGCTCGATCGACGACATCCACGCGATCTCGGAGAAGACGGTCCCGGAGGGCGTGGAGGTGACCGTCGGATACCGGACCGGCGACCACGCCGGCCGGTCGACGTTCCTCGTCGAGCAGGACGGGTGGATCGGCGTCGCCCCGCGGTGGCGCTTCGCTCAGAGCCCGCTCGCCGTGCTCGATCTGCAGGTGTCGGGCTCGATGAGCTTCACCGTCAACGGCTTCGAGATCGACAAGCGTCAGGTGGCCGCGGAGGGCGCGGATGTCGACCCCGCGGCGACCGTGTCCCTGCTGGTGTTCTCGCCGGGGCGCTACCGGGTGGGCGTGGACACCCCGATCGCACAGACCCCAGGCGTCGACGTCGTGGCCGACGTCCCCCTCGTCCAGGTGCCCGTCCAGGTCGCAGCGGAGCCGACCGAGGAGTTCATCCGGGTCGTGCAGGACGAGGTCGACGCCTTCCTCGACGAGTGCGCGACGCAGCAGGTGCTCCAACCCACGGCGTGCCCGTTCGGCTACGTCGTCCAGAACCGCATCGTGACCCTTCCCGAGTGGTCGATCAGCGAGTACCCGACGGTCACGCTCGAGCCCTCGGGCGCCGACTGGGTGATGCCCCCGACGACCGCGGCCGCGCACTTGCTCGTCGACGTGCGATCGCTGTTCGACGGCACGATCCGCGAGGTGGACGAGGACGTGCCGTTCACGTTGGATGCCGCGATCTCGCTCCAGCCCGACGGATCGGTGTCGATCCGGGTGGGCGCCGGCTGACCGCCGGCGCCCAACCGCGGCATCCGCTCGTCCCTCAGGGCGTGCGCTGGGCGGTGCGCGCGTCGCGCTCGGCCAGGGCCGCGAGCCGCGCGTTGTAGGCGTCGAGCTCGGAGTCGTTCGTGCGATCCGCCTGGCGGTCCTGGCGCTTCTGCGTGCGCTCGTCCGACCGGCTCCACTGGATCGCGACGGTGATCGCGAGGATGAGGGTGGGGATCTCTCCGACCGACCATGCCACGCCGCCCCCGACGTACTGGTCCTCGAGGGGCGTCACCCCCCAGTCGCGGCCCATCGACCCGAACCAGTCGGCGAGCATGAGCCCCGACTGCATCATGATCGAGATGCCGAAGAACGCGTGCATCGCCATGACGCCGATCAGGAGCACGAGCCGGAACGCGTAGGGAAGGCGGTACGGCACGGGGTCGATGCCGATCAGGGTCAGCACGAACAGGTATCCGGTGATGAGGAAGTGCAGCACCATCCAGATGTGACCGGTGTGGTCGTAGAGCGACCAGCGGAACAGGTCGGTGTAGTAGAAGATCCACAGCGACCCGACGAAGAGCGCCGCCGCGATGAACGGGTTCGTCAGGATGCGGGCCACGGGCGAGTGCACCGCCCAGAGGATCCACTCCCGCCCGCCGCGCGTGCCGTCGTCGCGCTTGCGGATGGCGCGCGCCGCCAGGGTGACGGGCGCCCCGGGCACGAGCAGGAGCGGGATGGCCATCGTGAGGAGCATGTGGCCGACCATGTGCGCACTGAAGAGGTACTGCTCGTAGATGGCGACCGAGCCGTTGGTCACCCAGAAGAGCGCGAGCACTCCCGCGACCCACGACACGGTGCGCGCCACCGGCCACTGGTCGCCGCGCCGACGCAGGCGCCTCACGCCCGCGAGGTAGAAGAACAGCAGGAAGCCGCACAGCAGCGACCAGAGTAGGTCGGGCTCCCACGCCGTGATCCATCGCGCGGCATCCAGAGGAGGCGGCAGCGGGGCGCCCGTGAGGTACTCCGCGGGGGTGGGATCGATGATCGGGTCCTCGCCGATGGGCGACGCGGTGCGGGCGAGCGCCGCGGCCGCACCGCTGGCGATGCCCATGAACGCCAACTCCAGCGCGATCAGCCCCCAGAAGAGCCGGGCGGCCCCGGCATCCGCGATGCGCGCGATGAGCCGTCCGCGGTAGGAGGCCGCGAGCACGCCGATCGCCACCAGGGCCGCGACCTTCACGACGATCAGCACGCCGTAGGGCGTCGCGAGCTCGCTCCAGGTGCCCAGCGCGAGCGCGGCGCGGGTGTAGCCCGACAGGGCGACGACGATGAACGCGACGAGGGCGATCGACGAATAGCGGCGGAGCACCGCCGTGAAGGCGGGGCCCGGCATGACCGGCCGCAGCACGACGAGCACGAGCAGCCCGCCGAGCCAGACGGCGGCGCCGATGATGTGCAGCGCGAGCGACGACACGGCGGCGTTGTGGTTCGCCGCGGCCCCGTCGTGGCTGGTCGTCGCCATCGGAACCAGCGCCGCGATCGCGAGGAGCGCGACGAGGAGCGTCGGCGTCCACGTGCGAACGGCGAACGCGAGAACCGTCACGACGGCGCCGGCGAGGGTCGTCAGCAGCCACGCGCGGCCGAATTCGAGGTCGAGGAGGTACCGGCCGAGCTGCTGCCCGAAGACGGCGTCGGCGCTCGGGGTCGCGTTGAACGCGTTGAGGAAGTTGAGGTAGGCGGTCGTCCCCGCGGCCACGGTGAAGACGGCCGCGCCGATCGAGGCCGCGTCGAGCGCGAGATCGAACTCCCGATGCCCCGCGCGGAGCGCGAAGAGGGCGAGCACGAGGGAACCGACCATCACGGCGGCGCCGAGGTTGACGAGGAGATCCGCCACCGGCAGCCCCCAGCGCACGACGGGCCCGGGATCGCCGATGTCGAGCGGGGCGGCGCCGCCGCCGTAGGCGAGCCCGAGGAGGAGCGTGGCGAGGGCGGAGACGACGAGGATCGCCGGGCCGGCCACGCGCAGGGATCGAGGACTCACCGCACCAGCCTAAGGCGGCCATCCGCGCGCGGGGCGTGGGAGCCGACCCGCACGCAGAAGGGGGACGCCGCGATCGCGGCATCCCCCTTCGTGTGGCGTCGGCGATTACTTCGCGGCGGCCTTCAGCTTCGAGCCGGCGGTGACCTTGACGCGCTTGCCGGCGGCGATCTTGATCTCCTCGCCGGTCTGCGGGTTGCGGCCCGTGCGAGCGGCGGTGTCGACCTGCTCGAACGAGATCCAGCCGGGGATCGAGACCTTCGTGCCCTTGGCAACGGCCTCGGAGACGGTCGAGAACAGACCGTCGACGACGCGCGAGACCGTGGCCTGGCTCTCGCCGGTGGCGCTGGCGATGCTCGCGACGAGCTCGGTCTTGGTGATGGACTTGTCTGCCATGGGGGTTACCTCCAGCGGCGGCTCGTCCGCCGCCTCGTTCACTGACCGGGCCCGAAGTGCCCGGCTGGTCGATCGACCGCGTCGAATCTACCCCGCACGTGTGATGTTCCGCGTATTTCCGCGGGTTTTCGGCATCCCCGCGCGTGTTGCATGTGACAGAAGTGGCGCAAGTGATGCAAGTGAGGTCTGCTCCGCCCCGCGCGGCTGCGCGGCGCACGCAGAAGGGCGGGCCCCCGAAGGAGACCCGCCCGAGACTGCGTGGACGACGCGGTGCTTACCAGCTCGACTTGGTCACGCCGGGCAGCTCGCCACGGTGCGCCATGTCGCGGAAGCGCACGCGCGAGATGCCGAACTTCGTCAGCACACCGCGGGGGCGGCCGTCGATCACGTCGCGCGAGCGCAGACGCACCGGCGACGCGTTGCGGGGCAGCTTCTGCAGGCCGACACGGGCGGCCTCGCGCTGCTCGTCGGTCGAGGTCGGGTCGACCAGGGCCTTCTTCAGCTCGGCGCGCTTGGCGGCGTAGCGGTCGACGACGGCCTGACGCTGCTGGTTGCGCGCGATCTTGCTCTTCTTCGCCATGGGATCAGCGCTCCTCTCGGAATTCGACGTGCTTGCGGACCACCGGGTCGTACTTCTTGAGCACGATGCGGTCGGGGTTGTTGCGGCGGTTCTTGCGCGTCACGTAGGTGTACCCCGTGCCGGCGGTCGAACGCAGCTTGATGATCGGACGAACGTCCTGAGCCTTCTTCGCCATTACAGCTTCACGCCCTTCGCGATCAGATCCTTCACGACCGACTCGATGCCGCGGACGTCGATCACCTTGATGCCCTTGGCGGACACGTTGAGCGTGATCTTGCGTCCCAGCGAAGGAACGAAGTAGGTCTTCTTCTGCACGTTCGGGTCGAAGCGGCGCTTCGTCCGTCGGTGCGAGTGGCTGATGTTGTGACCGAAGCCGGGAACAGCACCGGTCACCTGGCACACTGCGGCCATGGTGTCTCCTTCTGTACCGTGAAGCCGGACGGCTCCACCCAAGATCCCTTGTCTGCGTCTCTCCCCGCACGCAGGACCCGCGCCCGGAGAACCGGTCGTGGAGCGAACGAGTGGAGTGAGACGCGAACTGCGCGCTGGAGTGCGCACAGACAATCGCCAATACTAGCACGCCGGGCGTGTCGCCCCGGCGGAGGCCGCGTGGCCGGCGCGACAGCCTTCTCGCCCGCACTCAGACAGCGGTCGGCGCCGCACCGCGCCCCCACCGGAACGCGGACACCGTGGGGTCGCCCCCGATCCAGAACCGCCACGGGTACTCGGGCCCGCCCGCGACGCCCGCCACGCCCACCCTCGGTCCGGACACCACCGGCGCCGGCCGAGCCGCGGGAAGCAGCAACCGCGCGGTCGCACCCCCGAGCGGCACCCCCTCGATCGCATCGATCCCGTCGTGCAGGGCGTGCCGCAGTCCCACGGCATCCCCGAGCCGGCCGGGACCTCGCGCGAGATCCCGATCGGCGCGAACGACGCCGCGGAGGGTGCGGCGCCGCCGGGCGATGTCGGATCCCGCGATCACCTCGCCGGCGCGCAGCAGCACCCCGCCCGCCACCCCCGCGGGGCCGCAGACGACGTTCACGCAGGAATGGATGCCGTGGCTCAGGTAGACGTAGAGATGACCCGGCTCGCCCCACATCGTCGCGTTGCGGGCGGTCGGTCCCATCCGCGCGTGCGATCCGGGGTCGGGCACGGCCCCCGTTCCGAGCCCGTGATAGGCCTCGACCTCGGTCACCCTCAGCGCCACCTCTCCGTCGGCGAGACTCGTGATCAGCACTGCTCCGAGCAGCGTCGGCGCGACCTCGAGGGCGCTCGCACGCAGGTCGGCGCGCTCGGCCGGTCGCGTCTGCGCTAGATCGCGACCTGGCACCACGAGATGTCCGTCCCCTCGATCACCGTGACGCCCTCGCCGTCGCGGGTGTCGATGATGTGGGTCTCGATGCGGGTGGGAAGGGGGCGCGTGTACGTGTCGTAGGCGTTGGACACGAGGTCGGGGGTGACGATGACCGCGGCATAGCGACCGCTCGGCGACGCACAAGTCTGCATCACGGCATCCCCCGGACCGGCGAGTTCGAGCAGCGGCGTGACGGCTCCGTCGGCGTCGACCCTCACGACCGACTGGGCCGCGGGGAACCCGTCCTCGCCCATGCGGGTGAAGGTGCGCAGGGTCGACCCCGCCACGGAGGGGGTGACCGGCCCGGGGATGCCGAGGGACTCGGCGCCGTCGGCCGCGACGAGCGGCTCCTCGGAGAGATCGGTCAGATCGATCACGACCGTGCCCTCGTTGCGCTCGACGATCGCGCGGGCCGTGCCCCTCTCGATGCCCGACAGCGCGAGCGCACCCCCCAGCAGAACCGGCTCCGCATCGAGGTCCGCCGTGTCGACCAGACGGAGCTGTCCGTCGAAGGTCAGCACGATCAGGGCGGACGTCTCCGGCACGAACGCCCATTGCACGACGCGCGAATCCTCCCCCACGTCGATCGCGACGGGGTCCGCTCCGGGCTCGGAGAGCGACGCGATGAAGAGCGTGGACTCGATGCCGCCCGACGCCGAGATATCGAGATCGGTGTAGGTGTAGCCGACGAATCCGCCCTGATCGGCGACCTGGAGCCCCGCGATCGTGCCCTCCCCGGGCAGCGCCAGCTCGGTGGGCTCCGAGCCGTCCAGACCCGTCGTCACGAGCCGCGCGGCACCCGCGGCATCCGTCGTCTGGACCACGAGAGCGGTGCGCGACGCGCGGTAGTCCTCGATCTGCTCGTCGGTGAAGACGGGGACCGCGCGGTCGCCGGCGAGGTTCGTCGAGAAGATCGCGTCGTCGGCGTCGTCTTGCCGCTGCAGCACGAACAGCGGCGGCGTCCCCGTCGTGAAGGTGTGCCGGAGCGTGGATGCGGGACCGCCGCTCGCGCCCGTGACGTCGTCGATCCGCACCGTGTACTCGGTGTCGGGATCGAGCGCATAGGTGAACTGCACGGCGATGTTGCGTCCCGACGCGGCGATCGTGAACGGGGCATCGGGCTCGACCGACACCTGCTCCGCCGTCACCGGGGCGAGCGGCTGGTTCGTCGTGAACACGACGCGCTGGCCCGCGGCCGCCGCGACCGCCTGCGCATCGACCGCGGCGGCGCCCGCCCTCGGACCCTGCGTGAGGCTGACGGCGGCTCCGACGCCGCCGACGAGCACGAGGGCCGCGAGCACGACCGCGAGCGAGCGCCCGAACGTCGCCCCCGGGCGGCGGCCTCGCAGCGCGCGCCGGGTGGGGCGCTCAGTACTCATACGGGTCCTCCGGCTCGTCGACGGGCTCGACATCGACCGGCTCGAGCACCAGTCCGCCGCTCGCCGAACGGGAGAACGCGCCCCGCACCTCGACCCACTGCCCGTCCTCGAGGTCGTCTGTCCCCGCCGCCCCCGAGACGGGCACGCTCGCCGACTGGGCGTCGATGACGCAGTGCACGATGACCAGGCGCGTGAGCGAGAAGCCGTCGGTGTCGCCGGTCGAAGAGACGAAGCCCACGAGGCTCGCGGGCTCGCCGACGAAGCGCGTCGGGTCGGTCGTCGTCGCGATCACGGAGGCCCACTCCCCGATGCCGAAGTTCGACGTGTCGTCGGAGCTGGCCAGGGCGAGCGTGGCCGAGGTGGAGAGCACCGGCGCCGCTCCCGACGTGCGCGCGAGAGCGAGCTCGGACGAGAGGGATGCCGGGGGCGTCGCGATCGCGAGCAGCACGAACGCCGATGCGATCACGCCGCCCGCGGCCGAGGCCACTGCGCCGAGGAGGGGGCGGGGCGCGGGGGACGCCGCGTCGCGGTGGCGCGAACGGCGGAGCGCGCCCGCCGGGGCGGCCTCCGCGGGGTCGGCGGGCGTCCGCCCGAGGTCGTCGCGCTCGTGCTCGTGCTCGTGCTCCGCGTCGTCCTCGACGCGCACGCCGCAGGAGGCGACCGCGGCGACGAGGAGCACGACCGACATCGACACCGCCCACCATGCCGAGTCGGGATTGATGTACAGCCCGATGCGGCCGGTGACCCAGAGCCCCAGGGTCACGACGGCGAGCGCCGCGGCGAGACCGACGCCGAGCCACCGCATGCCGAGCGCGCTTCCCCTAGGCAAGGAGGTTCACCCCCACGGCGATCGCGAACGCGGAGGCGATGACGACGGCGACGATCCCCGCCAGCGTGCGCGTCGTGAAGGTCGTGCGCAGCAGCGCCAGCATCTTCACGTCCACGAGCGGGCCCACCAGCAGGAACGCGACGATCGAGCCCGGGGTGAAGGTCGACGCGAAGGACAGCGCGAAGAAGGCGTCCACGTTGGAGCAGATCGCGACCGTGAGGCCGAGGAGGATCATGGCCACGATCGACAGCACCGGGTTGGACCCGATGGCGATCAGCACGTCGCGGGGGATCAGCACCTGGATGGCCCCCGCGATCGCGGAGCCGATGACGAGCGCGGGCATGACGGCGCGCAGCTCGCGGACGAAGACCTCGAGGCTGCGCTGGACACGGTTGCCGTGGAGGTGGTGGTCGTGGGCGCACTCGGCGCGGAAGCGATCCGTGAGCATGCCGTCCGGGTCGGGGTGCCGGCTGTACAGCCATCCGATGAGGTTGGCGATCGCGTATCCGCCCAGCAGGCGCGCCACCAGGATGCCGCCGTCCCAGCCGAAGGCCTGGTGGGTGGTGAGGATCACGATCGGGTTCACGATCGGCGCCGCGACGAGGAACGTCAGCGTCTCGGGCACCGAGAAGCCGCGGATGAGCAGTCCCCGCGCGAGGGGCACGTTGCCGCATTCGCAGACCGGGAGGAACATGCCCAGCAGCGAGAGCACCGCCCGACGAGCCCAGGCGCGCCGCGGCATCCACACCTCGATGAGCCCGGCGGGCACCCACACCTGCACGACGATCGAGAGGATCAGGCCCAGCGCGATGAACGGCAGCGACTCGATCAGGACGCTGAGCCCGAGGGTGAAGCCGTCCTGGGCACGTGTGGGCAGGGATGCCTGGAAGAGGCCCGGCGCCCAGGCGTCGATCGCGACGAGCACCGCGATCGTCGCGAGGCCGATCGCGCCGCCGATCACCGGAACGGTGGATCGCGCGTGGAGCCGGGCGGAGCGCGCCGGCGAGGCGGACGAGGAGTGGTCGGGGCGGCGCGTGCCCGTGCGCTCAGTCTGCGACACGCTCGCGGGCCCGGGCGTCCGCGCAGGATGCGCAGGTGCCGAAGATGTCGACGATGTGCTCCGCGTCGGTGAAGCCGTGCTGGGCGGCCGTGCCCCGGGCCCACTGTTCGACGGCATCCGCCTCGATCTCGACGGTCGACCCGCAGGAGCGGCAGATGAGGTGGTGGTGGTGGGCCTGCATGCGGCACGCGCGATAGAGGCTCTCGCCCTCGGGGCTCTGCAGGCTGTCCGCCTCGCCGGTGGAGGCGAGGTCGGCCAGCGCCCGGTAGACGGTCGCGAGCCCGATGCCCGTCCCGCCCTCGCGGAGGGCGGCATGCAGCGACTGCGCGCTGACGAACCCACGGGAGCCGTCGAGCGCCGTGCGAACGGCGTCACGCTGCCACGTGTTGCGCTGGGCCATCTGCCACCTCCGAGAGCCGACCGCGAACGCGATCGCTCCCAAGTCTAGGACGGCGCACCTTGGCGGCGGCTGGACCGCCCCGCCCGCCTGCGGCCCGGCGCCGCGGCATCCGAGGGCTCTCAGGGAGCGCCGCGCCGCGCGCCGACGAGCCGGCAGACCAGGTAGATCGCGAAGGAGATCGTCGTGATGTACGGACTGACCGGCAGCGTGCCGGCGATCGCGAGCAGGATGCCGCCGACCGCCGAGACGACGCCGAACACGGCAGCCAGCGCCGGCACAGCGATCGGTCCCGACGCGATCCGCATGGCCGCCGCGGCGGGCGTCACGAGCAGGGCCATCACCAGCAGCGCGCCGATGATGTGCACCGCGACCGCGACGATCAGCCCGAGCAGCAGCATGAACGCGAACGAGACGGCGGTCGTCGGCACTCCTCGCGCGGCAGCCGACTGCGGGTCGAGCGAATCGAACCGCAGCGGGCGCCAGATCATGACGAGCCCCACGAGCACGAAGGCCCCGATCCCGATCAGCCATCCCAGCTGGTCGGACTGCACCGAGACGATCTGCCCCGTGAGGAGGCTGAAGCGGTTGGCCGTGCGGCCGTTGTAGAGCGACAGGAACAGGATGCCCAGGCCCAGGCCGAACGGCATCAGCACGCCGATGATCGAGTTGCGATCGCGGGCCCGGGCTCCGAGCCAGCCGATGATGCCCGCCGCGACGAGCGACCCGACGATCGAGCCCGTCACGACGTCCACGCCGATCAGCAGCGCGGCGGCCGCGCCCGCGAACGACAGCTCGCTGATGCCGTGCACGGCGAAGGCCATGTCCCGCTGCATGATGAAGACGCCGATGAGGCCGCCGACGAGACCGAGGACCGCGCCCGCGACGACCGAGTTCGACACGAGCGCGAGGATCTCGCCGTAGTAGGGCAGCCCGCCGAACATCGCCTCCCACACGTCGGCCCAGCTCATGCGTGGTCCCCGGCTTCGTGCTCGTGGTGATGGTGGGAGGCCTCGGCATCCGGGGCCCCGACCACGACGAGGCGGTCGCCCGCCCGGAGCACGAAGACGGGGGCGCCGTACAGATCGGTGAGCACGCGGGAGGTGAGCACCTCGTCGGGCCTGCCGAGCGTGAAGCGGCCGTTCGCGAGGTAGAGGATGCGGTCCACCTTGCCGAGCACGGGGTTGATGTCGTGCGTGACGAAGAGGACCGCGGCGTCCTTCTCCCGCCGGTGACGGTCGATGAGCGAGATGACCGACTGCTGGTTGGCGAGGTCGAGGCTCGTCAGCGGCTCGTCGCAGAGCAGCAGGCGCGGGTCGTCGGCGAGCGCCTGGCCCGCGCGGAGCCGCTGCTGCTCTCCGCCGGAGAGCTGGCCCACGGGCCGGTCGGCGAACCCCCGGGCATCGACGGCGCCGAGCAGGGCGTCCACGCGCTCGCGATCGGCGCGACGCGGGATGGGAGGCCCGAAGCGATGGCCGCTCACCCCGAGCGCGACGAGGTCACGGCCCCGCAGCGCCGCGTCGCGCGGGAGCGGCCGGGACTGCGGGATGTAGCCGATGCGGCGATTGCCCGGCCGGCGCACGGGTTCACCGAGGGCGGTGATGGCGCCCTCGGTGAGGCGCTCCAGGCCGAGGATCGCGCGCAGGAGCGTGGTCTTGCCGGAGCCGCTCGGGCCGAGCACGGCGACGAACTCGCCCGGCTCGACCGACAGATCGAGGCCCGACCATATCGTGCGCTCGCCGCGCTGCAGCGCGGCACCGGAGATCTCGAGGGGGCGCGCGGAGCTCACTCCGCCAGTGCGCCGGCGAGCGCCTCGATGTTCTCCTGCATCCACGAGATGTAAGTCTGGCCCTCGGGGAGCGTTTCCGTGAACTCGATCACCGGGATGCCGGCGGTCTCGGCGGCATCGATCACCTGCGTCGTCTCCGCCCCGCCCGTCTGCGCGTTGGCGATGACGACGCGGACGTCGCGGGACTCGAGGAGGCCGAGCGCCTCGAGGAGCGTGGCCGGGGGCACGTCCTGGCCCTCTTCGACCGCCTCGCTGAAGGCCTCCGGGGTCACGTTCTCGAGCTCCGCAGCCGAGACGAGGTAGACCGGCACCGGCTCGGTCACGAACACCGCGGCCCCCGCGTTCTCGCTCGCGATGATCGCGAGCGACTCCTCGAGCCCCGCTATCTCGGCGGCGAACTGCTCCGCGTTGGCCAGGAAGGTGTCGGCCTCGGCCGGCATCAGCTCGCCGAGCTCGTCGGCGATGTGCTCGGCGACGTGCTCGATCGTGTGCGGGTCGTACCAGACGTGCTCGTTGAAGCCCTCGATGTGGTCGTGACCGGAGTGGTCGTGCCCCTCCTCGGCCGCGTGTTCCTCCTCGGAGTGCTCGTCCTCGGAGTGGTCGTGCTCGTGGGAGTCGCCGTCCTCCCCGGGCCAGTCGTGCGAGGACTCCGCGGCCGTGATCACGTGCGCGTCGGTGCCGCTGGAGTCGATCAGGGCATCGATGAACGAGTCGTATCCGCCCCCGTTCTCGATGATGAGATCGGCGCGCGAGACGGTGAGCTGGTCCTGCGCACTCGGCTCGTAGTCGTGCGGGTCCTGCGCGCCGGAGGTGATGATCGACTCGACGTCGACGCCCTCCACGTCGCCGACGACCTGCTGGGCGATGTCGCCGTAGACGTTGGTCGAGGCGACGACCGTGATCGCGTCGTCGCCGGGGCCGGCGGCATCCGTCCCCCCGGCACAGCCCGCGAGGACGAGCGCCGACGCGGCGGGGAGAGCGAACAGGGGCAGGATGCGGCGGTATCGGGTCACGCCGTCAGCCTACCGTCTAGTGATTATCGTTCTCAACTTAACGGGCTTCCCGCACTCGCTCCCCTGTCACAAAACGCTGCCCGCGCGGCGCCGCACCGTCGGAATGCGACAGGTGAGCACGAGGACGCGGGCCCGCGCGCGGGTCAGTCGAGCAGCAGCGCGGGTTCCTCGAGCACCGACGCGACGTCGGCGATGAAGCGCGAGATGCCGTCGCCGTCGACGACGCGGTGGTCGAACGAGCCCGACACCGTCGTGACCCAGCGCGGGCGCACCTCGCCGTCGACGACCCACGGCTTCTGACGGATCGCGCCGAGAGCGACGATCCCGACCTCACCCGGGTTGATGATCGGGGTTCCCGCGTCGACGCCGAACACGCCGATGTTTGTGATCGTGATCGTGCCGCCGCGCTGGTCCTCGGGGCTCGTCTTGCCCTCGCGGGCCGTGAGGGTGAGCTTCTCGAGCGCGCGCGCGAGCTCGCGGGTGTTGAGCGCCTGCGCATCCTTGATGTTCGGCACGAGCAGGCCCCGGGGCGTCGCGGCCGCGATGCCGAGGTTGACGTAGTGGTGCACGCGGATCTGCGCGCCCCCCTCCGCGTCGACCCAGGCCGCGTTGACCATCGGCGTGCGCCGCACCGCCCAGATCACGGCGCGAGCCATGATCAGCAGCGGCGAGACCTTGGTGTCGGCGAAGTCCGGCGAGGCCTTCAGCCGCTTGACGAGCTCCATCGTCCGCGTGGCGTCGACGTCCACCCAGACCGAGACGTGCGGCGCCGTGTACGCGCTGCTGGTCATCGCCGTGGCGGTCGCCTTGCGCACGCCCTTGACGGGGATCGACTCCTCACGTGCGTCGTCCGTCGCGCGAGGAGCGGGGGCGGATGCCGCGGGCTCCGCCGCGGGAACGGCGATCGTCTCCTCGCGCACGGCCCCCCACTCGGGGGTCTCGATGTTGCGGAACACGCTCGCCTGCGAGGCGTGGCGAACGACGTCCTCGCGGGTGACCTCGCCGGCCGGGCCCGAGGGCTCGACGGACGAGAGCTCGACGCCGAGGTCCTTCGCGAGCTTGCGGATGGGGGGCTTCGCGACGACGCCCACCGACGCGGCGACGGGGCGCTCGGCCTTCTTGCGGCGGCGGGAGCTCACGTGTCCGCCCCCGCCGTAGCCGACGAGCACGGAGCCGCTCTCCTCCGCGGGATCGGGCGCAGCCGCGGAATCGTCCGGCGCGTCCGCCTCCCCTCGCGCTGCGCCGATCGTGATGATCGGCGCACCCACCTCGACGGTGTCGCCCTCGGAGGCGAGGAGTTCGCCGACGACGCCGGCGAAGGGCGAGGGCAGCTCGACGATCGACTTGGCGGTCTCGATCTCCACGATCACGTCGTTGATCGCGACCTCGTCGCCGGGCGCGACGCGCCACGAGACGATCTCGGCCTCGGTCAGGCCCTCTCCGACGTCGGGGAGCAGGAACGTCTGCGTGCTCATCGGTGGATCCTCTCGGGGGTACGTGGACAACATTCCGGAGACACGGGGCTCTGACGGCTGCCGCAGCGCTTCGGCGACGCCCGCAGCACCGTTCTTCCGGAGTGTTGTGCGGCGAGCGGAGTCATCGGTCGGTCTCTCAGTAAGCGAGCGTGCGGTCGACGGCCTCGAGGATGCGGTCGGCGTCGGGAAGGTACGCTCCCTCCAGCTTCGCCGCGGGGAAGGGTGTGTCGAACCCCGACACCCGCAGCACGGGCGCCTCGAGCGAGTAGAAGGCGCGCTCCATGACGGTCGCGGCGACCTCGCTGCCGAGGCTCGTGAAGCCGGGTGCCTCCTGCGCGTAGACCATGCGGCCGGTCGAGCGCACCGAGTCGAGGATCGGGCCGTAGTCGACGGGCGAGAGCGAGCGCACGTCGACGACCTCGCAACTGACGCCCTCCGCCTCGGCGAGCGACGCGGCCTGCAGCAAAGTCGTGACGATGGCCCCGTGCCCGACGAGGGTGACGTCGGTGCCGCGGCGCACGATCCGGCTCGCGTGCAGCGGCAGCGCGCGGGCGCTCGTGTCGACCTCGCCCTTCTGCCAGTAGCGGCTCTTGGGCTCGAGGAAGACCACCGGGTCGTCGCTCGCGATCGCATCCTGGATCATCCAGTAGGCGTCGTTGGGCGTGGACGGGCTCACGACCCGCAGACCGGGCGTGTGCGTGAAGTACGCCTCGGGGCTCTCCTGGTGGTGCTCGACCGCACCGATGTGGCCCCCGTAGGGGATGCGAATCACGACGGGCATGCTCAGCGCGCCCTCGTGGCGGTTGGTCAACTTGGCCAGCTGGGAGGTGATCTGGTCGAAGGCGGGGAACACGAAGCCGTCGAACTGGATCTCGCAGACGGGCCGGAACCCGGCCATCGCGAGGCCGATGGCGGTGCCGACGATCCCGGACTCCGCGAGCGGGGTGTCGATCACCCGGCGGTCGCCGAAGTCGGCCTGCAGGCCCTCCGTGACGCGGAAGACGCCACCCAGGGGGCCGATGTCCTCACCCATCAGCAGCACGCGGTCGTTGTCTTCGAGGGCGCGCCGCATGCCGGCGTTGAGGGCGCGGCTGAACGGCATCGTGGTGGGTGCGCTCATCGGCCCGCCTCCTCGAACGACGCCTCGTAGTCGCGCAGCCAGCGGCGCTGCTCGTCGATCAGCGGATGCGGCTCGCTGTACACGTGCGCGAACATCGCCTCGTGCGTGGGTACCCCCAGCTCGAGGGTGCGTACGCGGGCATCCTCCGCCACCGCGCGGGAGTGCTCCTCCACGCCGTCGAAGAAGGCGTCGGATGCCCCGCGGCCCCGCAGGTACGCCCGCATGCGCTCGATCGGGTCACGCAGCGCCCAGGCCTGCTCCTCCTCCGGAGTGCGGTACTTCGTCGGGTCGTCGCTCGTGGTGTGCGCGCCGCGGCGATAGGTCACCGCCTCGATCGCCCGGGGGCCGGCGCCGCCTCGCGCCTCGTCGAGGCTCGCGCGGGTGACCGCGAAGCTCGCCAGCACGTCGTTGCCGTCGATCTGCACGCTCGGCATCCCGTACCCCCGCCCGCGATCGACCAGGGGGGCCTTCGACTGCGTCGAGACGGGGACGGAGATCGCCCATTGGTTGTTCTGCAGGAAGAACACCTGCGGGGCGTTGTAGCTGGCGGCGAACACCATCGCCTCGTGCACGTCGCCCTGGCTCGAGGCGCCATCGCCGTAGTAGACGATGACGGCTTCGTCGCGCTCGGGGTCTCCCGTGCCGCAACGCCCGTCGAACGCGAGCCCCATCCCGAACCCCGCCGCGTGCAGCGTCTGCGACCCCAGCACGAGCGTGTAGATGTGGGTGTTCCCGTTCTTCGGGTCGGTGGGATCCCATCCCCCGTGGGTGAGGCCCTTCATGACGCGGATGATGTCGACGGGGTCCACGCCGCGGATCATGCACACGATGTGCTCGCGGTAGGAGGGGAAGAGGTGATCCTGCCGCCGCGCGGCGTACGCCGACCCCACCTGGGCCGCCTCCTGCCCGAAGCTCGGCGGCCACAGGGCCAGCTGCCCCTGCCGCTGGAGGTTCGTCGCCTCCCTGTCGAAGGCGCGCACGGTCGCCATGTCGCGGTAGAAGCCTTCGAGGTCGGCATCGGTCAGCGCCTCCACCAGCGGGAGGTACCGCTCCGCGGCGGCCGTGGGCGCGAGGGTTCCGTCGGGCGCGAGCACGCGCACGACATCCGGGGCTTCGAGCGGGATCACCTGCCCTACGCTAATGCCCTCGCCGGGTGACCCTCGGGTAGACCCTCCACAACGGATGCCGCGATCCGTATGACGCTGTCGACAGATTCGTCCGCTCCGACCGAGATCCGCACCCCGTCGCCGGCGAACGGACGGACGATGAGACCGGCCTCGTCGAAGCGAGCCGCGACCTGCATCGTCTGCTCGCCCGTGGCGAGCCAGACGAAGTTCCCCTGCGCGTCGGGCACCCGCCATCCGGCCTCCCGCAGGCCCGCCACGAGCCGGTCCCGTCGCTCGACGAGCGCCGCGACGCGCTCACGCAGCGCGGGCTCCATCTCGAGGCTCGCGAGGGCCGCCCGCTCGGCCTGCGCCGTCACCGACAGCGGAATGGCCGTGGCCCGCGCCGCGTCGAGCACGCGGGGATGGCCGATCGCGTAGCCGATGCGCAGTCCCGCGAGTCCGAAGGCCTTGGAGAAGGTTCGCAGCACGACCACCTGCGGGCGGTCGCGATACCCCGCGGGCCCGAGACCGTCGACCGCCTCCGGATCGGTCACGAACTCCGCGTACGCCTCGTCGAGGACGACGAGCAGGTCGGAGGGCAGCGCGGCGAGGAAGGACTCGAACTCGGCGCGGCGCACGGCGGGCCCCGTCGGGTTGTTGGGGCTGCAGACCAGGACGACCCTGGTGCGCGGCGTCACCGCCGCCGCCATCGCCGCGAGGTCGTGCCGCCCGTCGGGCCCGACCGGGACGGTCACGCTCGTCGCGCCCGCGACCGTCACCAGCAGGGGGTAGGCCTCGAACGAGCGCCACGCGTACAGCACCTCGTCGCCGGCGCCGGCCGTCGCGGCGATCAGCTGGGCCAGGATCGACACCGATCCCGCTGCCACGTGGACCGCCTCGAGGTCGACGCCGTACCGCGCCGCGAGCCGGGCGCGAAGGGCCGCCGCGGTGGCGTCCGGGTACCGGTTGATCTCGGTCGCCGCGGCGAGCGCCTCGAGGACGCCGGGCAGCGGCTCGAAGGGGTTCTCGTTGCTGGAGAGCTTGTGGGCCGAGGCATCCGCCTGCCGGCCCTGCTTGTAGGTGGGCATCGCCGCGATCTCGGGGCGCACGCGCACCGGCGCGTCGGCGGGGGGCTCTGCGGGGGCGGTCACCCCTCGAGTGTACGAGCGCGGTTCGCCGCGCCGGGGCCGCTGCGCGGGGGCAGGATGCCTCGCGCCGCGCAGGCGCCCCGTGCCAGACTTGACGCACCATGCGCTTCATCGTCCGAGTCGTCGTCAACGCGTTCGCGATCTGGGTCGTCACCCTCATCCCCGCGCTCCAGGTGACCGTCACGCCCTTCGCCCCCGGCGAGACGCTGCAGCTCGTGCTGACCCTGCTGCTCGTCGCGGCGATCTTCGCGATCGTCAACAGCGTGCTCGGCACGGTGATCCGCATCGTCGCGATCCCGCTCTACATCCTCACGCTCGGCCTGATCTCGCTCGTCATCAACGGCTTCCTGCTGTGGTTCACGGCGTGGATCACGTCGTTCTTCGGCTTCGGCCTGAGCGTCGGCGACTTCTGGTGGGGCGTGCTCGCGGCGCTGATCATCTCGGTGATCAACTGGATCTTCGGCATCATCCTGCGGCCGAAGGAGAAGCGGGACTGAGCGACCCCCTCGCGGCCGAGAAGTCGGTGCGGGTCACCCTCTCGGCATCGCCGAGCCTCTGCCAGAGACGTTCGATCTCGGCCAGCCGGGGGTCGGCGGATGCCTCGACGAGTCGCGCCGTCTCGACGTAGGCCTCCATGTGGTGCGCCGGCAGCGTCGCGTCCCCGAGGTGCGGCAGGGGGTCGACGACCCGGCTCACCTGCACGCTGCCCGACGAGCCCTGGGCGGCGACCGGCGCCGGCCCGGCGAGCGCGGCGACCGGGTCGTCGGCGTGCCGGACGTCTATCGCGAGCACATCGGGCGCGACCTCCGCGGGGACCGGCGACCCGAAGGTGATGAGGGTGCGCACGTCGGGGTCGGCGCCGGCCAGCGCGACGCCGATCATGGCCCCCTGCGAGTGCGTCGCCAGGTGCACCGCCTCGCCCGGGGCGACGCCTGCGGCATCCATCGCGGCCCGGACCGCGTCGACCGACGCCGCGCCCTCACCGCTGTAGAGCTGCAGGTTCGAGCGCATGTCGAACGGGTCGGCGCCCCCCAGCTTCGCGCTCTGCGTGCCGGCGACGTACACCATCCACTCCCGGCGCCCTCCCGGCAGGTCGTAGCGCTCCACCCTCACGCGCGCCGCGTCGCCGCCCGGGATGCGGCGCGCGGCGGCGGCCAGGCCCGTGGGCGGCCGGGCCGGCGCCGTCCACGCGGGTGCGACGGTGGCGGCCCGCGGCGACGGCGGGACGGCGCGAGGCGCAGCCGTCCCGCGCGCGGACGTGTGGAGGGCGATCGCGCCCCGCAGCGCCGCCATCGCCGCCCCCGCCCACAGCGCGCCGCCGATCCCGCCCGCGAGCGCCGCGACGAACCCCACCTGCGCCTCCAGCGAGCGGGGCGTGCGCCCGGCGAGCTCGATGCGCGCGCGGGCCAGGGCATGCCACGCGGCATCTGCGTCGGCGATCTGCTCGTCGCCCAGCAGCCGGCGGGCGAGCACGACGATGCGTTCTTCGATGCCCTCCCGGGTTCGCGAGCCGTCACCCGCGTCTCCCGCCGAGAGCCACTGCGCCCGCAGCTCCGCCAGCTCGTACGTGTCGGCGGCCGTGCGCAGGTCGCCGCCGAGCTCGTCCAGCCGGTCGGCGGCGGTCGAGAGCCGACTCGCGGCGTCGCCGCACCGGTGGGCGAGACCGCGCGCCTCCGGCACGGCCCACGCGTCGAACAGCGCCTCCCCGGCGCGGGCGACCCGCTCGGCCGCGCCGCGGATCCCCTCCGCGTCGACGGCGACTCGCGCCGCCGCCCGGCGGAGGCTCGCCGTGTCCACCTGCACGACGGCGCCCGAGGTGATCGTGATCTCGTCGCCCATGGACCGCGCGCCCGTCAGCGCACCGCGTCCACGGCGGCGGCCAGCCGTCGCCGCAGCATCCCGATGTCGGCGGCCACCTCATCCGCCACCGCGGCACCCGCCGCCATCCCCTCCTCCGCGCGCCGCGCGGCATCGACGAACGCCCGTCCGGCGGGGCTCTCCCACGCCACCTCGGCCGGGAGCCCGTGCACGGCGGCGACCAGCTCGCCGACGGTGGCCAGCGCGTCATCCGCCAGCCGTTCCGCCACGCCCAGCGCGGCGAGCGCGCGCTGCGCGGAGGCGGGATCGAGGGGGTAGGAGGCGAGCACGCTCCCAGCGTCCCGGAGCGTCGGAGCCGCACTCGCGTGCCGCCCCTCCGGGCGGGGTCGTGAAGCCGCGACGGGATCTGGGGAGGAGGGATCGACCCGCGCCGCTGCCGTTGGCACAATGGGCGACATGTCGCGACCCGATGACTCTTCGGCGTTCCGCGTCGTCTTCGTCTGCACCGGAAACATCTGCCGCTCGCCCATGGCCGATGTCGTCTTCCGGCAGATGGCGGATGCCGCGGGCCTGTCCTCGCGCGTCGCGTCGACCAGTGCGGCGACCGGCGACTGGCATGTGGGCGAGCAGGCGGACCACCGCACGCTCGCCGCACTGGAGCGCCAGGGCTACGACGGTCGCATCCATCGTGCGCGGCAGTTCACCCTCGAGTCGTTCGCCGCGAACGACCTCGTGGTGGCGCTCGACCGCAGCCACGAGCGGATCCTGCGCGGGTGGGCGCCCAGCGAGGAGGATGCCGGCAAGGTGGCGCTGCTGATGTCCTTCGAACCCCGGCCCCACACGCTCGACGTGCCCGACCCCTACTACGCGGGGCCCGCGATGTTCGACGACGTGCTCGGTATGATCGAGAGCGCGACCCGGTCTCTCTTCCGCCAGCTGGAGCCCGCGCTCCGTTCGGGGTCGCGATCCCCTTTCCTCACCCCGCCCGGAGCTCTGTCTTGACGTCGCTGCCCTTCCAGCCGCTCAGCCCCCTCGATGGCCGGTACCGCCCCGCGGTCGCCCCGCTGTCCGAACACCTCTCGGAGGCCGGCCTCAACCGCGCGCGGGTCGAGGTGGAGGTCGAGTGGATCATCGCTCTCACCGATCGCTCGCTGTTCGACACCTCACCGCTGCCCGAGGAAAGCAAGCTCGCGCTGCGCGCCCTCTACCTCGCGTTCGGGCAGCAGGAGATCGACTGGCTCGCCGAGCGCGAAGCGGTCACCCGCCACGACGTGAAGGCCGTCGAGTACCTGGTCCGCGATCGCCTGTCCTCGCTCGGCCTCGACGCGATCGCCGAGCTGACGCACTTCGGCTGCACGAGCGAGGACATCAACTCACTCGCCTACGCGCTCACCGTCAAGCGGGCCGCGCTCGAGGTCTGGCTGCCGGCCCTCCGCGCCGTCATCGACCGCGTCGCCGCGCTCGCCGACGAGCACCGCGACGCCGCCATGCTCTCGCGCACCCACGGTCAGCCCGCGACCCCCACCACGATGGGCAAGGAGCTCGCGGTGTTCGCGGGGCGCCTCCGCCGCGTCGCCGACCAGGTCGCGGCATCCGAGTTCCTCGGCAAGTTCTCCGGCGCCACCGGCACGTGGTCGGCGCACGTCGCCGCGGCGCCCGAGGTGGCGTGGCCGACCGTCGCCCGGGAGTTCGTCGAGTCGCTGGGGCTCGGCTTCAACCCGCTCACGACGCAGATCGAGTCGCACGACTGGCAGGTGGAGCTGTACGACCGCATCCGTCACGCGGGCGGCATCCTCCACAACCTCGCCACCGACGTGTGGACCTACATCTCGCTCGGCTACTTCACGCAGATCCCCGTCGCGGGCGCCACCGGCTCGTCGACGATGCCGCACAAGATCAACCCGATCCGGTTCGAGAACGCCGAGGCCAACCTCGAGATCGCGGGCGCCCTGCTCGCGTCGCTGTCGACGACGCTCGTCACGAGCCGCCTGCAGCGCGACCTCACCGACTCCTCGACGCAGCGGAACATCGGCGTCGCGTTCGGGCACTCGCTGCTCGCGCTCGACAACCTGCACCGCGGGCTCGGCGAGATCTCGCTCGCGGAGGACGCGCTGCTGGCCGACCTCGACGCCAACTGGGAGGTGCTCGGCGAGGCGATCCAGACCGTCGTGCGCGCCGAGGTCGTCGCGGGCCGCTCGCGGATCAGCGACCCCTACGCCCTCCTGAAGGAGCTCACGCGCGGCCGCCGCGTCGGCGCGGAAGACCTCGCCGCGTTCGTGCAGACCCTCGAGATCGGCGACGACGCCAAGGCGCGCCTGCTCGCTCTCACCCCCGCGACCTACACGGGGCTGGCGACCGAGCTCTACTGAGCGCGGGGGGATGCCGCTGCATCCCCGTCGCCGGAGTCGTCCGCAGGCTCGTCCGGCAGCAGCACGGGGCGGTCGACGGGCCGCTCCACCTGCGCGGGGTCGACCGCGAGGAGCAGCAGCGAGAGCCCGAGCAGCACGCCGATGAACGTCACGCCGGCGACGACGAGCGCGAGCGGAAGCACGCTCGTGCCGCCGCCGGTCTGGAAGCCGCCCGCGGAGAAGAACGTGACGACGCCCGCGAAGACGGCGCACGCGAAGGCGATGCCCAGCAGCTGAACGGGGCGCATCAGGGCGCGGCGGGTGGGTCGGTCGCTCATGCGGTGCCCTCCTCGGGCGCGGGGGCCACGGCATCCGCCTCACCGGCGGCCTTCGGGCGGGGGGAGAAGGCGGCGATCGCGAGGTAGACCGCCACGATGGCGGCGTACCCGCCGAACACGCCGACGGCGATCGTCGTCCCGGTCAGGGTGAAGGTGCCCGCTTCGTCGATCGTGTACTCGAGCACGTACTGCGCCGGGATCACGAGCATCGCGGCGCCCAGGACGAGGGTGAGGATGCCGACGGTCACGGCATCCCGTGCCTGTCCGCGCCGCGCGGCGTCGGCCCGGCGCTCGCGGAGCCCGGAGAGGAGCTCCACCGCGCCCGACACGAACGCCCACGCGATGACGAGGACGAAGAAGGTCGTGCTCGTGCGCCAGGGGCCGATCCCGGCGATCATTCCGGCGATGACCGCGACCGCCCCGAGCGAGAGCGGCGCCCACCGCCTGCCGGCGGGATAGGTCAGCCACGCCGCGAGGAAGAACACGATCGCCGTGAGGATGCCGAACCCGCTGAACACCGAGAGTCCGACCGCCGCGGAGTGATCGGGGGAGAACGTGATCATCAGCGCCGCGATCGCCGCGGCACCGGCGCGGGCCAGCTGCACGTGGTGCACGGCGAAGCGCTCGGCGGGGACGGACGGGCTTGACACGACGGAACCTTGCGTAGACGAGGGGATGCCTCCAGTCTAATGGGGGTGCATCGCGTGGCCCGGGGGGGATGGCTCCGGCGGTGGGCGGCGAAGGCCGTCCCCCGGAGCAGTCGTGCGGGTGCGCGCGTGCCGCGACCTGCCGGGGAACCTCATCCGCGCGGGCGAGATCGCCCGAGCAGGAATCATGGCGGGGAACGGATCGGCCCAGGACGGCTTCAGCGACGCCGAACGCGCCGCGATGAAGGAGAGGGCCGCCGAGCTGCGCGCCCAGCGCGGCGGAGCGAAGAAGGCCGATCAGGCGCAGGCGGTGCAGGACAAGATCGCCGAGATGCCGGACGAGGAGCGTGCGCTCGCGGAGAGGGTGCACGCGATCGTGGTGATGAACGCGCCTCAGCTGGATCCCAAGCTCTGGTACGGCATGCCCGCGTATGCGAAGGACGGCGCGGTGGTGTGCTTCTTCCAGGCGGCCACCAAGTTCGACAGCCGGTACTGCACCGTCGGTTTCAACGATGCCGCCGCGCTCGATGACGGCCCGATGTGGCCGACCGCGTTCGCGCTCACGGCGATGACGCCGGAGACCGAGGCGCGGCTGGTCGAGCTCGTGCGCCGAGCGGTGGGCGCCCCCGCGCCGAGCGAGGAGCCGGGCACCTAGGCTCGGTGGAGTGGAGCAGCACGACGTCATCGTGATCGGCGCGGGGCTGGCGGGCCTGCGCGCCGCGACCCGGCTCGCGCTCGACGGGCTCGACGTGACGGTGCTCGAGGCCTCGGATGCCGTGGGCGGGCGCCAGCGCACCGACCGCGTCGACGGCTTCCTGCTCGACCGCGGCTTCCACGTGCTGAACCCCGCCTACCCCGCCGTGCGACGGTGGGTCGACGTCGAACCGCTGCGCGTGCGCCGGTTTCCCGTGGCGGTACGGGTGCGCCGCGCCGGCGGGGTGCGCGAGCTCGCGCACCCCCTCCGTCATCCCTCGCACCTCGTCGCGACGCTGCGGAGCAGCCTCGTGACACCGCGGGATGCCGCGATCCTCGCCCGCTGGCTCGCTCCGGTGCTGCTGCGGCCGCAGGCCGTCGCCCGCGGCGACGACCGCGCCCTCGCCGAGGCCTGGACGGCGCTCGGCCTGCGCTCGTCCCTGCGCACCGAGGTGCTCGAACCGTTCCTCGCCGGTGTGCTGGCCGACGACTCGGGGGAGACCTCCGACGCGTTCGCCCGGCTGCTGCTGCGGTCGTTCGTGCTCGGCCGCCCGGGTGTGCCCGAGCACGGCATCGGGGCGGTGCCGCTGCAGCTCGCCGCGATCGCACGGGCGATCGGGGCACGCATCCGCGTCGACGCCCGCGTCACGGCGGTGCGGCGCACGGGCCGATCGACGGAGGTGGCGATCGCGGGAGCGCCCGCCCTCGAGGCGCGCGCGGTCGTCGTCGCCGTCGGCGGCGAGGCGCTGCCGGGCCTTGTCGACCTGCCCGCCGCGCCCACGAAGGGCCTGCAGACGTGGTGGTTCGCGAGCGAACAGCCGCCCTCGGCATCCGCCTCGCTCTCGGTGGACGGCCGCCGACGGGGACCGATCGTGAACACGGTCGTCATGTCGCACACGGCCCCCGGCTACGCGCCCGAGGGGATGCATCTGGTGCAGGCGACGTGTCTGCTGCCGGGAGGGGAACGGGCGGCGCCCGCGGAGGGCGACGTGCGGCGGCAGCTCACGGAGATCTGGGGTCGCGACGCCGGATCGTGGCGGCTGCTGCGACGGGACGACATCCCCCACGCCCTCCCCGCGCAGCCGGCGCCGCTGCGGCCCGCCAAGCCGGCCCGCCTGTCTCCGGGGCTGTACGTCGCGGGCGATCACCGCGACACCGCCTCGATCCAGGGCGCGCTCGTGTCGGGGGAACGCGTGGCCCGAGCGGTCGCGGGCGACCTGCGGCGGGGACGCTGAGCGCCCTCAGCGCAGGAAGAACTCCACCGCGGCACGGCGGAAGTCGCGCGAACCGGGGGTGTTGAAATGATGCCGGCCGGGGATCTCGACGAACTCCCCGCGGGGCGTCGCCTCGGCCAGCCCGCGTGAGCGCTCGAGGATGGCGTCTTCGCTGCCCGTGGCGAAGAGGATGGGCTGCTGAGGGGGATCGGCGGGGTCGGGATCGGAGTCTCCCAGGCGCATCCCCTCGGCGAGCGCGACGAGCGCCCGCAGGTCGTTTCCGCTGACCCGCTCGGCGAGGGTGACGTAGTTGCGCGTCACCGGGTCGGTCACCTCGGTGCCGTCCTCGACGAACGCGCGGGCCTGGTCGAGCTTCAGCCGGCCGAGCGGCGTGCCGTCCGGGATGCCGCCCAGCACCGCGCTCGAGACGCGGAGCGCGGCGTCGACGGCCAGCTGCCACCCGACGCGCGCGCCGAGCGAGTACCCGGCGTAGCGCGCTTCGTCGATGAGGTAGGTGTCGAGCACGACCTCGAGGTCGTCGATGAGGGCGGGCATCGAGTAGGCCGCGGGATCGTGGGGCTTCTCGCTGGCGCCGTGTCCCCGCTGGTCCACCCCGATCACCCGGAACCCCGCGCGAAGCAGCTCCCGCACCCACCCCGTGCTCACCCAGTTGTCGCGGCAGCTGGAGGAGAAGCCGTGCACCACCAGCACGGGTTCGTCCCCGTCATCCCCCCACGTGTAGGTCGCGATGCGCAGGCCGTCGCCCGACATCACGAACCGCGGGTCGGGCATTTCGGTCAGGAGGGGAGCGGCATCCATCCCCCCAGCATTGCGCATCGGTTTGCGGTGCGAGCGCGCACGGAGCCATGATCTCGGCATGGACGACAACGGCGACGAGAGACTCCCCGCCGAGGATCTCGACGCCACCGAGCGCGCGGCGGCCGACCCCGCGGCGCACTGGGAGCAGCGTTACGCCTCGCGCGGCTCCGTCTGGTCGGGGCGCGTCAATCGCACCCTGGTCGATGTCGCGGGGAACCTGTCCCCCGGATCGGCCCTGGATCTCGGGTGCGGCGAGGGCGCGGACGCGATCTGGCTCGCCGAGCGGGGCTGGTCCGTGACCGGGGTGGACCTCTCTCCGACGGCCGCGCGGCGCGCGACCGACGCAGCGCGGGCCGCGGGAATCGGGGAGGACCGGGCGCGATTCGTCGCCGCCGATCTGACCGCATGGAGCCCGGAGAGGAGCGTAGACCTCGTCGCCGCCACCTTCCTGCACTCCATGGTCGAACTCCCGCGGGCGGCGATCCTCCGTCGTGCCGCGACATGGGTCGCGCCGGGCGGCCACCTGCTCGTCATCGCGCACGCCGCCGCGCCGCCCTGGGCGGCAGGTCTGCGCGAGCACGCCCACGAGCACCGGCAGGCGTTCCCGACCCCGGCGAGCGAGATCGCCGACCTCGACCTGGATGAGCGCGAGTGGGTGGTGCGCATCGCCGAGATCCGCACCCGCGCGGCGACCGGCCCCTCGGGCGAAGAGGCGGACCTCGAGGACTCCGTCCTGCTCGTGCAGCGCCGCTGAGTCTCGGAAGCGCCGCTCAGCGCGGGCGGCGCGGCGGCTTGGGGCGGTCCAGGCCGATGTGGATGCGGGTGCGCTTGCGCTCCAGCGAGATGAAGAAACCCCCGACGAGCCACAGCGGCACCTGCGTCAGGAACGCGACGCGGAACGCCTCGAGCGAGTAGGTCTCCGGTGTCCCCGCTCCCTGCAGGTCGAGCGCGAGGCCGATGAGGAACACCGCGAGCAGGCCCGCGAGGAATCCTCCCGAGTTCGTGATGCCCGTGGCGGTGCTGAGGCGGTGGCTCGGGTTGTGCGTGCGCGCGTGGTCGAACGCGATCATGGATGCCGGGCCGCCCAGCGCCAGGGCGATGACCAGCGCGAACAGCAGCCACAGCGGCGCGGGGCCCGGCCACGCGATCACGCACAGCCAGGCGATCGCCTGCGCCGCGACCGTCGGCAGCACCAGCGCCCGCGAGCGCACATTCGGCAGCCGGCTGGAGAGCTGGCCCATGAACGGGCCGATGACGATGCTGACGAGCACGAGGGTGGACATGAGGGCCGCCGCCTCGGCCTGGTCCAGTCCCTCGCCGGCGGTGAGGAACGGCATCCCCCACAGCATGATGAACGCCGTGCCCGCGAACGGTGTCGTGAAGTGCGACCAGAACGCCAGCCGGGTCCCCGGGTGCGACCAGGCCGCGCGGATGCCGACGCGCGTGTCGACCGAGGAGGTCACCGTGGTGATCGCCCCCGTCGACGTGTCGACCGAGACATCCGCGGTGCGTTCGGGCGGGTGATTGCGGATGATCAGCGCCACGAGCACGGCGAACAGGATGCCGAGGCCCGCGACGCTTCCGAACGTGATCGACCAGCTCGTCGCGTGCAGGAGCGCCGCGAGCGGGATGATCGCGACGATCTGCCCCAGCTGTCCGAGGATGCCGGTCAGCTGCACCATGAGCGGGCCCCGCTGGGCCGGGAACCAGGTCGCGATCAGGCGGAGCACGCTGGGGAAGACCGCGGCGTCGCCCGCACCGAGGAGCAGGCGCGCGGCGATCGCGATGCCGACGTTGGGGGCGAACGCGATGGCGAGCTGGCCCGCCGCCATGAGCACCATGCCGATCGTCATGATCGGCCTGGCCCCGTAGCGGTCGAGCAGGAGGCCCACGGGGATCTGCATCGCGCCGTAGATGCCGAGCTGGAGGACCGCGAACATCGACAGCGTCGAGGCATCCGCCTGGAAGCGCTCCGCCGTGTCGATCCCGACCGCCGCGAGCGAGGTGCGGTTGGTCACCGCGAGCATGTAGGCCGCGACCCCGACGCCCCAGATGGTCCACGCCCGCCACGAAGGCGTGGCGAGTGCGGTGTGCGACACAGGGCTTCTTCGGTTCGGGGAGGGCTGTCCTCCCAGCCTAATCACGCCTCCGATGCGCGAAACACCATATCCGCGCCGAGACACCAGCAGCCGCACGCCGTCTCGCCGCAGATGTGGTGTCTCACGCGGCGGGGTGCATCACCACGGCGCGGCCCGCGATGCTCACCCACTGCGCGCCGGAGACCTGCGCGACCGTCGCGCGGGGGTCGCGCTCGATGTTGCGCACCTTCTGGGTGCCGTCGGAGGTGATGATGCGCACGACCCCGTCGCGGCCGACGCCGCGAACAGCCCGACGAACGCACCGGTGAAGCCTCCGGCGAACTCGGTGCTCAGGAAGCGCGCCTCCAGAGGCGTCTCCTCGGTCCTCGACCCGTCGGCAGCGGTCGCGGAGAAAATGTACTCGTCTCCATCCCCGCGCACCTCGAGGACGACCGGCCCGAACGGAACCTCCTGGAGCACGGTCTCGAGGTCGATGCGACCGATGACCTGCCGCAGCGCCACCTCCGAGGCGTCGCCGGCCCGGCGCACGGCGAGGCTGAAGAAGTGCGACTCGTTCATCCACACGACAAGGCCTGCCTCGTCGCCCGTCCCGTCGGGAGCGCTCTCGAGGAGCGCCCGGGAGACGAAGTAGTGGTGCTGCTGACGGCGTCCCACGAACGAGGGGAAGCGGTTGTCGCGCAACGGTGCCCCCGTGGGCAGGGTGAGCGACCCGGGGCGCGACAGCAGGACGTCGAGAGGAACGGGTCGGCGGAGGAACTGCCAGCTCGGGTGGAGCGTCTCCGCGTCGAAGTCGTCGCGCACCGGCGCGGGGCGAACCTCGTGCGCGGGCAGGGACGGGCGGGGCAGCGCGACGGCGACCTCGCTCTGCTCTCCCACGCGGGGCCAGCCGTCATCCGTCCAGCTCACGGGGGCGAGGAGCGTCTCGCGCCCCAGGACGTGGCGCGGCCACTGGCCCCGAGGCCGCACGTCGAGGCAGACCCGAAGCGGCGGAATGACGCGGAGTGGTCGTTCCGGTTCTACAGGTCCGCGCCGTGAACGGTGAGGCCGGCCGACGTCACTGGACGATGGCAAGACCTGTGGCCTGTTCGGCCTCGGAGATCCCGCCCGCGTCCTGCACGTCGAGTCCCGCATCCTCCATCGCGGCGACCGCCTGCGCGGATCGGTTGCCGGTCTGGCAGTAGACGACGTACTCGTCGTCGGGGTCGAGCTCCGCGATGGCCGCGTCGAACTGCGGGGATTGAAAATCGATGTTGATGGCGCCGTCAAGATGCCCGCCGGCGTACTCCGCGGGTGTGCGCACATCGACGACGACCGTGTCGTCGCCGATGACTATGGAGCCAGGCGCCGTGGCGGCGCAGCCGCTCATCACGACGGAGAGAGCGAGGGCCGCGCCGAGCGCGACGGCTCGCAGGCTACGCCGCGGCATAAGGGTGACCCCCGCACCGCTGGTCAGCCGGAACTCCGTAGAGCGCCTCTTCCACATGCTGACCGCACCCTTCCCACGTTGCTTTGCCGCACTGCCCACACGTCATACGAGCACACATCTCCTGCGCCTTTCGTCGGGATCGGATTCAATCCGAGTATACCCCCCTGGGTATACTCGGATCTATGCACTCATCTCGCTCGAGGAAGGAACCGCCTGTCGTCGGTCAGTGGGTCGCGGGGCTCGATGTCCCGGTCGTGAACGAACGCGCGGTGCGGGCGTCGGCGGGGATTCTGTTCCTGGGTGGGTTCTCGGCGTGGCTGTGGAGCGTGAGCACGGGGGATCTGCAGCCGATGCGGATCTTCGGAATGGCGTTCGCCATCGAGATGATGCTGCGGCTGTTCGTCGGAACGGCCTTCACGCCGACACTCGTCCTGGGTACGTTGATCACGCGCCCGCAGCGCCCGGAGTGGGTGGAGTCGCGATCGAAGCTCCTCGCCTGGCGCCTGGGTTTCGGGATGTCCCTAGCGGGATGCTTCAGTCTGGGGTGGCTGGGCTTGCCGGCGATCATTGCTCAGGTGATCTGTGGGATGTGCCTCCTACTGCTGTACCTGGAGGCGGTCTTCGGGATCTGTGTGGGATGCGTCCTCGGGCAGCGCTTCGCACGTCGCAAGCCGCAGCTGTGCGCGGGGGACACCTGCACCTACACGCCCCCGGCGAAGGGTGAGCAGCATTCGATCCTCCGTGACTGAGCCCGGGTCGCGACGGCTGGGCAACGGTATCCCGAAGCTCAGCTGGGTGGGGCCGGGTTGGCGGCCGCACCATCCGGATGCCGGCGGCCACCACCAGAAGCCCGAAGGCTCCGCCGCACTTGTGCGGGGCGGATTGCGTCGAGCGCGCGGAGCCGATTGTGGGCACCGCCCGGAAGTGGATCGGCGGATCCGCTTGCGTGCGTCGCGCGTAGGAGGGAGCTTCTTGGGCACCTGGCTCGATGGAAGCCGCACGCGCTTGAGATCGATGCGGCGGCGGGCGAAGGGTCTATATACTGCTTTATATAAACCGGAGGAGGAGTCATGACCGTCACGTCAATCGACATCGACCCGAACGAGCTGCGCCAAGCGAAGGAGCTCGCGGGCACGACCTCCAATCGCGAAACGGTGGATCTCGCCCTGCGCACTCTCATCGCCGTCCGTCGCCAGCCGGCAGCCGTCGAGCGGATCATCGCCCGTACGTTCGAGCCCGACCAGATCGACGCGCCGACGATCCCGCCGGCGACGGCGATTGCCGGCCAGTGACGACCTACCTCGTCGACAACAGCATCTGGCAGAAGGCCTCGACGAGCGAAGCGATTGCGACAAGGCTTCGGGAACTCTCGCCCACTCACCTGATCATCACCTGCCCGCCGCAAGTCCTCGAGTACTGCCATTCGGCTCGGAGCCCGCAGGAGTACCAAGAACTCCGCGCGGACATGGAGCAGCTACTGTCGGCATGGGAACACCCCCACGAGCAGCAAGCCTTGGACGTTCAGCAGGCGCTGTGGGACACCGGGCTCATGCGAGCGGCAGCGGCGTTCGATTGCCTGATTGCGGCGTACGCGGTCGCCAACGACGCTGTCATCCTGAACTCCGACCACGACTTTGGGTTCATCGAGATCGCCACGCGGGGCGCGGTCCGGCAGGAGTACGTGGCGCCCTAGGGGACTTCCGACCTGGTCAGTAGCACTGTGACGGATCGGACCGGGCCGCGGCCTCGGGCCGCCAGCTTGGGCTGCTTGCCCTTCAGATGACCCTTCGCCCGCGCCACCGCCATCCCTTCCTTCGTGCGCATGCCGATCAGCTCGCGTTCGAACTCGGCGACCATGGCGAGCACGTCGAAAAGCAGCCTCCCCGCCGGGTCTGTGGGGTCATGCCTGCTCCCGCCGAGACTGAGCGCGACGCCTTTCGCAGTCAGCTCGTCGGCGATGTCCCGTGCGTCCCTCACCGATCGGGCGAGCCGCCAATCAGTATTCCGTTTCATGCCGCCGACGGTGCCACCGTCAGCGCAGAGGCGCACCCAAGTTAATCGACTTGCGGGCACCGCGCGCCTGGGGTGTGTGGCGAGCCGGGAGTTCCGCCTCGCAGGCGTGACCGATCCTGACCGTGCGCGATCAATTCTGCATTGCCCGCTGCCACGGGCTCTGACGCTTGAGTGAGTATTTGCGCTTCTGAGGGCCACTGATATTGGGGTTCAGGGCCACTCGCTGATCGACGCGATGGCGTCGTTGAGCGCCACCGAATATTGGGGTTCGGGGCCATCTTCCTAGGCTCCTTCTGCCGCGTGGCCTATCACGCGGCAGAAGGAGTGATTCGGATGGTACGCAAGATCAAGGTGAAGCTCGTGCTTCGGTTGCGCGCGGAGGGGCTCACGGGTCGGCAGATCGCCGCGCAGGGCATGTCCCGCACCAGTGTGGCCCTGGTGCTCGACGCCGCCGACCGGGAGGGCATCGGCTGGGACGACATCGCCGAGCTCGACGAAGCGGACGTGTATGCGCGGCTGTTCCCCGGGCGTGGTGAGCACGAGAGTGTTCACGCGCAGCCGGACTGGGACAAGGTGCATCGGGAACTCGCGAGGGTCGGGGTGACGTTGAAGCTGCTGCATGGCGAGTACGTCGATGCCTGCCGTGCCAAGGGCGAGACGGCGATGGGCTACGACCGGTTCTGCAAGACCTACCAGCGTCACGTGCTGGTGATCGGGGCGGCGTCGCGGGTCGGTCACAAGGCCGGGCAGACGGTCGAGGTCGACTGGTCGGGCAAGACGATGCAGCTGGTCGATCCGGTCACCGGCACCACGACGAGGGTCTACCTGTTCGTCGCGAGCCTGCCGTTCTCCCGCTACTCGTTCGTCGAGCCGACGCTGGATATGAAGCAGGACACCTGGTTGCGCGCGAACACGGCGATGTTCGACTGGTTCGGCGGGTCCGTCCCGCGGATCGTTCCGGACAACCTGAAGGCGGGTGTGATCAAGCACCCTGCCGAGGGCGAGGTGGTGCTGAACGACGCGTATCGGGAGCTCGCGGCGCACTATTCGGCGGCGGTGCTGCCGGGACGGGTGAAGAAGCCGAAGGACAAGCCGAGTGTCGAGGGCACGGTCGGGAACGTTGCGACGGTGGTGATCGCGGCTCTGCGCAACCAGCGGTTCGCGACGCTGCCGGAGTTGCGGGCCGCGGTCTACGAACGCGTCGCCGCTTACAACGCGAAGCCGTTCCAGAAGCGCGCCGGCTCCCGGCTGAGCGTGTTCGAGGGTGAGGAGAAGCCGCTGCTGCGGCCGCTGCCGCAGGTTCCGTTCGAGATCTCGCAGTGGCTCTACGGCCGCAAGGTTCAGAAGAACGGGCATGTGGTGTTCGAGCGGAACTTCTACTCCGTCCCTTACGAGAACATCGGTCGGTCTGTCGACCTGCGCATCACCGACACCATGTTGGAGGTGTTCGCCGGGGATCAGCGGCTCACCAGTCATCTGCTCGCCCCGGCCGGGGTGGTCAACGAGTACCGGACGCATGACAGCGATCTGCCCGATGGGCCCCGCTACCAGCAGATGGACCCGCAACGGGCGCGGGAGTGGGCCGCTCGGGTCGGGGAGCACACCACGACGATCGTGAACCGGATCTTCGAGTCCGTCCCGGTCGATGAGCAGGGGCTCGGGGCTGCGCTGGCAGTGCTGCGGATGACCCGACGCTACTCCGCCGCCCGTGTCGAAGCCGCCGCTGGCATCGCGCTCGAGTCCCGCGTCCGATCACCCAGGTATGCGCACCTGCGGCCGATCCTCGACTCGAATCAGGACCAACGCGGCAGAGGCCCATGGTTCGAACCCGCCGACGAGGAACCCGTCGGCTACGTCCGCGGCGCCGACTACTACGCAGGAGGCACCCGATGAGCCGGCTCGACTCCGAGACGAAGCGGAAGCTGCGGGAGATGGGCGTCCCCGCCCTCGTCGACGCGCGCTCGACATCCAGGACGAGGGCCTCACGATGGGGCTGGTGTTCGAGGAGAGGATCAAGCTCGCCGTCGACGACGCCCACGCCGCGTTCACCCACTCCAAAGTCGAAGGCCTCATCCGACGAGCGGGCCTGCGCTACCCGAACGCGGACCTCCGCCGCGTCGACATGCTCGAACAACGCGGCCTGGACCGGGGTGTGATCGCGCAGCTCGGGACCTGCCAGTTCATCACAAGGCACATGAACGTCGTGTTCCAAGGCTTCACCGGCTCCGGGAAGAGCTATCTCGGCTCGGCGTTGGCGAAGCAGGCGTGTCAGCACCGCTACCGGGCGCACTACATCCGCATGCCCGACCTCGAAGAGACCTGGGCCGCCGCGAAAGACAAGCCAGCGGGTCGGGAGAAGTGGTTGCGGAAGTACTCCACGTTCACCCTCCTCGTGATCGACGAATGGCTGCTCGATCCACCCACCGACGACGTCCGGTCCATGCTGCTCGAGCTCCTCGAACGCCGTTACGACGCGACCTCGACGGTGTTCTGCACCCAGTACGCGAAGAAGGACTGGCACCAGCGCCTCGGCGGAGGGGTCCACGCCGACGCGATCATGGACCGCATCGTCCACAACGCCCTCTGGATCGAGACCGGCGACGTCAACATGCGCGAGCACACCGCCGCCGCGGCCAACTGAACCCGGGCCGGTGAGCGTCGCACCTGCGGGGGTGGCGCTCACCGGCAATACCGGTGACCCGAGAGTGAATACCGAGTGGCCCTGAACCGCAATAATCAGTGGCGCTCACGACTCCAAATACTCAGCTTGAGTGTGATCATGCGCGGCACGGCGACCCGGAATGTCCACATGGACATCGCATGACATTTCATCTGCGAAATGGACAACTTCAAAAAACCTACAACTGGTGTAGGAACCGCTCAGAAATGTCCATGTCGGAGGCGGAATCGTGCGACCCTCCGGAGCGATATGTCCACGTCGCGTCGTCGGCTACATCCAGCAACTTGTCCATCCGGATGGCTGAGACTGAGCGGCTACACGCACATTCCTACGTCTGGTGACCAGCATGGACATGGACGCGTCACTCGGCGGCAAGTCGAGCCTTAATCTCAACTCGCATCTGCCGCCGAACCCCGGCTCGCGTCTGAGGATCATCGAGCAACGTCTGTCGGTTGACGCCGGCGCCACCCTCGGCGCCCGCACGGATCCACTCGTGGAAGGCAGCCGACGTGGCTGAATCAGTTCCTTCGAGGTCCGTCATCCACTCGGCCTGCAAGTCTGCCTCCGCGAATGGCCCTGAGATCTGCTCGTTGAAGGTGATCGTCTTCACAACCACCCTGCTGTTGTGATGAACCCATCGTTGGAGCAAGAGATTTACGCCCTGCTCACTCAGGACGGCGATGCGTTCACATCCATCGAGCAGATCGTCAGGGCCAAGCAGATCTAGCGCCAGAAAGTCGATCGAGTGCTTCTCGTGGCCTTCCTGCAACCCAGGCAAGGGCATTCGCCGATACGCCTCCTTCGACCAGCTCGACCTGTGGCCTTGAACCTCCACCACCCGCGCTACCAGAATCTGCTCGAGCAGGTCCGAGCCCTCGCGGCGCAACGCACAAGGGTGCTGAAGAACGGCCCACATGGTCGAACCGTCCCGCCTACGAAACACGTCGCCCGTGAAGATCGGACGGGTCGGGTCGACCTCGGCTCCCTTCGCCATAAAGATCAGCTCAGGAACAGCAGGTGTCTCGAGATCGACAGTCACCCCGGCTCAGTCCTTCGGCCGAATCGAAACCATCCCGTCGTTGGCGACAAAGGTTTCAAACGCAGGGTCTATGTATCGCTCACGCCAGTCGGGATCGAACGCGTCGAGCGCTTCATCGACTGCGCTGTGGTTACTCGCAAGGTCGAGCACAAGGTGCGCCTTACCGCTAGCGACGAGGTCGATCGGACTGACCGCGACTCCACGCGCCACCGGCATCTCGAACCACGACGCGGGGTCGTTTACGAGCATCTCCTGCTCGATCTTCTCTACCACTGCCACGACGTAAGCAAGCTTCAGGCGATTCTCGCCCGTGATGTTCTCTCCCCGCCGCCACTTCTGAAGCGCGGGTACCGAAACTCCGGTGAGGCGTGCCACGTCGCGCCAGGCGAATCCCCAGTCGTTAAGCCGCCCAAGCAGGTCGGCTGGGCGCTGCCGACCAAGCAACTGGCAACTCTGAGAAAGGTCGTCTTCCCACGCACGCCGATGCAGTTCCCGCGTATCGCCATCAAGGTGACGTACCTGCTGACGAATGGTTCCGACGTGCTGACTCAACGTTGTTCGTGTCTCACCGACCTCAGGAAGGCCGACGTATCCACCCGTGGGGGCAAGCCTTTCTGTCGCTGACAACGATGTCATCGAAGAACCTCCTGTCTCAGTTTCTCAGTGATAAGGGACTCAAACACAGACCTAATGGGGACATGTAGCGCGTCGAGCGTGTCCGTCACGAACAGAGGATCGAACTCCGGGACACCGCGACTGATGGGTTGCCACGCTCCATCCATGTCGATGAGGAAGAACGGCCCTGATCGTTCAGCGGGCCGAACCAGATTCGGTGAAGAGGCGACTGCCTGTCCATCGCCTATGCCGTATCGAACGGTATAGGACAAGCCGGGCTCAGTCTTGACGATCGTGACGCCTTGCGTCTCCTGAATCGGAGCGCCGAGAACATTTGACAATCCCTGCGGGCCGAGCAATTCCGGAGCAACCCACTCCGACCAGTTGGTGGCCCCTGCTTCCGCGGGAACCCGAAGCTCATCGATGTATCTCAGACCGATGCGTTCGACTCCATCGAGAGGCGCGATGTCGTTCCGGGCGTGCAAGGCGGTCGCGACCAATGCGCTGAAAGCCTCCCAGCCCTCGTACCTCGTCGTCTCTACCGCCACGGCATCAGGTCGCAGAGTCACGCTTTGGTGAAGACTCCGTGAGACGAAGCGCGGATGATGCGAGACCTGCTGCTTGCCCGATGGCAGTTCAACATCGACGACTTGCTCCACCCGAAGAATGGGTAGCGCGTCGCGCAACACGGCACCTACCGCTTCTACCTCGGCGGCCGACAGTTTCCGGCGCACAGGATGTCGGATCTCCGCAACGACAAGAGCGATGGGCGCGTGAGGATAGATCTCCCGGTCGGCCATGGCTCGATGCTACCGGAATAGAAACTGAAAGTGATACCAACAACGTTGGTGATTCAGCAGCACTAGCGCCCCCACGCCCGAAGGCCAACGTGGCTGCGACGCCAGGGAACACCTCCGTGGCGACGCCGCCCGGCGTCAACGTCAGCTCTCGTCATCCATGCGATCAACGTCATCAGTCGATTCTGCTCGAACGGCGTGATAGTAGGGCGTGAACGCGAGCAAGAACGCCATCCACCACGCGTACAGTGCCGCATCACCGCCCGACTCAGCCTCATCCAGGAGACCGTGCGCAACGCGGTTGCGCAGGTTCGGGCCGGTCGGCCCGCAGAAGAGGGCTCGAATGTTCCACGCGAGGTCCTCACCGAGAACCTCATTCGCTTCCGGAAGCTCCATGAGCGCGCTCAGCCCTGGCTCCATCTCCGTGTCATTGGTTTTCAGGTTGCGCGTCTCAACTCCGCTCGCCTGCAGTGCGCCCCGCACGCAGGCTTCGATCGTGGGAGCAAGTATGAACAGTGACTCGGTCACCCGCCCGTAGTAGCCGTGATGGAGCCCGCGGGCATAAAGGCTCTTGCGGTCCGCCGGCACGAACCCTGAGGCGGAGACGATCACCTCGAAGTCCCGGATGTCGAGTCGGTAGTTCGTCGAGAATTGCATCACCGCTGGCCGGATGTGCGCGGTCGCGATCGCAGCAACGTGCAGTGAGTGGTTCTTCACCATCTGCGCCCATCGACTCGGATCGACGCCGGAGCGAAGCCTGTCTTCGTCTGTGCTGTGGACTTTCCGCGCATCGTCCGTAATTGTCGAGCTCGGCACGATGTTCAAGAGCCCCGTCTGATTGGAGGACTGGAGCGCGTCTTCGAAGGTCTGGAGCGGGGCCGCCGAAAACCACCTAGCGAGACCTCGAATGAGGTCGGTGTCGTTCGCGATTGCTTCCGCCTGCTCGACGATCGGAGACAGGTCGATCGGACCGCTGCGGACCTTCTGCATCTCGCCAAGCGCGCGCTCGCCAGCCACCCGAATCAACCTCGGGAGCTTCCTGACACGCTTTCGTGTGCGCTCACTTCGGAGGTGCCGCGGAACCTCACGGTAGGAGCTGTAGGCATTGCCTAGGAAGTTTCGCGCGACGAGACTCGAGTCTCTCCGTCGCTTTGCTTCTTGCCACCACGTATCGCCGATCGCCTCTCGACTCGGTGCCGCTAACGCGTCGGCGTCATTGCCCCGTCGCCACCGGATCGACTCTTCGAGGAGCTGAACCTTCGCATGGGCAGTGAGCTCGGCGCTCGCCAGCGCGTCGAGCCTGTCGGCGATCTCTGCGGAGTGGCCGTTGAAGTAGCGGGCGCGTCGCATCGCCTGCGCGACGTGCCACGCGGCGATGGGCTTGCCGCCTCGAAAGGCTTCGAGCGCCCGGGCTGTAAGTGCCTGAACGCCGTCATTGAGGCGGTAGCGACCCGCTATCTCAGCGGCGCGGATCCACATCTGCATCAATTGGTCGTCGGGGTCGGGTAGCAGTGAAAGTGCCGCAACAATCTCGGCGTGCTGCTTGGCGAGTGAGAATCGCCGACCCCGATCGCTCTCTCGAACTAACAAGATGTCGCACATGCGCGCCGCGAGCACGGATGGAGGAACCTCTTCAAGAAGTAGGCCAAAGAACTCGAGCGCTTCATTGTCCAGGTCGTCGGGCAACGCCGTGCGCTTGCCTCCGAGTGACATCAGCGGCGTATACGGGCTATCCCAGTCAGACCCGTCGAGCATCATCCCGGCAATTGCCGAGAGGCTCCGATACGCGTGCGCCCCTGCGGACTCGCTGTCGAGGTCATCCGCGAGCGCCTGGAAGCGACTGTGCGCGTCGATTAGCGTGTCGTCGCCGACGATTGCATCCACATCGATCGCAGCGAACATCTCTCGTGCCGTCTTCGTCACCGGCCGAGCGTATCGAGTCTGGCCGACTGCCGGCGACACGCCCGAGCAGCCGGTCACGGCCGTCATGGACTTAGATCTCCGCTACGCGAGGAATGCCATACCGATTAGGCCACACCGACGCCCGTCCGCGGAAACGCTGGATCAGTGTCGAAGCGAACCAGACCCGAGGATGCGGCCTGGAGCGACTACGCGGGCAAGCTCGCCACGAACCTTCAACGGCTCCGCCACGAGCGCGGGCTCAGCCAGGAGGACGTCGCATACCGGTCCGGCCTGACGCGCTACACGTACCAGAAGTACGAGAAGGGCGAGTCGAAGCCGGGAACGCCGGCGAATCCGACGATCCGCACGCTGCTCGCGATGTCGCAGGCGCTGGACGTCGATCTCACTGAGATTCTTCCGCCCGACGCGCCCGACCTTCGGCTTCGCTGAACTCGAAGGCGCGCGACAACTCACGGTGCACGTCGGCGCCGAGCGCGGTGAGGGCGAGTGGCTGACCTCGGAACGCACGGTGGATCAGCGGGCCACCGGCATCCACCCCGATCCGTCTCATCTGGTTCGCGAGGATGCTCAGCGTCACTCCGAGCTCGGTCGCGGCGGCCGTCATCGTGCCGTGGCGGGCGACGACGAGGAATCGATCGGCGCGCTGTGTGGCGTCCTGTCCGACGAGGATCCGGCGCAGTAGCGGCGAGTCGCCGGCGCGTGGGTCAACCCGGATCGCGGTCGCTCGGCTCGCGCTGCCGCGGACTCGGCGCGGGATCCCAGCGGCCTCGAGGTGGCGGTTGATCGTGGTCATCGTCACGCCCACCTCCGCGGCTATCTCAGGGATGGTGCGGCGCTCGTCGATGTAGCGGCGCCGCAGCCACTCCACATCGATGTCAGCCCTCCGTCGACCGATGCGAATCTCGACGCCGACCTCCTCGAGCACGCGGCTGACGGTCTGACGGGCGACCCCGTGTTCGAAGGCGATCTCTCTCACCGACTGCCCCGCGGAGTACGCCGCGACCGCGCGGGTCGGCTTCACTGCGGCCCGGGCGGGGCGAGCTTCCGGCCATTCGCCCCCGCCCGATGCGGCGACATCTACAATCACGCCGGCGAGGTCGAGGTCCGGCATCCATTCCACGGGCTCATCGATGTGCCGCGCCTTCAGGAATGCAGTCGCCGAGTCGTTGAGCTCACGGGAAACGACTTCCGGCAATCCGTCGCGAAACGAGCGAACTTCGGCGAACGAGGGGAAGCCGGCCTCTTGAGCGAAGGGCGCCCGCGCCACGCGATTGCCGCTCAGTAGGGCGTAGAGGTGCGCGCGGGCCGTCTGCCACCGCCGATCCCCACCGGGCAGGACGTTCGCCATCCGGCAGATCTCGCGCCACTCGTCGCGGGGCAGGATGCCGGAGTAATCGATGACCCGCCGGCGTGCGAAGTCGATCGGCGTCGAGGTCTCATCGAGGAACGCGACAAGCCGAGCGATCGCGCGGATAGTGTCGGCCTCGGGTGCGTTGCGGCCGAGAGACCGCATGACGTGGCTGACCTGGCGTCCCTGTGCTGCGGGATCGAGGAGCTTGATGGCCGAGCCGTGAGTGAGGCGGGTGCCCACGAAGACCACGGCTGCCGCCAGCGCACCGCCGGCGATCTCCGCATCCAGGCGCCGTGGTGCGAGGCGTGAGGTCCATTCGGGCCACAGGACGGCGGGAAGCTTTGCGGCTCTCGCGGCCGGATCCACCACCGACATCGTCACCGCCTGAAGGGTCGCAGTAGGACGCCTCATTCGACCGAGCGCACGGCTTACGTGGTCGCGCAGTGGCGGGGAGTAGTGGTCGAGCGCGGTGTGGACGCTGACGCGTCCGCGCAGCAGGTCAGTGACCCGGTCGCCCGACTGCAGCGCAACGAAGGCGATCGTGTTGCCGAGAGCAACTTCTCGGGCAGTGCTTGGCCGCAGATCCACCTTGCCGGTGCGCTTGTGAGACGCGATCGGTCTCACGTCAACCTGGCCCGCAGGCATCCACTCGAAATGCTCTCCGTCGACGAGCGCTTGTCGTGCCGCGCGTGACAGCAGCAGCATGTCGGACAGCACCTGGACGGTGCTCGGTCGACCGCCGGCGTAGATGCCGAACTCGCCGACGCCGGTAGCGATGACCCTCAAGATCGCACGTTGCGCTTCGCGAGTCTCGGAGTCCGCCGCCACGAACTCCTCGCTCGAAGTGAGATCGACTCCGCAGCGCGCGCCTAACATCGGCGGCTCGGTCGGCGGTCTGTTGTGACAGTGCCCGGGTTCCGGAACGATCGTGAGGGGATGGGCGAGGAGCCGGGGCGGTTGGCCGCAACCCGGGCACCGGTCGACGAGTAGACGCTTGTGGCGTTGGCAGGCGAAGCCGAACGGGAACTGCCAGGACAGGCGCCAGCGGCCTCCCGAGTCGGCGAGACACTCGGGGCAGTAGCGGGCGGCTACTCCCGTGGCCGGGCAGGACGCGCTGATGCGTCCCTGAGGCGTGAGGCGGATGGCGTTCGCGGCGAACGTGGTGCGGGTCATCGCGCGGAACTCGTCGCCCGACCGGCCGGTCGCCAGCTCGAGGTTGCTGAGCTGCTGAGGTTCGAGCGCAGTGGACCAGGCCCGTGAAGATTGGGATCCAGCGGCGGGAACCTCGTCGCTCCCGATCAGTCCGAGCGCTCGAGCCATCTCGCCGACAGTCGCCCCATAACTGTGGGCCATGAACTCGACCCAGGAATCGAAAGGTTCATCCGGGAGCGGCATCGCGACGTGGAGCAGGCGCCGGAGGCTCATGCGACGGACCGAGGCTTGCTCCGCTTGGCCGCGAGCTTCTTCTCCTCGAGCTCCATTGCAACGACCTCCCGCGCATCCTCGGCTGCCACGTCGATGTCGATCTCGTCCAGCACCGCACGGGTCAGTTCCTCAGTGCCGTCACGCATGGCGTGCACAGCACCGAGGGTGATCAGCTTAAAGAGCGAGCCGATCATTCCGGTTGAGCGTTCGTAGAGGTAGTCCGCTTGCTCACGGAGCATGTGCGGTCGCGCGTTGGCCAGCACAAGGCGCGCGTCGATCGCGCCCAGCAAGGTCATCCAGGTCTTTCGGTGCTCACCGACCGGGTGCGCGAATGGCGGGAGGGTCAGGCGTGTCCAACGCCGCGCGATCTGCGACATCGCGAGCTTCTTGTCGGTCTTGCTTTCACTGAGCAGCCCTGTGCTGCTCATGTTGACGCCTGTGAAGAGGAAGGTCGCCGGGTACTCGTTGGCGAGCCACTTCAGCTCGTTGGCCAGCGCGACTCCCTCGTCGGTGTGGATCTTCAGGAAGTGCACGTCGTCGACGATGATCAACCGCGTGCCGTGACGGCGAACCGACTCGGCTGCCAGCGCAGCCAGGTTTCGGTTGCGCAGGTATCGGCTCCTCGAGGCGTCGGCGGAAGGATGGTTGTAGAAGTTCAGGATGGACTCGTTCAACGCACGCGTCGTCGTGTTCCCGGAAAACGCCACCCTGCAGACGGGGATGTGGAGCGTCTGCCCGTCGTCGAAGTCACGTCCGTGCCGCAGGATCTGCCGTTGGTGAAACGCCCGCCCGAACGCGTCGACGGCGGTGGTCTTGCCGAGCCCGGGCGGCGAGTCGATGACCGCGGCGCCCTTCACCCGAGACGGGCCCTGTTGGTTCGCATCGAGCAGGTCCCAGAGGCGTCCGTTCAGCCTCACGACCTGCGGAGTCTTCACCAGGAAGTTCGCGTGATATCGCTCGCGGTGGTAGTCGTAGGCGACACGCTCGTCCTCGCTGAGCTCCTCGATCTGTCTCGCCGACAGCCGCTCGGGCTGCTCAAGGGCTGGCGCTTCGGCGAAGTCCCGCCACCCCTCCCAGCGAGAGAGGAGTTCGTCGCGCTCGAGCGGAAGGATCACAGGTCCTCCAGGAGGTCGATGTCGTCGAGGTCCTCTTCGATGAGCTCGTCGGCGGTGAGCGCGAGCGGATCGTCGTTTTCGCTCGCCTGTGCTGGTGAGAACGAGACCATGCCCAGCTCCTCGCTCAGATCCGGTCCAGCCGTCTGCTGCGCGATCTGCTTGGCGATGTGCGGGAAGAACGGGCTGTCTGGGCCGTCCGCGGTCTCGGCGAGCTGGGCAGCCAGTCGCGCGCTAATGCGCTTCTCGGCAGGCGTGCTCGCACGGCCGGCACCCCACCGTTCGAGGAGTTCACCGAGCACTTCGGACACATTCACACCGTTGCGACGGTCGAGAGCGATGCCCTTGGCGTACTCGAGGGCGTCGAAGCTGAACGGCACCGGGACCTTCGGCGCGTGCTCCCAGCGCAGCACGTGCCAGGAGTTGTCGTCGGGGTCGTTGAAGTAGATCTGCGAGAAGTCGTCGGGGTTCACCGAGAACTGCCACTTCCGCTTGCTCTTTGCCATCGCCCGTGATCGGTCGTAGTACTTCCCGACGATGTCGCCGTTGTAGCGGAGAGTGCCGACCTCGACGCCGTAGTGGTTGAACTTGCGCTTCACGACGGGGAGCATCTCGAGCAGCAGGTTCGGGTTCGATGGGACACGGATGCGGCCGGCCACCGCGATCCCCTGCTCGAACTTCTGAGCGGGGCTCATCTTGGCCGCCGGCAGCTGCGAGTCGACAAGTCCGTCGTGCGGGCGAACGTGGTAGATCGTCGCGATCCACTCCCGCAGGATCTGCTCCAGCTGCGGGATCGTGTAGACGGCTTCCACCTCGGGCGCCTCACCCCGCGAGGCGATGTCTGAGCCCTTGTAGCCGGGTAGCTCTTGCAGCACCTCGTTGATGGTGCGGAACCACCGTTCCACCCACGCCTTGTCGGTGCCGGTATAGACGTGCGCGGGCTGGATGGAGATCCCGAGTCGCTGGCACACGCTCGCCACGTGGATCGACATGAATGGCTTACCGTGATCGATGATGATCGTGTCGGGAAGGATGCCGGGTCGGCGGAACCGCAGCGCCTTGAGGTTCTCGACGTCGATAACGATGTTCTCGGGTACGCCGTGGAACGGCCAGGTCGCTCGGTCGCCCCACTCCGCCGGCATCTCGCGCGGCATGAGCGCTTCCATCAGCACTCCCGCGACATCCACCGCCTTGGTCGAGACGGGCGCAAGGCGAAGCCCGAGGATCGACCGGTCGTAGAGGTCGAGGGCAACGGTCAGCTCGGCGCGTATCCACTTGCCGGTGACCGGCGCGACGCCGAAGACGTTGAGGGGTGTGGTGTCGAGGACGACGTACTCACCGGGTCTTGTCGCGACCAACCGTCCGTACGGCACGGGCGGCCGTGTGTCGATGGATCGTTGCGCGCGCATGCTCGCGCCGAACGTCCCCTTGCCACGGGTGAGTTCGGCGACCGCGTCGCGAGCGGTCGAATCGGAGGGGATCCGCACATCGGCATCCGGGTATTCCCGGTTGACCCTTGCCAGCACGATCGCGAGCGTGGTCGTGACGCTGCGCTTGGCGCCGCGCACGTTCTCCTCAACGACGCGCCGGCACATGTCAACCCAGCGCGGATCGAGGCCGGAGAGCGCCGGCGTCCACGATGTCTTCCGGAAGTCGAGCAGCGCGAGATCTTCGCCCTCGTCGAACCGATCGTCCCAGCGCTTCAACGTCTTCGGACTGACTCCGAGCTCTGCAGCCTTGGTACGACGACGCTGGTGAATGGTTGTGAGCTTCGGGTTGTACTCCGGTCGAGGCTCGTGCGGCTGAGCGAGCGTCGGCAGCCCCGACGCAAAGCCCGTGCGCATCTCGCGGATGTGCGCGGCCTTTGTTCGCGCCTCATCGCGTTGCGCTTCCGTCGCGTCCGCCCAGATCAGCGCGAGCGGTGTGAGTGCGACCTCCTCCGACGGCAGTCCGAATGCGTCCATCGCGTCGCGAAGGAGCTCGACGAGTCGAACCCGTCGGGTTCTCTTGGCGCCGTCGACGAGGACGACGGCATCGCCGGCGATCTCGATGACGGTGCAGAGACAGCCGTCGTACGAGACGGTGCTGCCGACCCGGATTTCAAAGTTGTGGCTCATGGCATCTCCAATTGGGTGTGGTTGGCAAGGGCGGAGGTGAGGTCGCAGAGAATCAAGCGGCGCCAGAGCAGGTGCAGCACGACCGCTCGCGCATAGGGAGCGTCACTCAAGGCGGCGCCAGCACTCCGCAGACCCGCGCCGAGTGTGGGTGCCTCGCGAGTGGCTTCCTCGACCAGATCGACGTCTCGCTGAGGGAACTGCCAGCGACGCCTGTAGCCCGCGAGGAACCGGATGTTGGAGAGCAGTGCAGGGGCGGGTTCTGTGACGATCCGGTATGCCCACCCGCGCGACTGGATGATGTCGCCCGCCCACCGGAGAGCACCCGCGATGTCAGGATCCTCGAGCCGGCGCTTGGGCTTGACTTCGATGACCGTGAATCGGTGGTCGTCGTGCTCAATCAGGTAGTCGGGCACGTAGCTTCGCTCGACACCGTCGCGGTCGGCGATCAGCTCGAACGGCTGCGAGGCGATGCGAACGGCCCGGTGGTCGAAGTCCTCCAGGAGTAGCGCCGCGAGTTCGAGGCGGCTCTCGTACCCGACGAAGCCCTCCGTCGTTGCCGACCAGTAGCGCCCCGGGTAGTGGCGCTGTCCGCGATGCCAGCGGAACGTCCGCCGAGGCTCGGCCTCGAAGACATGGGGGGCGTCCAGGTCCGATAGCTCGCCCCGTTCGAGGTCATCCCGATCGAATCTCAGCGTGTAACCCGGCAATGACGTCGTCATGGTGACCTCCTAAAAGTCACGAGCCTAGAGTCATAATTCTTGACTCTTAACGTACGGAGGTCACCTACGTTCCGCAGCTTCGACACGCGGTCCGAGTCCTTCGTGTTTGAGGCTTCTCGCACGCCGAAGGATGCGGGTAGTGAATGTGACATTTACGCTGGGGGCGTCAGCTACACAACACGCGCCACGCCGTTGGATTTCGCCCTGCGATGCTCCTCCTGCGCTGAGCGCCTCATGCGAAAATGAGGCGGTGGAGACCATGCCGAGCGAACAGAGCGAGGAGCTCTCGAAGCTTGCCTTCGGCAGCAACCACATGCTCGCGCTCATGGCCGAGATCGCGCGTTCTCCCGACGGGAAGTTCTCCACGCCGTCCGTGGCAGATGCCACGGGGCTGTCGACCAGTACGATCCACGCCTTGCTGAAGCGCCTCAAGCAGCTGGGACTTGTCCGGCGGACCGACGAGGTCACTCCTGAGCGGATCAGGATCTACCAGCGTGCGGTGCACCCGACATGGGACTACGCACTGCGACTCGAGGCCGAGGCTGACGCGCGCGCGGCCGGAACCTTCACGATCCAGTGGGAGCCAACGACGGCGGGGCGGTAGCTCGACCTGCTACCGAGCACCGGAATGCCTAATTGGTATGGCATCCTTCCTCTATGGGCGTCGTTGAGGATCGCTACGAATCGTTCTCGACCGCCGCGGAGGACCCCTACCTGGGCGCGCTCCTGGGAACGATCGAAGAGCCGGCGGGCGCCTCGACCGCAAACAGAGCCGGCCTGCTCACTCTCGCGTGGTGGGACCAGCATGGCACTGGACCAACCCGCGCTGAACTCATCGACGCCGTCTTCGAGATCGACGACTGGGATGCCGCGATCGCGGACCCGGCACGCACACTCCTCGAACGCCACGAGCAGGTCGACCTTCTCCAGCGCTGGCTCATCAGCTATTGGACCAGGCTCGGAACAATCTCGTTCATCCCCGGACACGACGACATCGTGGGAGCCGATCTGGAAACGCCGCGAGGTCGTCCCGACGATCCTCGAACCGCGCTTGCTCAACGTCGTCCGTCTGCACCTGGGGCCGCAGGTCGACGCGCTGCGGCCGTTCCCGTGGCAGCCCAAGAAGGGCGCGATGTCGACCGAGGGCTCGGACCTCGGCCTTCCCGCGCGGGTGTTCCCACAGTGGTTCCGATGCACTGGCTGCGACTACCTCGGCCCACTCACGCGATTCACTTACACGAACACCCATCCGTTCCGGCCCGACCTCGCCCAGTTCACTCACAAGCCCTGCCCTGGTCGCGGCGGTCGAGGACGCCGCGAGGGAAGCCCCGCCGTCCCTGCACAGCACCTGCTGACCTGCACCAACGGACATCTCGACGAGTTCCCCTACACGCTCTGGGTTCACCGGGGCCAGAGGTGCCCGAACGCTGAGAATCCCGACCTGAAGATGCGTGACGCCAACGTCGGCAAGAGCGTCGGCTCCACGATCATCTGCCAGTCGTGCAGCGCCACACGCGGCATGGCCGAGGCCCAAGGAGCGAAGGGGCGGCTCAAGCTGCCCCAGACGTGCCGGGGACGCCACCCTCACCTCGGCGCATTCTTCCCCGGCTGCAAGGCGCGGCCCGCGCTCATCATGATGGGAGCCTCGAACCTGTGGTTCCCCTCGACGCAGAGCATCATCGTCATGCCGCGCTCCGACGCCGAACAGAAGGAAGCACTCGCCGACCACCTTCGTGTCGAACTCGGCATCGACCAAATTCGGCAGTTCGCCGACCAGATCCCGGTCATCCGCGCACTGGCGGGCGCGCGCAACATCGACGTCACCGGACTCACCGACGACGACATCGCCATCGCCGTCGCGGACGTGCTTGCACCGCCCGAGTCCGAAGAAGACCGGGAGGAGCGCCGCGCCAACTGGGACCCGATCGAACTACTCATCCCCGAATGGCGCTACCTCCAGAAGCCGGCCTTGTTCCCCGAACAGCAGAACAACACCGGACTCATGGTCACCGAGATGCAGCGCGGCACAGAGCTGCACCCCCGCGTCAAGCGCGTCGTCGGCGTCAACCGGATGAAGCGGGTCAATGCCGTCCTCGGGTTCACGCGTCTCGACGAGATGGATCGCGTCAACGACGTCGCATCCCGCCTGGTCGACTTGACCCGCATCGGCAAGCCCACCTGGGTCCCCGCCACGGAAGACCGCGGCGAAGGCATCTTCCTGCAACTCGACCTCGACGCCGTCTCTCAGTGGGAACGGCACATCGAGACCACCCCGCTCTGGAACTCCCACCTCGAAGCCCACCGCCGGAACTTCGCCCGCCGCTTCTCCGAGACCGCCGCCACCATCAACCCCGACACCCGCCTGCCCGGGCCGCGCTACTGGCTCGTCCACACCCTGTCGCACATCCTCATCCGCGAGATGGCCATGTACTCAGGCTATGGTGCTGCCAGCCTGACCGAGCGCATCTACGCATGGCGGGACGAGCCCGGACGCGAGGCCGCGGCGGGACTGCTCATCTGCACGACCGCCTCCGACAGCGAAGGCACTCTCGGCGGACTGGTGGCCTTGTCGGAGCCGGAGCAGCTTCAGGGCATCGTGCTCTCGGCGGTTCGCCGGGCTTGGCGCTGTTCCTCTGACCCGGTCTGCGCCCAGCGCACGCCGTCGGACCCCGAGGACTTCCTTCATGGCGCCGCCTGCCACACCTGCTGCTTTGCCTCCGAAACCTCGTGTGAGAAGGCCAACCGCTTCCTCGACCGACGGTTCCTGCTCGACCTCCCGACCGCGAACGGACCGACCGTGCCAGGGTTCTTCGGCAACTATGGCCTCTGACCCGCTTGCCGAACTCGGCACCTTCCTCACCGCAACCGAGGCGGAGCGGCTCGCCCTGCAGTTCGAGACCGGCACGCCCGTCAGCGTCGCCGTCCGCGAGATCGCGATCAGCCGGCGCGAACAGGTGAAGGACCTGCTCGCCGCCTCCGGGTTTGGACCCGGCGACCGCGAACGTTCCACCAGTGTCCTGCGCGCGATCGCCGGCGCAAAGACCGTTCTGCGCGAGCTGACCCCGGTATGGACAATGCCCGGCAACGAAGCCAACACCGGCCACCTGACAAGCGAGTTCCACCGCATCGTCGGAGCAGCACGGCAGTCGGTTACGGCGGCGACCTATAACTTCCAGGACACGTCACAGATGTGGACGGCGCTGAAGGCAGCGTCCGAGCAGCCCGGCGTCGTCGTCACCGTCTACGTCGACGCCGCAGTCGCCGGCGCCTCGACGGTCAAGGCGCAGCTCCCACGAGCCACGGTGTACCGCTCTGCGCTCCTGCCGAACGGCAAGCAGGTCGTCAGCCACGCGAAGTTCATCGTGGTCGACCACGAGCTGCTCCTGATCACCAGTGCGAACTTCAGCTACTCCGCCGAGAACCGCAACGTCGAGTTCGGCATCCTCGTCCGCGATACTGCCCTCGCCACGTCGGTCGAGTCCGCCATGACGAGCAAGCATGGGTCGCTCTACGAGCTCATCAACGCCTGATCCGTCAACGCCACCAGAGGCACGAGATCGCCGATGTGTAGGTTCCCGCTCGAGATGGCGAGGAATGCCGCGATTCCACGGTAGTTGGCTGGGGTTTCGGGTTCAGGATTCCGCGAGTAGTGGCGGATTCTTACAAGAGCTCATGGCCGTCGCGGCGATCGGCTACACACCATGCAGCGTGTCCGAACCGGCAGCGACGCGCTCTCCCCGGCCGCAGCAGCGCCCCCCGACGTGAACGGGAATACTCTCGTCAATCGGGGAGCTCCGGCAGGCGTCATCCTCCGCCGGGCAGATGCTCGAGGTGCCCGATGGCCTCCTCGAGCAGTTCGGAGACGTGGTCGTCGAAGAGCGAGTAGTGGATGTGCCGGCCGTCGCGCGTGCCAAGGACCAGGCTCAGATGCCGCAGCAGCCGCAAATGGTTCGATGTGGTCGTCTGTCCGATGTGCAGCTGTTCGCTGAGGTCGGTCACGGTGCTCGGCTGAACACTCAGCGCGCTCAGAATGCGCAGCCGCACAGGTGACGCCAGTGCCTGCATGATCTCGGCGAGACGCTCAGCATCCGCTACGGACAGGGTGCCTGCTTCCCGACGCGTCTCAGTACCGGCCATGCTCACCATTGTGCCCTCCGACCACGATAATCATTCACAATTACAATATATCATGATCTTGTGATGTATCCTGGTCGCATGACTGCTTCTTCCCCGACGACTACCGCGCCCGCTGCGGAGACGCACGACCATTCCCACGGTTCGGCCCGGTGGGAGCTGTGGTTCGCGATCGCCGCGGGCGTGACCTACGCCGGCGGGATGATCGCCGAGTTCGCGTTGGGGCTGCCGATGGTCGGGTGGCCGTTGGTGTTCTTCCTCGCCACCTACTTCTTCGGTGGGTTCTTCACGTTCCGCACCGCGATCGCCTCGACGATGCGAGGGAAGTTCGAGGTCGACTTCCTCATGCTGGTGGCCGCGATCGGCGCCGCCCTCATCGGCCGGTGGGCGGAAGGGGCGGTGCTGCTGTTCCTGTTCAGCCTCGGCCACGCGCTCGAGGAATACGCCCTCAGCCGTGCCAGCAAGTCCATCGAGTCCCTGGCCGAGCTCGCTCCCCGCAGCGCCCTGGTGCGCCGCGGCGGGGACGAGCCGGTGGAGGTGCCGGTGGAGGAGATCGTCGTCGGGGACATCGTCGTCATCCGCCCGAACTCCCGCATTCCCTCAGACGGGTTCGTGATCTCCGGGGTGTCCGCGGTGGATCAGTCCGCGGTCACCGGGGAGTCGATTCCGGTGGAGAAGGAGCCGGTGGCCGACCCGGAGCGGGCGATGCGCACCGTCGACACCCTGCCCGCCGCCAACCGTGTGTTCGCCGGCACCGTGAACGGGTCCGGCGTGCTCGAGGTCGAGGTCACCGCGACCTCCGCGGACTCGACGCTCAGCAAGGTCGTCGAGCTCGTCCGCTCCGCCGACCAGGCCGCCTCCCCCACACAGCAGTTCATCGACCGGTTCCAGCGTTGGTACGTGCCCGCCGTGATCCTCGGGGTCGCCGTCACCCTCCTGATCTCCTGGCTCGCGTTCGCGCAACCGTTCCCCGACGCGTTCTACCTCGCCATGACCGTGCTCGTCGCCGCCAGCCCCTGCGCGCTCGCGATCGCAACCCCGGCCGCGGTGCTGGCAGGGGTCGCCCGTGCTGCGCGTGCCGGGGTGCTCGTCAAGGGCGGCGCCCCGCTCGAGACGCTCGGGCGGGTCAAGGCGATGGCGTTCGACAAGACCGGCACCCTGACCTGGGGTGCCCCCCGGGTGACGTCCGTCACCCCCGCCGCCGACGTGCCCGAGTCCGAGCTGATCCGCACTCTGGTCGCTGTCGAAGCGCTCAGCGATCACCCGCTGGCCGAGGCGATCGTCCGCGACCTCGAGCCCCGCGTCCCCCAGGCCGAGCGCCTCACCGCGACAGACCTGAACGCGGTCGTCGGGCGTGGCGTCACGGCGACGATCGACGGCGAGCGGGTCGACGTCGGCAACCTGCGCATGTTCGACGAGCAGCAACTCGCGCTGACCGGCACGCTCGCCGACGCGTACACGCAGGCGCGGGACTCCGGGCAGACGCTGATGATCATCCGCCGTGGCGACCGGTTCCTCGGCATCGTCGGCGTGATGGATGCGTCCCGCGCGGAGTCCGCCCAGGTGCTCAGCGCGCTCCGGGGCGCGAACGTGGGGCAGCTCGTGATGATCTCCGGCGACAACCAGCGCGTCGCCGACGCGGTCGGCCGGGAAGTCGGCGTCGACACCGCGATCGGCGAACTGCTCCCCGAGGACAAAGTCGCTCAGATCACCCGCCTCGCCGAAACCCACCGACCGATCGCGATGGTCGGCGACGGCGTCAACGACGCCCCCGCGATGGCCCGCGCCGACGTCGGCATCGCGATGGGCGCCGCCGGCTCCACCGTCGCGTTGGAAACCTGCGACATCGCGCTGATGAGCGACGACCTCGGCCGCGTCCCGTTCGCCGTGCGGCTCAGCCGCGCCACCAGCCGCATCATCCGGCAGAACCTCATCGCCAGCCTCGCGATCGTCGCGTTCCTCATCCTCGCCACCTTCCTCGGCCTGAACATCGGCGCGGTCGTACTCATCCACGAAGGCTCCACCCTGATCGTCGTCGGCAACGCACTCCGCCTGCTCAACTTCGAGCGCGGCAAAGAGCACCACGGCATCGACCACGAAGACAGGCCCACCGCTTGAGAGACTCAGCCGGCGCAGGCGACGGCCTCCCTTGCGCGGCTATGTGGCCCAGCAGGATTGCACGGTGCCGGTCGTTGCCTGCGCGACGGTCGGGATGGTCTCCACGAGTGCTCGTGTGATCTCCTCGGACGCGGGGTACTCGATGACCCGCCAACCGACGATGCCGAAGTCCTCATCCAATGCCTGCACCGCGCATGCGAACGACGTCCCAGCGGGTGGCGTGGCTTGGAAGGATACGGTCACGGTGCGCGCATCGACCAGCTCGTATCCGGTCTCGTCGAATCCGACGTCGTCGAGCGAGTTCGAGACAGTCAGCCACGAAAGCCCGGCGACAGACAGGATTGCCGCCGTCGCGACGGTGACCCAGAACACGCGGCGGCGGATGGGCCGCGGTCCCCGACCGTAGCGGTCGGCGAGCTCCTCTTTCGTCGTCACGTAGTGCGCCCTATCTGCGGCTGCGAGCATCGCGGTCGGCGAGCTCGGTGAGGCGTGCGTTGTAGGCCTCGAGCTCGGCTTCGCCGGTGCGGTCGGCGTGCCGGTCTCGCCGCTTGGTCTCGCGGTCGTCGCTGCGACTCCACTGAATCGCGACCGTGATCGCGAGGATCAGGGTGGGGATCTCACCGATCGACCACGCGATACCGCCGCCGGTGTACTGATCCTCGAGCGGTGTGACACCCCAGGTGCGACCCATCGACCCGAACCAGTCGGCGACCATCAGCCCCGACTGCATCATGATGGCGATGCCGAAGAACGCGTGCATCGCCATCACACCGATGAGCAGCAGCAGCCTGCCGGCGTAGGGAAGCCGCCACGGCACCGGGTCGATGCCGATCAGGGAGAGCGCGAACAGGTAGCCGGTGATGAGGAAGTGCGCGATCATCCACTGGTGGCCGAGGTGGTCGTACAGCGACCAGCGGAACAGGTCGGTGTAATAGAACACCCACAGTGAGCCGATGAACAGGGCGGCCGCGACGAACGGGTTCGTCAGGATGCGGGCGACGGGCGAATGCACCGCCCACAGGATCCACTCCCGCCCGCCGCGGGTGCCGTCGTCGCGTTTGCGGATCGCCCGGGCGGCGAGGGTCACCGGGGCGCCGGCGACCAGCAGCACCGGGATCGCCATCGTGAGCAGCATGTGCCCCACCATGTGCATGCTGAACAGGTAGTCCTGGTAGACGTTGACGACGCCGCCGGTGACCCAGACCAGCAGCACCATGCCGGCGACCCACATGATCGTGCGATACACAGGCCACGCGTCGCCGCGCCGGCGCAGCCGCCACACCCCGGCGAGATAGAAGAAGATCGCGAACCCGGCGAGCACCGCCCACAACATGTCCACGTTCCACGCGGTGACCCACCGTTCGATCGTGAGCTCCGGGGGCAGCGGGGCACCGGTGAGGCGTTCTGCCGGCGAGGGGATCTCGGGAAGCGGGGCCGGGTTCGGTGGCGGAGTGCGGGCCAGCGCTGCGGCGGCGCCGCTGGCCACACCCATCAGTGCCAGCTCGAACGCGATGAGCATCCAGAAAGGGCGGGATGCCGCGTCGGAGCTGCGCATCCTGCCGATCAGGCGGGTGCGGTACCACGCCCCGAAGAGGCCGAGGCCGACGAGCGCGACGACCTTGATGCCCAAGATCGCGCCATAGGGCGAGAGCAGATCGGACCACTCCTGCAGGCCGATGGCGGCGCGCACCGTGCCGGACACGGCGACGAGCACGAACGCGGCCAGAGCGATGCTCGAGTAGCGGGCGACGAGATCGGGGATGCGGCGACGGTCGAGGGCTGGACGGACGGCGATGAGCAGCAGGAGCCCGCCGAGCCACACCGCGGCGCCGATGATGTGCAGGATGAGCGCCATCATCGCCTCGTGGTGGAAGGCGTCATCGCCGGAGTGCCCCTGCGTGCCCATCGGCACGAGCGAGGCCACCGCCACCAGGGCGACCAGAAGCGTCCCGACCCAGGACCGCACGGCGAATGTCAGGACGGTGAGGGCGGCGCCGGCGACCGTCGTGATCAGCCATGTCCTGCCGACCTCGAGCTCGACGAGGAACCGGCCGAGCTGGGCACCGAACTGGGGGCCTGCGTCGATGGCCGGGTTGAACACGCTGAGAAGCGTGAGGAACCCGGTCGCGCCCGCGGCCACGGTGAACAGGGCTGCAGAGATCGACGCGGTATCGAGGGCGACGTCGAACTCGCGCTCACCGGCCCGCAGCGTGAACAAGGCGGTCACGAGCACACCGACCATGCCCGCGGCGGCGAGATTCACGACCAGTTTCGTGACCGGAAGCCCCCAGCGCACAACAGGGCCGGCGTCGCCGAGTGGGATCTGCGCAGCACCCCCACCGAACCACAACGCCCCGACCAAGGCGATGAGTGCGACCCCGCCGAGGATCGCAGGCCCTGCGACCCGCAAGACGCGAGGAGTCATTCCTGTCGCGGTCGGAGTGACCGCTGTCCGCGTTCAGTGGCATCCGCACCCGTGGTGGCGGGAATCGAGAGTATCGGGGTCATGTGCGTGCTTTCGGCTCGGGCAAGAGGGCGGGGCAGGGGTGCGGGGTCATGTGAGCCCGGAGTAGGAGTGGAGGCCCTGGAAGAACATGTTCACGATCGTGAAGTTGAACAGCACCGCGACGAACCCGATGATGGACAGCCAGGCGGAGCGGGTGCCGCGCCAGCCGCGGGTCGCGCGGGCGTGGATGTAGCCGGCGTAGAGCACCCAGATCACGAACGTCCACACCTCCTTGACATCGAAGCCCCAGTAGCGACCCCAGGAGTCGTTGGCCCAGATCGCGCCGGCGATCAGGGTGAACGTCCAGAACACGAACCCCACGATCGCGAACCGGTACGCGAGGGACTCGAGCACGTCGGCGGCGGGCAGAGTGCGCAGAAACCCAAGACCGTCGGCGCGGGCAGTGTCCGAGGATGCTCGGGTGCGGCGCTCCCGGCGGGCCTGCAGGAGCTGGGTGATGGAGATGCCGCAGGCGATCGCGAACAGGGCGGTGGCCAGGGACGCGACGAAGACGTGGATGACCAGCCACACGCTCTTGAGCGGATCCATCAGCGGAACGACCTCGACGTAGAACGAGACCGTCGCGCCACCCAGCAGCAGCACCACCATGCCGATCAGGAACGCACCGAGGAAGCGGAGGTCGTAGCGGCGCAGCACCAGCAGGTAGACGGCCACGATCAAGACCGTGCCGGTCAGCGCGAACTCGTACATGTTCGCCCACGGCACCCGCTCCGCGGCGATGCCGCGCAGGATGGTGCCGGCCAGGTGGAACAGGAACGCGAGGACCGTCAGCGACGTCCCGATCCGCGCCCACAGCAGCCGTTGACGCTGCGCGGGCGGCGTGCGAACACTGTCCACCGACCCACTCTGGGCGTTGTCCGTCTGCTGGCCCGCCCGTGCGGTAGCGCCGGCCAGGACCGGCTCCCGCTGCGGGACGCTGGCGGGGACGGAGCGCCCGGCCAGGTCGATGGTGTACGCGATGAACGCGAGCAGGTAGGTGGCGATCGCCGTCCACACCAGCAGCAGTGAGATGCCGTCGAGGGAGAGCGCGTCGGTTCCGGTCATGGCAGGGTCGTCCTCTTCGTCGTTGCGGTCAGGGGGTGCCCGCGAGCGGGGTGGCGCGGTAGATCCGTGCACATCGGTCAGCCCGCGTTCGCTTCCAGCCAGGCCAGCGAGTCCACGGCCGCGCTCAATGTTCCCGCCGTCAGCAGAGTGCGCCGGCTCACCCCGGCCCGGAATGCGCGGCTCTCCGCGGGCGTGGGCGCGCACCCACACTCCTCCGCCGTCAGGTCACCAGGAAGGGTGAGATCGCTGCCCGTCGCCAGCGTTCGCAGCGACCAGGCCAGTCGACCTCCGGCAGGCCTCATCCGTGGCGTGTTCATGGGTGCCTCCCCGGATCAGTCGAACGATCTGCGGCGGCCGCACGCGTGCGGGCACGGTGGGAGAACCCCGCCGCGGTGAGAGCGCCGGCGGCAGCGAGGACGATGAGAGCGGTGAGCCAGGGACCGAGGATCACCGCCGGGGTGAGTCCGGTGCGCAGCGGGACGGTGGTGATCGACGCGTCAACGGTGTCGACGCCGATGCTGTCGACGGTGGTGCCGTCCGGGGTGATGACCTGGCTGGTGCCCACCGTGGAGACGTTGACGACCGCGCGGCCGGTTTCGATGGCGCGCATCCGGGCGAACGCGAGCTGCTGCAGGTTCTCGTCGGTGCCGCGGAAGTCGGCGTTGTTGGTCTGGAACACGAACACCTCTGCGCCGGCGCGGGCACCGTCCCAGATCACGGCGTCGTAGATCACGTCGAAGCAGATCGCCAACCCCACCCCGACGTCGCCGACCTGCACGAGCGGCGGGTTGCTGCCGGGGGTGTATTCGCGTTGGATCAAGCCCACCAGGTCGGGGACGATCAGCTCGTAGAACCACCGGTCCGGCACGTACTCGCCGAACGGGACCGGGTTGACCTTGTCGTGCCACTGCCGGCCCGTGGGATCCGCGGTCCACAGCAGGGACGTGTTGAAGACATCGTCGCCGCGGGTGGTGGCGGCGTTCATCAGCAACGGCGCCCCGGCCGAGCGCACGACCCGGTCCAACGCCTCGGCGGCGGCGGGATCACTGAGCGGGTCGGCGTCGACGCCGCCCTCCGGCCAGGCCAGCAGATCCATCGGCTGCCCGTACAGCGGCACCGTGGCGGCGGTCTGCGCGGCCAGGACGTCGCCGGGCACCTTGTCGTCGAAGTACCCGGTGGGGCCGTTGCCCTGCACCCATCCCACGCGGAACTCCCCGGCCGGCGCGGTGGGGAACTGCGGCGCTATCACCAGGAGAGCGGCGACGCTCACAGCAGGGTGCAACCCGAGCATGAAGCGGATGCCGCCGGCGCGGATCCACTGCACCACAGAGGCGCACAGAATGACGATCAGCAGGGACAGGCCGGTCACGCTCGTCCACGACACGGCCTCCGCGAGCGGGCCGCCCACCTGGGTCATCCCGAGGCGCGCCCACGGGAACCCGGAGTACGGCCACGCACCCATCACCACCTCACGGGCCGTCCACAGAACCCCGATCAGCGGCGGTACCGCGAGCAGCTGCACGAGGCCGCGGGCCGGATAGCGGGCGGTCCACCGGTAGGCGAGCGCGATCGGCACCGCGCCCGCGCCGAACAGGACCGCTTCCAGCCCGGCGAGGGCAAGCCACGGCACCGGGCCGAGGAACTCCCCCACCCACACCAGATGGGTCGTGTAGAACACGGCGCCGAACACAGTGCCGACCAGCAGCGCCCCGCCGATGCTGCGGCCGATCAGGGCCACCAGGGCGACCGTGACACTCACGAACGTCAACGGCCACCACCCCACCGGTGCGGAGGCGAGATCCAGCAGCAGGCCGGCGGCCGCGGATGCCAGCACCGCCGCCCACACCGGCAGCGACCATGCCGCCACGGTGCGGCGCGGCGTCTCCTGCTCCGGCGCGGCGGCCGGGGCGGGTGTCGGCAAAGGCGTGCGCATCGGTCAGGTGTCTTTCTGGTGGAGTCGGGTGAGGTAGTCGTTGTACGCGTCGAGCTCAGGGTCGCCGTGTGCGTCGGCGCGACGGTCGGCGGCGACCGCTTGGGCGGTGTCGTCGCGGAACCAGCGGTGCATGACGTAGATGAGCATCAGCAAGGTGGGGGCCTCGCCGTAGGACCAGGCCAGCCCGCCGGCGAGGCGCTGGTCTTCGATCGGGTCGATGCCCAGCGCGCTCGTCGGGCCGGCGAACCCGTCGATGAGGGTAGTGGTGGCCATCATCAGGAAGACGCCGAAGAAGGCGTGCAGGGCGGCCTCGGCGAACACGTCCAGGGCGCGGCCGCCGTGGCTCATCCGCACCGGCAGCGGGTCCGACGACAGGATCGGGATGGTGAACAGCATCCCGGCGACCAGGAACCCGACCTCGAGGAGGGTATGGCCGGTGACGGTGGACAGGATCGGATCGGCGAAGTTCGCCAGGTACAGACCGTAAAACGCGGCCAGGTATAGCGGCACCGCCAGCCACGGGCTGAGCAGCCACCGTGCGGTGCGACTGCGTAGCCCGGCGTGCGCGGCGCGGAGCACCAGGAGACCTGGGCCGTGGTGCGGGGTGGCGCGCAGCAGCAGGGTGCCGGGAGAGCCGAGGACCAGCAGCGGCGGGATCGCCATCATCAGGGTGAGCTGCTGGAACATGAACACCGAGAACAGGGCGTACCCGAAGTTCTCCACCGCCAGGCCGGTGACCGCGGCGAGGGCGACGCAGCCGAGCAGGAAGCTGACCGTCCGCCACACCGGCCAGCCGCGGCCGCGGACCCACATCCGGATCGCACCGGCCAGGTAGGCGACCGCGAGGAGTCCCGCGAGGAGCGGTAGCACCGGAGCCGGAAGCGGGGCCGGGGTGAGGAACCCGCCGAGGGTCGGCGGGGCGTCCGGGATCCACACGGTCGTCACGGTGTGTCCTTCGCAGGCTGGTCTACGCCGAGGGCGTGCGCGTGGCGGGTCGCGAACTCGTCGACGGCGCGCGCCAAAGCGGGGTCTTCGCCGCGGGCCAGTCCCGCGTACTCGACGTGCACACCATCCGGGGTGGTGCGGGCTTTCACCCAGAGCCGGCGGCGGGGCACGAACAGGCCGGCGAACAGGCCGAGGGTGGCGAGCACGGAGAACGCGAGCACCCAGCCGCTGCTGGGGTCGCGTTGGATCTGCAGCGACGCGAACCGCTTCACCGGCTCCTCCGCCGTGACCTCCTCCCAGGTGATCGTGCCCCACCCGTTCGGCAGACCGACGGTGGCGCCGGGGGTGAGCTCAAGGGAGTCGGCGGCGGTGTCGCCGCCGGTGTGCTGGGTGAGCCCGTCGACCTCGAGCGTGTACACCGACCTCGGAGTGCCGTCGTCGATGCCGAGATCCCCGCTGAACACGTTGAGAGTCAGCACCGGATTGACCACGTCCGGGTAGACGGAGGTGAACGCGCCGGAGGGCAACACCCCCTGGGTGGGGTAGAAGAACCCGACCAGCCCGACCTGTTCGGGCAGCCCGTCCGGGATCTTGATGATGCCCAGCGAGGTCATGTTGGAGTCCTGCGGCAGGAACGGCTGCGACTCGCTGTACACCACCTCGCCGGCGGCGTCGCGGATCGTGAGGGTGGGGGCGTAGCCGTTGCCGAGCAGGTAGATGCGATCGCCGTCGACGGTGATCGGGTAGTTCACGATCACGCTCTGCGCCCGATCGTCCTGCCCGGGTTGGCGGATGGTGATGTCGGCGGAGAAGTCTCCGGCCTGGCCTGCGCCGGGGGTGCCGGGCAGCCGGTAGGAGACCTGGAAGTCGTCGAGGGTGAGCGAGTAGGGGGCAAGGCCCGTGCCGTCGACGAAACGGCCGGGGTTGAACGAGGAGTAGTCGCTGAGCGCGTTCACGAACGTGGTGCCCTCCACCACCACCCGCTGCCCGGTATACGCGAACGACCCGCCGATCGCGACCGAGACCAGCACGCCGACGAGGGCGACGTGGAAGATCAGGTTGCCGGTCTCGCGCAGGTAGCCGCGCTCGGCCGACACCGACGCGGCTCCGCGGGCGTCGTATCGCTCCACCCGGTATCCGGCCTTGCGCAGCTGCTCTGCCGCGACGTCGATCGCGTGCGCGGCCGGGTCGGTCCTCCCTTCCTCTCTCGGCAAGGTCAGTTCCCGGTACTCCGAGAGCCGCGACAGCCGGGCCGGGGTGCGAGGGGGGCGGGAGCGGAGCGCCTTGTAGTGGTGCTTGGCGCGCGGGATCACGCAGCCGATCAGGGAGGTGAACAGCAGCAGATAGATCGCGGAGAACCACGGCGACAGGTACACGTCGAACAGGCCGACCGCATCGGCGAGGGGGAACACGTCAGGGTTGTCCCGCTCCCACTGGATGACACCGTTGGGGTCGGCGCTGCGCTGCGGGAACAGGGACCCGGGGACGGCGGCGATCGCGAGGAACAGCAGCAGGACCAATGCGGTGCGCATGCTGGTCAGCTGCCGCCATGCCCACCGCAACCACCCGGTGATGCCCAGCGCCGGCTGGGTGATCTCCGTCGCGGATTCGCTGTCGGCGTGGTCGCCGGGGCGTAGCGGGGCGGCGGTGACGTCGATGCCGGTGTCAGAGCGGGAGGGGGACATTGATCACCACCTGTTGCAGCTGCGACATCAGTGCCGTCCACAGCCCGGTCACCATCAGCAGGCCGAGGGCGATGAGCATGGCCCCGCCGATGATGTTCAGGGCGCGGATGTGGCGGCGCAGGAACGTCACCGATCGGGACGCCCACCCCCATCCGGCCGCGAGGATCAGGAACGGGATGCCCAGGCCCAGCGAGTACGCGAGCCCGAGCAGGCCCGCGCGGGCGGGGTCACCGAGGTTCCACGACATAGAGATGATCGCTGCGAGCGTCGGGCCGATACAGGGGGTCCAGCCGACGCCGAGCGCGAACCCGAGAAGCGGCGCCCCGATCAGCCCGGTCCTACCCTGGGCGCGAGGGCGGAGGGTGCGCTGGGCAATGCCGAAGAAGCCGAGGAACACCAGGCCGAGGGCGATGATGACGACCCCGAAGACGCGAGTGAGCACATTGGCGTATTGCAGCAGCAGGTACCCGAAGGTGCCGCCGAGGATCGTGACGGCGACGAACACCACGGTGAACCCGGCGATGAACAATGTCACGCCCAGCAGCAGCCGCGCGCGCTCCGCCGTCACCGTGCGCCCCCCGTCCAGCGTGGGGGCCGCGGTCGTCGTGGTGGTGCTGCCGAGGTAGCCGAGGTAGCCAGGCACCAGCGGCAGCACGCACGGGGACACGAACGACACCAGCCCGGCGAGGATCGCGACCGGGATCGCGACCCACAGGGCGCCGTCGACGATCACCGCTCCCGGATTCATGAGGTGTCCTCGGCGAGGGTGTCGGCGACCAGGGTGGACAGGATCGACGCGCTGGCCAACTGCCCGATGATCCGCGCCGCGACCCGCCCCTCCTGGTCGATGACCAAGGTGGTGGGGGTGGCCTGGATCGGAGTGACCTGCGCGAACGCGAGCTTGACCCGTCCGTCGTTCACGTCGATCACGCTCGGGTAGGTGACGTTGTTGTCACGGGCGAACGACAGTGCGGTGGCTGGCTGGTCGTAGGTGTTCACCCCGAGGAACGCGACGCCCTGGTCCTGATACTCCTGCCAGACCTCCTCGAGCATCGGGGCTTCGACGATGCACGGCCCGCACGCGGCGTACCAGAAGTTCACCACCAGCACCCCGCCGCGGTAGTCGTCACTGGACACCGTCTCCCCGGTCTCGGTGACGCCCTCGAACACCACCGGCTCCCCGCGGTCGGCATCCGGGATCTCGACGATCTGGAAGTCACCGGCGATGTAGCCCTTCTCGCTTCCGTCCCGGTACTGCTGCGCGAGCGAGTCGCTGGACGTGCACCCGGCCAGCAGCAGCGCCGCGACCAGCGTCATGGCGGCAAGGACGCGGCGGCGGATCATGCGCGCTTGACCTTGATCAGGGCGCCGGCGACCAGGAACACGACCGCGGCGACCGGCTGCGCCGCAGTCCACACCGGGCCGGTGAACGGGAACGGGAACACCGGGTTCCAAATCACGGCGATCACGACGAACACAGGCAACCACCACCACTGCCGCGCCTGGATCGCGAACCACCCCACGATGACCGCGAAGATCGCGGCGACGAACAGCACAACGGTGAACCAGTCCCCGCCCATCAGTACCGGCGCGAGGAACAACACCGCCGCCGCGAGCAGCCCCGGCGCGAACGCGTTGCGCTGGTATACGGACGAGGTCCGCTGCTTCGCCATCATGACCCGCTCACCACGGAGCCCGTCGCAGGCGCCGCGCTGTCCGCGCTGACGCGGGAGCGGCGGTGTCGGGTCCACAGGCTCAGGCCGAGGACGATGACGCCGGCACCGAGGGCGACGTCGGCGAGGTTGCCGATGAACAGGTTCCCGTAGGCGAGGAAGTCGGTGACGTGCCCGACCCCGAACCCAGGGGGGGAGAACAGCCGGTCGATCAGGTTCCCGATCGCGCCCCCGAGGATCAGGCCGATCCCCATCGCCCACCATCCGGTCCGCGCCCGCGCGGCGGCGACGACCAGCAGCACCACGGCACCGACCCCGAGGAGAGTGAGCAGCCCGGTGACCCCGGCTCCGAGGGAGAGGATCGCGCCGGGGTTGAACGCGAGCTGCAGCCCAAGCAGATCCCCCAGCAGCGGGATCCGCTCCTCCTGACTCAACCCTCCCAGTGCGGCCGCCTTCGTCGCCTGGTCGACCAGGACCACCACAGCGGCGGCCAGGCACGCGACCGCGAACCGCCGGGTCTGCTCACGAACCATCAGCGGCTCCTCCTGCGTTCGCGAGGGCCGCTGATAACCCGGTCATCAGACCGGCTATCAGGAAGAGGTTTTTGGTGTCAGAAGTCGAAGAGGTCACCGAGGAACCCTTCCTTCCGCCGACGCCCGGAGCGACCGTGATGATCCCTGTCGCGGTCAGAACGGTGGTCGCCCTCGCGCGGATAGGGGGCGGTGCTGGTTTGCCGGCCGCCGCCAGCAAGGTCGGCGGCGCGGTCGATGATCTTGTCGAGCTCGCCACGGTCCAGCCAGACGCCCCGGCACTGCGGGCAGTAGTCGATCTCGACCCCGGAGCGTTCCGTGATCAGCAGGGCGGTCCCGTCGACCGGACATTTCATGAGGGGTTCTCCTTCTGTTGCTGGTCGTCGGCGGTTCCACCATCCGCGGCGGCCGCGGCCGCGGCTGCTCGGTCGCGGCGACGACGCTCTCTGGCCACCATGAGCACGACCACCAGCGCGCCGCCCAGCACGATTACGCCACTCAGGACCGCAAGGACGGGGAGGAGTTCCCCACCTCCGGATGGCCCGTTGTGAACCTCTCCGGACGTATTGGCGGCAGATGTGGGAGACGGGTCGGGTGTCTGCTCCTCGGTCGCTTCGGGGGTAGGGGCGCTGGTGGGGACGGTGACCGCTTCGACGGTGTACTGGTACTCGTTGCTGATCGGGTGCCCGTCGCTGGACACGACCCGCCACCGCACCGTGTACACGCCCGCCTGACCAGGCGTCACCGCCTGGGTGACCGTGGTCCCGTCGATGACCGGATCCCCCGATGCGATGTTCTGCCCGTCCGGGGCGACCACCTCAATGATCACGGCGCTGAAATCGGTGAGGATCTCGCCGCTGAACGTCAGCGAAATCTCCTCCGGGACCACGCTGACCGTGGATCCGGCTTCCGGGGAGGAGGAGACGATCTCATCGTGCGCGGCTGCGGGCGCCGCGGTGGCGAACAGGAGCCCGGCGGCCAGCAGCAGCGTCGTCAGAGTGGACAGGAGGAGGATGCGTCTCCGTGAGCCGGATCGGTGCGGGTGTTCGTGGTCGGTGACGGTGGTCAAGGCGGTGGTCCTTTCAGGGCCGGTTGATGATGTGCTGGGCGATCGTCGTCGCGTCTTTCCAGACCCCGGCGAGGGTGTCGGAGCCGCGGCCGCCGTACTGCGGCATCCCCGCCACGAACAGCCCGGGCAGGCCGGTCAGGGTGCGCCGCGGCCGGTCGACGCGGGCCGGTTCCGGGAGCCAGTCGTCGCCAGGGGTGTAGCCGGTGGCGAGGATCACCGAGCGGGGGGATGCCTGCGTGCCATCGGCGAAGGTCACCCCGGCGCCGGCCGCGTCCTGCACCGCAGCTGCGATCGTGACCCCGACGCGGCGCAGCTGCTCATAGCTGTCGCCGAAGATCGGCTCGGGGCGACGCTCCCGCGAGAACAGCGGCACCCTCTCCCCCGCCGCGGCGGGATAGCTCATCGCGGGGCGATGCTGCCGCCGGGTTCGCACGGACAGCGTCACGGTGTGCGACGCGGACAGTTCGCGGGCCAGCTGCACACCGCTGTTCCCGCCGCCCACGATGAGCACGTCGCCGACGGGGATCTGCTTCGGGTACAGGTACTCGCTGCTGTGCAGCACCACCCCGGGCATCGTCAGCAGAGACGCCCACTCCGGAATCCGCGGGTGCGCGGCCGCGCCCGTCGCGCAGATCACGTTGCGGGTCTGCACCTCCCCTGCCGTCGTCGACAGCAGCAGAGTCGAGCCGTTCCCGCGATGCTCCACCCCGGTCGCCTGGATGCCCCAGACCGTCTCCACGCCCAGCCCGGCTTCCACGAAGGTGAGGTAGTCCGCCATCTCGTCCACTCGCGGATGCCGGCGCTGGTCACCCAGCAGCCGCCGCGGAGACAGCGCGCTATGCCGGGCGTCGCTGAGAAGCTCCATCGAATGCCACCGTGAGGACCAGGAACGCTGCCCCGTGCTGGCGGCGTCGATCACCACAAACTCGTGCTGCGGCCGCAGCCCTTCCGCGGCCAGAGCCGCGGCAACCGCGAGCCCAGACTGCCCGGCGCCGACGATGATCGCCCGCCGATGCGTCAAACCCGCCCGCATCACCGGCCACCGTTCACCGCAGCCTGGATGGCGTTCTCGAGGTCGTCCCACTCCTGCAGCTCGAGCAGCTCACCGTCGAGGAAGAACGTCGGCGTGCTGCTCACCCCGAGCGCCTGGCCCTCCTCGAAATCCAGCTCCACCCGCTCCGCCGTAGCCGGGTCCGCCACGGCGGCGTCATAGGCGGCCATGTCCAGACCGATCTCCTCCGCGAAGCCACGGAACAGGTCGGCGCGAGACTCCTGCGCCTCACCCCACTCCGCCTGCGTCTCGAACAACCGGACATACATGTCCTCGAACCGGTCCTGCTGCGCGGCCGCTTCCGCCGCGACCGCCGCGTTCTTCGAATTGAAGTGACCGGGCAGCGGGAAGTAGCGGACCACATACGTGATCTCCCCAGCGAACTGCTCCCGCATATCCTCCACGATCGGGAAGAACGCGCCACACGCCTCGCACTCGAAGTCGAGGAACTCCACCAGGGTGACAGCGCCCTCCCCGCCGTCGTCGAGGACATGCGAGCTCTCCCGCACCACCTGCGGGGATGCGTCACCGCCCCCAGATGAAGGTGGAGCGGACTGGCTCTGATTGACAAGGACATAGATCAACGCGGCGATCACCATCACCACCACAACGGCAATGGTGACGAGCGTCGCCTTCACAGGGGTTTTCATCGGGTACTCCAAACCAAGACACGGCACAGGACAGAACCCGGGCACGCAGCCCGGGACGAAGCGCCACCCGGAAAGGGTGGCGTGCCACAATGTCAGGTTCGGGAAAGACCCAACTGCGTCAACGAAAAGACAATCGGGTGAGCACGGGCAGCCGGCGCCGGAAGCAGCGAAGGCATCCGTGGCCCGTCACCGAGAACCGGAGGCATCCGCCGACGCCACAACCCCCGCAGCACCACCATGAACGTCAGCCCGCACAACACGCCCAACATGCACAGCGCAGCGCCCACCAACGCGTTCGGCCCAGAAACGACGCCACCGGCGACCGCCTCATGCTCGACTGGGGCGTCTGCCACGGGCTCGACGTGGGGGTCCATGAACCCAGAAATCACCAGCGGAACAGGAGTCGAACCGTCCGCCTCTGTGTGACCCGTCGCTGCCAGACCCAACATCAGCAGCAGCGCCAAACCGACGCTGGTAATGAGCCTCATTATCAACAATTGCTCATTCAGCGTCGTGGAGCGCGGAGTCCGGGCCGAAGAGACCATCGCCCACAGCCTACCGTGCGCACCTAAACCCATTCGGAGCCCGGTTCACCCGAGCACGGGAGCGCCGGCAGCGCCGGCCGGGTCCGGCGCGGCTAGCCGGTCAACCAGGACGATGACGACGGCAACGGTGGCGAAGGTGGCTTTGATGGGGGTCTTCACAAGGGCCGGTTCCAAGTCGGGCGGTGTTCTGCCACCGCGGGGCGAGGGGTCGGTGGTCAGGCGTGGGCGGGTTCGGGCTGGCGAGCGGGCACCGTGGCGAGTTGCCGTAGCGCAGCGGGGCGACGGGCGGCGCGGACGCCATTGAGGATGACGACGACCTCGGCGATCTCATGCACCAGCACGACGCCGGCGAGCCCGAGGATGCCGAACAGGGCGAGCGGGAACAGCGCGACGATGATCGCCAGAGCCAGACCGATGTTGGCGGTCATGATGCGTCGGCCGCGGCGGGCGTGGGCGAGGGCGCCGGGGATGAGGCGGAGGTCGTGGCCGATGAAGGCGACGTCGGCGGACTCGATCGCCGCCGCGGAGCCTTTCACACCCATCGCGATCCCGACCGTCGCCGTCGCCAGTGCCGGGGCGTCGTTGATGCCGTCGCCGACCATCGCGGTCGGTTGCTGCGTGACGAGCGCCTCAATCGCGGCGGCCTTGTCGGCGGGCAGCTGCTCGGCGCGAACGTCGGTTACGCCCGCCTCGGCGGCGATGGCGTGGGCGGTGCGGGTGTTGTCGCCGGTGAGCATGATGGTCTCAATGCCCTGCGACTGCAGCATCCGGACCGTCTCGGCCGACTCCGGGCGCAGCTCGTCCCGCACGCCGATCAGGCCGGCGATCTGCCCGTCCGCCTCGACCACGACGACGGTCATGCCCTGCGCGGCAATCGCCTCCGCGTTCAACTGCTGGCCGGCGGGATGGAGCCAGCGGACATTGCCGACCCGGATCGCCCGGCCGTCGACGGTCCCGGTGATGCCATGCCCGGCCTCCTCGACCACCTCCGTTGCGGGGCTGGCGACGGGTGCGGCCGCGATGATGGCCGCGGCGAGGGGGTGGGTGCTGGTGGCCTCCACGGCGGCGGCCCAGGCGAGCAGGTCGTCGCGGGTGATACCGGGTGCGGGCTGGACGTCGACGACGGTGGGCTCGTTGCGGGTGAGGGTGCCGGTCTTGTCGAGGGCGACGGCGCGGATCGTGCCGAGCTGCTCGAACGCTTCACCTGACTTGATGACGACGCCGAACTTTGACGCCGCTCCGATCGCGCTGATCACCGTCACGGGCACCGCGATGGCCAGCGCGCACGGGGATGCCGCAACCAGGACGACGAGGGCGCGTTCGATCCAGGTCCACGGGTCGCCGACCAGCAGCCCGAACAGGGCGACCACGGCAGCGGCGATCAGGACGACGGGAACGAGCGGCTTCGCGATCCGGTCGGCGAGGCGTGCCCGGTTGCCCTTGCGGGCGTGGGCCTGCTCCACGAGGGCGACGATCTGGGTGAGGGAGTTGTCGCGGCCGTCCGCAGTTGCCTCGATCCGCAACGTCGCCGCCCCGTTGACCGAACCGGCGGCGACCGGATCGCCGGGGCCGACCTCGACCGGGATCGACTCGCCCGTGATCGCCGACGTGTCCAGGCTCGACCTACCCTCCACGACCACGCCGTCTGTGGCGATGCGATCGCCGGCACCGATGACGAGGATGTCCAGCTCACGCACGTCCGCGGCGGGGATCGTGACGTCGCTGGTTAGGCGGGAGACGCGGACAGTGTCGGGGATGAGGGACAGAAGGGCGCGCAAGCCTTCCTTGGCGCGGTCCATCGCCCGGTCTTCAAGCGCCTCGGCCAGGGAGAACAGGAACGCCAGGGTCGCGGCCTCGCCAACGTGGCCGAGCAGGACCGCGCCGATCGCGGCGATGGTCATCAGCAGCCCGACCCCGAGGCGACCGCGGATGAGGCGGCGGATCGCGCCGGGGACGAAGGTGTAGGCGCCGGCGAGCAGCGCCGCCCACTGCAGCACCAGCGCCGGGATGTGCAGACCAGTCCACTCGAACGTGTATCCGGCGAGGAGGAACAGCCCGGACAGCGCGGAGGGAAGCAACGCGAAGTCGCGCCACCAGGGCGGGCGGACCTCCGGCTCCTCGTCCGCCTCGGTGGGGGTGGTGGCGAGGTCGGGGCCGCAGCAGGCATCGCCCGCATCGTGCACCGCGCTTGGCGCCGCGGTCTTGGAGGAGGGTTCCGCGGCGCAGCAGGCGTCACCGGTCGAGAGCGGCCGGGACAGTTCGATGCGCCGGACCGTACCGGGCTTGCGCGGCTCGTTGGGGCCGCAACACTCTTCGCTCACTGCACGCTCTCCTTCGTTGCGGGGGCGGGCGTCTGCTCTAGGAACGTGAGCGCGGCCAGTGCGTCATCGGTGCCGGTAACGGAAAGGCGCAGGTCGGGGTGGGTCGTGTCGATCGCCCAAGTCGCGAACGCGCAGCAGGACTGCTCGGTGCGGACCAGCTCCGTCAGCCGGGCGGTCGCGTCGTCGATCTTTGGGTAGTGGACGGTGATCTGGGCGGCCGTCCTGTCGATGTCGAGGAGGTAGTCGTCGTTGAATTCCTGCCACGCGGCTAGCTGTGCAGCACCAGCGCCGGGCGTCAGCGTGCAGGCCACCGGCAGCAGGTCACGGTCGATGAGGCTCATGCGCAGCACTCGCACTGATCGTCCATGCACGGGGCGCCCTCGTCGACGGCGACGACCGCCTCGAGCAGCTGTCGCAACCCCTGGGTCAGATGCGGGTCGGCGATCTCATACCGGGTGCGCCGACCTTCCGGTGTGGCGACGATCAACCCGCAGCCCCGCAGGCACGTCAGATGATTCGAGACGTTCGTGCGGGTCAGCTCGAGATCTCGTGCCAGCTCAGCCGGGTAGCCGGGAGCGTCCAGCAGTGTGAGGAGGATCCGGGAACGGGTCGGGGTCGGCCATCGCCCGACCCAGCCGGTTCATCACATCGAGGCGAGAAGTAAGAGTCAGCACAGGCTGACTATACATTCTCCGCTGTACTAATGCGAGGGCGGATGAGTCGCGGTACCCCGGCGACCATGACCACCATTGCGACGAGCTCCACCAAGGTCTGAGTCACTACAACCAACGGCGTCAGAGCGAAAGATGCCGGCAGCGCGAGAGCGAGCGGGAGCACGACCAGCGAGTTGCGGGTGACCCCGCTGAACGTGGCCGCCCGGCGGCTGGGAACATCCAAGCGTGCCGCGCTCCCGAGGAGCGCACCGAGTGGTGCCACGATTAGGACGAACACGACGAACACGGGAACCGCGATTAGCAGCTGGCCGAGAGCGCTGCTCACGCCGAAGACCTGCGAGCCGATCACCACGGCGAGAGTCAGCATCATCAGCGGCACCATTGCCGCCAGCACCACGCCCTCGATCGCGCGGCCGGCACGGAACCGTTTCGCCAGCAGCTGCGTGGCGGCGGCGAGAACGAGCGGCAGCACGATCAACAACAGAAATGCCTCCACGAACGGATGCGGGTCGAACGCACCCACCACCTCGGCGCCGGCCATCAGCCACAGGTACACCGGCAGCAACACGATCTGCAGAAGCATCAGCAGGGGCGTGGCAGCAAGCAGCCGCGCACGTGCACCGCCAGCCAGGCCAGTGAACACAATCACGTAATCCACACACGGCGTCAGCAGCACTGTCCCGCGTCAAGTAGTTGGCAGGATTTCTTTGGTTTCGAAGTTGGGGATGGTGGGGTCGGCGGTGCCGGCGTAGACGTCAGCGGGTCGGTTCCAGGCGATCGCTTCGTGCGGTCGGACGTGGTTGTAGTCGTGCCGGTAGGCGTTCACGTGCTCGACGAGCTGGAGGCCGTCGTCGATCTCTTCTCGGAACAGCCACTCGTACTTCATCGTCCCGAACCCGCGTTCGCGTGATCCGTTCTGCCCGGGCGTTCGAACCCGCGTCCGGACGTGCCGCAGCTCGGGGCGCGTCGCGATGAACGCTTCGAACGTGAACGAGCGGAACGGGCCGCCGTTGTCGGTCACGATCGTCAGGACCGGGAGGATCTCGCCGGTCGCCTCGTCGATCTGACACTCGTCGATCAGCGGGTGACCGAGGAGCGCTTCTGCTTCGGCGAGGGCGAGCTCGACGGCGGCGACGGCGTCGTGCATGTTCGCGGTCGGGGACACGTGCGCGTCGAACTCGTACTTCGCCCAGTAGTCCCGGCACGACGCGATCCGCCAGGTGCCGCCGGTCGTGGTCTCGTACTCGGAGAAGTCGAGCTGCCAGACCTGATTCGGGCCCGTCGGCTCCTTCGCGAAGGCGGCCTTGCGCCGCTCGGCGAGGCGGCGCCGCTCCCGCTGGTAGTTCGCGCCCAGGATCAGACCCTCATCGCGCAGTAGCCGCAACACGGTCGCCTGCGACACCGGGTGCCCGTCGTGACGGGTCATCGCCCAGACCTTCCGGTGTCCCAGGCCGGGTGCGCTTTCGCGTGAGCGACGACCGCGTCGCGGACCGCGGTGCGCGCCGGCTGCGGCCACGGACCCTTCGGCGGGCGGTTGGCACGGGCCTTGGCCTGCCACCGCCGATACGACCGCTCGGGCACGCCGATCATGTCCACGAACCTCGCGGTCGGCATGCCCGCCTCGGTGCGGATCACCTCGAGGTCCTCGAAGGGCCCAGCCGGCCCTCAGCTGACTTCTTCCACACCCGGATCTCGACCGCGGCCTCACCCAGCGCTTGGGTGAGCTCGGCGACCTCGTCCTCGAGCTGCTGCTCGCGGGACGTGGGCTTCGACTTGCCCGCCTCAATCCCCGCCTTCCCGCCCTCGAGGAACTGGCGCTTCCAGTTCCCGATCGCCTGCTCGGACACCTTCTCCCGACGCGCGGCTTCCGCGATCGAGATCTCACCCTGAAGCACGCTCAACACAATGCGGATCTTCTTCTCCGCCGGGATCACCGGGGGATGACTCATAGTTCTTAGACCTTCCAGTAGGGGCGCTGCCTCAGCAACTAACAACCCCTGCCACTAAGCCTGACGCGCGACAGCACGAACAACACCCCAACGAGCACCGCCTGGTCAGCCGCCACGGCGCGACTCAACCCGAACACGACCACCGGCACGACGACGAAGTTCAGGACGAGCACGACGCCCAGGAACCGCCAATCCGTGAAGGCCCGGCCGATCGCCGTGAACGGCACCCCCAGGAACGTCGCGTACAGCAACAACCCGAGCACGGGATTGATCGCCGACTCGAGCGGATCCGCCACCGCCGGCACGAGTAGACCGACCACCGCACCCACGGCGATCGCTGCGAGGTAGAGCACTACCTGATGCCGCTCCCACCACTCCACAGCTGTGCACACGAGCACAAGCCTGTCGAATGTAGCCGGTTCGCCCCTAATCGAGTGAGCGAGTAACCCTTCACCCCCAGCCAATGGCAGGACTGCTAGGTGCATGCCAACTACCCGCGGAATCTGTCATTTCGGATAGGAACCGACACGGCACTTACACGCATCGTTCTCACCAATCTTTCGGATCCGCCACTTGTCCGCCACTTCATCTAAGAATCCGCCATCTTCGCCGAGAACCTACACGATGACCGCCGAGCCGAAATGTCCATATGGACACACCGTGGACGGCGGTTTCAGAGTCCTAGCGCAACACCTCGTCGAGGAGGTTCGTTGTGTCGAGGAAGATTCCGTGGGCGACGCGGGCGGGCGCGGTTCGAGGGCTGATCGCGGGTCGTTCTGCGATCGAGTTCGCGCCGACTCTGGGTGTCAGCATGAGCGTCGTGAAGTTGTGGGCCAAGCTCGCGGGCGTGGAACTGATGATGGGTCGCGTCGGTGGCGCGAGGCCGATGCCGATGGATGTGGTGGTCGAGGGGCACCCTGATCGGGGGTATCGGCGGCTCACGCTCGCGGATCGGTCGTTCATTCAGGCAGGCTTGGCGATGCGTCCCCCGTTATCGATCCGGTCGATCGCGGCGGAGTTGTCCGTGTCCGCCTCGACGGTCTCCCGCGAGATCCGTGCGCATCAGGTGCGGCACTGGGATCGAAGTCACTACGACGCGGAGATCGCGCACTATCGCGCGTTGGCGGCGCGGCCGCGGTCGCGACCCGGGAAGCTGGAGCATCCGCCGTTGCGGGACGCGGTCGTGTCACGCTTGAACAACCGATACTCCCCGCAGCAGGTCGCGGGCGAGTTGACGCTGCTGTTCCCCGACGACCCGGAGATGCGCGTGTCGCACGAGACGATCTACCAGGCGCTCTACGTGCAAAGCAAAGGCGCGTTGCGTCACGAGCTCACGGTCGAGAAGGCGCTGCGGTCCGGGCGAACTACACGTATCCCGAAATCGAAGCTGCCGCGCAGATCGAGTCGACCCTGGCTGGAAGGCGCCCGCCTTGCCGATCGTCCCGCCGAGGTCGAGGACCGAGCGGTGCCCGGCCACTGGGAAGGCGACCTCGTCGTCGGACCGGGCAACTCGGGCATCGTGACCCTGGTCGAACGCACGCACCGGTTCACGCTCCTGGGACGGCTGCCAGGGCAACGCGACAGCAAGACCGTCACGGACGTCCTCGCCGGCATGATCCGCGACCTTCCCGCAACGCTCACGCGCACGATCACCTGGGACCAGGGCGCCGAGATGGCCGAGCATGCCGCGTTCACCATCGCCAGCGACTGCAACGTGTACTTCTGCGACCCGCACTCACCCTGGCAACGCGGCACGAACGAGAACACGAACGGGCTGATCCGCGACTTCTACCCGAAGGGCACGAACTTCAACGAGATCACCGACGACGAACTCACCGAAACCCAGCGACTCCTGAACATCAGACCGCGTCGCACCCTCGGCTACCGGAAACCAGCTGACATGATCAACGAACTGATCAACGGTGTTGCGCTGACAACCTGAAACCGCCGACATTTCATCTGCGAAAAGGACAACTTCAAAAAAAACCTACAACCCGGTGTAGGAACCGCTCAGAGATGTCCATCTGCGCAGCGAAAGGACGCGGGAGTGACAAGCGAGATGTCCTCGAAAGCCCGCCGCGAACATGCTGCTAGATGTCTTCGGGAGTCGATCTGTGCTCGTCGGGCGGATGACTCCACCTTTTGCCTTTCGGCGGCGAGATGTAGAGCAAAATGCCGAGAGCGATGCCGACACCGAGGATGACGTCGGCGAGGTTGCCGATGAACAGGTTGCCGTAGGCGAGGAAGTCGGTGACGTGGCCTCGGCCGAATCCGGGTGGGGCGAGCAGGCGGTCTAGGAGGTTGCCGACTGCGCCTCCCCACAGCAGGCCGATCGCGACCGCCCACCCGGCGGTGCGGGCGCGTGTTGCGGCGATGAGCAGAGCCACGGATGCCGCGGCTGCGATGATGGTGAGCAGCCAGGTTGAGCCGGATCCGAGGGACATGACGGTGCCGGGGTTGAACGCGAGCTGCAAGCCGAGCCAGTCTCCCAGGAGTGGGATGCGGGCTTGTTCGCTGAGCTGCGCGAGGGCGAGTGCTTTGGTTCCCTGGTCGATCAGCACCGCCCCGACAGCGACGGCGCACGCGATCAGGAATAGACGCGGTCGGACGCGCGCGCCAAGAGGGCCGGCGGAACTCACTTCCACGGCATCCGCCCTTCCCTGCGCGAGGCCGTGAACGGGACCGGTCATGCCTTCGTGCGCCGCGCCGCGCGGAGCCCGTTGAGGATAACGATGACCTCCGCGACTTCGTGCACCAGCACCACGGCGGCGAGGCCCAGAATGCCGGTGATCGCGAGCGGTAGCAGGACGCGATGATCGCGATGGACAGGATGACGTTCTGGTTGATGATGCTGCGGCCGCGGCGGGCGTGAGCGAGGGCCTGCGGGATGAGGCGCAGGTCGTGGCCGGTGAACGCGACGTCGGCGGACTCGATCGCGGCATCTGCGCCCTTGGCTCCCATCGCGATCCCCAGGTCGGCGGCTGCGAGAGCGGGGGCGTCGTTGATGCCGTCCCCGATCATCGCGGTGGGCTGCGACTTCGACAGTTCCGCGACGGCGGTGGCCTTGTCCTCGGGGCGCAGTTCGGCGCGCACGTCGCTGATGCCGGCCTGTGCGGCGAGGGCCGCGGCGGTGCGGGCGTTGTCGCCGGTGAGCATCGTCACGCCGATCCCGCGCCGGTTCAGTATGGCGATGACCTCGGGGACTTCGGGGCGCAGCTCGTCCCGCACTCCGATCGCTCCGGCGGGCTGGTCGTTGCGGTGGACGATGACGACGGTCATCCCCTCGGACTCCATCGCCTCCACGTCGCCGACCAGCGTGCCGGCGTCCAGCCAGCGTGGACTCCCTACGGCGAGACGAGCACCTTCGAGGGTGCCGGCGATGCCGTGGCCGGCGGTCTCGCTGACGTCTGTAGCGGCCGGAGCGTTGGGAACCGCGGTGGTGATCGCTGCGGCGAGGGGATGCGTGCTGTGACCTTCCAGGCTCGCCGCCCACGCCAGCACGTCAGCCTCGGTCACGCCGGTGGTGACGACGCGGGTCACGGTGGGCTCGTTGCGAGTCAGGGTGCCGGTCTTGTCGACGGCGAGGTGGCGGATGCCACCGAACCGCTCGAACGCGGCACCGGACTTCACAACCACACCGAACTTCGACGCAGCCCCGATGGCGGATACGACAGTGACCGGGACGGCGATCGCCAGAGCACACGGCGACGCTGCGACCAGCACGACCAGGGCGCGGGTGATCCACAGCTCGGGGTCGCCGCTCAGCAGCGACCCGAGCACGCCGACCAGCACGGCGAGGATCATCACGCCGGGCACGAGGGGTCGGGCGATGCGGTCGGCCAGGCGGGCGCGGTCGCCCTTCTCGGCCTGCGCCTGCTCGACCAGTTCCACAATCGTGGTGAGCGAGTTGTCGGTGCCAGCGGCGGTGGCCTCGACCTCGAGGACGCCGGTGGTGTTGATCGACCGGCCGACACGTCGGTGCCGGGTTCGACCTCGACCGGGATCGACTCCCTGTGATCGCGGACGTGTCCAGGCTGCTCCGCCCGGCGCGCACGATACCGTCTGTCGCGATCCGTTCACCCGGCCGGACCACGAGCACGTCACCGACGCGCAGCTCCTTCGCCTCTACCTCGGCTGTGGCGTCGCCGCGCTTGACGAGCGCGGCGACGGGCACGAGTTTCAACAGTGCCCGCAACCCCGCGCGGGCGCGGTCCATCGCCTTGTCTTCCAGCGCCTCTGCGATCGAGTACAGGAACGCCAGCGCGGCGGCCTCCTCGACGTAGCCGAGGATCACCGCGCCGGTGGCGCTGATCGTCATGAGCAGGCCGATGCCGAGCTTGCCCTTGGTGAACAGCTTGCGCAGCGCGCCCGGCACGAACGTGTACGCGCCCAGCAGCAGACCGATCCAGAACAACACCAGGCCCGCGGTCTCCGCGCCGGTCCACTCGCACACCAGGCCGGCGGCGAACGCGACGCCGGAGGCGATCGGGATCAGAACGCTCGGGCTCCGATACCAGGACCGGTCATCGTCATCATCGTCGTCGTCGAGGTCGACGTGCTCGACTTGCGAACCCGTGACCGCGCTCACGCCCGCACCTCCCCCGCCACGCAACCTTCGACCCCGCAGTTCGGGTCCATGCACGGCACGCTCTCGTCGACCGCGAGTGTCACATCCACCAGCGCCGTCAGGGCGCGGGCAAGGTGCGGGTCTGCGACCTCGTAGCGGGTCTGCCGGCCCTCGGGCTCGGCCACCACGATCCCGCACCCGCGCAGACACGTCAGATGGTTCGACACATTCGAGCGGGACAACCCCAACTCGCGAGACAGCACCGCCGGGTAACTCGGGCCGGCCAAGAGAGTCAGGAGAATGCGAGAGCGGGTCGGGTCGGCCATAGCTCGACCGAGCCGGTTCATCACATCAAGTTGATCAGCAATAGTCAGCACACGATGACTATACATCAACTGCTGTACTCCGTCGGGCGCTTGCTTCTTCGTACTTGGACCCGCGATTCTCCCGAGAAATGTCCGGATGGACATCGCGTGGACATTTCATCCGCGAAATGGACATTTCAAAAAAATCCCTACACCCGGTGTAGGAACCGCTCAGAGATGTCCATCTGCGCAGCGAAAGGACGCGGGAGTGACAAGCGAGATGTCCTCGAAAGCCCGCCGCGAACATGCTGCTAGATGTCTTCGGGAGTCGATCTGTGCTCGTCGGGCGGATGACTCCACCTTTTGCCTTTCGGCGGCGAGATGTAGAGCAAAATGCCGAGAGCGATGCCGACACCGAGGATGACGTCGGCGAGGTTGCCGATGAACAGGTTGCCGTAGGCGAGGAAGTCGGTGACGTGGCCTCGGCCGAATCCGGGTGGGGCGAGCAGGCGGTCTAGGAGGTTGCCGACTGCGCCTCCCCACAGCAGGCCGATCGCGACCGCCCACCCGGCGGTGCGGGCGCGTGTTGCGGCGATGAGCAGAGCCACGGATGCCGCGGCTGCGATGATGGTGAGCAGCCAGGTTGAGCCGGATCCGAGGGACATGACGGTGCCGGGGTTGAACGCGAGCTGCAAGCCGAGCCAGTCTCCCAGGAGTGGGATGCGGGCTTGTTCGCTGAGCTGCGCGAGGGCGAGTGCTTTGGTTCCCTGGTCGATCAGCACCGCCCCGACAGCGACGGCGCACGCGATCAGGAATAGACGCGGTCGGACGCGCGCGCCAAGAGGGCCGGCGGAACTCACTTCCACGGCATCCGCCCTTCCCTGCGCGAGGCCGTGAACGGGACCGGTCATGCCTTCGTGCGCCGCGCCGCGCGGAGCCCGTTGAGGATAACGATGACCTCCGCGACTTCGTGCACCAGCACCACGGCGGCGAGGCCCAGAATGCCGGTGATCGCGAGCGGTAGCAGGACCGCGATGATCGCGATGGACAGGATGACGTTCTGGTTGATGATGCTGCGGCCGCGGCGGGCGTGAGCGAGGGCCTGCGGGATGAGGCGCAGGTCGTGGCCGGTGAACGCGACGTCGGCGGACTCGATCGCGGCATCTGCGCCCTTGGCTCCCATCGCGATCCCCAGGTCGGCGGCTGCGAGAGCGGGGGCGTCGTTGATGCCGTCCCCGATCATCGCGGTGGCTGCGACTTCGACAGTTCCGCGACGGCGGTGGCCTTGTCCTCGGGGCGCAGTTCGGCGCGCACGTCGCTGATGCCGGCCTGTGCGGCGAGGGCCGCGGCGGTGCGGGCGTTGTCGCCGGTGAGCATCGTCACGCCGATCCCGCGCCGGTTCAGTATGGCGATGACCTCGGGGACTTCGGGGCGCAGCTCGTCCCGCACTCCGATCGCTCCGGCGGGCTGGTCGTTGCGGTGGACGATGACGACGGTCATCCCCTCGGACTCCATCGCCTCCACGTCGCCGACCAGCGTGCCGGCGTCCAGCCAGCGTGGACTCCCTACGGCGAGACGAGCACCTTCGAGGGTGCCGGCGATGCCGTGGCCGGCGGTCTCGCTGACGTCTGTAGCGGCCGGAGCGTTGGGAACCGCGGTGGTGATCGCTGCGGCGAGGGGATGCGTGCTGTGACCTTCCAGGCTCGCCGCCCACGCCAGCACGTCAGCCTCGGTCACGCCGGTGGTGACGACGCGGGTCACGGTGGGCTCGTTGCGAGTCAGGGTGCCGGTCTTGTCGACGGCGAGGTGGCGGATGCCACCGAACCGCTCGAACGCGGCACCGGACTTCACAACCACACCGAACTTCGACGCAGCCCCGATGGCGGATACGACAGTGACCGGGACGGCGATCGCCAGAGCACACGGCGACGCTGCGACCAGCACGACCAGGGCGCGGGTGATCCACAGCTCGGGGTCGCCGCTCAGCAGCGACCCGAGCACGCCGACCAGCACGGCGAGGATCATCACGCCGGGCACGAGGGGTCGGGCGATGCGGTCGGCCAGGCGGGCGCGGTCGCCCTTCTCGGCCTGCGCCTGCTCGACCAGTTCCACAATCGTGGTGAGCGAGTTGTCGGTGCCAGCGGCGGTGGCCTCGACCTCGAGGACGCCGGTGTGTTGATCGACCGGCCGACACGTCGGTGCCGGGTTCGACCTCGACCGGGATCGACTCGCCTGTGATCGCGGACGTGTCCAGGCTGCTCCGCCCGGCGCGCACGATACCGTCTGTCGCGATCCGTTCACCCGGCCGGACCACGAGCACGTCACCGACGCGCAGCTCCTTCGCCTCTACCTCGGCTGTGGCGTCGCCGCGCTTGACGAGCGCGGCGACGGGCACGAGTTTCAACAGTGCCCGCAACCCCGCGCGGGCGCGGTCCATCGCCTTGTCTTCCAGCGCCTCTGCGATCGAGTACAGGAACGCCAGCGCGGCGGCCTCCTCGACGTAGCCGAGGATCACCGCGCCGGTGGCGCTGATCGTCATGAGCAGGCCGATGCCGAGCTTGCCCTTGGTGAACAGCTTGCGCAGCGCGCCCGGCACGAACGTGTACGCGCCCAGCAGCAGACCGATCCAGAACAACACCAGGCCCGCGGTCTCCGCGCCGGTCCACTCGCACACCAGGCCGGCGGCGAACGCGACGCCGGAGGCGATCGGGATCAGAACGCTCGGGCTCCGATACCAGGACCGGTCATCGTCATCATCGTCGTCGTCGAGGTCGACGTGCTCGACTTGCGAACCCGTGACCGCGCTCACGCCCGCACCTCCCCCGCCACGCAACCTTCGACCCCGCAGTTCGGGTCCATGCACGGCACGCTCTCGTCGACCGCGAGTGTCACATCCACCAGCGCCGTCAGGCGCGGGCAAGGTGCGGGTCTGCGACCTCGTAGCGGGTCTGCCGGCCCTCGGGCTCGGCCACCACGATCCCGCACCCGCGCAGACACGTCAGATGGTTCGACACATTCGAGCGGGACAACCCCAACTCGCGAGACAGCACCGCCGGGTAACTCGGGCCGGCCAAGAGAGTCAGGAGAATGCGAGAGCGGGTCGGGTCGGCCATAGCTCGACCGAGCCGGTTCATCACATCAAGTTGATCAGCAATAGTCAGCACACGATGACTATACATCAACTGCTGTACTCCGTCGGGCGCTTGCTTCTTCGTACTTGGACCCGCGATTCTCCCGAGAAATGTCCGGATGGACATCGCGTGGACATTTCATCCGCGAAATGGACATTTCAAAAAAATCCCTACACCCGGTGTAGGAACCGCTCAGAGATGTCCATCTGCGCAGCGAAAGGACGCGGAGTGACAAGCGAGATGTCCTCGAAAGCCCGCCGCGAACATGCTGCTAGATGTCTTCGGGAGTCGATCTGTGCTCGTCGGGCGGATGACTCCACCTTTTGCCTTTCGGCGGCGAGATGTAGAGCAAAATGCCGAGAGCGATGCCGACACCGAGGATGACGTCGGCGAGGTTGCCGATGAACAGGTTGCCGTAGGCGAGGAAGTCGGTGACGTGGCCTCGGCCGAATCCGGGTGGGGCGAGCAGGCGGTCTAGGAGGTTGCCGACTGCGCCTCCCCACAGCAGGCCGATCGCGACCGCCCACCCGGCGGTGCGGGCGCGTGTTGCGGCGATGAGCAGAGCCACGGATGCCGCGGCTGCGATGATGGTGAGCAGCCAGGTTGAGCCGGATCCGAGGGACATGACGGTGCCGGGGTTGAACGCGAGCTGCAAGCCGAGCCAGTCTCCCAGGAGTGGGATGCGGGCTTGTTCGCTGAGCTGCGCGAGGGCGAGTGCTTTGGTTCCCTGGTCGATCAGCACCGCCCCGACAGCGACGGCGCACGCGATCAGGAATAGACGCGGTCGGACGCGCGCGCCAAGAGGGCCGGCGGAACTCACTTCCACGGCATCCGCCCTTCCCTGCGCGAGGCCGTGAACGGGACCGGTCATGCCTTCGTGCGCCGCGCCGCGCGGAGCCCGTTGAGGATAACGATGACCTCCGCGACTTCGTGCACCAGCACCACGGCGGCGAGGCCCAGAATGCCGGTGATCGCGAGCGGTAGCAGGACCGCGATGATCGCGATGGACAGGATGACGTTCTGGTTGATGATGCTGCGGCCGCGGCGGGCGTGAGCGAGGGCCTGCGGGATGAGGCGCAGGTCGTGGCCGGTGAACGCGACGTCGGCGGACTCGATCGCGGCATCTGCGCCCTTGGCTCCCATCGCGATCCCCAGGTCGGCGGCTGCGAGAGCGGGGGCGTCGTTGATGCCGTCCCCGATCATCGCGGTGGGCTGCGACTTCGACAGTTCCGCGACGGCGGTGGCCTTGTCCTCGGGGCGCAGTTCGGCGCGCACGTCGCTGATGCCGGCCTGTGCGGCGAGGGCCGCGGCGGTGCGGGCGTTGTCGCCGGTGAGCATCGTCACGCCGATCCCGCGCCGGTTCAGTATGGCGATGACCTCGGGGACTTCGGGGCGCAGCTCGTCCCGCACTCCGATCGCTCCGGCGGGCTGGTCGTTGCGGTGGACGATGACGACGGTCATCCCCTCGGACTCCATCGCCTCCACGTCGCCGACCAGCGTGCCGGCGTCCAGCCAGCGTGGACTCCCTACGGCGAGACGAGCACCTTCGAGGGTGCCGGCGATGCCGTGGCCGGCGGTCTCGCTGACGTCTGTAGCGGCCGGAGCGTTGGGAACCGCGGTGGTGATCGCTGCGGCGAGGGGATGCGTGCTGTGACCTTCCAGGCTCGCCGCCCACGCCAGCACGTCAGCCTCGGTCACGCCGGTGGTGACGACGCGGGTCACGGTGGGCTCGTTGCGAGTCAGGGTGCCGGTCTTGTCGACGGCGAGGTGGCGGATGCCACCGAACCGCTCGAACGCGGCACCGGACTTCACAACCACACCGAACTTCGACGCAGCCCCGATGGCGGATACGACAGTGACCGGGACGGCGATCGCCAGAGCACACGGCGACGCTGCGACCAGCACGACCAGGGCGCGGGTGATCCACAGCTCGGGGTCGCCGCTCAGCAGCGACCCGAGCACGCCGACCAGCACGGCGAGGATCATCACGCCGGGCACGAGGGGTCGGGCGATGCGGTCGGCCAGGCGGGCGCGGTCGCCCTTCTCGGCCTGCGCCTGCTCGACCAGTTCCACAATCGTGGTGAGCGAGTTGTCGGTGCCAGCGGCGGTGGCCTCGACCTCGAGGACGCCGGTGGTGTTGATCGACCCGGCCGACACGTCGGTGCCGGGTTCGACCTCGACCGGGATCGACTCGCCTGTGATCGCGGACGTGTCCAGGCTGCTCCGCCCGGCGCGCACGATACCGTCTGTCGCGATCCGTTCACCCGGCCGGACCACGAGCACGTCACCGACGCGCAGCTCCTTCGCCTCTACCTCGGCTGTGGCGTCGCCGCGCTTGACGAGCGCGGCGACGGGCACGAGTTTCAACAGTGCCCGCAACCCCGCGCGGGCGCGGTCCATCGCCTTGTCTTCCAGCGCCTCTGCGATCGAGTACAGGAACGCCAGCGCGGCGGCCTCCTCGACGTAGCCGAGGATCACCGCGCCGGTGGCGCTGATCGTCATGAGCAGGCCGATGCCGAGCTTGCCCTTGGTGAACAGCTTGCGCAGCGCGCCCGGCACGAACGTGTACGCGCCCAGCAGCAGACCGATCCAGAACAACACCAGGCCCGCGGTCTCCGCGCCGGTCCACTCGCACACCAGGCCGGCGGCGAACGCGACGCCGGAGGCGATCGGGATCAGAACGCTCGGGCTCCGATACCAGGACCGGTCATCGTCATCATCGTCGTCGTCGAGGTCGACGTGCTCGACTTGCGAACCCGTGACCGCGCTCACGCCCGCACCTCCCCCGCCACGCAACCTTCGACCCCGCAGTTCGGGTCCATGCACGGCACGCTCTCGTCGACCGCGAGTGTCACATCCACCAGCGCCGTCAGGGCGCGGGCAAGGTGCGGGTCTGCGACCTCGTAGCGGGTCTGCCGGCCCTCGGGCTCGGCCACCACGATCCCGCACCCGCGCAGACACGTCAGATGGTTCGACACATTCGAGCGGGACAACCCCAACTCGCGAGACAGCACCGCCGGGTAACTCGGGCCGGCCAAGAGAGTCAGGAGAATGCGAGAGCGGGTCGGGTCGGCCATAGCTCGACCGAGCCGGTTCATCACATCAAGTTGATCAGCAATAGTCAGCACACGATGACTATACATCAACTGCTGTACTCCGTCGGGCGCTTGCTTCTTCGTACTTGGACCCGCGATTCTCCCGAGAAATGTCCGGATGGACATCGCGTGGACATTTCATCCGCGAAATGGACATTTCAAAAAAATCCCTACACCCGGTGTAGGAACCGCTCAGAGATGTCCATCTGCGCAGCGAAAGGACGCGGGAGTGACAAGCGAGATGTCCTCGAAAGCCCGCCGCGAACATGCTGCTAGATGTCTTCGGGAGTCGATCTGTGCTCGTCGGGCGGATGACTCCACCTTTTGCCTTTCGGCGGCGAGATGTAGAGCAAAATGCCGAGAGCGATGCCGACACCGAGGATGACGTCGGCGAGGTTGCCGATGAACAGGTTGCCGTAGGCGAGGAAGTCGGTGACGTGGCCTCGGCCGAATCCGGGTGGGGCGAGCAGGCGGTCTAGGAGGTTGCCGACTGCGCCTCCCCACAGCAGGCCGATCGCGACCGCCCACCCGGCGGTGCGGGCGCGTGTTGCGGCGATGAGCAGAGCCACGGATGCCGCGGCTGCGATGATGGTGAGCAGCCAGGTTGAGCCGGATCCGAGGGACATGACGGTGCCGGGGTTGAACGCGAGCTGCAAGCCGAGCCAGTCTCCCAGGAGTGGGATGCGGGCTTGTTCGCTGAGCTGCGCGAGGGCGAGTGCTTTGGTTCCCTGGTCGATCAGCACCGCCCCGACAGCGACGGCGCACGCGATCAGGAATAGACGCGGTCGGACGCGCGCGCCAAGAGGGCCGGCGGAACTCACTTCCACGGCATCCGCCCTTCCCTGCGCGAGGCCGTGAACGGGACCGGTCATGCCTTCGTGCGCCGCGCCGCGCGGAGCCCGTTGAGGATAACGATGACCTCCGCGACTTCGTGCACCAGCACCACGGCGGCGAGGCCCAGAATGCCGGTGATCGCGAGCGGTAGCAGGACCGCGATGATCGCGATGGACAGGATGACGTTCTGGTTGATGATGCTGCGGCCGCGGCGGGCGTGAGCGAGGGCCTGCGGGATGAGGCGCAGGTCGTGGCCGGTGAACGCGACGTCGGCGGACTCGATCGCGGCATCTGCGCCCTTGGCTCCCATCGCGATCCCCAGGTCGGCGGCTGCGAGAGCGGGGGCGTCGTTGATGCCGTCCCCGATCATCGCGGTGGGCTGCGACTTCGACAGTTCCGCGACGGCGGTGGCCTTGTCCTCGGGGCGCAGTTCGGCGCGCACGTCGCTGATGCCGGCCTGTGCGGCGAGGGCCGCGGCGGTGCGGGCGTTGTCGCCGGTGAGCATCGTCACGCCGATCCCGCGCCGGTTCAGTATGGCGATGACCTCGGGGACTTCGGGGCGCAGCTCGTCCCGCACTCCGATCGCTCCGGCGGGCTGGTCGTTGCGGTGGACGATGACGACGGTCATCCCCTCGGACTCCATCGCCTCCACGTCGCCGACCAGCGTGCCGGCGTCCAGCCAGCGTGGACTCCCTACGGCGAGACGAGCACCTTCGAGGGTGCCGGCGATGCCGTGGCCGGCGGTCTCGCTGACGTCTGTAGCGGCCGGAGCGTTGGGAACCGCGGTGGTGATCGCTGCGGCGAGGGGATGCGTGCTGTGACCTTCCAGGCTCGCCGCCCACGCCAGCACGTCAGCCTCGGTCACGCCGGTGGTGACGACGCGGGTCACGGTGGGCTCGTTGCGAGTCAGGGTGCCGGTCTTGTCGACGGCGAGGTGGCGGATGCCACCGAACCGCTCGAACGCGGCACCGGACTTCACAACCACACCGAACTTCGACGCAGCCCCGATGGCGGATACGACAGTGACCGGGACGGCGATCGCCAGAGCACACGGCGACGCTGCGACCAGCACGACCAGGGCGCGGGTGATCCACAGCTCGGGGTCGCCGCTCAGCAGCGACCCGAGCACGCCGACCAGCACGGCGAGGATCATCACGCCGGGCACGAGGGGTCGGGCGATGCGGTCGGCCAGGCGGGCGCGGTCGCCCTTCTCGGCCTGCGCCTGCTCGACCAGTTCCACAATCGTGGTGAGCGAGTTGTCGGTGCCAGCGGCGGTGGCCTCGACCTCGAGGACGCCGGTGGTGTTGATCGACCCGGCCGACACGTCGGTGCCGGGTTCGACCTCGACCGGGATCGACTCGCCTGTGATCGCGGACGTGTCCAGGCTGCTCCGCCCGGCGCGCACGATACCGTCTGTCGCGATCCGTTCACCCGGCCGGACCACGAGCACGTCACCGACGCGCAGCTCCTTCGCCTCTACCTCGGCTGTGGCGTCGCCGCGCTTGACGAGCGCGGCGACGGGCACGAGTTTCAACAGTGCCCGCAACCCCGCGCGGGCGCGGTCCATCGCCTTGTCTTCCAGCGCCTCTGCGATCGAGTACAGGAACGCCAGCGCGGCGGCCTCCTCGACGTAGCCGAGGATCACCGCGCCGGTGGCGCTGATCGTCATGAGCAGGCCGATGCCGAGCTTGCCCTTGGTGAACAGCTTGCGCAGCGCGCCCGGCACGAACGTGTACGCGCCCAGCAGCAGACCGATCCAGAACAACACCAGGCCCGCGGTCTCCGCGCCGGTCCACTCGCACACCAGGCCGGCGGCGAACGCGACGCCGGAGGCGATCGGGATCAGAACGCTCGGGCTCCGATACCAGGACCGGTCATCGTCATCATCGTCGTCGTCGAGGTCGACGTGCTCGACTTGCGAACCCGTGACCGCGCTCACGCCCGCACCTCCCCCGCCACGCAACCTTCGACCCCGCAGTTCGGGTCCATGCACGGCACGCTCTCGTCGACCGCGAGTGTCACATCCACCAGCGCCGTCAGGGCGCGGGCAAGGTGCGGGTCTGCGACCTCGTAGCGGGTCTGCCGGCCCTCGGGCTCGGCCACCACGATCCCGCACCCGCGCAGACACGTCAGATGGTTCGACACATTCGAGCGGGACAACCCCAACTCGCGAGACAGCACCGCCGGGTAACTCGGGCCGGCCAAGAGAGTCAGGAGAATGCGAGAGCGGGTCGGGTCGGCCATAGCTCGACCGAGCCGGTTCATCACATCAAGTTGATCAGCAATAGTCAGCACACGATGACTATACATCAACTGCTGTACTCCGTCGGGCGCTTGCTTCTTCGTACTTGGACCCGCGATTCTCCCGAGAAATGTCCGGATGGACATCGCGTGGACATTTCATCCGCGAAATGGACATTTCAAAAAAATCCCTACACCCGGCCTCAGACCGCCGGCGCCATGTCCGTGAAGCGCGAGAAGTGGCCCTGGAACGCCACGGTCACAGTGCGCGTGGGGCCGTTACGGTTCTTGGCCACGATGAGGTCGGCCTCGCCGGCGCGCGGGCTGTCGGCCTCGTAGGCCGCCTCGCGGTGGAGCAGGATGACCATGTCGGCGTCCTGCTCGAGCGAGCCCGACTCGCGCAGATCGCTGATCGCGGGCTTCTTGTCCTGCCGCTGCTCCGGCCCGCGGTTCAGCTGTGAGAGCGCGATGACGGGAACCTGCAGCTCCTTCGCGAGCAGCTTGAGCGCGCGGGAGAACTCCGACACCTCTTGCTGGCGGCTCTCCACGCGCTTACCGCTCGTCATGAGCTGCAGGTAGTCGATGACCACCATCTTCAAGCCGGCACGCTGCTTGAGCCGGCGGCACTTGGCGCGGATCTCGACGAGGGTCATGTTCGGGCTGTCGTCGATGTACAGGGGCGCGTCGTTGATGCGGCCGCGGGTGGCGGCGATCGTCGTCCAGTCGCGCGAGTCGAGCGACCCCTTGCGCATCGTGTGCAGCGGCACGGCGCCTTCCGCGCTCATGAGGCGCATGGCGATCTCGCTGCGCCCCATCTCGAGCGAGAAGAAGATCGTCGGCAGGTTGTGACCGATCGCGGCGGCACGCGCGAAGTCGAGCGCGAGCGTCGACTTACCGAGGGCGGGTCGGGCGGCGATGATGATCAGCTGGCCGGGGTGCAGACCGTTGGTGAGATCGTCCATCTCCTGGAATCCCGTCGGCACGCCCATCATCATGCCGTCGCGGCCGCGGGCCGCCTCGATCTCCTCGACCGCGGCATCCACCGCGACCGTGAGTGGGACGTAGTCCTCGGCGGTCTGCGTGCCGGTGACCTGGTAGATCTCGGACTGGGCGTTGTTGACGAGGTCGGCCGCCTCGCCCTGGCCGTCGTAGCCCATCTGCACGATGCGCGTGCCCGCCTCGACCAGGCGGCGCAGCAGTGCGCGCTCGGCGACGATCGATGCGTAGTAGCCGGCGTTGGCCGCGGTGGGCACGATGGACGTGAGCGTGTGGAGGTAGTCGACGCCGCCGGAGCGCTGGAGGTCGCCGTTCTTGATCAGCTCATCCGTGACGGCGACGACGTCGGTGGGCTCGCCGTGCGAGTAGAGCGAGAGCACCGCGTCGAAGATGACCTCGTGCTTGGGCACGTAGAAGTCGACGCCGCGCAGCGTCTCGATGACGTCGGCGACGGCATCCTTCGACAACAGCATGCCGCCGAGGGTGGACTGCTCCGCCAGGATGTCGTGGGGCGGGGTGCGCTCGCTGGAGCGTGGTGCTCCCCCGAGTCGGTCGTCCGAGATGTCCGCGATCGACACCGCACTCCCTTCCGCCTGCCGGCTGTTCGTTGCGCCCGGTCCTGCCGCGCTCCGCGGAGCGCTTCGACGCGCACCTCTGCCGTGCGCACATTTCTCGACGCCGGGCGACGACTGCGCCCCGCCGGCGTTCCCGCACCAGCACAGCAGCAGCCTCCGACACCCGCCGGATCGACAGACCCGGTACTCCCCCGAAAGTGCGCTCCCTCACGTTAGGGGCGCCTTTTTCGCACCGCAAGACGGCCTGTGGATAACTGTGTGGAGAAAATCGCCGACACGCCGCCGGACCTGTGCACAACACCTGTGGAAAACGCCCGGGAAGTCGCCGGATGGACACTTTTTTATCCCTCTGGATCAGGCTTTATATGCTTCACAGCCTGTGGATTCACAGCACCTTGAACCGGGGATTGAGACTTGCGCTTTTCTCCCCAATGGTTGTGCAAAACGTGTCCCCCATTCGGAGGACAGGGGCGATTCGCCGTGCGACCGGGGGGTTTACGTCGCATGCGATCGGGCGTACCTTCTCTCGAATCTGATGCGGTATACGCATTCGACGCAAGGTCCACCGGGGGGGTGAGGTCATGGACGTCGCAGAGACGACCGGCGATGGCAGGTGGCGGCGGCTCGCGCTGCTCTGCCTGGGCGGCGCGGCGCTCGGCACCGCCCTCGCCTTCCTCATTCCCGCGGCGGCACAGGCCGACGAGGGCGATGACGGCTCGGGCCTGCTCGGGGTCGTCTCCCAGACCGTGGATGCCGTGGAGCACACCCTCGGCGGGGTCGTCGGTGCGGCGGATCCCGCCGTCACCTCCGTCGTGGAGACGGTCGCGCCCTCCGCACCGGCGCCTCCCGCCCACGATGTCGCTCCCGCGCCCCCGCCTCCGTCGCCCGCGACCGCCGTCGGCTCCGTCGCCCACGGCCTCGCCTCCACCGTCGACACCGCGGTGGGCGGCGTCGTCGAAACGGTCGGGGATGCCGCCGCATCCGCCCCCGTCGCAGCTGTCGTCGAGCCCGCGGACGAACTCGTCGCCTCGGCACCCGTTCTCTCGCACCTCAGCTCCGCGCTCGGGTTGCCCTCGGCACTCGGCGCGCTGGCCGCCTCGCTCGATGACACTCTGGCTGCGGTCGTAGGCACTCCCGGCGCGGACGCGGGCCTCGCCATCCCGCTCCCAGAGGCGCTGCACCCCGCTCCGACACGGGATGCCCCGTGGGTAAACGCTCCCGTCGGGTCCCTGCTGAACGAGCCCGGCCCCGGCGACACAGCGGGCAACGTCGCCCTCGCCCCCGCCGCCGCGGTCACCCCGCTCGCGAGCTCTGCGTCTGCGCCCTCTCTGATCGCCGGCTCAGCCGCGTCGGGCCCTCGGCACGGCGCCGCTGCCCCGACCGACCCACTGTTCCTCGCCTGGTCGCTCATGATCGCGCCCGCGAGCTCGGGTGCTGCGGTGGGCGGCGCCGGGTTCGCGCTCGTGGGCGCGCTTCTGGGCGCCGTCCTGATCCCCGCGCCGCGGCGCGGCGGTCGGGCGCTCCGCGCGCCCCGCCGCGCACCGCTTCCACCGACATTCGCCACCGACGTCACCCCTGACTGAGGGAGCTTCCGCCGCGCCTCCGCGTGCGGCAGAAGCCATCGGCGCGCCGACCGGCGCCCCGACCCCACTCAGTCACTCAGGAGAAGACATCATGCGAAGGATCATCACGCGCGCGCTGTACGGCGCGCTTCTCGGGGGCGGCATCGCCCTCGTCGGCACCGGCATCGCTCACGCCGCCGACACCTCCGGCGAAGACGGCCTCGCCTCCGGCACGCAGGGCCTCATCGGCATCACGGCCCCGGTGACGGTGGGCGGCAACGCCGTGTCGCTCATCGGCGACAGCGAGACCGCGGATGCCGAGACCGCTCCCGCACCCGCGGCGCCCACACCGGCGGGATCCACCTCGGGTGCCGACGGGGCCGCGTCGGGGAGCCAGGCCATCATCCAGGTCGACGTCCCCGTCACCGTCTCGGGCAACGGGATCTCCGTCGTCGGGGACAGCTCGAGCGATGGCGCGACCACCGGGTCATCCGCGCCCGCCGAGGCTCCGGCGCCTTCCGAGGCACCGGCCGACACCGCCCCCACGACGGACGGCGAGGACGGGATCGCCTCCGGCACCCAGGTCGTCGCGCCCGTGCAGGCGCCGGTGACCGTCGGCGGCAACGCCATCTCCGTCCTCGGCGACAGCGAGAGCGAAGGCACCACCGCGGCACCCGCCCCGGCAGCCGGAGACACCACCGGCGAGCCCGCGACAACCGGCGAAGACGGCATCGCCGGAGGCACCCAGCTGGTTGCGCCCGTGCAGATGCCGATCACCGTCGGCGGCAACGCCATCTCCGTCCTCGGCGACAGCGAATCCTCCGGCACGGCGACCTCGGCTCGGACCGGCGGCACGCCGGTCACGCTGGGCGGCAACGCCGTCTCCGTCGGCGGCGACAGCACGACGACGGATCCCGTGACGAGTGCACCCGGTGACCCCGGCACCCCGGGTACGCCCGGAACCCCCGGGGCTCCCGGCACCCCAGGCACCCCGGGCACTCCGGGCACACCCGGCAGCCCCGGCAGCACCGGGACCGGAGGGTCGGCCATCACGGGCCAGGCATCGGGAGCGATGCTCGCGTCCGTCGGGTCGACGACCCTCGCCTCGACGGGTTCAACGCCCCTCGGCCAGCTCGCCCTGGCAGCGCTGATCCCGCTCCTGGCGGGACTGGGGCTGTGCGTGGGTGCGGCGCGTACGCATCGCCTCCGCGCCTGAGCCCAGACGACGGATGCCGCGGGCCCCGAAGGACCCGCGGCATCCGTGCCGGGCGCGCCTACTTGGCCGCGACGACCACCAGCGTGATCACGGCGGTCACGTCGTCGCGAAGACGAACCGTGGCCTCGTGCTCGCCGATCGACCTGATCGGCGACGTGATGTGGATCTTGCGCTTGTCCAGGTCGCCGAGACCCGCGGCCTTGACCGCATCGGCGATGTCGCCGGTCTTGACGGAACCGAACAGGCGACCCTCCTTGCCGGCCGTGACGGCCAGGCGGACGGAGGAACCCTCGAGGTTCGACTTGAGGGCGAGGGCCTCTTCGTGATCGTGGATCGCGCGCGACTCGCGGGCTGCGCGGATGGACGCAACCTGCTTCTCGCCACCGCGCGACCACGCAACGGCAAAGCCCTGGGGGATGAGGTAGTTGCGGGCGTACCCGTTCTTGACCTCGATGACGTCACCGGCGCTGCCGAGACCGGCCACCTCGCTCGTGAGAATCAGCTTCGACATGAGAACTCCTTAGCGGCCAGCGCCGGCGTAGGGCAGGAGCGCCATCTCGCGGGCGTTCTTGATCGCGGTCGCGATGAGGCGCTGCTCCTGCACCGAGACACCGGTGATACGACGGGCACGGATCTTGCCGCGCTCCGAGACGAACTTGCGAAGCGTGGCGACATCCTTGTAGTCGATGACGCCGACGCGGGTCGGCTTCGCGGGAGCGGCGTTCTTCGCGCCCTTCCGCGGCTTGCGGCGGTCGCCGCTTGACTTTCCAGCCATGTGGTTTTCCTTTGGGTGAGGGTCGGATGCCGCAGGTCACGCGCGGGGGCGGCCGGCGCGGCATCCGGAATCGTTCAGAAGGGGGTGTCGTCGCCGTAGGCGCCGGGGGCGCTCCAGCCGTCTGCGCCGCCGCCGGTGTTCGACTGCGCGGGCGTCGCCCACGGCTCGTCGGCCACCTGGCCGCGGTTCTGACCGCCACCGCCGCTGCCGCCCTGCGCGCGGGTGACCTGCGCCGTGGCGTAGCGGAGCGAGGGGCCGATCTCGTCGACCTCGAGCTCGATCGAGGTGCGGTTGTTGCCCTCGCGGTCCTGGTAGTTGCGCTGCTTCAGACGCCCGGTCGCGATGACCCGCGCGCCCTTCGTCAGCGAACCCGCGACGTGCTCGGCGAAGTCACGCCAGACGCTCGCGCGGAGGAACAGCGCATCGCCGTCCTTCCACTCGTTTGCCTGACGGTCGAACGTGCGCGGCGTCGACGCGATCGTGAAGTTCGCGACAGGGAGCCCGTTCTGCGTGTACCGCAGCTCGGGGTCGGCCGTGAGGTTTCCCACGACGGTGATGATCGTCTCGCCGGCCATCAGACTTACGCCTTCGCTGCCTTGGCGGGAGCGGCGGCCTTGCGGGCGGCCTTCTCCTCGGAGCGCTTCTTCTCGGCGGCGACGAGCGCGATGGCCTCCTCGGCACGCAGCACCTTGGTGCGCATGACGGCTTCGGAGAGCTTGAGCTGGCGGTCCAGCTCCTGCGTGGCCTCGCTCGTGGCGGTGAAGTTCACGACGGCGTAGATGCCTTCGTTCTTCTTCTGGATCTCGTACGCCAGGCGCCGGCGACCCCAGATGTCGACGTTGTCGATCGTGCCGCCGTCATTCGTGATGACCTTGAGGAACTTGTCAAGGTTCGGGGCGACCGTACGCTCGTCGATCTCGGGCTGCAGGATGACCATGAGCTCGTACTGGTGCGAGTGCGTCACTAACCCACCTCCTTCGGACTAGAACGGCTGCCGGGCATCTCCCGGCAGCAGGAGGGTGTGTGCACGTGTCTCGGGCTTACGCGGACAGGGCCACCGCCAGACAACCTCTCTACTCTAGCCGATCCGCGCGGATGCCGGGGAACCGGGGGTCGAGCGCGCATTCACCCCGCCGCCGACCGCGTCGGCCCGAGCCTCGCCCGCATGCTCCCGCTTCTCGGTCACCGCCACGTCCTCCGGTCGCTCCGTCATCGGGGGCGTTCCGCCACCGCCCGCGGCGCCCAGTCTGCCGTGAAACGGCCCCGGCGCTCCGGCGCCCCGCCCGCGTGCGGGGCGCGCGCCGCCGTCAGCCCACGCCGAGGTCGGCGAGCTCCGGCTCGCTCAGCATCCGCGAACGGATGAGAAAGCGCATCCCCGTCGGCCCCTCGACGCTGAACCCGGCCCCTCGCCCCGGCACCACGTCGATGGTGAGGTGTGTGTACTTCCAGTACTCGAACTGCGACTCCGACATGTAGACCTCGATCGGGTCGTCCAGGCCGGCGTCGATCGTGCCGAGCAGCACGTCGGAGGGACCCGTCACGAACATGCCGACGGGGTAGCACATCGGTGCGCTGCCGTCGCAGCAGCCGCCGGACTGGTGGAACATGAGAGGTCCGTGCTGGGTGGTCAACTGCCGCAGAAGGGATGCCGCGGCATCCGTCGCGGCGACGCGTTCGGTCATGTCTGCGCTCCTCTCGAGCCTCGCTGTGGGCCCCTTCGTCCGCGATGACGCTCGGCATCGCGGGGTGTACATTGCGGACGACGGGGTGTGGCGGCGTCGGGGCGGGCACCCGGGGGGAAAAAGGATGCCCGCCCCCCGCTCGGATCAGAAGAAGCCCATGGGCCCTTCGGCGTACGACACGAGCAAGTTCTTCGTCTGCTGATAGTGATCGAGCATCTTGAGGTGGTTCTCCCGCCCGATGCCCGACTGCTTGTACCCGCCGAACGCCGCGTGCGCCGGGTACTGGTGGTACGTGTTCGTCCACACGCGCCCGGCCTCGATGCCGCGCCCCGCGCGGTACGCCGTGTCGCCGCTGCGGCTCCACACCCCCGCGCCGAGGCCGTAGAGCGTCTCGTTCGCGATCGACATGGCCTCGTCGAACCCGTCGAAGGAGGTGACCGAAACCACCGGCCCGAAGATCTCCTCCTGGAAGATGCGCATGTCGTTCGTCCCCTCGAACACGGTCGGCGCCACGTAGTAGCCCTCCGCGAGATCGCCCCCGAGGTCCACCCTCTCGCCGCCGGCGAGCAGCTTCGCGCCGCCCTCCTTGCCGATCTGGATGTACGACAGGATCTTCTCGAGCTGGTCGTTGGATGCCTGGGCGCCGATCATCGTCGCGGGGTCGAGCGGGTTGCCCTGAACGATCCTGCCGACCCGCTCGAGCGCGTCCCCGAGGAACCCTTCGTAGATGGAGCGCTGGATGAGCGCCCGCGACGGACACGTGCAGACCTCGCCCTGGTTCAGGGCGAAGAACGTGAAACCCTCGAGGGCCTTGTCGTAGTAGTCGTCCTTGGCCCGGGCGACGTCCTCGAAGAAGACGTTCGCGCTCTTGCCACCGAGCTCGAGGGTCACGGGGATCAGGTTCTGCGACGCGTACTGCATGATCAGGCGCCCCGTCGTCGTCTCACCCGTGAACGCGACCTTGCGGATGCGCTTGTGCTGCGCGAGCGGCGCACCCGCCTCGATCCCGAACCCGTTGACGATGTTCACGACACCCGGCGGCAGCAGGTCGCCGATGATGTCGAAGAGGAAGAGAAGGGATGCCGGGGTCTGCTCCGCCGGCTTGAGCACGATGCAGTTGCCTGCCGCAAGAGCGGGGGCGAGCTTCCACGTCGCCATGAGGATCGGGAAGTTCCAGGGGATGATCTGACCCACGACGCCGAGCGGCTCGTGGAAGTGGTACGCCACGGTGTCCTCGTCGAGCTGGCTGAGCGACCCCTCCTGCGCCCGCAGCACGCCGGCGAAGTAGCGGAAGTGATCGACGGCGAGGGGGATGTCGGCGGCGAGCGTCTCGCGGATCGGCTTGCCGTTCTCCCACGTCTCGGCGACGGCGATCTTCTCCAGGTTCTCCTCGATGCGGTCGGCGATCTTGTTGAGGATGTTCGCGCGCTCGGCCGGGCTCGTCTTGCCCCAGGAGGCGAACGCCTTCCAGGCGACGTCGACGGCTCGGTCGATGTCCTCGACGGTGCCGCGGCCGACCTCGCAGAACGGCTTGCCCGTGACGGGGGAGATGTTCTCGAAGTACTGGCCCTTCACCGGCTCGACGAACTCGCCGCCGATGTAGTGCCCGTAGCGGGAGCGGTACTCGGCGAGCGCCCCGCGCTGGCCGGGAGCGGCGTAGACGCTCGAGACGCCCTCTTCGACGATGGTCATGTCTGTCTCCTTCGACGTGTCATGAGTGCCGGGCGTGAGGCCGCGGCAGGTGGCACAACGCTATGCCGCGCAACGTTGCATTCCGTTGCACGCCCCGGGCGGGGCCCCGCGCATCCGGCCGCGGGCCGAGCGCCGCCGCCGTGTCAGCCCTCGAGGCGCTCCAGACGCGCCACGAGCCCCGCGCGCCGCGGCGAGCGGGAGGGCAGCAGGCGCAGGCAGAGCTGCAGCACCTCGGCGTCGTCGGCCGCCGCCTCGGTGTCGGCGTACGCCAGCAAGACGTCCACCCGCGCCTCCGCGAGAAGGGCCTCGCGGAGGGCGAGGTGCACCCCCTGGCGGAAGTCCTCCACGCCGGGTCCCACCGACTCCGGCAGCACGGCGCCCCGGTAGGCGGCGAGCGCGACGCGGTGGGCGCCCCGGTCCAAGAGCGACAGCACCTGGTGGGCGTCAGTCTCGAGGTCGGCGAGCAGCCGGTACGGGCGCGAGGCCGGCACGAGGTGAGGGGCGACGCGCTCGAGCACCTTCCGCAGCCGCACCATCTCGGGTCGCAGCGTCTCGGGTCCGGCGCCCGCGCCGTAGACCAGGTCCGCGAGAGCCTCCGCCGAGAGCCCCTGGCGGTGGGTGGCGAGCATGACGAGGATCTCGGCGTGACGGGCGCTCAGTTCCGTCACCGTGTCGCCGCCCTCCCGGGCCACCTCCAGCAGCGCGCGCGATCGGCCGAGAACACGCAGCGTCGAGCGCGTCGGCTCGGCGGCGGGCGGACGCGGGCGTCGTCGAGCGGGAGACGCGGCCTGCTCCCGGGCACGCAGGCGCGCGACGAGCAGCTCTCCCTCGACGGCGCGCGCCGTGGCATCCACGAGAAGCTGCGCCTGAGGGGTGACGGCGTTGGCCCCGCCCGTGACATCGATCACCCCGAGGATGCGCCGGGTCTCCGGATCGTGCACGGGGGCCGCCGTGCAGCTCCAGGGCTGCACGAGCCGGTTGTAGTGCTCGGCGCCGTGGATCTGCACGGACCGGTCGAGCGCGAGCGCCGTGCCCGGAGCCGCCGTGCCGACCGCCGCCTCCGACCAGTTGGCGCCGGCCACGAAACCCATCTCTCCCGTGAGGTTGCGCACGTGCCGATCGCCCTCCACCCAGAGGAGCCTGCCCGCGGCATCCCCCACGGCGACGGCGACGCCGGCGTCCGCGGCATCACCGGGGAGCAGGAGGGCGCGGATCATCTCGAGGGCCCCCGCGAGCGGATGCGTGCGGCGGTACTCCTCCAACTCCTCGGCCGTCAGGGCGACGGGTGGCAGAGCCTCGGCGCCGACCATGCCCGCGAGCGAGCGTCGCCATGACTCCCGCACGAGCGGCCGGACATCGCGCAGCCGCTCATCGCCGGGATTGCCCAGCACGAGCTCGTCGTGCGCGCGCTCGATCAGCAGACGGGACGTCTGCGGCGAGACCTCCCGGCGCGGCGACCACGGCGACGGCATGCGCCCCCCATCTCCAGTGACGGTTCGCACAGGATACCCGCCATCTCTGTCCCGGCCCAGGGGCCTGACGTCGACGATCGATCTCGCCCGCAACGGCGCGGTCGGCTGCCCACCGGATGCCGCGGCTAGCGTTGTCCCCATGAAGGTGACGGTGCTGGCGGGCGGCGTGGGCGGCGCGCGGTTCGCGCGAGGCGTGCGCGAGCACGCGCGGCGCTCCGGCGACATCGAGCGGATCGACGTCGTGGTCAACACCGGCGACGACTGGTGGCTGGCGGGAGTGCGCATCTGGCCCGACCACGACTCCCTCCTCTACACCCTCGCCGGCGAGAACGACGACGAACGCGGGTGGGGCCGCCGCGGCGAGAGCGAGCGCGTCGCCGCCGAGCTGCAGGCGTGGGGCGTCACCCCGCCGTGGTTCACGCTCGGCGACCTCGACCTCGGCACCCACCTCGCGCGCACGGCGTGGCTGCGCGCGGGCGAGACCCCGAGCCAGGTCGCCCGCCGGCTCGGTACGAGGTGGGACCTCGGCGTCACGCTGCACCCCGCCACCGACGACGAGATCGACACGCACGTCGTCGTCGAGGGCGGCGACCGGATGCACTTCCAGGAGTGGTGGACCCGCCACCGCGCCTCGCTGCCGGCGATCCGGTTCGAACATGCGGGGATCGCGAAGGCGAGCCCCGCACCGGCCGCCCTCGCCGCCATCGGGGCGGCCGACGTCGTCCTGGTCGCGCCCTCCAACCCCGTCGTCTCGATCGGTCCGATCCTCGCTATCCCCGGCATGCGCGACGCCCTCCGCCGGGCCCCGGCCCCCGTCGTGGGCGTGTCGGGCATCATCGGCGGGGCCGCCGTGCGGGGCATGGCCGACTCGTGCCTCGCCGCGATCGGCGTGGAGACGGATGCCGCGGCCGTCGCCCGGCACTACGGAGCGCGCTCGCGAGGGGGGCTGCTCGATGGCTGGCTCGTGGCGGAGGAGGACGCGGCATCCGGCCCGGCGCTCACGGCCGACGGCATCCCGAGCGTCGCCGTCCCCCTGTGGATGCGCGACGCCGACACGTCGGCCCGCCTGGCCGCAGACGCGCTCGCGCACGCGTCGACGCTGCGGGCGGACGCGCGGCGGGCCTGAAGCGACCGGGTCTCAGCCCTGCTGGGCCCACCACTCCCGCAGGCGCCGCTCCGCCTCGTCCGGGCCGAGCACGCCCTCATCGAGCCGCAGGTCGAGCAGGAACCGGTAGGCGGCACCCACTTGAGGGCCGGGCCGCAGGCCCAGCACCTCCTGAATGCGGTTGCCGTCGAGCTCGGGGCGGATCGCGTCGAGCTCCTCCTGCGCGGCCAACTCGTCGATCCGGCGCTCGATGTCGTCGTACGCCGAGCGGAGCCGGGCGGCCTTGCGCTTGTTGCGGGTCGTGACATCGGCCCGCGTGAGGATGTGGAGGCGCTCGAGGTTCTCTCCCGCGTCCCGCACATACCGGCGCACGGCGGAGTCGGTCCAGGTGCCCTCCGCGTAGCCGAAGAAGCGCAGGTGCTGCTCGATCAGCTGCGTGACGGCCGCGGTCGTGGCGGTGTCGAACCGCAGCGCGCTCAGGCGCTTGCGGGCGAGGCGCGCCCCGACGACGTCGTGATGGTGGAAGCTCACGCCCCCTCCGGGCTCGAGCTTGCGCGTCGCGGGCTTGCCGATGTCGTGCAGCAGCGCCGCCAGGCGCAGCACGAGGTCGGGCGCCGTGCCGGGTCGTCGCACGCGCTCGAGGTCGATCGCCTGGCGCAGCACCGTGAGGGAGTGCTCGTAGACGTCCTTGTGGTGGTGGTGCTCGTCGACCTCGAGGCGGAGGGCGGGGACCTCCGGCAGGAACACCTCGGCGAGCTCCGTGTCGACGAGGATGCGCAGGCCCAGCACGGGGTCGGCCGACTGCAGCAGCCGCACCAGCTCGCCCTGCACGCGCTCGGCGCTGACGATCGAGAGCGATTCGCGCATGCGCGCCATGGCCTCGAGCGCGGCCGCATCGACGGCGAACCCGAGCTGCCCCGCGAAACGGGCGGCCCGCAGCATCCGCAGCGGATCGTCTCCGAAGCTGACGTCGGGGGATGCCGGGGTGCGCAGCACGCGCGCCAGGAGATCCTCCACCCCTCCCGTCGGATCGACGAGGCGGCGCTCCGGGACCCGCAGGGCCATGGCGTTCACGGTGAAGTCGCGGCGGCCGAGATCGGCCTCGAGCGAATCGCCGAACGCGACGACGGGCTTGCGCGAGGCGCCGTCGTACGCGTCGGCGCGATAGGTCGTGATCTCGACCTGCTCGCCCCGGACCCGCGCGCCGATCGTGCCGAAGTCGCGCCCCATGTCCCACTGCGCCGTGCTGATCGGGGTGACGATGCGGAGGATGTCGTCGGGCCGGGCGTCGGTCGCGAAGTCGAGGTCGTTGGTGGCCCGGCCGAGGAAGGCGTCCCGCACGGGGCCGCCGACGACGGCGAACTCGAACCCGGCGCCGGCGAACGCGTCGGCGAGCGTCGCGACGACGGGCGAGGCCGCCAGGGCCTCGAGTCGCGCGAGGCCCTCGGCCATGCTCACCATGCCTCCCAGCCTACCCAGCGGCGCACCCGCCCCACGGAGCCGCACGCGCCCCGCCCGTCGTGCACGGGGGCCTACGAGCCCGCGAAGCGCAGCAGCCCGTCGCCGAGCAGGTCCCGGACGCGCGGCAGCAGGTCTTCGCGCAGCGCCGCGGCATCCACCTCCATCAGCTGGGCGATCGCGTCGATCAGGCGTCCGACCGGCAGCTCGCCGTCGCACGCGCCGACGAGGGCCGCGAGCGCGGGGTCCACGGGGATCGTGCGGGAGAAGCCACCGCCCTGCCGCAGCTCGATGACGCTCGGGTCGGCGGCACCCGGCAGGTGGTGGCGGGCCTCGGTCACGTCGTCGGCGACCTGCAGGACGGATGCCGCGAGCCCGTCGTCGTCGAGCGCGCGCTGCCGGTCGTGCGCCACGAGGCACGCCGCCAGGTGCGCCCCGAGCGCGCGCTCGGCCACCGGCTGCGCCACGCGCTCGTACCGGGCGAGCGTCGGGCGTCCCTCCCGAGGGCGGCGCAGCAGGATGTAGCCGAAGCCGATCTCGTCGACCCCCCGCGCCGCGAAGTCGTCCAGCCACGCCGAGAGCAGGACGTCGTAGCCCGGGCTGCCCGGCACCGTGCCGCCATCGCGGATCCACAGCTCGGCGTAGGCGACGGGGTCGAGGCGTTCCCGCTCGATGACCCACGCATCCAACGCGACGGGCGAGAGGGCCACCCACTCCCGCACGCGCTCGAGCCCGTCCTCCCCGTCCCGGTACTCCCAGTTGCCGAGCAGCTGCGCCGTCCCCCCGGGCGAGAGGTGGGTTCCCGCGCCCGTGACGACGGCCCGAACGAGATCGTCGCCCTCCAATCCGCCGTCGCGGTACTCGTAGGCGGGCACCCCCGTGGCCCGCGGAGTGATGACGAAGGGCGGGTTGGAGACGATGCGATCGAAGCTCTCGCCCGCAACGGGCTCGAACAGGCTCCCGTGCCGGGTCTGCACCCCGGCCACGTCGTTGAGCAGGGCGTTCAGCCGGGCAAAGCGCAGCGCTGGCTCGGAGACGTCGGTCGCGACGACCGCCTCGGCGGCCCGGCGGGCCCGCAGCGCCTGGATGCCGCAGCCGGTCCCGAGATCCAACACACGGTCCGCCGGCACGGGCAGCTGCAGCCCCGCGAGCGTCATCGACGCGCCACCGACGCCGAGCACGTGGTCGGGCGCGATCGGTCCGCCGAGCGCCACCTCGTCGAGGTCGCTCGCGATCCACCACTCGCCGGCGCCCGCGTCGTCGACGAACGCCTGCGGGCGCACCACCGCGAGCGGGACGATCCCCGCGGCATCCTCCCGCGCGAGTCCCAGCGCCACGAGTCCCGCGACACCGCAGCGCGGCAGAGCCCGCTCCAGCTCGCCCGAGGAGACGGGGTCGCCGAGCCAGAACAGGCGTGCCAGCGTCGCGGCGGCGTCATCGACGCGGGCCAGCGCGCGGCGCACCGGCAGCGCGCGGCCCCGGCCGAGCGCCTCGTCGGCCACCACGCCCCACAGGGCCCGCAGCCGCGCGGAGGTGTAGCCCGCGGCATCCAGATCGGCGGCGAGCGCGGCACACAGGGACGGGGAGGGTTCGGGGATCACTCCTCCATTCAATCGCGGCGCGCGCGCCCGCTCAGGGAGCCCGGCTGCCGCCACCGTAGAATCGGGCGGAACGTGCGAGCGCCCTCGCACCCCAGCTGACCCCGGACTGACCGTGACGCACCCCCATTCTGGTTCCGGCGTGCGGACCGGATCCGCGTGCGCGGCATCCGCATCCCGCCCCCGCGCCCGGCTCGCGATCTTCTTCGCGATGCTCGCGCTGGCGCTGCTGGCGCTGTGTGCACCGGCGGCCCCGGGCGCGAGCGCGGCCCCGCTGCCCACGCCGAACCCGACGGCGACGGCGGATGCCGGGGACGCCCCCCTCGTCACCGTCGCCGCCCTGAACCGGGGTCTCGTACGCACCGGCGAGCCGCTGTCGGTGTCGGTCGTGGCCGAGAACCCGTCGGATGCCGAGCTGGAGCCGACGACGGCGGGCGTCTCGGTGGGCACGGCGCCGATCACAGACCCGGCGATCCTCGACGGGTGGCTCGCGAACACCACGGATCTCGAAACGGCCGTGATCGACCGGCAGCCCGTCCCCGCCATCGCCGCGGGCGAGAGCGTCGCGATCACGTCCAGCATCGCCGCCGAGACGCCCGGCTGGGCGGGCCTCGCACCCGGGGTCTACCCCATCGAGGCCGCCGTCGGCGCGAGCGAGCCGGCCCGCGGGGCGATCGTGCTGCTCGATACGGCCGCCCCGCCGGCCACCGCCCCCGTCGGCATCGTCGTGCCGATCACGGCGGGCCCCCGAACGACGGGCCTGCTGAGCGCGGAGGAGCTCGTTTCCCTGACCGCCGCAGACGGTCGGCTCACACAGCTGGTCGACGGCGTGTCGGGATCCGCGGCCGTCCTCGCGATCGATCCCGCGATCGTCGCCTCCATCCGTGTTCTGGGCACCGCCGCCCCCGCGTCGTCGACGCAATGGCTGGCCCGGCTGGAGGCCCTGCCGAACACCCGCTTCGCCCTGCAGTTCGCAGACGCGGATGTCGCGACCCAGGTGCATGCCGGGCTCTCCGGCCTGCTCGAGCCGCGGGGGCTCGCCTACGCCGTGGACCCGGCCGACGTCGCCGAGGACACCGCGACGCCCACCCCCGCCCCCACCGGCGCGCCGGCGACCCCGTCCCCGGCGCCGACGGGGGAACCCGACGACGGAGGTGAGCCCGTCCTCCCCGACCTCGCGGAGCTGACCGAGATCCCCGGCGCCCGCAGCGGTGTCTTCTGGCCCGCCGAGGGACACGCGGACGACGGCGTCGTGCAGACCCTCGCGGCCTGGGCCGAAGCATCCGGAGACACCCCCGATCCGCTGACGCTGCTCGCCTCCGACGCCGCCGAGCGCGACACCGTCACCGCCGCGGGAACCGTGGGCGACGCCGACGTCCTCGTCTACGACTCCGCCGCCTCGGCCGCACTGACCGCCGCTGCCGAGCCCGGCGACACGTCGCGCGCCGAGGCGCTGTCGACCCTCTCCGCTCACCTTGCCCTCGCCACGACGCGGGCCTCCGGTCCGGTCCTGCTCGCCGTGGACCGCCTCGACGAGGCATCCGCATTCGGCCTGCAGACCGCCCTCGGCGGGGTGTCGGGCTACCTGGGTACCGCCCCCCTCGGCTGGGACGAGCTGCGCGCCGCCGAAGCCACTCCCACCAGGGCGCTCGCCCCCGCCCCGGCCGAACACGTGGAAGCGTTGCAGCGGTTGCTCGTCGGCGAAGAGCGGCTGGAGGTCTTCTCGGCCGTCATCGACGAGCCCTCGCTGATGCTCGAACCCGAGCGCACCGCGATCCTGCAGCTCATCGGCGCCGGCTGGTTCGACGACGAGGAGTGGCCGGCGGCGATGGCGGACCACGCGGAACAGACGCAGGCGACGCTCACCGCCGTCGAGTTGCAGCCGCCCTCCACGATCCAGCTCATCAGCCCGGAGGCGGGCCTGCAGTTCTTCGTGCGCAACGATCTTCCCTGGGCCGCCAACGTCGTGCTCGTCGCGGTGCCCGACAACCTGCGCCTGGATGTCGAGCGCACGACCGTCGTGCGGGCGGAGCCGGGCGTGAACACGCGTGTGCAGGTGCCCGTGCGGGCCCGAGTCGGCAGCGGCGAGGTCGACATCTCGCTGCGGCTGCTGAGCCCCACGTCGGAGCAGGTGGGCCCGGAGCGCGTCGCCGAGGTGCAGGTGCGCGCCGAGTGGGAGGCGATCGGGATCGTCGTGCTCTCGGTGCTCGTGGTCGGCTTCATCGCGACGGGGGTCGTGCGCACGGTCCTGCGGCGCCGGCGCGCGAAGCGGGCGGAGGAGACGAGTGGCTAGCCTCGGCCGCGCGAGCGCCGTACTCGCCGCCGGCACCCTGATATCCCGGGTGACCGGACTGGTGCGCTCGGTCGTGCTGGTGCTCGCGCTCGGATCCGTCGCTTCGGGAGCGGCCGATGCGTTCGCCATCGCCAACCAGCTTCCGAACAACATCTACGCGATCATCTCCACCGGCATCCTCACGGGCGTGATCGTTCCCCAGATCGTGCGGGCGGCCGCGCACGCCGACGGGGGCGGCGCGTTCGTCTCCAAGCTGCTGACGCTCGGGACGGTCGTACTCGTCGTCACGACGGGCCTCGCGACGCTCGCGGCACCCTGGCTCGTGCAGCTGTTCGCCACGTTCGCGGGTGCGCAGTACGCGCTGACGGTCGCGTTCGCGTACTGGTGCCTGCCGCAGCTGTTCTTCTACGGGTTGTACGCGCTCGTGGGCGAGACCCTCAACGCGCGTCGCGTGTTCGGGCCGTACACGTGGGCCCCGATCGTCAACAACGTCGTGTCGATCGCCGGGTTCGGCATCTTCATCGCCCTCTTCGGGCCGCACCGCTCCGACGTGCTCGACTGGTCGGCGGACATGATCACGGTTCTCGCCGGAACCGCGACGCTCGGGATCGCCGCACAGGCGCTGCTGCTCGTCGCCTTCTGGCGTCGCGCCGGCCTGCGCGTCCGGCCCGACTTCGCGTGGCGGGGCATGGGCCTTCGCCACATGGGAACGCTCGCATGGTGGACGTTCCTCATGGTGATCGTCGGCCAGATCGCGGGCCTCGTGCAGACGCGCATCGCCAGCCAGGCCTCGGAGATCGCCCCGTCGATCGCGACCATGAACTACGCGTGGTTCATCTTCATCCTCCCGTACTCGGTCATCGCCGTCTCGATCGGCACCCCCTACTTCACGCAGCTGAGCGAGCACGCCGCCGCGGGCCGCCACGACGAGGTGCGTACCGATCTCGCGGCGAGCATCCGCAGCGTCTGTTTCTTCATGGTCGGAGCCCTCGCCGCCGTCGCCGCGGCGTCGGTCACCGTCTCGCGCATCTTCTCGGAATCGGCGCCGGATGCCGCGGAGTTCGCCCTCGTGCTGGGTGCGTACCTCGTCGGGCTCGTCCCGCTCTCGATCCTCTACATCGTGCAGCGCACCTTCTACGCCTACGGCGACACCGTGCGCCCCTTCGTCTTCACCCTCGTGCAGGCGGTGCTCGTCGTCGTGACGGCCGTCGCCGCCTCCGCCGTGCTGCCGATCGAGCGGCTCGCGGCCGGCATCGCGCTCGGCCAGTCGCTCGCGGGTCTCGTGCAGCTCGCCCTCGCCATCTGGCTGCTCCGGCGCAAGCTCGGTCGCCTCGAGCTCACCGCGACGCTCGGATCGCTCGCGCGCTTCTTCGCGGCGGGCCTGCCCGCGGGAGCGGCCGGGTGGGGCCTCTTCCTCGCGTTCGGGGGCGTCGGGGGCTGGGCCGCGGCATCCGTGCCCCTGGCCGTCGTCGGCACGATCGTCATCGGCGCGGTCGTCGCTGCCGTGTACGTCGCCGTCCTCGCGGCCTTCCGTGCGCCCGAGCTGGCGGTGCTCGGAAGCGTCGTGCGCCGCTTCCGCCGGTGATCCGGCGGGTGAACGCGTCATGACGGGCGTGCCAACCCTTCCGGTCTCCGAAACCTCGCCGGGGGCCTGGAATGGGCGCGGGCTACGATGTGTTGCACGCTGCTGAACGTCACGACAGCGCTGAGGAAGGAACACACGTGCGTCAGGTCATCATCATCGGCTCCGGTCCGGCGGGGTACACCGCCGCCATCTACGCCGCGCGCGCCAACCTCGAGCCGCTCGTGGTCGCCAGCTCCGTCGAGGCCGGCGGCGAGCTGATGAACACCACCGAGGTGGAGAACTTCCCCGGGTTCCCCGAGGGCATCCAGGGCCCCGAGCTCATGGACAAGATGCGCGAGCAGGCCGAGAAGTTCGGCGCCGAGGTGCTCTACGACGATGTCGTGGAGCTCGACCTCGACGGCGCCGTGAAGAAGGTCACGCTCGGCAGCGGTGCGGTGCACGAGGCATCCGCGGTGATCTTCGCGACCGGGTCCGCCTACCGCAAGCTGGGCCTGGAGGGCGAGGAGCGCCTGTCCGGTCGGGGCGTGTCGTGGTGCGCCACGTGCGACGGCTTCTTCTTCCGGGAGCGCACGATCGCCGTCGTCGGCGGCGGCGACTCGGCCATGGAGGAGGCGACCTTCCTCACGCGGTTCGCCTCGAAGGTGTACATCATCCACCGCAAGGACACCCTGCGTGCGTCGAAGATCATGCAGGAGCGGGCATTCGCCGACCCGAAGATCGAGTTCATCTGGAACGCCGAGATCGCCGACATCCTGGGCGAGGACGCCGTGAGCGGCGTCGTGCTGCGCTCCACCGAGGACGGCACGACTCGCGAGCTGCCCCTCGACGGTCTCTTCGTCGCGATCGGGAACGACCCCCGCACCCACCTCGTGCACGGCAAGCTCGAGCTCGCCCCTGAGGGCACGATCAAGGTCGACGGCCGTTCTTCGCGCACGACCGTCCCCGGTGTCTTCGCCGCGGGCGACGTCATCGACCCCACCTACCGTCAGGCCGTCACGGCGGCCGGCAGCGGAACGGTCGCGGCGCTGGATGCCGAGCACTTCCTGGCCGCGCTCGCTCAGGCGGAGCAGAAGGCCGACGCCGCCGTCGCATAGGCGGAACAATTCCCGGCCGACGCGCGTTGGCCCCCCGTGAACCCCGAACAAGGAGACATCATGACCGCCAAGGCCACCACCTCGGGCACCTGGGAGCAGGACGTGCTCCAGGCCGAGGGTCCCGTGCTCGTCGACTTCTGGGCCGAATGGTGCGGACCCTGCCGCATGGTTGCGCCCGTTCTCGATCAGATCCAGTCGGAGAACCCCGACAAGATCACGATCCTCAAGCTCAACGTCGATGAGAACCCCGATCTGGCCATGAAGTACCAGATCACGTCGATCCCTGCCATGAAGGTTTTCGAAGGCGGCGAGGTGAAGACGACGATCATCGGCGCGAAGCCCAAGTTCGCGCTCGAGCAGGACCTCAAGCCGTTCATCGGCTGACGACCTCCGAGTCACGAGAGCCCCGCCGGCGCGTTGTCGGCGGGGCTCTCGTCGTTCTCGAGACGCGAGGTCAGACGGCGCCGTAGGCGTCCACGCCCATCTCTCCGATGATGCGATTGAGGTCCTGGATGGAAGCGAAATCAATCACGATCTGGCCTTTTTTTGCCGACAGAGAGATGCGCACGCGGGTGTCGAGCCGGTCGCCCACCCGTTCCGCCACCTCGTCGAGGTGACCACGGCGCGTGCCCGCCTGCGGCCGTGCGCGCTTGGAGTCGACGCCGCTTCTCGCGGCCGCCTCCGTGGCACGCACGGAGAGATCCTCGTTGACGACCTTGTCGGCCAGGCGCTGCATCGCGTCGCCGTCCTCGAGCGACAGGATCGCCCGCGCGTGGCCCGCCGACAGCACCCCGGCCGCGACCCGCTGCTGCACGGGAACGGGAAGGCGGAGAAGGCGGATGGTGTTGGAGATCTGCGGGCGCGATCGTCCGATGCGCGTGGCGAGCTCCTCCTGGGTGATGCCGAAGTCCTCCAGAAGCTGCTGGTAGGCGGATGCCTCTTCGAGCGGGTTCAGCTGAGAGCGGTGGAGGTTCTCCAGCAGCGCGTCGCGGAGCAGGTGCTCCTCGGCCGTGTCGCGGATGACGGCGGGAATGGACTCCAGCCCGGCTTCGCGCGCCGCGCGGGTGCGGCGCTCTCCCATGATCAGCTCGTACGTATCGGGCTGGTCGTCGCTCGGACGGACGACGACGGGCTGCAGCACGCCGAACTCCCGCACGCTGTGGATCAGCTCGGCGAGTTCGTCGGCGTCGAAGTGCGTGCGGGGCTGGCGGGGGTTCGGGACGATCGAGTGCGGGTCGAGGTGGACGAGCCGCGCGCCGGGCACATCGACGAGCTCCTCCTCTCCCGCGGCGGCCCCGGCATCCGCGCTCCCGGATGCCGGGGCGTGGCCGTCGAGCGTCGGCGGGGCGATCACGTCGGTCGCGACCTCGTCGGCCGAGACGGCCGCTGTGCGCGATGCGCCGGGGAAGAACACATCCACGGGGCGCGACTCCGACTCGCTCGTGGGGATGAGCGCGCCGATACCCCGGCCGAGTCCTGTTCTTTTCGCGGGCATCAGCTCGCTCCTTCCTGCTGAGCGGTGCGTGCCGGGGCGGGCACCCCTCGACGTGTGATCTCGACCGCGGCCTCGCGGTAGGCGATGGCGCCGGCCGACTGGCCGTCGTACGCGATGACGGTCTGGCCGAAGCTCGGCGCCTCCGACACCCGCACCGAACGCGGAATGACGGTGCGCAGCACCTGGTCGGCAAAGTGCGAGCGAACCTCCTCCGCCACCTGCTGGGCGAGCTTGGTGCGCCCGTCGTACATCGTCAGCAGGATGGTCGAGACGTGAAGGGGGGGATTCAGGTGCTTCTGGATCATGCGCACACTGCCGAGGAGCTGGCTGAGGCCCTCCAGCGCGTAGTACTCGCACTGGATGGGGATGAAGACCTCATCCGCGGCCGCGAACGCGTTGATCGTCAGCAACCCGAGCGACGGGGGGCAATCGATGATGACGAAGTGGATCGGCTCCTCCTGCGACGCCAGGAAGTCATCGAGGGCCGATCGCAGACGGTGCTCGCGCGCCACCTGCGACACCAGCTCGATCTCCGCGCCCGCGAGATGGATCGTGCTGGGGGCGCACAGGAGACGTGGCGATTCCGGGCTCTGCTGCACGATGTCGGCGAGAGGGAATTCGTCGATCAGCACGTCGTACACACTGGGCGTTTCCGCGGTGTGCACGACGCCGAGTGCCGTCGAGGCGTTTCCCTGCGGGTCGAGGTCGACGACGAGCACCTTCGCACCCAGTGATGCGAGCGCTGCCGCGATGTTCACCGTCGTCGTCGTCTTGCCGACCCCGCCCTTCTGGTTGGACACGGTCATGATGCGCGTGTCGACGGGCAGATCGACGTCGACCCCCTCGAGGGCGCGGCGCCGGGCACTGAGGTCGGCCAGCTCCCGAGCGAGCGGGGTGTCATCGAGAGACGCGGATGCGGTGTGCTGCGCGCGCTCGGAATGTTCCACGTGAAACGCTCCACTACATGTTCGGGGGACCTGAACCACTCTAAGCGCTCGCGCCGACGCCGCCCGCCAACCCAGAGCGTGCCGCACAGAACGCTCGGTGTTTCACGTAAAACGCGTGCGTCCCGGGTCGAGCAGAGAGGTGGAGTGCCGCACCTCCGGATGTTTCACGTGAAACCTCGAGCGCCTTCCTCGTAGAGACGAACGCGCGAGCAAGACCACATACATCGCTGTTCGGGAGGTCGTCCCACGTCAGGCTTCCCGTCGCCCGCGGAACGCCGCCGCAAGCCGGATGTTTCACGTGAAACCGCCCCAATCACCCACGAGCAGCCGCCCGCATCGGCCCTCGGCCTCGCAGTGACGTTGCACGTGCAACACCCGCTCGTACTCGCGGGGCATCGTATTCACCGTCCCCGGGCTCGTGAGACTCCTGTGACGGCGATCATGCTGGAAACCACCCGTTCCTCGCCGAGGTCCGTCAGCCGGCCGGCCGCCACACTGGCCGATCTGCGGGCAGGCGGAGCGCACCGGGGCAACGACCTCGAGGTGAACGCCGCCTCACTCGCCCCGCCACTGCACGCCGCCTTCCGTCGATGACGATGCTCATCCTGAGTCGGCGGACCTCCGGGTGCGTCCCAGCCAACCCGCCGCGGCGCCCCGGGTTTCACGTGAAACAACGGGACCGCGTGCCGCAGGGCGACCACCTCAGACACACCGGGGGTTCTTGTTCTCACCGCGGCTCAGAGCGGCAGTGTCGCCCTCACGACGCGCGTCGGCTCGGAGATGACACCCTCGCCGACGACCTCGACGCGGACATCCGTGAGTCGGAAGCGACGGATCTGCTTCTCCGCGGCACCGATCTCCGCCGCCGCCGCCGCGCCCTTGAGCAGCACGAGTTCACCGCCCGGGCGGGCGAGCGGCGCCGTCAGCGGAATGAGCGTGCGCAGGGCCGAGACGGCGCGGGCCGTCACCTGGTCGAGCGGGGGCGTGGGGCGGAAGTCCTCCGCGCGACTGCGGACGACCTCGACGTTCTGCAGGCCCAGGTCGGCGGCCTGCTCCGTGAGCCAGGCGACGCGGCGCTCCATCGGCTCGATCAAGACCCAAGAGATGTCGGGGCGAGCGATCGCGAGCACGAGCCCGGGCAGTCCGGCGCCCGACCCGACATCGCCTACTCGGCCCCCGGCCACGAACAGCGGTGCGATCACCGCGCTGTTCAGCACGTGCCGCGTCCACAGTCGAGGCAACTCGAGTGGTCCGATCAGGCCCCGCTCTTCGCCGTGCTGCGCGAGGTTGGCCACGAAAGCACGAGCGACGTCGACGCGGTCGCCGAACAACGCCGCGGCGGCGTCGGGTTCGATCTCGAGGTCGCTCATGGATGTTTCACGTGGAACGCGTCAAGCGCGGCGGATCACCGTGTGACGATCGGCGCCCTCACCGTACGACTCGGAGACGTATCCCCGCTCTGCGACGATGTCGTGGACCAACTTTCGCTCGTAGCTCGACATCGCCGGCAGCGACGCCTGTCCCGCTCCGTCGCCGAGGCGCTCGATGGCGCGGGCGACGAGCTGCTCAAGCTCGCTCTGGCGCGTGTCGCGCGATCCGCCGATGTCGAGGATCAGGCGCGAGAAGCGACCCGTCTTGCTCTGCACCGCGATGCGCGTCAGCTCCTGGAGCGCCCGCACCGTCTCGGGGTCTGAAAGCACACGAAGGGCGCCGGATCCCTCCTCGCTCGCCTCCACCGAGACGTATGCGCGGCCATCGCGTACGTCCAGCTCGATGTCGCCATCGAGGTCGGCAATGTCGAGCAGCTCCTCGATGTAGTCCGCCGCGACGTCACCCTCCTGCTCCAGGTGGGCCACCGTGGGCTCGTCGGTACCGGACTCCGTGGTCTCGGCTCCAGATGTCGTCGTCATGATCGTCCTCTCACACTTCCGCTCTCGGGCAGGCTGTACTCGCGTCAGCGGGCCGCGGGGGCACTCGCGCCGCCGTCGGGGTCACCCGATGACGACGGTCCGCCGGCCCCACCCGCCGATGGCTTCGAGGGCGCCCCACCCGCAGGTTTTCCGCCCTGCTTCTTGGCGCGCTGCTTGCTGACGGGCTGCTGCCGCTTGGGGGCTGCCGCCTTCGCCTTCTCGGCCTCGATACGCAGGCGCTCCTGCTCCTCGAGGTACTTGGCCATGGGCACGACTTTGCCCTCGGCGTTGATCGCCTTGCCCTTGCGCGCGAGTCTCTCCTCGCGCGCCTTCGCGGCATCCGAGCCCGGCGTCGGCATCTCGCGGATGACGATGAACTGCTGCACCATCGTCCAGATGTTGGAGGTGAACCAGTAGATGACGACACCGAGCGGGAAGAAGACGCCCGAGAAGATGAACGCCAGCGGCAGGATGTACAGCATGATCTTCTGCATCTGATACGCCTGGCCCGTCTTGGCCTCCGGCGACAGATTCTTCGAGATGATCTGCAGCTGAGTGAAGAACTGCGACACGATCATGAGGGCGACGAGGATCACCAGGATGACGATCGCCACCGTGTTGCTGCTCTCGACCGCGTTGATGAGGGTCTCGTGCAGCGACGCGACGCCGAACAGCCGCGCGTCGTAGAACTCCCGGGTCAGCTCGTTGTCGAGGAGCCCCACACCACTGAAGTCCGGATTGGCCCCGATCTTCTGCACATCGTTCAGCACGGAGAAGAGGGCGAAGAAGATCGGCATCTGCACGAGCAGCGGCAGACAGCTCGAGACGGGTGTCGTGCCGTGCTTCTTGTACAGCGCCATCGTCTCGCGGCTCATGGCCTCCCGAGAGAGCTGGTCCCGCTTGCCTCGGTATTTCTCCTGAACTTTTCGCAGTTCAGGAGCGATTTCCATCATCTTCCGCTGGCTCTTGATCTGCCGGACGAAGAGGGGAATCAGCGCGGCGCGCACCACGATGACGAGGCCCACGATCGAGAGCACCCACGTGATGCCCTCCGCGGCCGGCAGACCCATGGTGGTGAACAGCCAGTGCCACGCGACGAGCACGAGCTCTACCGCCCATTTGAGCGGCCAGAGGATGATTCCGAAAAGATCCGGCACGGATCAGTCCTTTCTCGGGGGAGCGGGCACGACGAACCCGCGAGGGGTCAGCTCATGCCGGAAGCGCGGGTGGGCGGGCACGTCGTCGATTCCGCCGTGCGCCCAGGGGTGGCAGCCGGCCAGGCGGCGGGCTGCTCTGGCCGCACCGATGACGAGCCCGTGCTGCTGCACCGCACCCACGGCGTATGCGGAGCACGTCGGGTAGTACTTGCAGACATCGCCGTAGATCGGGGAGATCACGGCCCTGTAGGCCAGAAGGGCGGCGATGCCGAGGTTGCGCGGAGCGAGCGCGAGGGCCGCCAACCCGCGCGCGGGATCGAGGTGCGCATGACCCGTCATCGCGACGGGAAGCGGATCGCCCATCATGCCGCCCGCTCCAGGCATCGCCGCACCTCGGCGTGCAACGTGGCGTAGTCGGCGAGCGACGACGTCGGCAGGGCGCGGATGACGACATCCTTGCCGTCTCCGATCGCGGGAAGAAGAGCCTGACAGGCGGCCTTCAGCCGCCGCCGGACGGTGTTGCGCGTGACGGCAGACCCGACGTTTTTGGCGACGATGAAACCGAAGCGCACGCCGCCCCCCGCATGGGAAACGACGTGCGTCACGATGTGGGCTCCCGCACAGCGTCTTCCCCGTCGTACCACATGGCGGTAGTCGAGTCCGCGGGTGAGGCGGTTCGCTCTGGAGAGCACCGGAGAAGTCAGGCCGAAATGGTGTCGCGCCCCTTGGCCCGGCGGGCCGAGAGGATGGCGCGGCCGGCGCGCGTGCGCATGCGGGCGCGGAAGCCGTGCTTCTTGGCGCGGCGGCGGTTGTTGGGCTGGAAGGTGCGCTTGCTCATAGTGTCACTCCGGGAGTCGTGTCACCGGGACGTGGGCGACCGGAGACGATATCTGGCGGGAGAAATGCCGCGAAGGCATAAGTCAACTTCGTAAGGATACGCCCTCGCTCGTTGCCGCCACAAACCGAGAGGGACGAACGGATCATTATCCCGGGC